>NZ_AP029023.1:2413849-3017312 GCF_037076555.1 Methylophilus sp. DW102 | reverse complement strand
TGCTCCAGTGCTTTTTTAAAAGTAATTGCAACGCATTGATCGCGAAGAGGGATCAGCGTGTTGAATATTTATTCGTTATAATTGCCAGGAAAGAGTGGCAGAAGAAGTGGTCTTGTCTTGGTTGTTGTCATGACCATCTGTTGGGTATTCTAAACGTTTTAAGGCGAGTTATCCACAGCCCGCCATCATAAAAAATTAAAAAAAATCATTGACATAAACTCTGAATTTGATGTTTAATTAAGGGTTTTTGAAATCGGCAAATATTGAGCGTAATAATCAAGCTTGCCGGATTAGAGTTTAATTGCCATTTTTGGCTGGAGTTTAATAATGAAACGTACCTATCAACCATCTAAAACCCGTCGTGCACGTACCCATGGCTTTCTGGTACGTATGAAAACCAAAGGTGGTCGTGCAGTGATTGCTGCTCGTCGCGCTAAAGGTCGTAAACGTTTGGGTCTGTAATCCCTGACGATGCATTGCGGATACTCAATGCATGACATTGTATAAGCTAAAAAAAACGGATGAATTTTCATCCGTTTTTAGTTTCAGGAAGCGGTTTTATGGTGAATGGTTATTTGCCAATATCAAACCAAATCAGCTTTCACATCACCGCTACGGTCTGGTTGTTTCAAAAAAAGTGTCCAAACTGGCGGTCAGACGCAATTACATGAAACGGGTGTTGCGAGAAGTCTTGCGTGCTCACCCAGCAATTGCGCCTGTTTGTTTTGATGTGGTGGTACAAGTGCGTAAGCCGTTCAAACAAGGTGAATTTGCTCAAGTGCGTCAAGATGTAGAGACTTTGCTACGCCGTTTAAGCAAATCCGTGCATGTGCATGCTTCCTGATGAATTCTTGCCGATGAAGACGTTGTTGATATTCTTGATCAAGTGTTACCAATGGGGACTCAGTCCCTGGTTGGGAAGACAATGTCGTTTTCACCCTACCTGTTCACACTATGCCATTGAGGCCTTGCAACGCTATGGTGCGTGGCGTGGGAGTGTGTTAGCCTTACGCCGCATCGGTCGTTGTCATCCCTGGCATCCAGGTGGTGTAGACCCCCTACCCTGACTTTTAAACGAAATCTTATGGATACTCGCCGTCTAATTCTGTTCGTGATTTTTTCTTTTTCCATCATGTTGCTGTGGGATGCCTGGCAACAAGACCATTCACCACAACCAACTGCCGAGCAAGTGGCACAAGCGCTGCCTGAAACTGCTGATAAACCGCAGGTAGATGGCTTTCATTTAAACAAAGGCACACGTATCGCCGTCACAACTGATCGTTATTCGGCGGTTATTGACACTGCCGGCGGTGATTTACGTCAATTATCCTTGTTAGAACATAAAGCAGATAATGGCGCTGGCCCTTATGAGTTGATGAGTGATAGCAGTAAAGACAAATTATATGTTGCGCAAACCGGCCTCAAGGGTGAAGGCTTGCCTACGCATTATGAAAGCTTTACCTCTGAGGCTAGCACCTACCAAATGCAAGCGGATCAACAAACGTTGGATATCCGTTTAACTGCCCCGGAGAAGAATGGTATTGCAGTAGACAAGATTTACCGCTTTCATCGTGGTGAATATGTCATTGATGTGTTGTATGAAATTAAGAATAACAGCGAAAAAGCCATTTCGCCTTCGGTGTATTACCAAATCATTCACGATAATGAATCCAATCAGGGTTCTAAAATGATGCCGACCTTTACTGGGGGCGCTTATTTCACCCAAGCAGACAAGTACAACAAGGTGAAATTTGATGAAATGGCCAAAAAGGACGTTTCTATCAATGCTAAAGATGGTTGGATTGGCTTGGTACAACATTACTTTGTCAGCGCCTGGATTCCACAATCAAAATCTGAACGCAAGTTTTACACGACAAAACTCAGTGAGCATGACTTCTCAATTGGTACCATTTTGCCTGTAGGCGAAATTGCACCAGGGACAATTAAAACAGTAGACGCAAAATTATTCAGTGGACCGCAAGTTCACCAAGCCTTGGAAGCGACGGCGCCTGGCTTGGAATATGTGGTCGATTACGGCATTTTGACCGTGATTGCCAAACCGTTAATGTGGTTGTTGAGTCATATCCACGATCTGGTGAAAAACTGGGGTGTGTCGATTATTATGCTGACCATCTTCATCAAAGCTGCCTTCTTCAAGCTGTCTGCTTCTGGCTACCGCAATATGGCGCATTTGCGTGAAATTGCTCCACGCATGCAGGCACTGAAAGACAAGTTTGGCGACGACAAGCAAAAGCTGCAGCAAGCCATGATGGAAATGTATCGCACCGAAAAAATTAACCCTATGGGTGGTTGCTTGCCCATACTGGTGCAAATCCCGGTGTTTATTTCCTTATATTGGGTATTGTTGGGCTCTGTAGAATTACGTCATGCCCCATTTTTTGGCTGGATACAGGATCTGTCTGCCACCGATCCCTATTTTGTGTTGCCTATATTGATGGGTGCCACCATGATTATCCAAACCTTCTTGAATCCACCACCTACTGATCCGATTCAAGCCAAAGTGATGAAGATTATGCCTGTGTTGTTCAGCGTATTCTTCTTCTTCTTTCCTGCCGGATTGGTGTTGTACTGGTTGGTCAACAATATCCTGTCTATCTGGCAACAATGGGCAATTAATCGCATGATCCACGCCGAAGCGCTGGCGAAAAAAGGGCATGGCAAATAATCTTCCGATTGCCAACGATACCATTGCCGCGATTGCAACCGCCCCCGGTGCAGGCGGCATTGGTGTCGTCAGGGTCTCCGGCCCGCTAGCAGCCAGTATTGCTGCTCAAATTCTCGGGCACTGCCCTCCCCCGCGTCACGCAGCATATCTTTCTTTTCTACAAGCCGACGGTGTATTAATAGATCGTGGTATTGCGATTTATTTCCCCAATCCTCATTCGTATACAGGTGAAGATGTGCTTGAGCTACAGGCGCATGGCGGGACTGCGTTGATGCAAATCTTGCTTGCGCGTTGCATCGAATGCGGTGCACGCCACGCCGTGGCCGGCGAGTTTACACAACGCGCATATTTGAATGACAAACTGGATCTGGCCCAAGCTGAAGCAGTGGCTGATCTGATCAATGCCTCGACTGAGGAAGCAGCCCGCAGTGCAGTTAGATCGTTATCTGGTGAGTTTTCTAATGCCATACAGGACTTGTTGCATCAATTGATTGATTTGCGCATGTATGTCGAGGCTTGCCTGGACTTTCCTGAGGAAGAGATTGATTTCATCACGCAGGGGCGAGTGTTGGAAAAGCTTCAACAAAATCAGGTCACCTTGCAAAGAATTTTCCACCAGGCAAAACAGGGTGCTTTGTTGCGCGAAGGCATGAACGTGGTGTTGGTTGGACAGCCTAATGTTGGCAAGTCCAGTTTATTAAATGCCTTATCTGGTGAAGATGTGGCGATTGTGACACCGATAGCAGGTACGACACGTGACACCATCAAAAACGTCATTCAAATCCAGGGCGTGCCTTTGCATATCATTGATACGGCAGGTTTGCGTGAGACCGAAGATACCGTGGAGCAATTTGGCATAGCCCGGACCTGGAAAGCGATTGCAAGTGCGCATGTGGCCTTGTTACTTGTGGATAGTCAGCATGGCATTGGTACATTTGAAAAATCCATTCTTGAAAAGTTACCGAGTCAGGTCAAAAAAGTTTGGGTGCATAACAAGATAGATGTTTCACGTGAAACATCGCGCACTGATATTATTGATCATGAGCAGCACGTGTTTTTATCAGCCAAGACAGGTCTAGGTATTCCCTTGTTGCAAAAAACCTTGCTGGAGATGATTGGTTATCAACCTGGTGGAGAAGGTGTGTTTATGGCAAGGGCTAGACACTTGAAGGCTTTGCAAGCCGTATCAGAGCACTTAAGTCATGCGATGAGCCAAATGCATGTTGCTGAGCTTATTGCAGAAGAGTTGCGTTGCGCACAAGAGGCGTTGGGTAGCATCACTGGCGAGTTTACGCCGGATGATTTGCTTGGGGAAATATTCAGTCGTTTTTGTATAGGTAAATAAAAACCCGCATCAGCGGGTTTTTTTTCGGGGGAACGGTGTGTTTTTTTGGTCAAACCGTTCTTCAATACTGCATACGCGTTTACACCCTGTAATCATCGCCCAGATCAGGTTATCACGATTGATGATGCTTTCAAATATCACACCGAAGACATGGACCACCACCACACCCAGCCATGTCCAGGTCACATAGTGATGTAAGGTTTTGGCCATTTCATCATCAATAAAGTCCCAGCCATTGTTATAAACAATGCAGCCGGAACCTACCGTCAGGATGCCTAGGCCCAGCATCGCATAAATTGCTATCGCACCTGTAGGGTTGTGGCCGATATAGTGCTTGGCTGTTCCATGGATAAGCTTGTAGAGATGCTTCAGCGCCCACACAGGGTTCAGCGGGAAGCTATGAAAGTTGGCATAACCTGTGGAAATAATGCCCCAGATAATGCGCGCCACGATCAGAGTGCCGGCCACATAACCCGCATAAGCATGATGTAGCCGATCCCACATCGAGTCGTGCGTATAAAAGGCATAAGCAAACGCCGCGACCAGTGACCAATGGAAGATCCGTATAAACGGATCCCATACGTAACGTAGCATTGAATTATTTGCTAGGTTTTGTTTCGGTTAACAGATAAGCGATAAAGTTTGCCTTTTCTGAAGGTGAGCAGTCTGCACCCAAAATATCATTGCAGTGCTTGGTGAACTCTTCTTCTACTTTATCAATATCGGTAAAGCGCTTGGTATTCACGCGTGGTGCCAGTGGAGGGATTTCTTTGCCAGTGACGATGTTCTTGCCAACGTTTGCAGGGTTGTTAGTGTGGCAAGAGGCACATGCCGCTTCTTTACCACTAGGTGTTTTGAATTTGCGGTTAAAGAAAATTTTACCATCAGTAATGGAGGGGGCTTCGTACATGGAGTTTGCAGAGTGTGCAATGTTGGTATATTTGTATACCAGTTTTTCTGCATTGGTGACATCAGCCAATGCGTGCGCAGAAAAAAGAACCCCGAATACGGCAATGATTGTTTTGATTTTCATGGTAATAGCTCCTTGGTTGTTTTAGGAAAAATTCTATTCTTGTTATGTTAAGCAAATATGGCCTGCTTGTTATTGATTTGTATTAAACCGTAAATACATTGTATTAAATCATAGTTTAGGTGTAACAATGCAGTGATTTAAATGACCATTTAGTAAGTTTAAGCTAAAATCATAAATCTTTTTAAATCAAACAGTTCAAGATTCTTTATGATGGACTTTCCTGATCGATTCGATGTCATTGTGGTGGGTGGTGGGCATGCCGGCACCGAGGCTGCGCTGGCGGCTGCCCGTATGGGTCAAAAAACCCTCTTGTTGAGCCACAACATTGAAACTCTGGGGCAAATGTCCTGTAACCCTTCTATTGGTGGCATAGGCAAGGGTCACCTGGTCAAAGAGGTTGATGCCCTCGGTGGCGCCATGGCGGCCGCCACTGATGAGGGAGGTATCCAGTTTCGTATCTTGAATTCTAGTAAAGGCCCGGCTGTGCGTGCCACGCGTGCGCAAGCCGATCGCATTTTGTACAAGGCGGCCATTCGACGCCGTCTGGAGAACCAGCAAAATTTGTGGCTGTTTCAGCAGGCTGTAGACGATATCATTCTTGAGAATCATCGCGCTGCGGGAGTGGTAACGCAGATTGGTTTGCGTTTCTATGCAAAGTCGGTGGTGCTCACTGCAGGGACATTTTTGGGTGGCTTGGTGCATGTGGGTTTGCAAAGTTATAGCGCCGGGCGTGCCGGAGACCCGCCCGCAATCTCCCTGGCGGCTAGGCTAAGAGAAATTGGTCTCCCGGCTGGCCGGCTAAAAACTGGAACACCACCACGTATTGATGGTAGAACCATTGATTACAGTGTGATGACTGAGCAGCCTGGTGATACACCAGTGCCGGTGTTCTCCTTTTTGGGTAATATAGCCCAGCATCCGCAACAGTTACCTTGTTGGATTACGCATACCAATCAGCAGACGCATGACATTATCCGCAGTGGATTGGATCGTTCGCCGATGTACACGGGTGTGATTGAAGGTGTGGGCCCGCGTTATTGCCCCTCTGTTGAAGACAAAATTCATCGCTTTGCCGACAAAGAGTCTCATCAGGTATTTCTTGAGCCTGAGGGGTTGACCACCCATGAGATCTATCCGAACGGCATTTCCACCAGTTTGCCATTTGACATTCAGTTATCGTTGGTGCGTTCGATTCGCGGGCTGGAGCAGGCGCATATCTTGCGCCCCGGATACGCCATTGAATACGACTATTACGATCCAAGAGGATTAAAGTCGACTCTCGAAACCAAGGCTGTGCAAGGCTTGTTTTTTGCCGGACAGATCAATGGGACAACCGGTTATGAAGAGGCGGCAGCACAAGGGTTGTTGGCAGGTGCAAATGCCGCACTTTATGCGCAGGATAAAGATGGTTGGTGTCCCTCCCGTGAACAAGCCTATCTAGGCGTGTTGGTGGATGATCTGATTACAACGGGGGTGAATGAGCCATACCGGATGTTTACTAGCCGTGCAGAGTACCGCTTGCAGTTGCGTGAAGATAATGCAGATATACGCTTGACCGAAGTCGGTCGTCAATTGGGGTTGGTTGATGATGAGCGCTGGGCGGCCTTCTGTAAAAAACAGGAAGCGATCACGCGTGAGCAAGCAAGATTGAAGCGCACGTTTTTACAGCCTGACCAAGGTCAACCCCTGGGCAATAGCCAAAATAAAATTGTTTCACGTGAAACACAAACGTTGGTTTTTGGTAAAGCTTTGGAGCATGAGTATTCGTTGTTTGAATTATTACGGCGTCCAGAAGTGAGTTATCAATCATTGCTGGAGATTGTTCCCTCCTCTGAAGTGTTGGCCGAAGATGTGATGGAGCAAGTAGAAATTGCTGCCAAGTATCAAGGCTATATTGATCGCCAAAATGAGGAAATTTCACGCCAAAAAAATAGTGAGCACGTCAAGTTGGGCGATACTATCGATTATAATGATGTGCATGGCTTGAGTATTGAAGCGCGGCAAAAACTGCTGGCACAGAAACCGGAAACAATTGGCCAAGCCAGTCGCATCCAGGGGATTACCCCTGCCACAATTTCTTTGTTGATGGTTTATCTCAAGCGTAAACAGAAAAAGCAGAGCCAGTCTGGCGATATTGCAGCAGCATGATGGACTTGGCTTCAAAGTTAGCGGCCGGTGTCGAGGTGCTCGGTTTGCAGGCGATGGTTACGCCTGAAATGCAGCAGAAGTGTCTCGCTTATATGGCGCTTATGCAAAAGTGGAGCAAGGTCTATAACCTGACTGCGGTCCGTGATTCAGAAGAGATGCTGGTGCTACATGTGCTGGATAGTTTGAGCGTTCTGCCTTTTGTCGAGGCCGGTAATGTGCTGGACGTAGGCAGTGGTGGAGGCTTGCCGGGGTTGATAATCGCAATTACGCGTCCCGAGGTCGAAGTCACCACGATTGATACTGTACAAAAAAAAGCTATCTTTATGCGGCAGGTCAAGGCTGAGCTGGGATTGTTCAACGCGCAAGTGGTGCATGGCCGGGTTGAAGCGTATGCGCCCCCTGCTCGCTTTTCACAAGTGATCTCGAGAGCCTTTTCCGATATTGCTTTGTTCAAGCAGTTGACTGCACATCTAATTGCGCCACAGGGGCGATGGTTAGCCATGAAGGGAGTGGTGCCAAGCGATGAGTTGGCGCAGGCAAAGGTCATCCCCAAAGAAGTGATCCGTCTTCATGTGCCCTACTTGCAGGCCGAAAGACATTTAATCGTGTTTGAGAATGCATAATGAAAATAATTGCCATCACCAACCAAAAAGGGGGCGTCGGTAAAACCACCACTTGCGTCAATCTGGCTGCCAGTTTGGCCGAGCACGGAAAAAAAGTCTTGTTAGTCGATCTGGATCCACAGGGTAATGCCAGTACTGGCAGTGGCATTGATAAATCACATTTAAAAGACAGTATTTATCAGGTGCTGATTGGTAACAAGACACTGCAGGAGGTGGTGATTCATGCTGAAGCTGCTAAGTATGATGTGGCGGCTTCTAATCGCGACCTTGCTGGGGCTGAGGTGGAATTGGTCAATGAAATGGCGCGTGAAACGCGGTTGAAAAATGCAATTCTCAAGTTGGGTGACGATCGCTACGATTTTGTCTTGCTGGACTGTCCGCCTTCATTAAATCTGGTGACCGTTAACGCATTAACTGCAGCACACTCAGTCATGATCCCGATGCAATGTGAGTATTATGCCTTGGAAGGCTTGTCTGATCTGGTCAATACTGTCAAGAAAGTGCGCGCTCACTTAAATCCTGTTCTGGAGATAGAGGGTTTGCTGCGTACCATGTTTGATAACCGCAATATGCTGGCACAGCAAGTGTCAGCCCAGCTGGTGAATCACTTTGGCAAAAAGGTGTATCAAACCATTATTCCGCGCAATGTCAGACTGGCTGAGGCGCCTAGTTACGGCATGCCTGTTTTGCTGTATGACCGTTCTTCCAAGGGTGCGCAGGCTTATCTTGAATTGGCGCAAGAAATCATTCAAAAAAATTAATTATTCATCCATTTCATTTCAGACATACATTTATAAGGAAGTAGCAGCATGGTGAAGCCCAAGGGACTCGGTCGCGGACTCGACGCATTGTTATCAGGGGATGCGGAAACAATTGCCCAGTCAGACATGTTGCGCACATTGCCTGTAGGGCAGTTGCAGCCAGGCAAATATCAGCCGCGTTCCTATATGAACGAGGAAGCCCTTCAAACATTGGCTGACTCGATCGCGGCACAAGGCATTATGCAGCCGATTCTGGTACGTGAAATTGCCCCGGAAAAATTTGAGATTATCGCCGGTGAACGTCGCTGGCGTGCTTCGCAAAAGGCGGGCCTGACCGAAGTGCCCGTGCTAGTGCGGGAAATTGCCGACGAAGCGGCGCTGGCGATGGCGCTGATTGAAAACATTCAGCGTGAAAACCTGAATCCACTCGAAGAAGCCATGGGCATTAAGCGCCTGATTGACGAATTTGAGATGACGCACGAAAAAGCGGCACAAGCCGTGGGTCGCTCGAGAGTGGCGGTGTCCAACTTGTTGCGCCTGCTGACACTGACCCCTATGGTTCAGGATATGTTGCTGGATAACCAGATTGACATGGGCCATGCGCGTGCGTTGGTGGGGATAGAGCCGGCCCAGCAAATCTTGTTGGCAAACAAGGTGGTTCAGGATGGCTTATCTGTGCGTGAAGTGGAGCGCATGATTCAATCGGAGCCGGCGAGTGGCAAAAAAGCCAAGCCTGCCGTGCATCCAGATGTGGCGACTCTGCAAAACCAACTCAGTGAGCAGTTGGGGGCTGAGGTCAGTATTAGCAGTAAGGCGAACGGCGCGGGTGTCTTGAAACTGAGTTTTGCAAATCTGGATCAGCTTGATGATTGGATAGCGAAACTGACCGACAATCACCTAAAATCGTAAGCAAAATGACGTAGCCAACCTGCAGGCCTCGATTTTTCCAGCTCATTCAGGCAGTTATGGCTAGTTTGGTGCTTGACTTCGTCGGGTGAATAATTCAAAATCTCGCGTCTTTGTAGTATTTTGTCTTGAATTTTTGCGGGCTAACCCCATGAGTGGTCTCGAAACCCAAGCGGCTGGCATGTCGCTTTACCGTAACATGCTGCGCTGGCAACTCATGGCGACAGCGGCAGTGACCATAGCAGCATTTGCATTGGCAGGGATCAATGCAGCATTATCAGCCTTGATGGGCGGCATTTCCGTTGTGATCGGTGCCTGGTTTGCTGCAAGAATTGCAGCCAAAGGTCAGCTGAAAACAGATCCCACGGCGGTATTACTCAATTTACTCAAGGCAGAAGCAGTAAAAATATTAATCATCGCGATTATCCTGTTTGTGGTTTTCAAGCTGTTTCATGCATTGGTGCCTTTTGCATTGATTGCAGGCTTGGCAGCCGCTGCGCTTTTTTCTGGCGCTGCGCTCGCAAAATCACAAGCAAATGTGTAGACCAGTTAACTTAAAAATAGTTTGAACATATGACAACCGAACACGCACAACACGCAGAACTGACTCCTTCTGAATATATCGCGCACCACCTGAGCTTTAATGCACAAGGTGTGAATGGCAATGCCACCTCTGAAGGCTTTTGGGTATTGCACTATGACACCCTGCTGACTTCAGTCGTGCTGGGTTTGCTGGTAATGGGGCTGATCTGGTGGGTGGCACGCGGAGCGACCGCTGGCGTACCGACTAAGCGTCAGGCGTTTGTTGAGTTGTTATTCGGTTTTGTCGATGACCAGGTTAAAAACATTTTCCACGGTAACCGTCATTCCTTTATTGCGCCGGCTGCACTGACCGTGTTTGTTTGGGTGCTGGTCATGAACGCGATGGACTTCCTGCCGGTAGACCACGTAGCAAATGTGGCATCAGCAATTGGTGGCGAGCATACCAAATGGCGTATCGTCCCTACTTCTGACATTAACACCACGTTTGCTTTGGCATTGGCGGTGTGGTTCCTGATGATTTTCTTCTCTATCAAAGCCAAAGGCTTGGGTGGCTGGATTCACGAATTGTTCTGTGCGCCATTTGGTAGCAATCCTTTGGTATGGCCTGCCAACTTCTTGTTTAACCTGATTGAATACGTTTCAAAACCACTTTCTCACTCATTGCGTCTGTTCGGTAACATGTACGCTGGTGAAATCATCTTCTTGCTGTTGGGTATGTGGGCTGCCACTGGCCTGACTGGTACTGTTGCCGGTGCTGTACTGGGTGCTGGATGGTCTATCTTCCACATCCTGATTGTGGCCTTGCAAGCGTTTATTTTCATGATGTTGACTGTGGTCTACCTGGCCATGGCGCATGAATCACACTAGTTTTAACTTTGTAGTTGTTTTTAATTCTTTATAAGAGAGGGTATTAAATGGAAGCATTAGCATTGATTCAAGCCTACACAGGCGTTGGTATTGGTTTGATCATTGGTTTGGGTGCCGCTGGCGCTTGTATCGGTATTGGTATCATGTGTGCAAGTTTCCTGGAAGGCGCTGCTCGTCAACCAGAAATGATCCCTGCCCTGCAAGGTAAAGTATTCCTGCTGTTGGGTTTGATCGACGCTTCTTTCATTATCGGTGTTGGTCTGGCAATGATGTTTGCATTCGCAAACCCGTTGTTGAGCGTTGTTGCCAAGTAATTTTTACTCGGTGATCACCGCCCGGTAGGGTTTAAGTAGTGACTTAAACCTTTCAACCAATCAGTATGATGGATCC
Source organism: Methylophilus sp. DW102 (assembly GCF_037076555.1). Lineage (NCBI taxonomy): Bacteria > Pseudomonadati > Pseudomonadota > Betaproteobacteria > Nitrosomonadales > Methylophilaceae > Methylophilus > Methylophilus sp. DW102. Next base: position 3,006,010 of record NZ_AP029023.1, on the reverse strand, counting down.
AACATGAATATTAATTTCACACTCATCGCGCAAGCTATCGCATTTGCAGTGTTGATCTGGTTCACAGTGAAATTCGTTTGGCCGCCGCTGTTAAAAGCGATCGAAACACGCCAAAAGGAAATCGCAGATGGTTTGGCTGCTGCCCAAGAGGGCAAGAGTGCCCTGGAAGTGGCTGCCAAAAAATCTGAAGCAACATTGAACGAGGCCAAACAAAAAGCAAGTGAGATCATTGGGCAAGCCGAAAAACGCGCCGCTCAAATCATTGATGAAGCCAAAGCAAACGCCAAGGCTGAAGGTGATCGCATTATTGCCGGTGCCAAAGCTGAAATCGATCAGGAAGTGAACCGTGCCAAAGAGGGTCTGCGTGCACAGGTTTCAACACTGGCTGTGGCTGGTGCAGAAAAAATCCTGCGCAAAGAGATTGATGCCAAAGCACATAGCGAAATGTTGTCTAAACTCGCTGCGGAACTATAAGGTTAAAGGGATAAAACATGGCTGAACTCTCAACCATTGCAAGGCCTTATGCTGTCGCTGCCTACAAGTTGGGCAAAGAGAAAAATGCATTGGCAACATGGTCTGATATGTTGGCATTGGCAGCCGGAGTGGCTTCTAATGACCAAATGAAAACCCTGATTGATAACCCCAAACTGAATGCTGCAGATGTTGAAGGCGCATTCCTCAAAGTCTGTGGCGACAATCTTAACGAGCATGGTCAAAATTTGATCAAGACTTTGGTTGAATATGGCCGTTTATCCTTATTGCCTGCCATTGCTGAAGCCTTTGAGGCTTTAAAAGCGCAAGATGAAGGCACCTTGGACGCACAAATCATTGCCGCTGCCAAAATCACGGCAACGCAAACCAAAGATTTGGTCAAGCGTCTGGAAGCCAAGTTCGGCAAGAAAATTGAAGCAAGCGTTTCCGTTGATCCGGAAATCATCGGCGGCATCAAAATTATTGTTGGCGACACCGTTATCGACGCGTCTGTCCAAGGTCAGTTACAAAATTTAGCCTATACGCTCACAGCATAAGGCATAGGAGAATTAAATGCAGTTATCTACATCAGAGATTAGCGAGCTTATTAAGAGCCGTTTGGAAAACTTCTCTACCGCCGCAGAAGCACGTACCCAGGGTACTGTGATTTCTGTGACAGACGGCATTGTGCGCATTCACGGCCTGTCTAACGTCATGGCTGGTGAGATGATCGAGTTTCCAGGCAACACATTCGGTCTGGCATTGAACCTGGAGCGTGACTCCGTGGGTGCCGTGGTGCTGGGTGAGTATGAACACATCACTGAAGGCGACGTCTGTAAATGTACAGGTCGTATTCTGGAAGTGCCAGTGGGCCCCGAGCTGATTGGCCGTGTGGTGAACGCGTTGGGTCAGCCGATTGATGGCAAGGGTCCAGTCAACACCAAGTTGACAGACAAAATTGAAAAAATCGCCCCAGGTGTGATTGCACGTAAATCCGTGTCACAGCCTGTACAAACTGGTTTGAAGTCTATTGACTCCATGGTGCCAGTGGGTCGTGGTCAGCGTGAATTGATCATTGGTGACCGTCAGACAGGTAAAACAGCGGTTGCTGTCGATGCGATCATTAACCAAAAAGGTCAGAACATGACCTGTATCTACGTTGCGATTGGTCAGAAAGCTTCTACCATTGCTAACGTGGTACGCAAACTTGAAGAGCACGGCGCGATGGCCTATACCATCGTGGTGGCGGCAACTGCTTCTGACTCGGCTGCCCTGCAATTCCTTGCACCCTATGCTGGTTGTACCATGGGTGAATACTTCCGTGACCGTGGTGAAGATGCATTGATTGTCTACGATGACTTGTCCAAACAAGCTGTGGCATACCGTCAGATTTCCCTGTTGCTGCGTCGTCCACCAGGCCGTGAAGCTTACCCAGGTGACGTGTTCTACATCCACTCCCGTCTGCTGGAGCGTGCTGCGCGCGTCAATGAAGAATATGTTGAAAAATTCACCAACGGTGAAGTTAAAGGCAAAACAGGTTCATTGACTGCCTTGCCAGTGATTGAAACACAAGCTGGTGATGTGTCTGCATTCGTTCCAACCAACGTGATTTCGATTACCGATGGTCAGATCTTCCTGGAAAGTGACCTGTTTAACGCTGGTGTCCGTCCTGCGATCAACGCCGGTATTTCCGTGTCTCGCGTGGGTGGTGCAGCGCAAACTAAAGTGATCAAAAAACTGGGCGGTGGTGTCCGTCTGGCTTTGGCGCAGTATCGTGAATTGGCTGCGTTTGCGCAGTTTGCTTCCGACTTGGACGAAGCGACCCGCAAACAGCTGGACCGCGGTCGTATGTTTACCGAGTTGATGAAGCAAGCCCAATACGCACCTTTGAGTGTGGCGAATATGGGTATCAGCCTGTTTGCTGCTAACAAAGGTTACTTTGATGATGTGCCAACCAACAAAGTCTTGGCCTTTGAAAACGCATTGCACGGTTTCCTGAGCTCCAAGTACAAAAATATCGTTGATACTATCGAATCCAGCAAGGATTTGAGCGGTGATAACGAAAAAGCACTGGAAGCAGCAATTCAGGACTTCAAAGCGACCAACGCTTATTAATCTCTGACACTTCGACTTAGGAAACGCATATGGCAGGAAGTAAAGAGATTAGAACCAAGATCAAGAGTGTAGAAAATACACGCAAGATCACCAAGGCGATGGAGATGGTGGCCGCCTCTAAAATGCGCAAGGCGCAAGATAGAATGCGTGCCTCCCGCCCTTATGCGGAAAAAATCCGCAACGTGGCGGCTCACCTTTCCTTTGCACAATCAGAGTATCGCCATCCGTTTTTGATTAAACGTGACGTGGTGAAAAACGTGGGTCTGATTGTCGTCAGCTCGGACAAAGGATTGTGCGGTGGCTTGAATACCAACGTACTGCGCATGTCGGTGAACCAGATGAAAACCTGGGAAAGCGAAGGCAAAGGCATCAGCGTCAGCGCCATTGGTAACAAAGGCTATGGCTTCATGAACCGGGTGGGCGCACAAGTGAAATCCCATATCACCGGTTTGGGCGATACTCCGCATCTGGAAAAACTCATCGGCACCATCAAGGTGATGCTCGATGCGTACATTGCCGGTGAAATTGATCAGCTTTACATCTGCTATACCAAATTCATCAATACCATGAAGCAAGTGCCAACAATGCAACAATTGTTGCCTTTGACTGGCGAGCAACTGGGCAGTCCTAATGGTCATTGGGATTACATCTATGAGCCAGAAGCAAAACCGGTCGTAGATGAATTGATGATGCGTTACATTGAGTCATTGATTTATAACGCAGTGGCTGAAAACATGGCGTCTGAGCAATCTGCCCGTATGGTAGCGATGAAATCAGCCTCGGATAACGCTAAGAGCGTGATTGGTGAACTGAAACTGGTCTACAACAAGGCGCGTCAGGCTGCCATTACCAAAGAGATTTCTGAAATCGTCGGCGGTGCAGCTGCGGTTTCGTCCTAAGGGTGCGTTTTAGGGCAGCAAGTTTAAGAATTCAATTAGATCTGACTCATACAGTTAGGAAAAGAAAATGGCAAAGGCAAATCAAGCAGTAACAGGTAAAGTAGTGCAGTGTATCGGCGCTGTGGTTGACGTGGAGTTTCCACGCGATCAAATGCCTAAAGTATTCGATGCATTGATTATTGATGATAAAGATTCCAAAGCTGAGACTGGCTTGACTTTGGAAGTGCAACAACAATTGGGCGACGGCATTGTCCGTACCATCGCCATGGGTTCCTCCGATGGTTTGGCACGTGGCACTGCGTTCAAAAACACAGGTGCAGCGATCTCTGTCCCAGTCGGTGAAGGCACATTGGGCCGTATCATGGACGTATTGGGCCGACCAATCGACGAAGTCGGTCCTATCGACTCACAAGAATTCCGTTCTATCCACCAGAAAGCGCCGGCGTTTGAAGAGCTGTCTCCTTCGGTTGACCTGCTGGAAACAGGCATCAAGGTGATTGACCTGGTTTGCCCGTTTGCTAAAGGCGGTAAAGTCGGTCTGTTCGGCGGTGCGGGTGTTGGTAAAACCGTGAACATGCTGGAACTGATTAACAACATTGCTAAACAGCACTCCGGTTTGTCCGTATTTGCCGGTGTAGGTGAACGTACCCGTGAAGGTAACGACTTCTACCACGAAATGGCAGAAGCTGGCGTGATCAAGCTGGACAACATGAAAGAGTCCAAAGTGGCGATGGTGTTCGGTCAGATGAACGAGCCTCCTGGTAACCGTCTGCGCGTCGCGTTGTCCGGGTTGACCATGGCTGAAAAATTCCGTGACGAAGGCCGTGACGTGTTGTTCTTCGTAGATAACATTTACCGTTACACACTGGCCGGTACTGAAGTATCTGCGTTGCTGGGCCGTATGCCATCTGCCGTAGGTTACCAACCTACCCTGGCTGATGAAATGGGCCGTCTGCAAGAGCGTATTACTTCAACCAAAGTCGGTTCTATTACATCTATCCAGGCCGTTTACGTACCTGCGGATGACTTGACTGACCCATCCCCAGCAACCACATTCCAGCATTTGGACTCCACCGTGGTTCTGTCACGAGACATTGCTTCATTGGGTATTTACCCAGCGGTTGACCCACTGGATTCAACTTCACGTCAGCTGGATCCACAAATTGTGGGTGAAGAGCACTATTCCGTTGCACGTGCGGTGCAGTCTACACTGCAACGTTATAAAGAGCTGCGCGACATTATTGCGATTCTGGGCATGGACGAGCTGTCACCTGAAGATAAACTGGTGGTTGGCCGTGCACGTAAGATCCAACGTTTCTTGTCACAGCCTTTCCACGTGGCAGAAGTGTTTACCGGTGCGCCTGGTAAATATGTACCACTGAAAGAAACCATTAAAGGCTTTAAAGCAATTGTAAATGGTGAGTATGACCACTTGCCAGAACAAGCCTTCTACATGGTAGGTGGCATTGAAGAGGCTGTTGAAAAGGCTAAAACACTGAACTAATAGATATGACTACAGGCAGATGGGTGCCATCTGCCTGTTTATTTCAGTGATATAGAAAAGAGAACATTATGGCAAATACAGTGCATGTCGATGTGGTGAGTGCCGAAGAATCTATCTTCTCCGGCGAAGCCGAATTTGTCGTGGCCCCGGCAGGTGCAGGTGAAGTGGGTATTTACCCAAATCACGCACCAATGATTACCACGATCAAGCCCGGTGCATTGCGTATCAAGCAATCTGCAGAACAGGAAGAAACCCTGATCTTTATTTCTGGCGGCATGCTGGAAGTGCAACCAGGCATGATTACCGTACTGGCGGATACAGCCATTCGTGGGCAGGATCTGGACGAAGCCAAGGCTATTGCAGCTAAGGAAGCGGCGGAAGAAGCATTGAAAAACCGTTCTTCGGAGATTGACTATGCCGCAGCGCAAGCTGAGTTGGCAGAGGCTGTTGCACAAATCCAGGCAATTCAGAAATTGCGTAAATCAGTCCACTAGTTGTTGCATTAGCGTTTAACATTAAATTTAATGCAGACAATGACAAATGAGGCGGCTTTCAAGCCGCCTTTTTTGTTTCTGAGATAAAATAATCGCATGACTGATTTGAATATTGTAATTCTGGCGGCAGGCAAAGGCACCCGTATGCGCTCAGATCTGCCTAAGGTACTGCATGCCATTGGCGGCACACCGATACTGCATCATGTGATCAACGCCGCACGCAAACTCAATCCTCAAAAAATCATTGTGGTCTATGGTTTTGGGGGTGAACAGGTCCAGCAACAAACCCCGGGCGAGGATTTGGTGTGGGTTTTACAAGCCGAGCAACTGGGGACCGGACATGCCGTTCAGCAAGCCCTCCCCCATCTGCCTGCGCAAGGAAAAACACTGATTCTGCTTGGCGATGTGCCGCTGGTCGATGTTGAGGCCTGTCGCGACATGCTGTCACAGGCAGATGCACATCTGGTTGTGCAAACGTTTATCAAGGATGATCCGACCGGTTATGGCCGTATCGTGCGCAATGCACAAAATCAGGTTGTGGCCATTGTTGAGCATAAGGATGCCAGTGAAGCACAACGAGCCCTTCAGGAAGTGAATACCGGCATTATGGCCATGCCTAATGCAGCGCTGAAGCATTGGCTGGCTCAACTGCAAAACAACAATGCGCAGCAAGAGTATTATCTGACAGATATCATTGCAATGTCTGTGAACGAAGGACGGGCGGTACTACCACATGTGGTCGCCGATGCCTGGTCTGTTACCGGCATCAATTCCAAGCTGGATTTACAACAGATGGAGCGTGAATATCAACACAGACAGGCGCTCAACTTGATGACGCAAGGCGTCACCCTCATGGATGCACAGCGAATTGATATTCGAGGTCACCTGAACTGCGGCCGTGATGTGCGTATTGATGTGAACTGTGTCTTTGAAGGGGAAGTCACCTTGGAAGATGGTGTTGATGTCGGTCCAAATTGTGTGATCAAAAATGCTGTGATTGCACGCAATACCACATTAGCTGCATTTACCCATATAGAAGAGGCCAGGGTCGGACAGGATAGTAAAGTTGGCCCATTTGCGCGTTTGCGGCCAGGCACGCACCTGGCTGCCGAGACCCATGTGGGTAACTTCGTCGAACTTAAAAATGCCAGCGTCGGCCTGGGTAGCAAGGTCAATCACTTGAGTTATGTGGGGGACGCCACAGTCGGGGCAAACGTCAATATTGGTGCGGGAACGATTACTTGCAATTATGATGGGGCGAATAAGCATCAGACTGTGATAGAAGATGATGTGTTTGTGGGCTCTGACAGTCAATTGGTCGCACCTGTGACCATAGGCAAAGGGGCGACGATTGCCGCAGGCTCCACCATCACTAAAGATGTGCCGGCAGAGACATTAACGCTCTGTCGTGCACGTGAGCAACGTTCAATTCAAGGATGGAAACGTCCGCAAAAGGTGAAAAAATAAACATATGTGTGGCATTGTCGGTGCAGTTTCAAACCGTAATATTGTTCCCTTGTTGATTGAAGGCCTTAGCCGGCTGGAATATCGCGGCTATGACTCAGCGGGGATTGCTGTACTCAACCAGTCCATCGTACGTGTGCGTGCGGTCGGCCGCGTCTCTGAATTAGAGCGCAAAGCTCAGGGCTTAACCAGCCAGATCGGCATAGGCCACACGCGATGGGCCACGCACGGTGGCGTCACCGAACAAAATGCACACCCGCATGTTTCGCCTACGCAAGAGCAGGCTGAAATCGCCGTGGTACATAACGGCATTATCGAAAACCACGATGAACAGCGTGACCGTTTACAAGCCTTGGGTTATCACTTTACTTCACAAACTGATACCGAAGTGATTGCCCATCTGGTGCATTATTATTACCAGCAGAGCAAAGACCTGCTGGTGGCTGTCAGACAAGCGATCAGTGAGCTGGCCGGGGCGTATGCGATCAGTGTGATCGCCCTGGCCCAGCCACAAACCATGATTGTTGCTCGCTTGGGCTGCCCACTGTTGATTGGCTATGGAGAAGGCGAAAATTTCGTTGCTTCCGATGTGTCTGCGGTGCTGTCAGCCACGCGTAAAGTGGTTTATCTGGAAGATGGCGATGTCGCCACCTTGCAAACTGATCGCGTGACGATTATCGATAAGCAAGGTGAAACCGTGCAGCGCAAAGTGCACATGAGTGATGTCTCTCTGGCCTCATTGGAATTGGGCCCATATAGCCATTTCATGCAAAAAGAGATTCATGAGCAACCACGCGCGATTAGCGATACCATTGAGGCGCTTATTGATGATGGCGCTTTCAGGTGTGAATTGTTTGGTGCGACAGCAGCTGACATTTTCAAACAGATTGATAGCGTATTGATTTTAGCGGCGGGGACCAGCTATTACGCGGGCATGACCGCCAAATACTGGCTGGAAAGCATCGCAAAAATTCCAACCTCAGTCGAAATCGCCAGCGAATACCGGTATCGTGATTCGGTGCCTAATCCCAAGCAGCTGATCGTCACCATTTCGCAATCCGGTGAAACGTTGGATACGATGGAAGCGCTCAAACATGCCCAAAAACTGGGGCATCCTTTCAGTCTTGCCATCTGCAACGTGCAAGAAAGCGCCATCCCACGGGCATCATCCCTGATTTACTACACACGTGCTGGTGCAGAAATCGGTGTGGCCAGTACCAAGGCGTTTACCACGCAATTGATTGCATTGTTTGTCCTGTCCGTTACCTTGAGCAAAGTGCGCGGTCTCTTGACCGATGCGCAAGAGCAACAATACCTGGCCGAGCTGCGCCAACTGACTGGTAGCGTGCAAATTGCGCTGAATCTGGAGCCGCAGATTCGCGAATGGGCCCATCGCTTTGGCGATAAGGAACATGCCTTGTTCCTCGGTCGTGGCATCCATTTCCCGATTGCGATGGAAGGCGCGCTCAAGCTTAAAGAGATTTCCTACATCCATGCCGAAGCCTATCCTGCCGGTGAGTTAAAACATGGCCCCTTGGCGCTGGTTGATAGCAACATGCCTGTGGTGGTGATTGCCCCAAATGATGCCTTGCTTGAAAAGGTCAAGTCCAACATGCAGGAAGTCCGGGCGCGCGGTGGTGAGTTGTTTGTGTTTGCGGATGCAGATAGCCACTTTCATGCGTCTGAAGGCGTACAGGTCATCCGCACGCCGCGCCATGTCGGCGCGCTCTCCCCGGTGTTGCATGTGATTCCGGTGCAGCTGCTGGCGTATCACGCCGCCTTGTTTAAAGGCACCGATGTAGACAAACCACGTAACCTGGCCAAGAGTGTGACCGTCGAATAATCATAAACCCCAGAAAAGCCCCGAGATTCGGGGCTTTTTTTTCAATACAAAATGGCGATGACTGCCATAAACTGGTAATCGGTGCTAATCAGGAATGCAGTCATGACCACGTCACAACACAGTATTATCGGTCGCCAGCCGGTTGTTAATGATCAACAACAAATCATAGGCTACGAGTTTTTCTTCCGTAATGAGACGGATGGCAGCAACACGCCATTTGAGGAAGATATTCAAACCTGCGCGCGTATCCTGAATACCACCATGGACGAAATGCATGAGAGCTGGTTACTCGGCCAGCAGCTGGCATTCATCAACGTCGATCATGTCATGCTCAATAGCGTGTTTCTCGAATTGATGCCGGCTGAAAAAACCGTGCTCGAAGTGGTGCATCACCTTCAGGTCACCCCAGAAATCCTGGCACGTTGCCAGGAGTTGAAACAACTAAAATTCCGTATCGCATTGGATAATCCGCAACACTATCCGCATTTGGAAGCCTTGTTGCCTTATGCCGACTTTATCAAGATCGATATGCGCAATGTGGACATTGCACAAGCTAAACAATGGTTAAAAAAATACCAGCACGATCAATGTTCCCTCATTGCAGAAAAGGTGGAGGAAAATAACCAGTTTCAGGACCTGCTGGATGCGGGTTACCACCAGTTTCAAGGCTATTTTTATGCCAAGCCAGAAAATATCAGCAGCAAGGTCATTAATCCAAGCTTTGATGGCGTGTTGCATTTGTTGAACCTGGTCAGCCAGGAGGCAGAAAACAAGGACATCGAAAATGGGTTTAAACGTGATACCACGCTGAGTTATAAACTGCTGCGCTATATCAACTCTGTGGGCTTTGGCTTGTCATGCGAAGTGCAATCCATCGGTCATGCTTTGACCATCTTGGGTCGCAACCAGCTTTATCGCTGGCTGACTTTACTTATGGTCACGGCGGGAAACAACAGCAGCTCCCCTGCCCTGATGAAAACCTCAATTACACGTGGCCGCTTGACCGAGTTATTGGGCGAACCGTTTTTTGAAAAGCGCGACCGTGACAATCTGTTTGTGGTGGGCGTATTTTCGCTGCTGGATGTGATGCTTAAAGTGCCGATGGAAAATATCCTCGAAAAACTACAATTACCTGAGACGATCGTCGATGCACTGGTTGAGCGCCAGGGTATTTTTGGCCCTTTCCTCAAGCTCACCGAAGCTTGCGAAGATGCCAACAATGAAGAAATTTTAGAGATGGCTGCCATGCTGCAACTCAAGCCGGAAAAAGTAAATCAGTGCCATATGGAGGCCCTGGCCTGGACCGAGGCTCTGGGAATATAAATCAATACCTGACCCTCTTGAAAAGATAAAGCGCATACCCATTTACACGATACAGATGCTTGCAGTTTGAGGTCTGTGAATCATGTTAATCGCTTATTTTTGAAAGGATCAACGTATGCGTAGTTATGACTTAACCCCCTTCTACAGAACCGCAATTGGCTTTGACCGTTTGGCTAAAATGCTCAACGAAAGCCAGCGCAGTGAAAACGAAATCAGCTATCCACCTTACAACATCGAACTGGTAGACGAAAACGCCTACAAAATCGTGATGGCAGTGGCTGGCTTCCAGCAAGATGAGCTGGAGATTGAAACTGAACACCAGGCTTTGCGCGTGACTGGCCGCAAAGCCAAAAAAGAACAGGAAACCACCTATTTGCACCGGGGTATTGCCACCCGGGACTTTGAGCACAAGTTCCAGTTGGCCGATCATGTGAAAGTGACCGGGGCACAGCTCGAAAATGGCTTGTTGACGATTGCTTTGGTGCGTGAGATTCCTGAGGCACTCAAGCCACGCAAAATTGAAATTGGCACCGCAGTCCCAAATGCAAGCGCTAACTTGATCGAGCAAAAAGCAGCTTAACCAGAGGGTATAAAAAAGGGCCAGTTGGCCCTTTTTTCATATTTAGCTGCAGAATAGAAATCTGTTTAGTCGCTGAGCAAAGGCATCCAGTCAACCGGCTTGCATGCGCATGTCACTGTCCGCCAGCCACGCTCATCCGCGGTTATCTAACGCTAAAGAATTCCTTGTTTATCCTCGCTCTGCGTTAAAATAGCCGCTTCCAACCATACTCTGGATGTAATACAAATGGCGCAATATGTGATGTCCATGCTCCGCGTGAGCAAAATCGTGCCGCCCAAACGGCAAATCATCAAAAATATTTCCCTTTCATTTTTCCCGGGCGCAAAAATTGGCTTGCTGGGCTTAAACGGCTCAGGCAAGTCGACCGTGCTGCGCATCATGGCGGGCGCGGATAAAGAGTTTGAAGGCGAAGTGCAATGGCAGCCGAATATTTCGATTGGCTATCTGCCACAAGAGCCACAGCTGGATGCTGATAAAACCGTGCGTCAGGAGGTCGAAGCCGGCTTGGGCGCTATCATGGAAGCCAAGCAAAAGCTGGAAGAAATTTATGCCGCCTATGCTGAACCTGATGCCGATTTTGACAAACTGGCCGAAGAGCAGGCCAAGTACGAAAATATCCTGGCCGCCAGCGGCAGTGATGTCGAGCAGCAATTAGAGATTGCCGCCGATGCACTGCGCTTGCCACCCTGGGACGCAAAAATCGGCCCGTTGTCAGGCGGTGAAAAACGCCGCGTGGCCTTGTGCAAATTGTTACTGTCAAAACCTGACATGCTGTTGCTGGACGAGCCGACCAACCATTTGGATGCGGAATCCGTCGAGTGGCTGGAACAGTTTCTGGTGCGCTTCCCCGGCACCGTGGTGGCTGTCACCCACGACCGCTACTTCCTGGATAATGCTGCTGAATGGATTCTGGAACTGGACCGCGGTGAGGGTATTCCATGGAAAGGCAACTACTCCAGCTGGCTGGAACAAAAAGAAGACCGCTTAGCGCTGGAGCAAAAACAGGAAGACGCCCACCGCAAAGCCATGAAGCAAGAGCTGGAATGGGTGCGCCAAGGGGCAAAAGCGCGTCAGAGCAAGAGCAAGGCGCGCTTGGCACGTTATGAAGAAATGTCCAGCGTCGAATACCAGCGCCGCAACGAGACGCAGGAAATCTTTATCCCGCCCGGTGACCGTCTTGGCAACCAGGTGATTGAGTTTAGCAACGTCTCCAAAGGCTTTGGGGATCGCTTGTTGATTGATAACCTCTCATTCACCATTCCGCCTGGCGCGATTGTTGGCGTGATCGGCCCCAACGGTGCCGGTAAGTCCACGCTGTTCCGCATGCTGCAAGGCAAGGAGCAGCCTGATAGTGGTGAAATCATCACCGGCCCAACGGTTAAACTGGCTGCAGTCGACCAGACCCGTGATGGCCTGGACAACGATAAAACCGTATTCGAAGCGATTTCTGGCGGGCTGGATGTGCTCAGCGTTGGTAAATTTGAAATGCCTAGCCGGGCTTATATTGGCCGCTTCAACTTCAAAGGTGGCGACCAGCAAAAAATCGTTGGTCAACTCTCGGGTGGTGAACGTGGTCGCTTGCATTTGGCCAAGACCCTGATTTCCGGGGCTAATGTCTTGCTGCTGGATGAACCCTCGAATGACCTTGATGTGGAAACCCTGCGAGCGCTCGAAGATGCCTTGCTTGAGTTTTCAGGTTGCGTACTGGTCACCTCGCACGACCGCTGGTTCCTGGACCGAATTGCCACACACATTCTGGCCGCCGAAGGCGACTCGCAATGGACGTTTTTCAACGGCAACTATCAGGAATACGAAGCCGACAAGAAAAAACGCCTGGGTGAAGAAGGTGCCAAACCCAAACGTATCCGCTATAAACCGATTACGCGATAAAAGACAGCCCACCCGCAAGGTGGGCTTTTTTATGGTGATCGTGTTACTGTGGAGCGCACTTCAGAGCAACTTGTTCACAGGATCCTATTCACATGCAAGCAACCAATTTCAAACTGCAGGATTATTTCAACCGCATAGGCTATGTGGGACAGCCTGACACCAATATCGAGACCTTGCGTGCACTCATGCGCTGTCAGCTATTCAGTGTGCCGTTTGAAAATCTGGATGTACAGGCTGGCAAGGTGGTTTCCATGATGCCAGAGGAGATAGTCGAGAAAGTTATTTATCGGCAACGCGGGGGATATTGCTACGAAGTGAATGGGGTCTTTGCCATGGCATTACAGGCGCTGGGCTTTCGCTTTCAGCTGGTCGCGGCGCGACCAATGTTTTATCCGGTGCGCAGACCCAAAACGCATATGGCAATTGTGGTACATCTTGAGCAACAAGCCTGGTTATGTGATTTGGGTTTTGGCAGCTATGGTATCCGCGCACCACTGGCCTTAAATAGGCTGGATACGGAAACCATGCAGGACCATGATTGCTTTATGTTGCGTACCCAGGGCGAGCACGAGTTTTTAGTACAGGCACGCGTCGATGAGGGCTGGCAAAACCAGTTTGCGTTTGACCTGCATCCCTGGGAGTGGATTGATTTTTATCCGGCAAACTTTATGAACTCCACTCACCCTGAGGCGATTTTTGTGCAGAGATTGCTGGTCGTATTACATCAGCCGGCAGGCAGGGTAATTTTATTTGGCGACACCTTGAAAACCATCACCGATGGCGTGGTGACAAAAAGGATCATACCGAAGAGTGAGCGTAGCGATACGCTTAAAACCCTCTTTGGGTTGTCGACGTAAAAACCTTTACCCCATGCATCCTGACCTGCCAGGACGTCGCAGAGGCTGGTTTGACTAGCGTGGAGCAGATTGCTCTTTGTTCACCAGTTTACGTATCAGCCGGTTGGCATTAATGGCTGCCAGCGTGGCACCGAATTCGTAATCGTCAAAGCGTGACGCTTCAATATAAGGCAAGGCAACCAGCTTGCCGTTAATCAGGCAGATGCGGCATTGGTCTTGCCAGACCTCGTGTGCTTGTGGCTGTAGAGGGTGTTGGCGGGGTTGGGTGTTGTCCATACTTCTCTTAAAACAAGGTGGGTTTGTTTGATTATCTCCAACTGAAATATCTACTCAATAGCCTGTTCGGGCTAATCGACCTTGATGGCGGCTAAATTTAATCGGGTAGCCTGGCTTTATGCGGTGCTTTTTTCATGATCCAGTCCCACAGGCCGGGCGGGATCAAGCGGAGCAGGCGTGCGACGATACCCATTTGCCAGGGGATGACACTAAAGCGGCGTTGTTGGGCAATCACGCGCATGGCTTTGCGGGCGAAGACATCGGCATCCATGAGAAAGGGCATGGGGTAGGTGTTGATGTCGGTCATGGGCGTGCGGATGTAGCCGGGGGCGATGGTGGTGACGGTAATCGCATATTGCTGCATTTCGACGCGCAGGCTTTCGAGGTAGGTAATGGCCGCTGCTTTACTCGCGCTGTAAGCGCCGGCACCAGGCAAGCCGCGAATCCCGGCCACACTGGCGATGCCAACTAGTTGCGCCATCTTGCCCTGCTCTGTTGCCTGTTTCATGGCCTCGATAAACGGTTGAAAAGTGTGCACCAGTCCCATGACGTTGGTATCAAACACGGCTTGAAAGGCGGGGATGTCGTCCTGGTATTCGGTGAGGGTGCCACGGCTGACGCCGGCATTGCCGATGACGATATGCGGGGTGCCATATTGCTGGATGGCGGCTTGCGCCATGGCTTGCATCTGGTCTGCCTGCCTTACATCGACGCTGTAAGTTGTACAGGCAACCTGATATTGGCTGCTCAGCTGACTGGCAAGCGCTTGCAGGGCGCCCGTATTGCGACCGCACAGACTTAGTTGCAATTGTTGCCGATAATGTTGGGCATAGGCCGTGGCCATGGCGGCGCCAAGGCCACTGGAGGCACCGGTAATCACAATATGCAGGCAGTCAGAATTGGTTTTCGCCATAAAATACATTGCAGTAAACAAATTTTAATCGGGTAGAATGCCATAAAACACTGGTCGGGGAAACGTAGATGAATTTGGAAAAAGTGATTTTTGGCTTTTTTATTATTCTAGCCATGACGCTTAACTTTGGATTTTTTGTTGGTGATATTGATAACCCGCAACATCACTTGCATTACGAGTTGTATGTCGCCATTGTGGTGAATTTGATCGCCACCGTACTTAAATTTGGTGACCGGACGCAGATTGGTGCGATCCACCTCGCTACCAGCCTGGTCGCCGATTTACAGTTGATTGGCGCAGCAATTATCTGGACCGTTGCTGGTAGCAACGGCGCGGATACTGAGGTGATTGTCGGGGTGGTTTCTTTGTCTGGTGGTGCATTTCTCGCCAATATCACGTCGGTCATTTTGCTGATTTATGAAACCGTGACCCTGCGTCGCTAAGCACGTAGTCAGCATGACGCTCAATCAAATTGTGTTCTGGATTTTGCGGCGCATGCGTGCGCCGCTGCTGATGTTGATTGTCAGCTATGCCATTGCGATGATTGGCTTTGTGTTGATCCCCGGGGTAAATGACCGCGGCCAAGCCTATCATCTGAATTTCTTCGATGCCTTTTATATTCTGAGTTATACCGCGACCACCATCGGTTTTGGTGAACTCCCCTACCCGTTTACCACGCCACAGCGTCTGTGGATGACTTTTTCGATTTATGTGACGGTGATCTCCTGGTTTTACGCCATCGGGGCGATTATCGGGTTGTTTCAGGAGGGCGCACTCAAGCAGGCGTTTAAAACTGCGATTTTCCAGCGCGATGTCAAAAACCTGATGGAGCCGTTTTACCTGATTTGTGGCTATGGGGAAACCGGCGGCGAGCTGGTCAGGGCGCTGGATAGAAACGAGTTGCGGGTGGTGGTGCTTGAACGCTCGCCAGAACGCGTGAATGAACTTGAGCTGACGAATTACCAGTTTCATATTCCGCACTTATGCGCAGATGCAAAGTTATCCGAGGTGTTGCTCTACGCCGGCATTAAAAATCCCATGTGCCGCGGGGTGGCGGCGCTGACCGATGATGACCATGCCAACCTGGCAATCTCGGTGGCGGTGAAGCTGATCAAGCCTGGATTGCCGGTGCTGGCGCGTGTACAGGATGATGTCATCGCCGCCAATATGGCCTCGTTTGGCACAGACCGCATTATTAATCCTTACCATATTTTTGGGGAACACTTGGCCATGCGGCTCAACGCATTGGGCACTTACCTGCTGCATGAGTGGTTGACGCGTGCACCGGGCGATGCGATTGAAACCCCGGCCGCCATTCCGCAAGGCCACTGGATTGCTTGTGGCTTTGGTCGCTTTGGCAAGTCCGTCGTCAAAAGCCTGCAAAATGAGGCCATGCATGTCACGATCATCGAGGCAGATCCGGCAGGCACGCAATGTGAGCAATGCATTATCGGCAGCGGTGTGGAGTCGCACATCTTGAAACAGGCCGGGATTGAGCAGGCGGTGGGTATTGTAGCGGGCACCGACAATGACATTAATAACTTGTCTATCGTCATGACGGCATTGGAACTCAACCCTAATCTGTTTGTGATCATCCGCAAGAACAAGCGCCATAACGAGCCGCTGTTTCAACATTTTGATGCCGACATCACCATGCAGCCCAGTGATGTGATTGCACACACCTGTTTGTCTTATATGGTTTCACCCATGTTGGCCGAGTTTCTTGCCACGGCGCGGCATCAGGGCAATGCCTGGGCCAATGCCGTGATTGCGCAACTGGTTTCCAAGCTCGGTGAGCAAGTGCCAGATACCTGGGATATTACGATTGCGGATGACATGGCCGTGGCGGTGTGTGGCCTCATGCAGCAAGGCTTGGGACCAGCGCTCAAGCATTTACTCATGAATCCTGCCGGTCAACAGCGGCATGAAATGCCGGTGGTGCCGTTAATGTTGCTGCGCGCGGGTGAAAAAATGTTATTACCGGACCTGGCGACGCCGCTGGAGATGGGCGATAAAATTTTATTCTGTGGTTTGGATCAGGCCAAATCGATCCAGCGCTATCTGTTGCACGACCTGAAAACCTTGCATTATCTGGTGACAGGGAATGAGATGCCTGAAACCTGGATTGGCCGCTGGCTGAAACAATAAAAAACCCTGCCTAAGCAGGGTTTTTTATTGTCATTGGTGCTTATTTTTTACCCGCTGCGCGGTCCTTGCGCACGTTCTGGATAATAAAGTCCGCTGTTTGCAAGGCAGCTTCATTGCCTCCGGCCATGGAGCTGCCGGTGATGTATTTGCCATCAACAATCAAGGCAGGTACGCCTGTAGCGCCGGAAGCGCGGAACACCTGCATGGCTTTGTTCATTTGCATGTTCAGCGCAAACGACTTAAAAGCTTTTTCAACTTTAATCTTGTCCAGGCCACCTTGTTTGGTCACCCAGTCAATGGCTGCAGCTTCGTCCGCCGGGTTCAAGCTTTTTGTTTTATGAATGGCGTCAAACAATGGGGTATGCAGTTTATCCAGTACGCCCAGTTCTTGCATGGCAAAATAGGTTTTGGCCATGGGCGCCCAGCTGGCATTGGGTAAGGCTGGCATGCGTTTGAAATACACATCCGCAGGTAATTTTTTCACCCAGGCTTCCAGCGGATGCTCCATGTGATAGCAGTGCGGACAGCCGTACCAGAATAACTCCATCACTTCGATTTTGGCAGGTTGATCGGTCGTTATTTGCTGTGCAACCTGATCAAATTGCTCACCCATTTGCGGCTCAGCCAAGGCAGCAGTGGCGGTGAAGCCTGCCCAGAGCATCAAACTTAACAACATTTTTTTCATGATATTCGTTTCCTTATGTGTGGAAAGTAATGGTTTAACGTGACAGTTGGCGATACGATGACAGCATTAATGCGATGCTGAAGATTCGATATTGACCTTGATCAGATTAGGCTGAAAGCCATTGGTTTCCAGGTCATGGCTGATTTTTGTAATTTTTGCCAGATCGTTGAGCGGTCCAATGCGTACACGGTGCATGGTGCCCTTGTTCGGAATTTCTGCCGTTTGTACAACGGCCTCAAAGCCTACCAGTGCCAGTCGGGTTTTGAGATTGTTGGCATCATCCTCTTTGGCAAACGCGCCCACCTGAATAAAGTAGCTTTCTTGTTTGATGGTCGGGTTCTTTTTCACTTGCTCTTCACTGATTTTGCTCTCGGTATCCGGCAAAATGGTGTAGAAGTCAAATTTGTTAGGGTCCTCAATCGAGGTGCTCCCAGGTTTGACTTCTTCTTCGGTGACGGTGCTTTTGATCGGCAGCTCTTGCGAGCCGCTGTCATTCTTGAAGGCGCTGGAGAACGGGCTGTGGTCACCTTTGATATAAATGATGAGCGCGACCGTCAAGGCGACGCCCAAAAACAAGCCGACCAGCAGGCCGTTAAAGAAGGTGCTGCCGCTGCTCTTGCTTTTTGCTTTGGCTTGTGAGGGTTTGTAGTCGCGACTCATAGATAATTTGAACCAATCAATTCGGGCACTTTTCAGGTGCTTACATTTTATCCGGGGCGCTTACCCCCAGCAAAGACAAGCCATTGCGAAGGACGACGCGGGTTGCGGTAATCAGCGACAGGCGTGCCAGTTTGACTTGTGCATCATCCACCAAAAATTTGGTGTCATTGTAATAACTATGCAGGGCACTGGCTAGCTCCTTGAGATAGTTGGCCACCATGTGCGGTGCCAGTGCCTGGCAGGCGCTGCTGACCACTTCAGGGTATTGCCCCAAGGCTTGCATCAGGGTTGTTTCTGCTGCGCTGTTGAGTGGTGACAGGTCGGTGGTGGTGAGGCTGCCAACATCGCCGCCCCATTGATTCAATACGCTGCAAATGCGCGCATGCGCGTATTGGATATAGTAAACCGGGTTGTCATTGGTTTGCGCACGTGCCAGATCGATGTCGAACACCAATTGCGAATCCGGGCTACGCGCCGCCAAAAAGTAACGCGTGGCATCACAGCCAACTTCTTCAATCAGGTCGCGCAAAGTCACATAGCTCCCTGCACGTTTTGACAGTTTGACCTCTTCACCGCCGCGCATCACCGTGACCATTTGGTGCAGCACGTATTCGGGCCAGCCTTGCGGAATGCCAACATTGAGGGCTTGCAGCCCGGCGCGCACGCGCGTAATGGTGCTGTGGTGGTCTGCGCCCTGCTCGTTGATCACACGTTTGAAACCGCGCTGCCACTTTTCACGATGGTAAGCGACATCCGGCACAAAATAGGTGTAGCCACCTTCTTTTTTGCGCATGACGCGGTCTTTGTCATCACCAAAATCCGTTGTGCGCAGCCATAAGGCGTCGTCTTGTTCATAGGTGTGACCACTGGCGATCAGCGATTGCACGGTGTTGTCTACCTTGCCTTCGGTGTATAGCGCGCTTTCGAGTGAGAACACATCAAATTTGATCTGGAATGCCTGCAAGTCGAGATCTTGCTCATGGCGCAAATAAGCCACCGCAAATTTTCGGATGGATTCCGTATCATTGACATCACCGCTGGCAGTCACCTGCATGTCGTCAGCAGTCACCGTCGCTTTGGCTAAAAAGGCCTCTGCAATTTCGAGGATATAGTCCCCACGGTAACCATCTTCAGGGAAGCTTGCATCGTCTGGCGGTATCCCTTGCGCGCGCGCCAGCACCGATTTGGTCAGGTTATCGATTTGTGCGCCCGCATCATTGTAATAAAACTCACGTGTCACCTCCCAGCCATTGGCGGCCAGTAATCGGCATAAACAGTCGCCGACCGCAGCACCGCGGCCATGCCCCACATGTAACGGGCCAGTGGGGTTGGCAGAGACAAACTCCACCTGAACTTTTTCGCCTTGCCCTGCCGGGTTGCGGCCAAACTGGTCGGTTTGTTTCAAAATATCGTGCACGATGGCCTGTTTGCTATCTGCCGACAAAAAGAAATTGATAAAGCCTGCACCCGCAATCTCCACCTTGCTGATCACCTGGTTGGCGGGCAAGCCGTCGATAATCTGCTGGGCAATCATGCGCGGATTTTGCTTGAGCGGTTTAGCCAGTTGCATGGCGATATTGGTCGCGAAATCCCCATGCTCGGCAGATTTTGGCCGCTCAAGGATGATATGGAGACTGGAGGTGTCTGCCACCAGCGGCGTCACCGCTTGCAGAATCAGTTCTGTGATCGTTTGTTTCAAGGTTAAAATGATGCGTTATCGTCAAACCGCCATTTTAACCTAATTAAGCCTTTTCACCCATGTGTTCAACATCCGCCGCTCCTCAGGTCACCACGTCCGCCAGCATTGTGCGCGTCGTGCTTGATGTGCCGCTGGAGCGTGAGTTTGATTACCTGAATCCTGGCCTGGTGATCAAAGTGGGTAACCGCGTGGTGGTGCCATTTGCTGGGCGGCAACTGGTGGGGATCGTGATGGCTCTGGTCAATGAGACCGATATCCCCTTGCACAAGCTCAAAGCGGTATTGCAAGTGTTTGACGACGTGCCGCTGGATGCTGCCAGCTTCAAATTATTGCGCTTTTGTGCAGACTATTATCACTATCCGTTTGGGCAAACCGTATTATCCAGCCTGCCATTGCGCTTGCGGCAAATTAAGCCGGCGGTGTCGCGCAAAATGTGGCTCTATCATCTGGCACAAGCGGTGCCAGATGCGTTGATCGGAAAGCGGCAACAAGTCTTAGCGAGGTTGCTGGCCTTGCTGCAGCAGCACGCCGAATGCAGTGAGGCCATGCTCGCTGCGGTTTCTGCCACTTGGCGCAAAGCGTTACAGCCCTTGCTGGATGGCGGCTATGTAAACAGGCGAGAAGTCATCGCGACGCGGCCCTCCATGCCTGCCTCCGCGCAGGTCCCCGAACTCAATGACGAGCAGGCCGCGGCCGTTGAGGCGATTCTGGGCCGCCTGCATGGATTTCAGCCCTGGCTACTGTTTGGGATCACGGGTTCGGGTAAAACCGAGGTGTATATTCGCTTGCTGGAAAAAGTGTTGGCCGATCCAAAGTCGCAAGTGCTGATTATGGTGCCAGAAATCAACCTGACACCGCAGCTGGAAAGCCGTTTTCGTAGCCGGCTCAGTGAGTACGCATTGGTTACCTTGCATAGCCATTTGAGTGAGAGTGAGCGCTTGCAAAACTGGCAAGCGGCACAGTCTGGCGCCGCACGCATTGTGATCGGGACGCGCTTGAGTGTGTTTACGCCCATGCCGCACCTTAAGCTGATGATTCTGGACGAAGAGCATGACAGCTCTTACAAGCAACAAGATGGCATGCGTTATCATGCGCGCGATGTTGCGCTGGTACGTGCGAAGCAGCATGGTGTGCCCGTGGTGCTTGGCAGTGCCACGCCTTCGCTGGAAAGCTGGTACAACGCAACGGGCGATCACGAGCACGCAGGCGGCAGAAAGCCGATTTATCGTTTGCTCACATTAAACAAGCGGGCGGTGGCGCAAGCCACATTGCCACGTATTTTTTGTATAGATACTGCGCATCCGCCGCCAGAAGCTGGATTTACGCCCTTGTTGAAGCAGGCGATAGCGCAGCGTTTGCAGCGTGGCGAACAAAGCTTGTTGTTTATTAATCGCCGTGGCTATGCCCCGGTGCTGCATTGCTCGGCCTGCCAGTGGCTGGCCGATTGCCGCCGATGTTCTGCCAAAGCGGTGCTGCACCTGCGGCAGCGCGTGCTGCGCTGTCACCACTGTGGCGATGAGCAGCCTATTCCGCTGCAATGCCCAAGTTGCGGCAATCCAGATTTGCGCCCGGTTGGTCAGGCGACGCAACGCATCGAGGAAACGCTGCAGCAGGTCTTTCCGCAGGCGCGTGTCGCACGCGTGGACAGAGATACCATTCAGGCCAAAGATGCTTTAACTACCTTGCTTTCCGAGGTGCATGCTGGTGAAATCGATATTTTGGTGGGCACCCAAATGCTGGCCAAAGGCCATGATTTTGCTAATCTGACCTTGGTGGGTGTGCTCGATACCGACAGTGCATTGTATAGCCCGGATTACCGCGCCAGCGAGCGCTTGTTTGCTCAATTAATGCAGGTGGCCGGTCGTGCCGGCCGTGGTGAAAAACCGGGTGAGGTGTTAATACAAACGGCCTTCCCGCAGCACCCATTATTTGCCGCCTTGCGCGAGCAGAATTACGCCGAGTTTGCACAGGCTTTGTTGCAAGAGCGAATGGCGATGCAGTTCCCGCCTGCTACCTATATTGCCGTGATGAAAGCAGAAGCCACTGAGTATGCCTTGGTAAACCAGTTTCTGACGGAGTTTAGTTTGGCCGCCAGAGCCTATGTCGATCAGCATGCTGCAACTTTGCCTGATCAGCCGCTAATTTATGATCCTGTCAGACCAGGGCTTGCACGCCTGAACCGTATGGAGCGGGGTTATGTGATGATGCAATCTGCACATCGCAACGCCTTGCAGCAGCTACTGCAAGTCGCCGTCGCCTGGGTAAGAGCACATCCATTACAGGCGAAAATTCGCTGGGTATTGGATGTCGATGCCCTGGAATACTAGCAAATTTGCAAAAGTGGTCTTCAATGACAGGGTGTTTTGTAAAAAAGAGTTAGTGTTTGATTGTTTTTTAAGGTAAATTTGAGGGTTGAGATATTATTTGTAGCATATTGATTTTAATAAAAGTTTTGGGGAGTCATCTTGAAAAAACACACGACAGGTATGCGCCTGATTCCTTGGCTGGTCATGGGATATTGCTCGCAGGTTTTGGCAGGGGGCGTTTCGTTCCCGGAGCCCTTGCAGCCCAATATCCCTAGACCGATTATTCCAGAGCCACGGCCCATTATTCAGGTGCCACAAGAAACGCCACAGCCAGAAAAAAAACAAAAGAAATCCAGTCTGAAGATTGTGGTCAAGGCGTTCAAATTTTCTGGTAACAAACAGTTTTCAGATGAGGTGCTTGCAGCACAAGTCGCCTCGCTGACTGGCCATGAAGTTGGTATGCGCGAGCTAAATGAAGCGGTGGGTACCATTCGGAACTATTACCGCCAACGTGGCTACTTGCTGACACAAGTCTATTTGCCTACGCAAGATTTGCAAAAAACTACTGAAGCAGAAGCTGTGGTTGAGTTGGCGATTCTGGAAGGTACTTTGGGCGAGGTGAAAGCCGAAACCGGTGAAGGGCTGAATCAGTCGTATTTCCAGTCTGTTTCCGAGTACGGCTTGAACAAGGGGGATGTGCTCAATGAGCGCAACCTTGTGCGCAATATCATGGTGATGAACGGCTTGCCGGGCATTCAGGTCACCTCTCAGCTCAACCCCGGTGAGGCTGTGGGCAGTTCAGATGTGGCTGTGTCTGTTGAACCCAGAGCGCGTTACAGTGGGTATGTTGCGGCAAACACTTACGGCAACCGTTACACCGGTCGAGAAACATTAGGTTTTGGCGGTGCCATCAACAACCTGAACGGTCGTGGAGATCAATTGGCGGTGGTGGGTAAAGTTTCCAGAGATGAAGGTCAGCGCTCATTGAGTGGATTGTATCTGACCCCTGTTGGCAGTGCAGGTAATATTTTAAATCTGGCTTACAGCTATGTAGATTATGAGCTTGGTCGCGATTTCAAACAGTTTGATGCGTCGGGCGATGCGCATTATTTTTATGCGTCTTTAGAACATCCCTGGTTACGTGAAACTAAAAAAAGCATTTCATTCAAAGTGGGTAGCAACTACAAAATTCTGGATGACGATGTGAAGGCATTTTCTATTAACAACCGCCGTAACATTAGCAGCCTTGAGCTCGGCGTGTTAGGTGATTGGATCAATGAGACCGGTGACGTTGCTTATCAATGGAGTTTGGTGCTCACGCAAGGGAATGTTTCATTCAAGGATGCCTCAGCAAAGGATACGGATAGGTCTCAACTTGATACCCAGGGCAGTTTTACCAAATGGAACTGGACTTCCAGCCGTACGCAGGTATTCGACAATGGCGTTAACTGGATTGTGCGGGCAGATTACCAAGGCACAAATAGTAACCTTGATATCGCAGAGCGCTTTGGTATTGGGGCCATTAACCGCTGGCGTCAATTCTCTGATATCCCCAGCCAGGCAGACCAAGGCTGGATGGCAGGAACTGATTTACGCCGTACTTTTGCGACCACGGGCGCTGACGTGACTCCCTACATCCAAGCTGTGACGCCGTTTGTTTTTTACGATGCTGGTCGTGGCAAGTTAAATCATGACCCGATTGGCAGCAGCAACTATGTCCGCTCCCAACATGTGGGTATCGGTACTGATATCCAGATTCCAGGACAGTGGGTATTAACGACCACTTACTCCCAGCAAAAGCGTGATCTGGATGGGTCGTCAAGTAATACTGAGTACCAGCTCTGGGGTCAGTTGAGAAAAAATTTCTAGTAGTAAACCAACAGGCCTCGGCCTGGCAAAAATAAAATAAGTAGCTCGGATGAATAGGCATTAGTCATACTGGGCTACATACAAAAAAAAATTCCTGAACCAAAATTACATTCATATCAGGAATATGAGAGAAGTAATGGTAACCCACTGGTCATGAGATCGGTGGCGTTTATTATTAACAAGGAGAAGTGTCATGAAAGCAGCATCCTTAAACCATATCTACCGTCTTGTGTGGAGTCGGCTTCAGCAAGCTTGGGTTGCCGTTGCAGAAACCGCGCGTGCGCAAGGTAAGTCCAGTGTCAGTGGAAAAGTGCCTGAACCGGCTTCTGGCTATATAGGCAAGCGACATATTGGTGCTATCACCTCTTCTGCCAAACGTGGCATGCTTGTCGCCAGTGCATTTGCTGCGGTCATCGCTCCATTGACTTCTTTTGCTGATACCAATGTGGTTGCTGGGGTGGTTGCGGGTGATCTGGCAGTCAAAGATTTGAGCAGTACGCATACTCAGTATACCCATACAGCCAATGTCAATATTGTTGATTTTTACAAGTTTGGTGTAGAAAAAGGCCATCAACTAGATGTTGTGATGCCAGATGCTGGCCGTGCGCTCTACCGTGTAATCGGAGATAGCCGTTCCGAAATCATGGGCACACTTAATTCCAATGGAAGCCTGTTCCTGATTAACCAAAACGGGATTTTATTTGGTCACGGTGCAGAAGTGAATGTCGGTAATATCGTTGCCTCCAGTTTGGACATTTCTAATGATGACTTTATTAAAGGCAAATACAATTTTGCCGTGGGCAGCATCGTTGGTAACGTGGAAAACTATGGTGTCATCAAAGCAAAAAATGAAGGCTACATTGTTCTCTTAGGCAAAACCGTCGATAACAGTGGTACCTTGGTCGCAAGCAACGGTAGTGTGGTATTGGGCTCTGCCCAACAAGCGACATTGGACTTTTTTGGCAATGGGCTGGTTAAAACCAAATTGTCTGGTGGTGCACTCGAGGCCACCATTAAAAACAGTGGTTCCATTTATGCCGATGGTGGCTTTGTGCAAATGGCAACCAATGCCCGTGCCTCAGCCATCAATATCTCCGGGATTGTGGAAGCCAATCAACTGGTCGAACGTAATGGCGTCATCCGTCTGGAAGGTGGCGATAATGCCAAAGTCGAAGTGTCAGGCCGCTTGATTGCGAAAGGTGAGCACACTACTGGCGGCACTATTGAGGTCACAGGCGAGCAAGTCGCTTTGATGAACGGCGCTGTGCTGGATGCCTCCGGCGATAAAGGCGGTGGCAAAGTGTTGGTAGGTGGTGATTACCAAGGTAAAAATGATGCGGTTTACAACGCTAGAACCACTTATGTAGCCAGCGGTGCAACGATCAAAGCAGATGCCATTCAGGAAGGCAATGGCGGTAAAGTGGTTGTCTGGGCGGATGATTTGACCCGTTACTATGGCGAGATTTCTGCTCAAGGCGGCGCCAAGAGTGGAAACGGTGGGTTTGTTGAGGTCTCTGGCAAGCAGCACTTGGCCATGCTAGGTGACGTTAATGTTGGTGCCACAAATGGCATCGGTGGCACCGTTTTATTTGATCCTGAAAACATTGTTTTGAATAACACCGCGGCATCTGCACCAGCAAACCAACCGGATGGCACCCCAGATGATGCATTCGCCAGTAATCCAGGGGCAAATACTGAAGTCAATGTCACTCAGGTGAAGGGTTACAGCGAGCTCTATTTGCAAGCTAACAATAACATTACCGTTAACAGTGCGCTTACGATGAATCGTGATGGTAGCGTGCGTCTGGAAGCAAATAATGACATCAATGTAAATGCTGCAATTACAACCACTGGCAAAGGCAGTATCAACCTTAAGGCAGATGCTGACAATAGCGGTACCGGTAATTTAGCAATTGGTGCCAATATTTCAGGGACAGGCGGCGTCACACTTTCAGCTGCGACATTGACGCATACAGCGGGTGATATCAGTGCGCCTGGCGCCGGAAGTAGCACAGGAAACGCTGGTAATGTGAATATTACGGTGACTGGTTCTGCAGATTTGGGCTCAGCAAATATTTCTGCCAAAGGGCGTGAAAACTCATTTCCGCCAGCTGGGTTTAATGGTGGCACAGTAACGATCAATGCTGGCAGCCTCAATATGACAGGCAATATTGATACTTCGGGCTCTTCAGTCGTGGCCCCTAACGGACAAGTTGTTGCATTGCCAGGTGGTAATGGCGGTGCAGTGACAATCTCCACCTCCGGAAATGCTACTGTCGGTAACATCACTACTGGCGCTGGCGGGGCGGGTGCTGGTAATAATATTGCTGCCAGTAATTCAGGTGCAGTTCAAATCAGTAGTGCTAGCGGCAATCTGAATATTGGTAATATTAATACTCAAGGCGTCAGCAACTCCAATGGAGCAAATGTCACTCTAACCGCTAACAATGGGAGCGTTAATACCGGGGACATTAATACGAATGCCTCCAATCCTGGCAATAACAACGGTACAAATGCAGGTAATATCGCTGTGAATGCGGGTACGGGTATTAATGTTGGCAATATCAACGCTTCGGGTGCAACAGGTAAAGGCCAAAGCGGTAATGCTGGGTCGGTCTCACTTGTTTCGACTGATGGTGATGTTGTCACTAAAGAAATTTCACTCAAAGTCGGTTTTGCGTTAGCCAATGGAACAATTGGGCAGGCTCCTGATCTCTTTATTCGTGCGGGCCGCGATGTAATTCAGTCTGGCAATATCATTACTAATGCTCAGAGTTTGAATACGACAATTGTTGCAGGCAGAGGGTATAGGAATACCAGCAACTTTGATATTTCTACGGGTGCAAATGGTCGTTGGCTCATTTATTCACAGTCACCGGATAATGGGCAGCGCGGGACAAAAATCCTCAACGGCTATGATTTCAAGCAGTACGGCACTACTTATGATGGTGTAAAAAATGGTACGCAGCAGATCAATGCTGCAGCCAAAGGGAATGGCTTGATTTACTCTGAAAATATTGTGATTGATCCCAAGCTATCTGGGTCTGTAAGTCGTGTTTACGATACGACAACAGATGCTAGTATTGCAGGCTTATCATTGGTGACAGAGGGCCGTGATGGTGATGTGATTAATTACAGTAATATAGTTTCTGCAACTTTTGATAACAAAAATGTTGGCGACAATAAGGTCGTGACCACTAATCCTATTTCGATCCTGAGTGTGACTAATACAACAAGTAGAAATGGTGTTGATGTGGCGAGACAGGTGTATGGTTATACCTTGACCAACAATCAGACCTCAGCAAGTGCAACTGGAGCTATTGGTCAAATTACCCCGGCTAGCCTTTCAACTGTCGCTGGAATAACAGCCAATGACAAAGTTTTTGATGGAAATACACTTGCTTCTTTAAATACGGGTGCTGCCATATTTAATGGACGGTTGGGTAATGATCAGCTGACAGTGGCGACAGCTGATGGGCAGTTTATTGATAGTGCCGTAGGTGCTGGTAAAACTGTTAATATCAGTGGCATCACTTTAGGTGGTGTAG
Source organism: Methylophilus sp. DW102 (assembly GCF_037076555.1). Taxonomy (NCBI): domain Bacteria; kingdom Pseudomonadati; phylum Pseudomonadota; class Betaproteobacteria; order Nitrosomonadales; family Methylophilaceae; genus Methylophilus; species Methylophilus sp. DW102. Next base: position 2,978,466 of record NZ_AP029023.1, on the reverse strand, counting down.
ATGCAGGTAACTATACACTGGTTAATAATACCGCAACGACTACAGCTAGTATTTTGGCTGTTCCAACGCCCCCTACCACCCCAACGACTACAACGTTGAATATCTCACCACGTGACAACGCTGGTTTAGGTGGCCTGGTCGGAACTAACCCTGCTTTGAATACGATGACCATCGTTTCTCTGAACCCTGCTGCGGGTGATGATGAAGATCCGGATGCAGTGGCTTGTCCAGTGAATGAAGATCACCTGGGTAGTACGCCTATCCTTAGTTCTGGCGTTAAATTGCCAGATGGTGTGAACTCGAATTGTATTTAATGTGTTGAGTGTTAATAAAGCCGGGCAATTGTCCGGCTTTATTTTTATGCTGAATAATGTTTTGTATTCATGCTAACACCAAGTAAAATAGAGCCCGTTCATCTGCGGCTGTAGTTCAATGGTAGAACGCCAGCTTCCCAAGCTTGATACGCGGGTTCGATTCCCGTCAGCCGCTCCAAAGGATTTTTCATGGCAAATACCCCTCCCACCGTTTTAACGTTTGCGGCCACAGATCCCAGCAGTGGTGCAGGTGTGCAGGCCGATATTCTGGCGCTCTCCAGCATCGGGTGCTACCCGTTGTCAGTGATTACTGGCATTACCGCGCAAGATACAGTGGGGGTAGAGAGCGTGATGCCACTGGATGCAGACCTGATCAATGATCAGGCACGCACCATTCTGGAAGATGTCTCCGTCAGCGCGTTTAAATTGGGTTTGCTGGGGAGCGTTGAAAATGTGGCAGTGATTGCCGAGATTGTGGCTGATTACCCGGATGTGCCGCTTATCATCGATCCGATTCTTGCATCCGGCCGCGGCGACGAGTTGTCGAATGAAGAAATGCAGGCCGCGATGTGCGAGCTCTTGTTCCCGCAAGCCACTCTGATTACGCCTAATAGCCTGGAGGCCCGTCGCCTGGCCTATTACGATGAAAGCGACGAGGTGAAGCATAGCTCGCTTGAAGAATGTGCGCTACGCCTGCTGGGCATGGGGGCTGAATATGTGATGATCACGGGCACGCACGAGCGTTCAAATGACGTCGTTAACAGTTTGTATGGTTTACAAAATGGGGCGCCTGGCCTGATCAAGGATTATCACTGGGAGCGTTTGCCTGGCAGTTATCATGGCTCTGGCTGCACGCTCACCAGTGCCATCACCGCATGTTTGGCACATGGCTTGAGTATGGAAGAAGCCGTGCACGAAGCACAGGAATTCACCTGGCAAACCCTGCGTCACGCTTTTAGGCCGGGCATGGGGCAATTTATTCCCGACCGTTTCTTCTGGGCACGTGAGTCCGAGGTACAGGAAAAAGCGAGTGAGCTTCAGCATTAAAGGTTTGTATCTGGTCACGCCAGATTGTGATGACACTGCATTGTTGTGCGGACAGGTGGCACAGGCCTTGCAAGGGGGCGTTGCCATTGTGCAATACCGTCATAAAACGGCCACCGAGGCCTTGCGTCTGGAGCAAGCGGCAGCCTTGTTGTCATTATGCCGTGGCGCTCAGATTCCCTTTTTGATTAATGACCATGTTGATCTGGCCGCTCATCTGGATGCAGATGGCGTGCATGTGGGTCAGCATGACCGTGCCATCACGCAGGCACGCGCCCTGCTTGGTAAACAAAAAATCATTGGCGCTTCTTGCTATAACCAGTTTTCGCTGGCGGAACACGCGCAAACTGCGGGGGCGGATTACGTGGCTTTTGGCGCCTGTTATCCTTCTTCTACCAAGCCGAATGCGCCGCGTGCCGAGACTGCGTTGTTTGCGCAAGGCAGGCAACAGTTGTCTGTGCCGGTGGTTGGCATTGGGGGGATAACGTTGGAGAATGCCCGTCCATTGATCACGGCTGGCGCGGATGCACTGGCCGTGATTAGCGATATTTTCCAGGCGGACGATATCACTGCCCACTGCCGGGCATATCAGTCTTTATTTGCGTCAAATTGAATCACATCACTACCGTTTTGCCAGACGTTGTTTGGTAAAATGCATGCGTTAATCTGTTCTGGTAAATTCTATGCATATTCACATCCTTGGCATTTGTGGCACGTTTATGGGCGGCATCGCCGTGCTGGCCAAGGCGGCCGGGCATCGGGTCACTGGCTGTGATGCCAATGTGTACCCGCCTATGAGCACCCAACTTGAGGCTCAGGGCATTGAGTTGATCCAAGGCTTTGATCCTTCGCAAACGGGCTTGCAGCCTGATATTTATGTGATTGGCAACGTGGTGACGCGCGGCAATCCTTTAATGGAGGAAATCCTCAATCAAGGATTGCCTTATATTTCTGGCCCACAGTGGCTGGCAGAGAATGTGCTGCAAGGTAAATGGGTACTGGCCGTGGCCGGGACACACGGCAAAACCACCACGTCTTCGATGCTGGCCTGGGTGCTGGAGTACGCCGGGTTGGCGCCGGGCTTTTTGATTGGCGGCGTGCCTGAAAACTTTGGTGTTTCTGCGCGGTTGCCACAAACACCCAGGCAAGATCCGCAATCGGTCTCCCCTTTCTTTGTGATTGAGGCCGATGAATATGACACCGCTTTCTTCGACAAGCGCTCAAAGTTCGTGCATTACCGTCCGCGTACAGCCGTACTGAATAATCTGGAATTCGATCATGCGGATATCTTTGACGACCTTGCCGCTATTGAAAAGCAGTTCCATCACCTGGTGCGCACCGTGCCTCAGCAAGGTCTGGTGGTCGCGAACCAACAAGAAAGCCTGGACCGGGTACTTGCACGCGGGTGTTGGAGTGCTGTGGAGCGCATAGACAGCGCGAGTGGCTGGCAAGTGCAACATGTGGATGCCCAAGGCCGCTTTGATGTGTTTTTTAACGGTGAGCGCCAGGGCAATGTGAGCTGGAATCTGCTCGGCGAACATAACCGTAATAATGCGCTGGCAGTGATTGCCGCCGCCCGCCATGTCGGTGTTGCACCTTGCATTGCGATTGAGGCCTTGAGCGAATTCAAAAACGTCAAACGCCGCATGGAAGTCAAAGGCGTGGTTAACGAAATCACGGTGTATGACGATTTTGCCCACCATCCTACCGCGATTGCCACCACGGTTGCAGGCTTGCGCGCCAAAGTGGGCGCAGCTCGCATTCTGGCCGTCCTCGAGCCACGCTCTAACACCATGAAACTGGGTGTGATGAAAGAGGCCCTGCCCGACAGCCTGCGCGATGCCGATGCCGTATTTTGCTACGCCAGCAACCTGGGCTGGGATGCGGCAGCGGCGCTGGCGCCGATTCAGCACAAAGCCCAAACCTTTGATGACCTGACACAGTTAGTGGCCGCTGTAAGCGCCATGGCCAAACCTGGCGACCATGTGCTGGTGATGAGCAATGGCGGGTTCGGCGGCGTGCACCAGAAATTATTGCAGGCTTTGCAGGGATAAACAGGCAGACGCCGCATGGGCCTCGTGAAAGGTTTCAGCAAACAGTCACCACTGGTATGGGCCTTGTGGGCTTCTTTACTGGTGCACGCCGTATTGCTGACGCTCCATTTTCAGCCCGAACTCAAGGCGTTTAAAGACCAGATTCCCTCTTTGCAGGTGATGCTGGTCAACAGCAAAACCCGCAGTGCGCCAGAAAAAGCGGATGCGCTGGCACAAGCCAACCTTGATCGCGGCGGCAATACCGATGAAAAGCGGCAGATGAAAAGTCCGCTGCCCAGCGTGCAGCAATTACAAGCAGCCTTGCCCGCTACGCCACAGGCAAACACCGCCTCAGCAACGCCTGCCGCGGCCCCGCAAGAGTCTGAGCTGGTTCGAGAAAAACAGCGGGTGACCCAACTGGAGCAAGAAGCACAGGCACTACTGACGCAACTAAAAGCCAGTACATCGGTCACTAGTCTGCAGGCGCCGTCCACATTGCCGCATCCATCCAGCAAAGAGCAAACGCCGGCAAAATTGCTGCCAGAGCAATCACAGCCGCAATTGGCTGCCATGCAAGAAATGGCCAAGCTGGAAGCATTGATTGCCAAGCAGCAGGAGGCCTATGAAAACCGCCCCAAGCGACAGTTTATCGGTGCCCGCACACGCGAATATCGCTTTGCGAATTATGTGGAGCAATGGCGGCAAAAAATTGAGCGTGTGGGAAACCTGAATTATCCGCAGGCGGCCCGAACACAAAAGTTATATGGTCAATTGCAGATGACGGTGTCGATCAAGGCCGATGGGTCGATAGAAGATATTCGTATTCATCGCAGCTCCGGGCACAGGTTGCTCGATGAGTCCGCACGTCGCATTGTGCAATTGGCCGCGCCGTTTCCGGTATTCACCGAAGATATTCGTCAGGATACCGATGTGCTGAGTATTACCCGTACCTGGAACTTTACCAGGGATGACCAACTTTCGACTGAGTAATGTGCAGTCCCTATTTACTGAGGCAATTTAGATGACTCCAAGCCACTTTCAATACCATGTCTTTTTCTGCCTGAACCAGCGTGAAAACGGTGAAGACTGTTGTATGCACAAAGGTGCCGAAGCGGCTTTTGATTACATGAAAAAGCAGGTCAAACAGCAAGGCTTGGCTGGGGCTGGCAAAGTGCGGATTAACCGTGCCGGTTGCCTGGACCGTTGTGGCGTTGGCCCGGTCATGGTCGTCTATCCAGATGCGGTTTGGTATACCTTTGTCGATGAAAGCGATATTGACGACATCATCGAAAGTCATCTGCAGCAAGGCAAGGTTGTGGAGCGCCTGGTGGTCTAAGCATTGCTCAACATGGTCAGACTCTGGTGCAAACGCCTGTTACTCACGCTCTTGGCAGCTGTTCTGCTGACAACGCTCGCCGTCACCGCCTGGATTTGGCAGCCCTATGATAAAACTGCCTGGCGAATAAAGCTGCCGATAGGCAGTGGCGTTCAGGTCCGTGTGTTGCCGCTGTTCATGCTGGCGACCTCGCCAGTTGGCCGCTGGTGGCTGGACCACAAGGCATTTAGCCTGCACCATGGCCAGATCCGCTTGTATGATGCAGACGGCTTGCGTGTCCACTGCCAGCAATGCTGGTTAATCGCTAAATCGGTGAGTGATAAGCCCCTGATGCTGGAAAGTGTCGAGTTATGGCTCAAGCTGAATGGCCAGCAACTTCACGGACACCTGGTTGCGCACTCCTCAGCGCTCCCCAATACCCCTTCCGCAGAGCCCCCGCCCGCCTTCAAAATTAACTTTGAAGGCAAAGTCACCATGCACGCCTTAAAGCTTAACTGGACGCTGCCTGCTACCCCCTTAGCGAGCTTGCTGGCACCCTTGGCCAGTCATTCCTCCAGCATCTCGCAGGCGCATGTCTCAGGCATTCTTAGCGCCAGCGGTACCCTGCGCTGGCCCAAGCAGAGCTGGAGTGCACAACCTCAGCTTGAACAGCTGCAAGTGACAGGGCTTGATCTCAGCAAAGTCACAGCGTCGACGGTGCAGTATGATTGCCCCTTGCTTGATGAGCAAAAACATCCTGAAAAAGTCCACTGGCTCAGTTATGAAAACATGGGGCATTGGCTGCCGATGGCGGTGATCATCGCCGAGGATGCCGAGTTCAGGCACCATCCCGGCTATGTGCTCACGCAAATGCGGCAGCTATTAGGCAAAGAAAGCACGGATAAAGCGGTAGGCGGCAGCACCATCACCCAGCAGGTCGTGAAATACATGTTCACCAATGGTGAACGGACCTGGAAGCGTAAAATTGAAGAATTGCTCTACGCGGTGCAGCTCGAACACACTTTAAATAAAACACAAATTCTTAATTTGTATCTGAATACGGTGGATTGGGGCCCGGGGCTGTGTGGTGCACACGCAGCGGCCAACTATTATTTTGGCCTGGAGCCTGCCAAGATGAATCCGATTCAGGCCGCCTGGCTGGCGGGCATCATCCGCAACCCGCACCGTGCCTGGAAACAACAGTTTATTGCCAGAAACCCCGTATTGTCGCGTGCTGAAAGTATTTTGCACTATATGCCGGAAAGTGCCCGCAAACAGCCTGGCACCCTGAATTTTCGTCCGCTGCCAGTCAAATAAATTACAATAGCGTCTTATTCATTTCTATGGTGAGACGACTACTTTGTCTACGCTCAAACTCAATAAATCTCCCGCGGCCACAGAACAAAAACGAGAAAAGCCGGTGCGGCCACTTTCACCCGAGTTGCGCGACCGCAGCAAAGCGCCCCCTGTCAAAAAAGAACGGGCTGCAGCCGTGCCGCAAGCGCGCGACGCACAAGCGCAACCCGCACGCAAAGAAAAAGCCGTGCGTGATAAAAAGCCACGTGCATTTGATGGCAAACCCGAACAAAAAGAGAGACGCTCACCCACCGCCAACGACGGCCGTCGAGAATACAACCGCGAACAGCAGCGTCCGCGCATGACAAAAACCGATGACCGCCCCACTCGCCCGTCAGCCCCTGCGCCCGCTGCCATTGACCAGCAGCCTCGCTTGTCCAAAGTGATGGCCGACCGCGGCTTGTGCTCACGTCGCGAAGCCGACGACTGGATCGTGAACGGTTGGGTCAAGGTCAATGGTGAAATCATTGAAACCTTGGGCACCCGCATTGACCCAGCGGCCGAGATTATTATCAGTGCCTATGCCAAAGAGCATCAGGCCGAAACCGTCACCATTCTGCTACACAAACCAGTGGGTTACGTCAGCGGCCAGGCTGAAGATGGCTATGAACCAGCAGTAGTACTGGTCAATCCAGACAATCAATGGCCCGAAGATAGCAGCGGTATCCACTTCAAGCGAGGCCATTTGCGTGGCTTGGCCCCCGCCGGGCGGCTGGATATTGACTCCACCGGACTGCTCATACTCACACAAGATGGCCGCGTTGCGCGCAAGCTGATCGGGGATGACTCCAGCGTTGAAAAAGAATACTTGGTGCGGGTTGAAGGTCAGCTCAGTGCCAATGGCCTGGCTTTGTTGAATCATGGCCTGAGTCTGGATGGGGTGCAGTTAAAACCTGCCAAAGTTTCCTGGCAAAATGAAGATCAACTGCGATTTGTGTTACGTGAGGGGCGTAAGCGCCAGATTCGACGCATGTGTGAACTGGTGGGATTGCACGTCGTCGGCTTAAAACGGATTCGCATAGGCAGTATCAACTTGGGTAAGTTACCGCCGGGACAATGGCGTTATTTGGGCGAGCATGAGCGTTTTTGATTGGTCTTTTCTGAATCGGTAAACAATTTACTTCTAAGATAGTTATTAAAGCAGATTGATTGGCTCTTGGGATCTGTCATTCCGGCCTAGAGCGGATCCAGGCGGGGTAATCGTTGCCTGGGTGCAATAAAAGAAGAACTATTTGGACAATAAACTAGGAGCAGCCCAGAATGGGATTATTCGATAGCGTCGCTGGTGCCATGATGAACAAGGTCATGGGTGATAAAGGTCCATTGGCAAAACTGGCGATGGAGCTATTTCAACAATACGGTGGCTTGCCTGGCATTTTGCAAACGCTGAAAAACGGCGGCTTGAGCGAGCAGGTTGATTCGTGGGTAGGCACAGGGGCGAATTTGAATGTGAGTGCCCAGCAAATCGGCGCTGCCTTGGGGACTGCAGTATTGAGTGGGATCGCCGGTAAGTTGAATATGACGACCGATGAGCTGAGCAGCAAAATTGCCGAACATTTACCCGATGTGGTGAATCAATTAACGCCGAATGGTGTGGTGGAGAATAATCCGGCACTTATCATGTCGCGCTTGATGGGCATGCTGAAATAAAAAAAGCGAGCCGATGCTCGCTTTTTGGTGGGATCCGCCGGCTTAGCGTACGCAATATTGTGCGCGGTACGCTTCAATGGCCGGGAAATACTGCGCCAGCTTTTCGTTGCCTTGCAAATAGGCAAACAGGTCAGCCAGTTTGGCAATACTGACCACCGGCATCTGGTTGGTTTGTTCAACCTCCTGCACGGCAGACAACTCCCCTAGCCCCTTTTCCTGGCGATCCAGGGCGATGCTGACCGCGCAAGGCGTGGCTCCTGCTTTGCGGATGAGTTCAACAGACTCCCGGATAGAAGTGCCCGCAGAAATCACGTCATCAATAATCAGCACACGGCCGTTCAATGCAGCCCCGACCAACGTCCCGCCTTCGCCATGGTCCTTGGCTTCTTTGCGGTTATACGCATACGGATAATTATGGCCCAGACGTGCAAATGCAATACTGATCGCGGTCACCAGCGGAATGCCTTTATAAGCTGGCCCAAACAGCATGTCGAATTGCAAGCCAGACTGTAGAATGCTGTTTGCATAAAACTCACCCAGTTTGAGCATGCTCTCGCCGTCATCAAACAGGCCAGCATTAAAAAAATATGGGCTCAAGCGGCCGGCTTTGGTTTTAAATTCACCAAAGCGCAATACCTGTTTGTGGATGGAAAAAGCAATAAAATCGGCACTAAGTGTGTTGGCAGTCATTTTAAAAAAGCAGAAAGTATTTAAACAATGCGTATTATAACCTTGAACCTCAATGGCATACGGTCAGCCTGCAACAAAGGCTTTTTGCCCTGGCTGGCGAATAGTGGCGGCGAGATTGTGTGTTTACAGGAGCTCAAAGCCCAAGCCGGTGACATGCAGCCTGACATGCTGCAGCCGCCTGGTTACCACGGCTATTTTCACTATGCTGAGAAAAAGGGCTATAGCGGTGTGGGGATTTACAGCAAGCAGCCTGCAGACAAGGTGATTATTGGCTTGGGCCATGCCGAAATAGACGCTGAAGGGCGCTATCTGGAATGTCAGTACGGCAATCTAAGCGTGGTGTCTTTATACCTGCCGAGCGGCTCTAGCGGCGAAGAGCGGCAGCAATTCAAATTTGCCGTGATGGCAAAATTTTTGCCGCATCTGGAGCAGTTGATTGCCTGTGGCCGCGAGGTCGTAATTTGCGGCGACTGGAATATTGCCCATCAGGAAATCGACCTCAAAAACTGGAAAGGCAATAAAAAGAACTCCGGCTTTTTGCCAGAAGAGCGCGCCTGGATGGGGGATGTGTTGCAACGTGTCGGCTGGGTCGACACTTATCGGACGCTGTATCCGGACACCACCGATGCGTGCTACACCTGGTGGAGTAACCGTGGGCAGGCTTGGGCCAAGAATGTGGGTTGGCGCATTGATTATCAGCTAGCAACGCCTGCGTTAGGTGCGAAGGTGATGGCGGCGAGCGTGTATAAGGCGGAACGGTTTAGTGACCATGCACCTTTGATTGTGGATTATGCGGATTGAGTAAGCAAGGTTGTTCTTTTTAGCTTGCTGGGATAGTGCGTTCTGTCATTCTGACGTAGGTCGGAATCCAAGTGCTCTAGTGAGTACTTTGTTAATATGATGCCGAATGCATGAAGAGTTTGTTTCGCCTCTAGGCGAGTTACTTTCTGTTGCTTGCCCCACAGAAAGTAACCACAACTAACGCAGTGTTGCGGCGAAGGCTAACCTTTAGGTTAAGCCACGCAGTGGCGGCCGAAGCCAAAGAAGAGGGTACCCAGCCATCACGGCCTTTGGCTTCCTTGCGTTGTTGGCTACGGCCGCTACGCTTAACATTGCTGCGCAAGTTAGCCTACGCCGTAACAGACTGCTTCGCAGTCTTAGTTATCAACAAAGTAAGCGGTCACGAAACTCGCCCTGACAAGCCACACACTTCGTGGCTTGTTGCGGAACTCAAACAGCCGATGGCCGACATCCCCCACTTCGTCTCCGCTACTCAGCGTGATGGAATGGGATTCATCTCGCCAAACTCACACTATTGAAATTTGGACCGTTCAAAAACTCAAATTCTTTTCTTTTTAGCCCACAAACGGTGGCGCTCATGGGTTTTCGGGCCCCTATCTGCCGCGCCGAGTAGCGCAGCCAAAACAAGGAAGAAGGCAGCGACTGTTCGAGTCCCGCACCAGCTCACGTATTTTGTGAGCTGCCAGGTCGAGTTTCGTGACCGCTTGTTTTGGCGAGCAACGCAGGAATGAAGCGGAAGCTAGGGTGTCTTGTTCTTTGCATTCTTTCTTATGGACAAGCATAAGAAAGAATGGTCGCCTAAAGGCGAAATAGACCCTTCCAAAATCCCAAAGCGCACTCAAAAGTAAATCACAGCCTGTGCAAGCAAAGAAAAGTAACTCGTCAAGAGTCGAAAAGAAACATATTTGTCTGCGAAAAACCTATTTTTCCCGCCAAGGAGCTACCTTAAACAACAGCAACATCCCCGGGATTGCCAGCAAAGTGCACACATAAAAAAACTGCTGCCATCCCAGTGCCTCCACCATGCCACCAGTCAGAGCATTAAAAACCGAGCGCGGTACGGCGGATAGGCTGGTAAACAAGGCGAGCTGGGTTGCGGTATAGGCGGGGTTGGTTTCGCGTGCCATGTAGGCCACATAAGCCGCTGTGCCCAAGCCAACGCCAAAGGCTTCAAAGCCGATCACAATCGCAAGCATGCTGCGTTCCGGGGCACCGATCTCGGTAAAGGGGCCGCTGCCCGCGAGCCAGGCGAACCCCAGGATGGAGAGTGCCTGCACGACTCCAAAGATCCATAAACCGCGGTTAATACCCAATTTCAGCATCCAGATGCCGCCAACGAAGGCACCGGCGATTTGCATGACCAGGCCGCTGCCTTTGGCAATGGCGCCGATATCGGTTTTGCTGAAGCCCATGTCAATATAAAACGGGGTAGCGAGTGCGGTGGCCATGCTGTCGCCCAGCTTGTAGAGCAAGATAAACAGCAACACCCACAGTGCATGCTGCCAGCCGCTGCGATTAATAAACTCCTTGAAAGGTTCAATCACGGAGGCGAGCAAGGTTTTGGGCGCGCTGGCCATCACGGGTTCTTGCGCCCACAGTGTAAATCCGATACCGGGCAGCATAAACAGGCCAACGACCAAAAATACCTGCGACCAGGCCAGATGGTCTGCCAGAATCAGGGCCAGCGAGCCAGGAACCAAGCCAGCAATCCGATAGGCGTTGACATACAAGCTGTTGCCCAACCCCAGCTCTTCATCGCTCAGTGTTTCGCGGCGGTAGGCATCAATGACGATATCCTGACTGGCCGAAAATAGCGCTACCAGTGTGGCAAGCAGGGCGACCATGCTGATTTCTTGCTGCGGATGGAACATGCCCAGGCCCACAATACTGGCCAGCAGCGCCAATTGAGTGCCCAGTATCCAGCTGCGGCGGCGGCCCAGCGCTTGTAACAAGCTGTAGCGGTCCATCAAGGGCGACCACAAAAACTTCCAGGTATAGGGCAGTTGCATAAAGGCAAAGGCGGCGATGGTTTTGAGATTGAGGCCTTCGCTACGTAACCAGGCAGGCAACAGTTGCAGCAAAAGATACAGGGGGAGGCCAGAACTGAAGCCTAGGGCGACACACATCAGCATGCGGCGTGTAAACAGGGTTTGCGAGATCGTCATGCCCGCATTGTAAACGCTTTTAAGGCTTGGCTAATTTTGGGGCAAAAAAAAGCCAACCCTTGCGGGTTGGCACACTCGGAGATCAATGGTAAAACGGTTGGAAACAGGACGTCAGTGGGCAAGTGAATCATCCATATTGCACAGGCCACCGACGCCTTATTTCGCAGGGGAACTACAAACTCAACACCCACTGGACGATGGTCTTGATATCTTCGTCCTTCACTTGTGGGCTGTTCGGTGGCATAGGCATTTCACCCCATACCCCGCTGCCACCGGCTTTCACCTTCTGGATCAGCTTGGCTTCAGCGGTTTTATCACCTTTGTATTTGGCGGCGACTTCTTTGTAAGCCGGGCCAACGACTTTTTTGTCGATGCCATGGCAAAGCAAGCAGCCGCTTTTTTGAGCCAAGGCCTCGGCGCCACTCCCTGCAATGGCAGAGGCTGTGGCAGCCAGCAAGGCCGTGGCGAGCAAGGTTTGGTTAAACAATTGCATGCGACTTCCTCTCTTATAAGCTGAATACATTCATGGCGCCACCACCAGGTGCGGCGTTGTATTTAGTCAGTTCCTTGTAACCACCGGCAGCACCCAAGCCATCGGTATCATTGGTCAAGCCCAGGTTCATCGCCACGGCCGCCCAACCACCAATGCCAGACAGTACGCCGACGTATTGTTTGCCTTTGTGACCGTAGGTGATCATGTTGCCGACCACGCCGGAACCTACTTGGAATTTCCACAGTTCTTTACCGGTTTTGGCATCCAGTGCTTTCACCCAACGGTCCAGCGTACCGTAGAAGACCAGATCAGACGCGGTGACCAGTGCGCCACCCCAAGCAGAGAATTTCTCCTTGTTGTACCACTGAGCTTTGCCTTTGAGGCCATCCCAAGCCATAAAGCCACCCATCACGCCGTCTGGACCGGCAAACATGGTCAATGTCGCCCCTACCCAAGGTTGACCGGCCACATATTTCGATTCAACTGGCTCATAGGTCATGCACACGTGGTTAAGCGGGACATAGAACGTTTTGGTTTTCGGTGAAAACGCGGACGGTTGTTCGTCTTTAACACCCAGTGCAGAAGGGCAAACGCCTTTTGCGTTGTAATCCTGGTGCGTAGAGTATTTTGGATCCTTGACCGGAATACCGGTTTTCAGATCAATCTTGGTTGCCCAGTTGACGAACGGGTGCATTTTTTCAGCGACCAGCAGCGTGCCGTTGGTACGGTCAAAGGTATAGCCAAAACCGTTACGGTCAAAGTGGGTGGCCAATTGCTTGCCGTTTGCTTCCCACAACACGATTTCGTTCATGCCGTCATAATCCCACTCGTCGTGTGGCGTCATCTGGTAGCCCCAGCGTGCCAAGCCGGTATCAAGGTCACGGGCAAAAATCGTCATCGACCATTTGTTGTCGCCTGGACGTACGTCTGGGTTCCAGGTACCTGGGTTACCGCTGCCGTAGTACATCAGGTTCAATTTTGGATCATAAGAATACCAACCCCATGTTGGGCCGCCGCCATTTTGCCAGCCATCTTTCTGCTGTTGTGGTTTGAGCCAGGTGCGTACACCCAGGTTGGCTTCTGGAAATTTCAGTTGTGCTTTGTCCAGATTCTTGAAGGAACCACCCATTTTGTTACCACCATTCACGTCTTCGTACAGAGACAGTGCGCTGTAATGTGGGTTTTCCTTGTTGAAGTCTGGTCCAATCATGACTTCGCTGTCTGGACCGGTGCTGTAGGCTTTCCAGATCAGGCTGCCATCTTTGATGTTGTACGCGCTGATGTGGCAACGTACACCGAATTCACCGCCTGAACAGCCAGTGATTACTTTATCTTTAAACACGTGTGGAGCGTTGGTGTTGGCCGCGCCTGTTCTTGGGTCGTTGACAGTTACTTCCCAAACCTTGGCCCCTGTTTTTGCATCCAGAGCGACCAGTACGCCATTATTCTGTTGCAGCAGAATCTTGCCGTCACCGTAGCCCAAGCCTTTGTTCACGTTGTCGCAACACATGACGGATTGCACATCCGGGCTTTGTTTAGGGAAATAAGACCACAGAATTTTCTGGTCATCGTTCAGGTCCAGCGCATACACGTTGTTAGGGAATGCGGTGTGGATAAACATGGTATTGCCGATGACCAGCGGTGCACCTTCGTGACCGCGGTTCACACCAGTGGCAAACGACCAGGCCATTTTCAATTGTTTGACATTACCTTTGTTGATTTGTGACAAGCGGCTATAGCCCTGATTCGCGTAGTCTTTACGCTGCATGGCCCACTGATTGTCATCTTTCATTAAAGTGTCCAGTTCAGCATCTGCCCATACGCTGGTGCTGATGCTGCCTAACAGTAATGCGCTGATGGCAAGCTTGATACGTTGTTGCATAAATAACCTCCAAAATGGTTGCTTTGAAGCTGGATGAGTTGTGTTGACACGCCGTTAACAAATGCTTCTTTTGTGACGGCTTGATCACTCATTGCAATGCGTGTGCCAACCGCAATCATGTTTTGGAAATTTTTAAAAAATATATTAAAATCAGTAGGTTATAAAAGTATGATCAATGCTCGAGATTCTGTGCAAGATAGCCTGTACTGTTCACAACTGTGTCATACTGGTACAGTTGTTCAATCCGACGTGACAGGTGTTCAGTTTTCCATGCCCAACAAGTATTCCCCCTCCTCCACCCCTCTGCCGCAAGCAGGCTTGCGTGATGATCAGCGCGCCATTGCCGAAGCGATTGCCCGCTCGTGGCGGCGGTGTATGGTCAAAGGCGTGGATGAGCAAGCCCCGGCAGAAGATCAGATTATTACTGCCCAGGAATTGGCGCAGCGGCTGGAGAAAAACCGCCTGTTATTGGCGCAAGCCGAACCGGAAATGATCACCTTGAGTGAGCAAATTGCCCATACGCGTAGCCTGGTGATTTTGACCGATAACGAAGGGGTGATTTTGCGCACCATGGGTGAAGGCGTGGATGAAAATCAGATCCGCGCCTCATTATTGCCTGGCGCGTCGTGGAGCGAAGAGCACCGGGGCACCAATGCCATAGGCACTGCGCTGGTAGAGCGCCTGGCCATCAGTGTGCAGGGGGCTGAGCACTTCATGGCCTATCATCATTCACTCAGTTGTTCCGCTGTGCCTATCTTTGCTGCCAATAACCATTTGGTTGCGACGCTGGACGTATCCAACGACCTCAATGCGCCGCAGCAGCATACGCTGGCCCTGGTCAAAATGGCGGCACAAATGGTCGAAAACCGGCTGTTTCATGCCACTGCAGAGGGTGAAATCGCCGTGCATTTTCATGTGCGGCCAGAATTTATTGGTACCTTGTGGGAAGGGGTGGCGTTGTTTGATGCGGCTGGCCAGCTACAGACGATCAACCGTAGTGGTCAGTTTCAGTTTGGTTTGCCGCTGGACCAGGATAGCCTCTCTGCGCGGCGTATTGCATTTGAAGATATTTTTGACGAGTCGTGGATCGCGTTCAAGCAACGCGGTTTAAATGCCGATGTCCTGTTTCCACTGCATCTGCGTAATGGCGCGCGGTTATATGCCCGCGCCTCGGCGAGCCAGGCGCCTTCCGCTCCGAAAAAAATGCCGCCGCTGGCGCCGCGCGAGTCTGCCGCCAGTCTGGAGCTGCTGGACAGTGGCGACCCGCAATTCAAGCTGGCGATCACGCAAGTGAAGCAAGTGCTGGACAAAGACATCCCGGTGCTGATCCTCGGCGAGACCGGGGCCGGTAAAGAATTATTTTCACGCGCGATTCACGATGCCAGTGCGCGCCGCCACAAGCCGTTTATTGCCGTCAACTGTGCGGCCTTGCCAGAAGGGCTGATTGAAGCCGAACTGTTTGGCTATGAAGAAGGCGCCTATACAGGGGCCAAGCGTAAAGGCAATCTTGGCAAAATCCAGCAAGCGGATGGCGGCACCTTGTTTCTGGATGAGATTGGCGATATGCCATTGTCACTGCAAGCGCGCTTGTTGCGCGTCTTGCAAGAGCGCAGCGTGACGCCGTTGGGCGGCAGCAAGTCTATCCCGGTCAACTTTATGCTGCTCAGCGCGACGAATCAGAAGTTGAAAGATAAAGTGGCTGCAGGCGAGTTCCGCAGTGATTTGTATTACCGCATCAATGGCCTCAGTGTGCAATTGCCTGCGCTGCGGGAGCGGCTGGATATGGCAAGGTTAATTCAGGTCATTCTGCAAATTGAACAGGCGCCGCAAGCCACCTTGAGTGAAGAGGTGGTGGCGCTGTTTAATGACCACCCCTGGCCGGGCAATGTACGCCAGTTGCATAATGTCTTACGTACAGCCGTGGCATTGGCGGATGGCGGCGTGATTGGTCGCCAGCATTTGATGCAGGATTTTCTGGATGAAATGCATGCCAAAAAAGCAGATGCTGAGCCGGCTGCGGTCGGCATGGCCGCGTTGCCAGCGGCCAGCCTGAAAGTGCAAAATGATGAAGCGATCCGGCAAGCCATGCTGCAACATGGCGGCAATATTTCAGCGGTGTCCCGTCAGCTGGGGTTAAGCAGAAATACGCTTTACCGGCGCCTGAAAGCGCTCAATCTTTCTTGAAATAGCTGGCTTGATGTTGTCAGGCGGCGCGTTTCAACCGGTACATCGCGAGATTGCCCAGCAGATTAGGCAAAAAGTGAATATCCTGGCCATCGGTAATCACTTTACGTTCAATGACTTGAATGTTGTGCTGGCGGCAAAAGTGGTCAAAGTCGTTGATGGTGCATAGGTGCACGTTGGGTGTGTCGTACCATTGATAGGGCAGGCTTTTGGAGACGGGCATGTTGCCCAGCGTGATTTGCAGGCGGTTGCGCCAATAGCCAAAATTGGGGAAGGTGACGATGATTTCGCGCCCTACCCGCAGCATTTCATGCACGATGCTTTCAGTATTGTGCATGGCCTGCAAGGTTTGCGACAAAATGACTGTATCAAACGACTGGTCTTCAAAGCCGGACAGGCCTTCTTCGAGGTTCATTTGAATCACATCCACGCCATTTTTTAATGCTGCCAACCAATTGGCATCGTCTTTTTCAATGCCGTAGCCTGTAATGCCCAGTGTTTGATGCAAGTGCGTGAGCAGCGTGCCATCTGCGCAACCCAAATCCAGCACTTTGGCTTTTGTTTGCACCCATTTTGTAATTAATGCAAAGTCTGGGCGAACATTGGTAATATTTACATTCGTCATACTTTGATTTGCTCCAGATAGGCGCGCATGATGGCATGGTAATGCGCATCAGGCATCAAGAAGGCATCATGCCCATGGGCCGAGGTGACCTCGGCATACTTCACGGGCAAGGCGTTATCCAGCAAGGCCTGGACGATCTCGCGCGAACGTGCAGGCGAAAAACGCCAGTCGGTGGTAAACGAGATGACGACAAACTTGGCTTTGGCGCGGCTGAGCGCCTTGCTCAAATTGCCTTCAAAATCCAGCGCCGGATCAAAATAATCCAGCGCGCGTGTCATGCGTAAATAGGTGTTGGCATCAAATTCGCCGGCAAACTTGTCGCCTTGATAGCGCAAGTAAGACTCCATTTCAAACTCGACATCAAAGCTGTACTTCACATCGCCATGACGCAGTTTGCGGCCAAATTTTTCACCCATGGCATCGTCTGACAGGTAGGTGATATGACCCAGCATGCGGGCAATGCGCAAGCCACGGCGCGGCACGGTGCCATGGTTGTAATAATCGCCGTCAAAAAACTCGGGGTCAGTGATAATCGCCTGGCGTGCCACTTCGTTAAACGCCATGTTCTGTGCGGTCAGGTTGGGCGCCGAGGCAATCACAAAGGCATGCCGCACACGCTCGGGATATACAATGTTCCAGTGCAGCGCTTGCATGCCCCCCAGACTGCCGCCAATCACCGCCGCCAGTTGGTCAATACCCAGGTAATCTAACAGTCGTGCTTGTGACTCTACCCAGTCTTCTACGGTCACGACCGGAAAAGTAGCGCTATAAGGCTTGTCTGTCAGCGGATCCACGCTGGATGGGCCGCTACTGCCATGACAGCCGCCCAGGTTATTCAACCCGATCACAAAAAACTTGTTGGTATCCAGCGGTTTGCCCGGACCCACCAGGTTATCCCACCAGCCAGGATATTTATCTTCTGGCGTATAACGGCCAGCCACATGATGGTTGCCAGACAGGGCATGACAAATCAACACGGCATTGCTTTTGGCCGCGTTAAGTTCACCATAGGTTTCATAAGCAAGATGGTATTGTGGCAACACGGCGCCGCTTTTAAGCGTGAGCGGCCGGGTGAAATGCGCAACTTGCGCTTTAACGATACCAACAGAATTCGATTCAAACATGCCGCAATTATACTATGCGGCATGCCGAAACGGCGAGACCGGGCTGACCCGGTCAGGAGGAATGGGCGGAGGCAGAAAAGCAGCCTAGCAATGCCGGTAAATCTGCCACTGAAGCAATCATCGCATCCGGCTCCACGGCGGATAAGCGCGTATAGGTTTCGCGATATTTTCCAGTTTTGACCAGAATGCCATGCAAGCCCGCATCTTGTGCACCGCCAATATCCGCATCAATATCATCGCCTATCATTAGCACTTCCGAAGGTTTCAGCCGTAAGGCATCGATGGCCATATGAAAGAAATGCTGCGAAGGCTTGCCCATTAGCATGGCTTTGGTATTGCTGGCGTACTCCAGCCCGGTGACAAACGCGCCAATATCCATTTGCAAGCCAGTCTCGGTTTGCCAGAAGCGGTTTTTATGGATGGCAATTAACTGCGCGCCATTCACCAGGCAGGTAAACACTTCATTGAGTAGTTGGTAAGACCAGCGGTCGCCTATATCGCCGATCACCACATAATTGGCCGCGGTTTCCGATTGATCAAAACAGGCAAAATCTTTTTTCACATCGTCTGCCAGCAACAATTTACAGACCGGGTTCGGCTGCTTTTTGAGGTACTGGATGGTCGCTTGTGGTGCACTCATGATTTCTTCGGGCACTACATTGAAGCCCAACGCATTCAGCTTGGATTGCAAGGACGCTAAAGATAGCGTGCTAGTGTTGGTGACAAAGCGGACCGCAATGCCCGCTTCGCGCAGTTGTTTCACGGCCGCGATCGCGCCATTGATGACTTGATTGCCGATATACAACACGCCATCCAGGTCAAATAGCACGGCTTTAATATTAGGGATAGGCTGCATCACAACTCCTTAGATAAAGGTTTTGTTTTCAATCTAGCAAAAATCATACTGGTTTTGCTAGTGGCCATTTTCCTGACGTGACTCGGGGCTGATTACCCAGATCATGCATCGTTGCAATCTCTGCAAACCCTTGTGCTTTTAAGAATGATTGCACGGCGTCCGCCTGGTTGTAACCGTGCTCCAGCATGAGCCATCCATTTTCAGTCAAATAGCCAGGCGCCTGGGCAATAATCTGCCGGATCGCTTGCAAACCATCTGCCCCTGAAGCCAGCGCCGATAAGGGTTCAAAACGCAAATCGCCTTGTTGCAGATGCGGGTCGTCTGCTTCAATATAGGGCGGATTGCTCACAATCACATGGTAAGATTTGGGAGCCAGCGCTGAAAACCAGTCGCTTAACACAAACTGCGTATTCTCAATGCCCAGTGCATAAGCGTTATTTTTCGCGACGGCCAAGGCTGCTTCAGAGGCATCCACCGCAGTCACCTGGCAGTCTGGTCCATGTTTGGCCAGCGCGAGTGCGATAGCCCCGGTTCCTGTGCCCAGGTCCAACACTTCAAGCGGTTTGCCGCGCGCATGCTGGTTGATTTTTTCCAAGGCAGCCTCTACCAGAGTTTCAGTATCTGGTCGCGGGATCAAGGTGTCAGGCGTCACTCTGAGCGGTAGCCCAAAAAACTCGCGGTAGCCCAAAATATGGGCGATGGGCTCACCTTGCAGGCGGCGGGCAACTAAGGCGTTAAAGTCTGTTTGTTTTTGCGTATCCAGCAAATCCAGTGCATGACCGAGTAGCCAGGCATGGTTCACCTTGAGCACCTCCATTAATAACATGCGGGCTTCTATGCTGGCTTCGTCAGCCGGGATGGTTTGCATCAATTGGATTTTTGCAGCATCCAGGCAGGCGCGGATGGTGGGCAGCATTTATTTTCCTCCTGCCGCCAGCCGGATAGCGCGCGCTTGCGCGTTGCCTTGCTTGGCCGGATGGCGCACCGCATGGCGGATCACCCATTTCAAGTCTTTATCCGCATTAGTCAGCCAGCGCTCACATACCTCAAATGCCAATGCTGGATGGTCTTTTGCGATATCGCCCAGATGATTGGCAACACTGCGGCGTACATACAGGCTGGGGTCATTTTTCAGGGCTTCCAGAATAGGCAGTGTTGGCCTGGGGTCTTTAATCAACTGGGGAATGCGCGCCCCCCAAGGCAAGCGGGGGCGACAGCCTTCAGAGCATAAGCGGCGCACATGCGGATCTGCGTCGTTTAGCCACAAGGTCAGTTGATTCAAGGTGCGCTCAAAATCCTGCATCAGGAACGGACGGATCGAAAATTCGGCGGTAAAGCGGCGCGTCAATTCATATTGGGCACGCATGGCCGTGTCAAAAGGATCTTCGCCCGCGTTGTGTTGCGGATCACGCCCGTAGTCGGCAATGAAGCGTGTATGCGGCAAGTAAAAAAACACACTCAAGCCGAGACGTTCGGTGTGTACATTCGGCGGCGTTAGCGTGCTGAGCAGAATGTCGGTGGCTTCGGAAAACTTTGCGGGTAAGGTCGCTTTTAATGCCGCAGCAATATGCGCTGAGCGGTCCATAATCCCCAGCGCTGCAATGTTGGTGAGCGCCAAGCTTTTGAACGCGTGTCCATCAAAAGCCGAATGCACTAATCCGATATTATGTGCCAAGCAGTCGACGGCCTCACTATCAAGTAAAAACTTGATCGGGTTGTCTTTCTGGATACTGCGTGGCGCGACGGGGATTCGAAACTTAAGCATTAAGGATTTCTAAGTTTACTCAATTCTAGCAAACCGTCCTTAAGAGTATTTGTAAAATCTAGTTCGAAGTTTGAAAGTAATTCAGAGTTAATTCTTGAGTTCTTTTGTGCTTGAATGCCAATACTTATTATTCTGCTTTGGAGTTTATCGGGAGAAAACCACGCATCACTGACTGTGATATGGCTCGCTTTATACCAAGCCAACCTGTATTGCATTAAAGCTTCGCGCCACTCAGGGAAACCTTCAGATTTAGACAGCACTGAAGATTTATCTTTTTCTATATTACTAATTTCATTCCATTGCCAGTTGTGACCAGTTCTAACGCATAACACAAAAGCCTCAAGTAGCGCGTCGGCTTTTTGATATCTGTCCTGCAGCTGTAATTGTGACTTCCAAGTTCGTAATGCGCATAAACCGATAACTGCAGTTGCTAAGCCAGTTACCCAGGTGCCGGTTGCAGCCCAATCAATTGATGCTGAGCATAACAAAATCATAGCGGTGATTAACCTTCTTCACCCAAGCTGGCGAGCAAATCTGCTTGGTACTCAGTCGCCAGCGCATTAATCAACTCATCCATATCGCCCTCGGTAATCGCATCAATTTTATACAGTGTCAGGTTGATGCGGTGGTCGGTAATGCGGCCTTGCGGGTAGTTGTAAGTGCGAATACGTTCTGAGCGGTCACCCGAACCAATCAGGTTGCGCCGCTCGGAGGCGATTTTGCTTTGTTGCTCATCGACTTGTTTGGCTTTAATGCGCGCGGCCAGCACTTGCATGGCTTGCGCCTTGTTGGCGTGCTGGCTGCGGCCGTCTTGGCATTCGACCACAATGCCGGTGGGCGCGTGCGTAATACGCACGGCAGAGTCAGTTTTGTTAATGTGCTGACCACCTGCACCACTGGCGCGGAAGGTGTCGATACGAATGTCCGCCGGGTTGATTTCTACATCGCCCACCTCTTCAACCTCGGGCAAAATCGCGACTGTACAGGCTGAAGTGTGAATCCGGCCTTGTGTTTCGGTATCGGGCACGCGCTGTACGCGGTGGCCACCCGACTCAAATTTGAGTTTTGAATATGCCCCGTAGCCGATAATTTTGGCAATAATTTCTTTGTAGCCGCCGACCTCGCCTTCGTTGGCAGAGACCACTTCTACCTTCCAGCCCTGCCGGTCGGCATAGCGCGAATACATACGGAACAGGTCACCGGCAAACAGGCCAGACTCATCGCCGCCGGTGCCGGCACGGATTTCGAGGAAAATATTTTTGTCATCGTTGGGGTCTTTAGGCAGCAGCAGTTTTTGCAGGGTGAGCGCCACTTCTTCCAGACGTTTTTTGCCAGTCTCGATTTCTTCCTGGGCAAACTCTTTCATCTCAGGGTCAGACAGCATGGCATGTGCCTCTTTGATGTCAGACTCGGTTTGCGCGTAGACGTGATACTGCTCGACAATCGGAGTGATTTCCGTGTGTTCCTGCATGATTTTACGGTAGTTATCCATATTGTCAGTCACGCCCTCGCTGCTGAGTAGGCGGTTGAGTTCTTCGAGACGCTCGCTTAGGTTGGCGAGCTTTTGCAACATGCTTGGTTTCATTGTGGGACCCTAAAATTCAAAGCGTCAGCGGAGGCCTAAGTCTTGAAAAAATTATTCTTTTAACTGAAAAAGTTGTTTGACCAGATGCTCCATGTGCGCATGGGCATCGCCTTCGGTGTTGTTGAGTGCGTGGCTGGGGCCATGCAAAAACTTGTTGGTCAGTGCATTGCTGAGATGTTCGAGTACTTTTTCGGGTGGCTCGCCTTTTTGCAGCAATTTGAGCGATTTTTCCACCTCAGCCTTGCGTAGGCTGTCTACTTGATCACGCAGGGCTTTGATGGTGGGCACCGCTTCGCGCTGCTTGAGCCATTGCATAAAATGTTCAACACGTGCGTTGACGATCATTTCTGCATCTATCGCGGCTTCTTTGCGATTGCCCAGACCTTCGGAGACCACTTGCGCCAAATCGTCTACGGTGTACAAAAATACGTCATCCAGTGCCGAAACTTCAGGTTCGATATCCCGCGGCACGGCCAGGTCTACCATAAACATCGGTCTGTGCTTACGCGCTTTAATGGCGCGTTCTACCATGCCCAAGCCAACAATGGGCAGCTGACTGGCGGTGCTGGTGATGACGATGTCGAATTCCTGAAAACGCTCTGGCAGGTCGTTGAGCAAAATAGCCTGTACATTGAGGCCCTGGCCGCGAATCTTGTCTGCCAGTTGTTCGCCGCGCTCCAGTGTACGGTTTGCCACAGTGATTTTTTTCGGTTTTTGCGCGGCAAAATGGTCAGCACAGAGCTCTATCATTTCACCTGCGCCAATAAACAGCACCCGTTGCGCACTCAAATCACCAAAAATACGTTGTGCCAGTTTTACCGCTGCGGCGGCCATCGAAATCGAGCTGCCACCGATATCGGTATTGGTGCGCACTTCTTTAGCCACTTCAAACGTGCGTTGAAACAGTTTGTGCAGCAGGGTGCCCAGCGTACCTGCATCCTGCGCAATTTTGACTGACTGCTTGAATTGCCCCAGTATTTGCGCCTCGCCCAGCACCATGCTATCCAAGCCGCTGGCCACGCGGAAGGCATGTTTGACGGCCTCATGGCTGCTCAAGGTGTAGGTGTAGGGCAGCAACTTGTCTGCCTCCAGGCGGTGATACGCTGCCAGCCAATCAATCACCACTTCTGGCCGGATCGATTGCACATAGATTTCGGTGCGGTTGCAGGTGGACAGGATCGCCACCTCTGCCACATTGTGTCGTGCCAGATCAGCCAATGCTTGCGGCAAGGTTTCGTTGTTAAACGCAACGTTCTCGCGGATGGCAATGGGGGCGGTGGTGTGGTTAACACCAATGGTATACAGTTGCATGGCGCTATTTTACCTGTGGGACAGGGTCAAAAGTGAAACACGTGGGCGCTTGCAGGTTGTTCATGGCGAATTGGAGAGGCATCCATGTCAAAAGTGCCGACATTTTCTTATATTCGGCGGCGGCAAGCAAGAATCCTGTCAATTTGTCACAAAATGGCGTTAAAATATTGGTTTTGCTAAATTTTTATTAGATTCATTTACGGAACATCAAGCGCATGGACAAAACTTTCCGCATTGCCCCCAGTATTCTGTCTGCCAACTTTGCCAAGTTGGGCCAGGAAATCGAAAACGTGATCAAATCCGGCACCGATATCGTGCACTTTGACGTGATGGACAACCATTACGTGCCTAACCTGACCATTGGTCCATTGGTCTGTGACGCGATTCGTGACCTGTCACACAATGTTGGCGCGCTCATCGACGTGCACCTGATGGTGAAACCTGTTGACCGTATCATCCCAGACTTTGCCAAAGCGGGTGCGGACATCATCACTTTCCACCCTGAAGCCTCTGACCATATTGACCGTAGCCTGGCCTTGATCCGTGATAGCGGCTGTAAGTCTGGCTTGGTATTTAACCCAGCGACACCATTGCACTACCTGGATTACGTGATGGATAAAGTGGACATGATTTTGCTGATGTCGGTGAACCCAGGCTTTGGTGGCCAAAAATTCATTCCTGCCACGCTGGACAAACTGAAACAAGCGCGTGCACGCATTGATGCTTATTACGAAAAAACTGGCCGTCAAATCTGGCTGGAAGTGGACGGTGGTGTGAACGCCAACAACATCGCAGAGATCGCCAAAGCCGGTGCGGATACCTTTGTTGCAGGCAGCGCGATTTTTGGCTCACCTAAAGACACCGACCCTAACCGTTACGACACTGTTGTGGCTGCGATGCGTGCTTCTTTAGCCACTGTTTAATTTAAAAAGCCTGTTGTGATGCGGTTTCAAGTCAAGTTGGTGATGTTCGATCTGGACGGCACCTTGCTGGATACCGCGCCGCAAATTGCCGAAGCTGCCAACCGTATGTTGGTGGCTTTGGGCAAACCCATGTTGCCGCAAGCACAAATCGCCACTTATATTGGCGAAGGCGTGCAAAACCTGATCAAGCGCTGCCTCACAGGGAGCGTGCAGGTGGAGCCAGAGGCCGATTTGTTTGCGCAGGCGCAGCCGCTGTATCATGATTTTTATACTGCCAACGCCACCCAAAGCCAGCCATTCGCAGGGGTTGTCCCTGCTTTGCAGCAGCTGAAGAAACAAGGCTATCGCCTGGCTTGTGTGACCAATAAACCCGAAAAATTCACCTTACCTTTGCTGCAACAAGCAGGTTTGGCTGATTTTTTTGAGGTCATTATTT
Source organism: Methylophilus sp. DW102 (assembly GCF_037076555.1). Lineage (NCBI taxonomy): Bacteria > Pseudomonadati > Pseudomonadota > Betaproteobacteria > Nitrosomonadales > Methylophilaceae > Methylophilus > Methylophilus sp. DW102. Next base: position 2,953,914 of record NZ_AP029023.1, on the reverse strand, counting down.
CTGGCGACAGCTTGCCCAAAAAGAAACCTGACCCCTTGCCGTTGTTGCATATTTGCCAAAAGCTAGGTGTGCTGCCTGCTGAAGCGGTGCTGGTAGGGGACTCGGAGACGGATATTCAGGCCGCGCATGCTGCCGGATGCTTTGTCGTGACCGTGCCTTATGGGTATAATCAAGGCCGCGAAATTGATGTCGCGACGGTAGATGCTACCGTGCAGCAACTCACCGAGGTGGTGAACTTGCTGGAGTTACCTGCACTCCTAAAGCAGGGATCATAAAAAATAGACCTTAATTACCATGATGTTTTGTGCTCATCATTCTTCCAGTTGGCCAGTATTAAGCTGGCGTCGTTCGTGGCGGGGCTAGTCCTGCCCCACGCGCAGGTGCGCGCCATTTGCACCGACCTGCTGTGATTGTTTGCACGGCACTCTACGAATCAAACTGGAAAAAAGCATCATGTTAAGCACATTAAGCAAGACCGAATTCGACGCGCTGGCGGCGCAAGGCTACAACCGTATTCCGCTGGTGCTAGAAACCTTTGCCGATCTGGATACGCCTTTATCACTGTATCTCAAACTGGCCAATCAACCTTATTCCTATCTGCTTGAAAGCGTACAAGGCGGTGAGCGCTTTGGCCGCTATTCGATCATAGGCCTGCCTGCCACCACGCGAATTGTGGTGCGTGAGCAGCAATTGCAGGTGATTCAGGATCATCAAGTCGTTGAATCGCATAGCGATCAAAATCCGCTGGACTTTATCAAGGCCTATCAGGCGCGCTTTAAAACGCCGCCTTACGATGGTTTGCCGCGCTTTACCGGTGGCCTGGCTGGCTATTTTGGCTATGAGACTATTCAATACATTGAAAAACGTCTGGGTAAGCAGAAAAAGCCAGATGTGATTGGTACGCCAGATATATTGTTGATGGTGTCAGAAGAAATTGCCGTGGTGGATAACCTCTCCGGCAAACTGTATTTCATCGTGTATGCTGACCCGGCTAAAGCCAATGCCTATGAAACTGCATGCGCACGCATGCACACCTTGGTCGGGAAGTTACGGTGTAGCGTAGAGATTCCTGCTGCATTGCCCAGCGCTAAAACAGCGGCTATTTCTGAGTTTGGTGAAGACAACTTCAAAGCGGCAGTCAAAAAAGCACAGCAATATATTTTAGAAGGTGACATCATGCAGGTGGTATTGAGCCAGCGGATGTCGCAAGACTTTGACGCGTCACCATTGAGCTTGTACCGCGCTTTGCGTAGCCTCAATCCCTCCCCATATATGTTCTATTATGATATGGATGATCACCATGTGGTCGGTGCTTCACCAGAAATCCTGGTGCGTCTGGAAGAGACCACCGTGACTTCACGGCCGATTGCCGGGACACGCCCACGCGGTAAAAACCGTGATCATGACCTGGCCCTAGAAGCCGAGCTGCTGGCTGACCCTAAAGAGCGTGCCGAGCATGTGCAGTTGATGGATCTGGGCCGCAATGATGTGGGTCGCGTCGCGCTCACGGGTACTGTGAAAGTCACCGACAACATGACGATAGAGCGTTATTCACACGTCATGCATATCGTCAGCAATGTTGAAGGTCAGCTCAAGCCAGGCTTGGATGCGATTGACGTGCTTAAAGCGACTTTCCCTGCCGGGACCGTGTCTGGTGCCCCTAAAGTGCGTGCCATGGAAATCATTGAAGAACTGGAGCCTTCCAAACGTGGCATTTATGCTGGCGCCGTTGGCTATTTAGGCTTTAATGGCGATATGGATGTGGCAATTGCGATCCGTACTGCCGTGATCAAAAACAAAAAACTCTATGTGCAGGCCGGGGCAGGCATTGTGGCCGACTCGGTGCCGCAAAGCGAATGGGAAGAAACCCAGAATAAGGCCAAAGCCGTGATCCGCGCCGCTGAGCTGGTGCAGGCAGGACTGGATAGCCAGGCCGCCAATGTTCAAACCCATGCAGGAAAAGGAGCCTGATATGTTGTTGATGATTGATAACTACGACTCTTTTACCTATAACCTCGTGCAGTATTTTGGCGAGCTGGGGCAAGATGTTCATGTGCACCGCAATGACGAAATCACGCTGGAGCAGATCAAAGCGATGGCGCCGGAAAAAATCGTGATTTCTCCCGGACCGTGCACACCAAACGAAGCCGGGATTTCCGTGCCTCTGATTCACGAGTTTGCCGGCAAGATTCCTTTGCTGGGCGTCTGTTTGGGTCACCAGAGCATAGGCCAGGCGTTTGGCGGCAACATCATCAAGGCGAAAACCCTGATGCACGGCAAAACCTCATTGATCCACCATACCAATACCGGTGTGTTCAGAAACCTGCCTAACCCGTATACCGCGACGCGTTACCATTCGCTGGTCATCGAGCGCGAAACTATTCCGGATTGCCTGGAGATTACGGCCTGGACCGAAGATGGCGAGATCATGGGCGTCAAGCATAAAACACTGGCCGTGGAAGGCGTGCAATTTCACCCCGAGTCTATTCTGACCGAATACGGGCATGAGTTGCTGGATAACTTCCTGAAAGGCTATTGATGGCCATCACACCTAAAATCGCCTTACAGCGCCTGATTGACCATACAGATTTCACGCATGAAGAAATGCTGGAAATCATGCAGCAGATCATGAGCGGCGAGTTTACCCAAATCCAGATTGCCGGCTTTTTGTCGGCCCTGCGCGTCAAGGGTGAAACCGTCACCGAAATCGCCGCGGCGGCACAGGTGATGCGCGACCTGTCCAGCAAGGTAGAAATTACTGATTCTACGCATTTAATTGACACCTGCGGCACTGGCGGTGCGCCCAACAAAGCCTTTAATGTGTCAACCGCATCAGCCTTTGTGGCGGCTGGTGCCGGCGCAAAAATCGCCAAGCATGGTGGCCGGGCCGCTTCGTCCAAGAGCGGTTCTGCCGATGTGCTGGAAGCACTGGGCGTCAACATTGGCTTAACGGCTGAGCAAGTGGCGCGCTGCGTGAACGAGGCCGGAATCGGCTTTATGTTTGCACCTAACCACCATGCGGCCATGAAATACGCCGCACCGGTGCGCCGTGAGCTTGGCGTGCGTACCATGTTCAACCTGTTAGGCCCCATGACCAATCCGGCCGGCGCCAAGCGTCAGGTGATGGGGGTTTTTCACCGTGACCTGGTGCCTTTGCTGGCGCAAACCTTGCAAAAGCTCGGCAGCGAGCATGTCATGGTGGTGCACAGTGCGGATGAAATGGATGAAATTTCTTTTTCAGCAGACACTTATGTGGCCGAGCTCAAGCATGGCCAGGTGAGTCAATACACTTTAAATCCTACCCAGTTTGGCATGCCCGTGCATGATGTAAACAGTATCCATGTGGAAAGTGCGCAGCATTCGAGTGAAATTATCTTAGGCCTGCTCTCAGGCGAAACAGGTCCTGCCCGCGATATCGTCTTGCTCAATGCCGGGGCGGCGATTTATGTGTCTGGCCTGGCAAGCGACTTGCCATCAGGCATTGCGCAAGCCGCGCAATCGATTGATTCAGGCGCAGCGTTGCGTAAACTGCAACAATTGAAGGCCTTGAGTCAGGCAGCATGAAACAAGGGGCGCTGATTGCAATATTCTGCCTGCTGGCCGCCTGCCAGCAAGCAGAGCAGTCCAGTCCGCTGAATCAGCCACAGTCTGCGCTAGAGGTAAAATCGCAGGTGCAGTCTCTACACCTGCAACCGCTCTCGGCAGGACTCGTCACTGAAGAGAATGCGGCGCTTAAGCAGGCGTTTGCCCAAAAGCAAAGTCATGTCTGGCTCGAAGGCAGCGGCACGGTGAAGAAGCTGCTGCCCGATGACACTCAAGGTGCCAGGCACCAGCGGTTTCTGGTGAGCGTGTCGCCAGAGCAAACATTATTATTTGCGCATAATATTGACCTCGCGCCCAGAGTAGAAAACCTGAACATAGGGGATCAGATCAGTTTTAAAGGCGAATATATTTATAACCCCAAAGGCGGCATTATGCACTGGACGCATCATGACCCGCAGGGCCACCAGCATGGCTGGATCAAACATCAAAATCACACTTACGAATAAGGCATGCGAGCAGATTATGTCCGATATTTTAAATAAAATTTTAGCGACCAAACGTGAAGAAATCAGCAAAGCGCAAGCCAGCAAGTCATTGGATGCGATACGTGATGAAGCGCTGAGTCAGCCGGATTGCCGTGACTTTATCGGCAACATTGTTAAAAAGGTGGATGCAGATAAACCTGCCGTGATTGCTGAAATTAAAAAAGCCAGCCCGTCCAAAGGCATCATCCGTGCTGACTTTAATCCGGCCGCCATTGCTAAAAGCTATGAAAAAGGCGGCGCGGCCTGTTTATCGGTACTGACTGACGAGCAATATTTTCAGGGATCTGCTGCCTACCTTCAGCAAGCGCGCGCGGCCTGCAAATTGCCCGTGTTGCGCAAGGATTTCATGATAGATCCTTATCAGATTTACGAAGCCCGAGCCATGGGCGCTGACTGCGTGTTGCTCATCGTGGCTGCTCTCGAACTGTCACAAATGCAGGAACTGGAGCTGACGGCCCACAATCTGGGCATGGCGGTACTCGTCGAAGTCCATGACGCGGATGAGCTTGAACTCGCGCTGCAACTGGAAACGCCGCTACTGGGAATCAACAACCGCAATTTGCGCACGTTCGATGTCACCTTGCAAACCACGCTCGACCTGCTCGAGAACATGCCGGAAGACCGTTTCGTCGTCACAGAGTCTGGCATTTTCACACCAGAAGATGTGGCTTTGATGCGCAGCCATCATGTGAATGGCTTTTTGGTCGGCGAAGCATTTATGCGGCAAGAGGATCCAGGTGCAGAACTCGCCAGGGTCTTTGGTTAGGAGAAGTTTTAAATAGCGTGAGTGCAAAGGTATGCCCTGCATGAGCGTATCCAAATCAGGCGCAATGATTGAAAGCACAAGCAATTTGACCAGATGCTGTGGTCAAAAAAGGAATCGATATGAGTAATCAATTTTTAGCCCTCCGTCCACGCCGTATGCGCAAAGACGAATTTTCACGTCGCTTGATGCGTGAAAACGTTCTCACCACCAATGACTTGATTTACCCGGTGTTTGTGCTTGAGGGTGAAGGCGCGATTGAAGAAGTCAAATCGATGCCTGGCGTACAGCGTCAAAGCCTGGATGTGCTGCTCAAGACCGCTGAAGAGTGCGTAAAACTAGGTATTCCAGCGCTGGCTTTATTTCCGGTGGTGCCACAAGAATTTAAAAGCCTGGATGCCAAAGAAGCTTATAACCCTGAAGGCTTGGTGCCACGGACTGTGCGAGCCCTGAAAAAGGCTTTCCCGGACTTGGGCGTGATCACTGACGTGGCTTTAGACCCGTACACCACTCACGGCCAGGATGGCCTGATCGACGATACCGGCTATGTCCTGAATGACGAAACTGTTGAAGTGCTGGTGAAGCAGGCGTTATGTCACGCAGAAGCGGGTGCAGATGTGGTTGCGCCCTCTGACATGATGGATGGCCGGATTGGCGCCATTCGTGATGCGCTTGAAGAGCAAGGCTACATCTACACGCGAATTCTTGCTTACTCTGCCAAATACGCCTCAGCGTTTTACGGTCCTTTCCGCGATGCGGTCGGTTCAGCGGCCAATCTGGGCAAAAGCAACAAATACAACTACCAGATGGACCCAGCCAATTCTGATGAAGCATTAAAAGAAGTCGCACTGGATTTGGAAGAAGGCGCGGATATGGTCATGGTTAAACCAGGCATGCCCTATCTGGATATCGTACGCCGTGTCAAAGACGAGTTTGGCGTACCGACTTATGCATATCATGTTAGCGGTGAATACGCCATGCTCAAAGCCGCTGCACAAAATGGCTGGCTGGATGAAAAAGCCTGCGTGCTGGAAGCAATGCTTGGGTTTAAACGTGCCGGAGCGGACGGCGTGCTGACTTATTATGCGATGGATATCGCAAGATGGCTGAAATAAGGGTCTAAAAGTAAAAAGGGGCTTTTGAAAGCCCCTTTTTTTGCGACCATGATCAGCCGCCACTTCAGCCTATATTGATTACGAATTTAAGGCACATTCCACGCGTTCGATCACTAACTGTTGTAGCCTGTCTCTTTGGTCTTGTTGCAGTGGCCGACTCTCGGAATCCCGCATAGCGCTGCCCCAGTGGCTATTCGGAAAGTGTTTGTCACTCTCGAATCTTGGCAACAGATGCCAGTGCATATGCGGCGTTTTATTACCCAGGCTAGCCAGGTTGATTTTATCCGGTTGTATGACTTCCCGCAGTGCAGTTTCGACAGCAAACACGACTTTCATGGTGCGCGCTCGCGCTGCGGGAGGCAGGTCGGTCATTTCTTTGACGTGTGCAATTAATTCCACCCGGCAATAGGCAGGGTAATCTGCGTCGTGCAATAACACTACCCGGCAAAAATCATCCTGCCATAGCAAGTCGTAGGGGGTTGGTTGGCACAGCGGGCAATCACGCATCAGGAAACGGCCAGCATTCTATCCAGTGTGAGTTTGGCCAGTTTCGCTTCATGCGCGGGCACTTTAATCTGGTTGACCACATTGCCTTCGGCCAGGTTTTCCAGGCACCAGGCCAGGTGTTGCGGGTCAATACGTGCCATGGTTGAGCATTCGCAAACCACATGACTCATGAACTGTACCAGCTTGTTTTGCGGTTTCATTTCTTCGGCCAGGCGTGTGACCAGGTTCAATTCGGTGCCTACCAGCCATTTCGTCCCAGGCTCGGCTTCACTCACGGTACGCAAGATGTATTCTGTAGAACCGACATAATCTGAGTTGATGCAGACCTCAAACGCCGTTTCCGGGTGAGAAATGACTTTGCCATCTGGATGCTGGGCACGGAACTGGTCGATATTCTGTTTGCGGAACATCTGGTGTACTGAGCAATGACCTTTCCACAGCAGGATTTTTGCGTCTTTGATTTGCTGTTCGGTCAAGCCGCCCATGGGCAGGTCTGGGTCCCAGACGGGCATTTGCTCTAATGGGATACCCATTTTGTAGCCGCTCCAACGGCCCAGATGCTGATCCGGGAAGAACAGGATTTTTTCGCGCTGGCTGAAGCCCCACTCCAGGATTTTGGGGGCGTTGGTGCTGGTGCACACAATGCCGCCATGTTCACCACAGAAGGCTTTCAGGTCCGCCGCGGAATTGATATAAGTGACCGGTGTGATGGTCTCATCAAAATTAAGGACTTTGCTGAGTTCGCGATAGCTACGCTCAACTTTGGCCAGATTGGCCATGTCTGCCATGGAGCAGCCTGCGGCCAAGTCTGGCAAGATCACGACCTGATCCGGGCGGCTCAAGATGTCAGCCACCTCGGCCATGAAATGCACACCCAGAAAGACGATGTATTCTGCATCCAGGCTGTCACAATATTTAGACAGTTTCAGTGAGTCACCAGAGTAATCCGCATGGCGGTAAACACTCTCGTGCTGGTAATGGTGGCCCAGAATCACCAGTCGCTTACCCAGCTTTTCGCGGGCAGCCAGAATACGGGCCTGACAGTCATCGTCTTTGGCCGACTGGAACTTTTCAAATTTGATAGTGGCGGTTTGCATGGTCATAGCCATTAGTTGAGGGTAAAACGCTATTTTACAACCGATGTGGATTTATCCCAATTGCAAAGCTGGCAATTACAGTGTTAAACGGTGTTTTTCGCCCAGCCGTTTAAGGGCATCCACATTGGTCCAGCTGAAGACTTTTTTAGCCGCTTGCCGCCAGTCCACCCATTCATAGCGCGTGTGTTCGTCTGGCGCCAGCGTGACTGGCTGAGGCTCTGGCAGACACAAGCCAAACAGGTGCTCGGTGTTTTGCATGACGCCGGGCGCATATCGGTGACGCCAATGCGGATAGATTTCATACACATTGCTGGCGTGCCAATCTTCAAAGTCGTAAGCCAGCGCGTCCAGGCCGGTTTCTTCCCGCACTTCGCGGATCGCTGCCTGATAGGGCGATTCTTCTGCTTCTATGCTCCCGGTCACTGACTGCCAGTATCCCGGTTTGTCCGTACGCTCCATCAACAGTACTTGCAAATCTGGCGTATGAATCAACACCAATGCGGAAACGGGAATCTTGAAATGTTGTGTCATAAGGAGGATTGTCTATAAAGCCCGCGGCCTTGTCCATGGCTGTCGGTGTTTACAATAGACTCTTTTTTGTCAGGATGCGTTCAGTGAAAGATTGTCGTAAGCAGATAAGCCTACTATGATAAGGATAATCAGGTGTATACCATAAAAATTTAAGTGATGAGCACAGGGATAGGTGTTATGTTGAGGCGTCAGCAGGGCTGGCTTTGCGTGTTGCTGATGGTCTGTTTTGAGGCGATTGCGGATTCCGGTGTCGCTCCAGCAGTTGCATGGGACCAGCTTAGCCTGCAACAGGCGGAACTTGTGTTTGCAGGCAATAACCGTGATCTGCTTGCTGCCAAGCGGGCGATTGAAAGTGCAGAAGCCGATACCCTGATTGCTGGCCAAAAACCAAACCCGGTCTTGTCACTCGGCCTTTCCAGTCTCAACCTCAATCGCGGCCAAGGCAATAAAAACCAAAACGGCAAACGAGACCTGTTGGATCAAACCTATAACTCGGCGGTGCAGGTCACTCAGTTGTATGAGCGTGGTGACAAGCGGGCACTGCGTTCTGCCGTGGCGGAAAGTGCGGTCAAAGCGAGCCGGCTCGACCTGGGGGAAACCTATCGTCAACAGGCGTTGGCCATGGCCAATGCCTATTTTGATCTCAAACTTGCCCAGGAAAGTCTGCTCATTCAGCAGGCGAATGTCAGTAGTTATGAGAAAACACTGCAGGCAGCGCAATTGCGTCTGAAAGCAGGCGATGTGGCGTCGGCGGATGTAGCGCGCATCCGGGTAGATGCCCTGCGGGCCAGCAATGATTTGCGCCAGGCAGAGGCTACTGTGCAAAAAGCGCAAGCCATGCTGGCTTACTTGCTTGGCAAGGATCAGGACGCGAGCAAGCTCCGTGTGACGGACCCCTGGCCCGCCCTGATTGCAGAGCCATCGGCCAATCCAGCGGCTGAGAAAGACACTGGCTGGTTACCACAACGTCCGGATGTGAAGGCGGCTGAAGCGCGCATGGAGCAGGCTCAGCAGACCAGAAAGCTTGCAGAGTCGCTCAAGGTCAGAGATTTTACCTGGTCGTTTGCTTACCAGCATTTTCCTGGGCAGGAGCCTGGATCGGCACCAGATACCATAGGCGCTTCATTGAGCATTCCCTTGTTTACCAATTATCAGTATGAGGGCGAGGCCGCACGGGCTGAAGTTGGCTATACCAGTGCAATCGAGGCCAGAGAGCGAGTGCAGGCGGCGGCGATTGCCGAAATGAGACAGGCCAAAGCAGATTTGGATGCCGCGATTGATAAAAATCGACGTTTTGACCAGAGCATTCTGCGGGAAGCGCAAAATGCAGCAGACGCGGCAGAGTTTGCCTACAAGCATGGCGCCATGAATGTCATGGATCTGCTCGATGCCAGACGTATTTTACGCACGCTCCAACTAGAGGCAGTCAGCGTCAAGGCTGATTATGCCAAGTCCCTATCCGCCTGGTTAGCGGCCACCCGCCAGGCATTTGTCTATCAAGAATAATTTTATGATGCGCTCATTCACTTCCATGGCTTCCCCTCCTGCTACCGTCAAGGCGATGCGCCAGTTCGTATTTATCTTGTGCGCGATAGGGGTTTGCATGGCTTCAGCCATGGCGGCAGACAAAAATGCCCGCGTGCCCGCGCAGCCTGCCAACCAGATTGTACTGACGCCGGGTTCGCCACAATTAAACAGTCTCAAAATTGAACCCGTCACCGAGATCCCGGTGCCGGTGACCGAGCCCCTCAACGGCAAGATTGTGTTTGATGAAAACCGGACAGCACGGGTGTATTCGCCAGTGGCCGGACGAGCGCTGAATATTCAGGCACAAATAGGCGAAGCTGTGAAAACCGGTCAGCCCTTGCTGGTGATGGACTCGCCGGATGTGGGGGCAGCGGTCGCGGATGTGGGCAAAGCACAGGCAGATTTGGGACTCAAACAACAGGCGCTGGAGCGTAGCCGCATGCTGGTAGAGGGCGGCGTGCTGGCCAGAAAAGACATGGAAGTCGCACAGGCGGACTGGGCGAGTGCGCGTGCAGAACATGAGCGCGCGATGGCGAGGTTGAAAAACCTGCGGGTGTCGACGGGGGCCAGTGATCGCTATGTCGTGCGCTCGCCAATCGCGGGGGTGGTGGTTGACCGCAAAGTGAATCCCGGCAGCGAGGTCCGCCCCGATGCGGCAGATCCTTTGTTTTTGATCACGGATCCCAGCCATGTCTGGGCCAGTATCGATTTGCCAGAGCGGGACTTGAGCCGGATTTCGCAAGGGCAAAAGCTCAGTGTCCAGGTGGATGCCTATCCTGACGAGGTGTTTGACGGCGAAATTAAAACAATAGGCATCATGGTAGACCCGACCACGCGCCGGATTCCTGTGCGTTGCCTGCTCGACAGCAAAGGCAAGCTCAAACCAGAAATGTATGCGCGGATTACGCCGCTGGATACCAGCCAGCATCGTGTTATCCGCGTGCCCAACAGTGCCCTGATTACCGAGGGACTCTACAGCTATGTCTTTGTAGAAGAGCAGCCCTTGCATTTTAGCAAGCGTAAAGTCGTACTGGATTTACAGCGGCGGGAATATGCCACCGTGAAAACCGGCTTAAACCCTGGTGAGCGCATCGTGACCAGCGGTGCCATTCTGCTCAATTCAGATTTGTCCGTGAGTAAATAGGCGATGTTAAAAGGCTTGATCACCTTCTCACTGCAACAGCGTGTCTTTCTGCTGATTGGCGCGGTTGTGCTCATGATTTTTGGCTGGTTTGCCGTGCAAAACCTGCCAATTGAAGCGTTCCCCGATGTTGAAGATGTGCACGTGATTATCGTCACACAATCACCAGGTATGGCGCCAGAAGAGGTCGAGCGCGTTGTTTCACTGCCGATTGAGCATGGGATGAGCGGGGTACCTGGACTGGCACAAATCCGTTCGGTGTCTATTACCGGGCTCTCCGTGGTCACCCTCACTTTTGCCGAGCGCACGCAAGATTATTTTGCGCGGCAGCAGGTGTTAGAGCGTTTACAAGGGGTGAGCTTGCCCATCGGCTTGCAACCCACGCTGGCACCGCTGACGACGGCGGTGGGGGAGGTTTACCGCTATTTGGTTGAAGCGCCGGCAGAAATGCCGCAACGCGAAATCCGCGCTATCCAGGACTGGAAAATTATCCCGCAACTGCGCATGGTGCCAGGGGTGGCCGATATCACCAGTTTTGGCGGGACGGTCAAGGAATACCAAATCAAGCTGGATCCTTACCGCTTGAAAAAGTTTGATGTGAGTATTGATCAGGTTAACCAGGCGGTCAGCAACAACAGCAGTAACGTGGGTGGCGGACTCATGCACAGAGGCGACGAGTCGCTGGTGGTGCGTGGCATCGGCCTGTTTCGCAGTCTGGATGATATTGCGCAATCCGTGGTTGATACGCGGGATGGCAAGCCGATTCTGGTCAGCGACCTTGGTCAGGTGGTGATTGGTGATCGCCCCCGTTCAGGCATCGTTTCCTTTAATCAGCAGGATGACATTATTGAAGGCATCGTGCTGATGACCAAGGGCCAGAATGCCGCCAAAGTGATCGACGCCTTGCGCGAGAAGGTGGATCTGGTCAATCAGACCCTGCCGCCCGGCGTCAAAATCGTGCCTTTTTATGACCGCACCGGCCTCGTTCACCACACCGTGCATACCGTGGCAGAAAACCTGATTGTCGGCGCGTTACTGGTGGTGACGATTCTGGTAGTGTTTTTGCGCAACTGGCGCGCCGCCCTGATTGTGGCTTCGGTGATTCCGTTATCCCTGTTATTTGCCTTTATTGTCATGGATTTACGCGGCGTCTCCGCCAACCTGATTTCGCTCGGGGCGGTAGACTTTGGCATTATTATTGATAGTGCAGTGGTGCTGGTAGAGGCGCTGATGGTGCGCCTGGCGGTGGCTGAGGTGGATAAAACACAAGGCAATATGGGGCTGGCCTGGCGCATGCAGACGCTTAAAAGCACGGCGATTGATATGGGGCACCCGATTCTGTTCTCCAAAGCCATCATCATCACTGCCTTTTTGCCGATTTTTACCTTTCAACGCGTAGAAGGAAAAATTTTCTCGCCAATGGCATTCACCTTGAGTTTTGCCTTGCTGGGCGCCATTATCCTGACCTTGACGCTGGTGCCAGCCTTGTTGTCATACACCATGAAGCGTGAGGATATGGCGGAAAAACACAGCCACTGGATGCAAAGCTTGCAAAATGCCTATCGGCATATTTTGCTTAAAACCCGCAAATGCCGCGTATGGGTGGTCATCGTATCCGGCGGCATTTTAGTTATATCCGTGCTCTCTGCGCCCATGTTAGGCTCTGAATTCCTCCCCAAGCTGGATGAAGGCAATATCTGGCTCACCGTTGATCTGCCACCCTCGGCTGGCCTGGAAAAAACTAAAGAGATCGAGCGAGAAATCCGCAAGATTCTGAATAGCTACCAAGAGGTGAGGTTGGTGGTGTCGCATGTCGGACGGCCAGATGACGGTACCGACCCTAAGGGCCCCTACCACATGGAGATTCTGGCTGATCTTAAGCCGCACAGCGAATGGAAGTTTGCCGATAAGGAATCGCTGATCAAGGATATGTCGCGCCGTATCCACGAGATTCCGGGCGTGCCCACCAACTTTTCGCAAGTGATTCAGGACAGTGTGGAAGAGGCGTTGTCTGGCGTGAAAGGTGAAATTGCAGTCAAGATTTTCGGCCCGGATTTAACGATTCTCGAGCAGAAAGCGGCAGAGGTGGTCGATGTCATTAATCACGTGCGTGGCGCAACCGATGTGGCGGCAGTCCGCATTTCAGGCAACTCTGAGCTAGATATCACGCTTAATCGTGCCCAATTATCGCGCTATGGCCTGATGGCGGGCGATGTTAACAATACGGTACAAACCGCGTTGGCTGGCAATCCGGCGAACACATTTTACGATGGCGACCGGCATTTTGATGTCACTTTAAGGCTGGACAGGCCTTTCCGCGATTCTGTGGATGATATTGACGAGTTACCGATTGCCTTGCCAAATGGAAACGGCAGCATCCCGCTCAGCGAGGTAGCCGAGGTGACCATCAAGGAAGGGGCTTCACGTGTCAGCCGCGAATCAGGCTCGCGTATTGTCTCGATCAAAGCCAATATTACAGACCGCGATCAGGGCAGCTTTGTGCAAGAAGCCATGCAACAGGTCAAGGCACAGGTCAAGCTACCGCCTGGCTACAGCATGACCTGGGGCGGGCAATTTGAAAACCAGCAACGGGCCATGAAGCGGCTGATGGTAATTGTGCCCTTGTCTGTGTTGTTGATTTTTATCTTGCTGTTTTGGGCATTCAAGTCGGTCAAAAATGCTTTGCTAGTGTTGCTGATGATTCCATTTACGCTGGTGGGCGGCCTGGCCGGACTGGCCGTGGCCGGACTGCATTTGTCCGTGTCTGCCGCCGTCGGTTTTATTGCGCTGGCCGGCATTTCGGTGCAAAACGGGGTGATCATGGTCGAGCAGATCAAGAGTTTGATGCGCGAAGGCAGAGAGCTGTCGGAATCGGTGATTGAAGGCGCAGTTGCCCGCTTGCGCCCGATATTGATGACGGCCTTGATGGCCGGGTTGGGCTTGATGCCAGCGGCGCTCTCGCATGGCATTGGCTCCGAAACCCAGCGGCCGTTTGCGGTGGTGATTGTCGGTGGGTTAATTACCGCGACCTTGTTCACACTGTTGTTGTTGCCTTTGTTGTTCCCGCTGTTTTCCGACCTGCGCCGTCCGCGCGCTGAATAACCACCAATTTGGTTCTATTAAACCAGATTGGTGGTTGATATCAATCAATTCGTGTGGGCGAGTGCGCCCCATGTCTAGATTTATTCAATTAAAATCAAGTGCTTGGACTGTTTAAATGATTTGGCACAAATCATGCATACGTGAATCAGTGTAGTGGAATTCAATCGCAATGGCAGTTAACAACAATCACATGCGAGTTTCCCGACTATCCTTTCCCGAGGATATTGCTTGCCCCAAGCTGAAATGGCTTGGGCTTTTTTTTGCCGGTGGCCGGTCGGAATTTTTTGATGTGTGGATGGTGCCGGAGAAGGGAATCGAACCCCCGACCTTTTCATTACGAATGAACCGCTCTACCAACTGAGCTACACCGGCAAACAAGGCGAACATTGTTTGCCAATCTTAGCAAGGGACGGCCAGCCAATCAATGCGGCAAGCGTTTAAACCGTGCTGCGCTTCTCTGCATTGACCAGGTTTTTGGGCAGCTGGAACACGACGTTTTCCACTACCCCTTGCAACTCTTCCACCTGGTTAGCCCCCATGTTTTTCAAAGCAGCAATCACTTCCTGTACTAACACCTCAGGGGCTGAGGCACCGGCAGAAATGCCGATTTTCTTTTTACCTTGTAACCAGCCTGCTTGCAGGTGGCTGGCATTATCGACCATATAAGCTTCTACGCCCTGGTTTTTGGCAACTTCACGCAAACGGTTTGAGTTAGAGCTATTGGGTGAGCCGACAATAATCACCAGATCACAGTCTTTGGCCATGATTTTCACCGCGTCCTGCCGATTTTGCGTGGCATAGCAAATATCATCGCTTTTGGGTGCCTTAATGTTGGGGAAGCGTGTTTTGAGGGCGTTGATGACCTGAGTGGCGTCATCCACCGATAAGGTGGTTTGTGTCACATAGGCCAGTTTGTCAGGGTCGGTGACAGTGAGGGCGGTCACCTCTTCCGGGGTTTCCACCAGATACATGCCAGCCTCGGACTGGCCCATGGTGCCTTCGACTTCTGGATGGCCTTTGTGGCCGATCATAATGATCTCCAGACCATCTTTACGCATTTTGGCGACCTCGATATGCACCTTGGTCACCAGCGGACAAGTGGCGTCAAACGCCGTCAGGCCGCGCGACTCTGCCTCTGCGCGCACCGCTTTGGAAACGCCATGCGCACTAAAAATCACAATGCTGCCTGCCGGAATTTTTTCCAGATCATCGACAAAAATGGCGCCTTTGTCGCGCAATTGACCGACGACAAATTTGTTGTGAACCACTTCATTGCGCACATAAATCGGCGCGCCGAATTTTTCGAGTGCCTGTTCGACAATAATAATGGCACGGTCTACCCCCGCACAAAAGCCACGCGGGTTGGCCAATACGATCTCAGGTGTCACTTCTGTTTGCATAATCAATTCCGTCAAGAGTCTACTGCTGTCTGCGCCTGCAACTGCCAAGCTCAACCACAAGGGCTGGCAGGCATCAGGTATAATCTGCATTTTTGTTGCTCGCTTAAAGCCCATGTTATGAAAAACACTGCTACCTTGCTGATTACCTGCCCGGATACCAAAGGGATTGTGGCGGCGATTGCGCAATTTTTGTATGAGCACAATGCCAATATTTTACACGCAGACCAGCATCAGGATGCGGAAAATAATCTGTTTTTGATGCGCGTCGAGTGGGACCTGACCAATTTCAATGTGGCCGTGGCCGATTTCGAGCAGGCGTTTGGCCCGGTGGCGCAACGCTTTGCCATGACCTGGCAACTCAAATTGTCTGAGCAAAAAACACGCATGGCGATCATGGTGTCGCAATATGATCATTGCCTGGTAGACCTGCTGCACCGTCATCATAGTGGCGAGCTGGCCTGCGAGATTCCGCTCATTATCAGCAATCATAGAGATACGGAGAAACTGGCGCAGTTCTATGGCATCCCGTTTCACTATCTGCCGATGACCAAAGAGACCAAAGCCGACGTCGAGGCGCAGCAGTTTGCCTTGTTTGACCAACACAAGATTGACCTGATTGTGCTGGCAAGATACATGCAAATTCTGTCCCCCGAGTTTGTCGCGCGCTATCCTCAGCGAATTATCAATATCCATCATTCATTTTTGCCAGCCTTTATCGGCGCGCGCCCCTATCACCGTGCCTTTGAGCGTGGCGTAAAGCTGATTGGCGCCACCAGTCATTATGTGACTGAGGTGTTGGATGAGGGCCCTATTATTGAGCAGGATCTGGCGCGTATTTCTCACCGTGACCAGGTCGAAGACCTGATCCAGAAAGGTCGTGATCTGGAGCGGGTTGTGTTATCCAAAGCCGTGCGCTGGCATATTGAACATCGTATTTTGCTTTATGCGAACAAGACCGTGATTTTTGATTAACACGTATCTTTATAACAATAAAAAAACCGAAGCAATCAAATGCTTCGGTTTTTTGTTGATTACTGCTGAAAAATTGCAATGACGGCCAATGTTACGGCAAGATGCGCTCCAGTTTAAACAGATCAGCAATCTGCTCGCGCTCGCGAATCACATGCACCTGATCGCCGTCGACCAGTACTTCTGCGGCACGTGCACGCGTGTTGTAGTTGCTGGCCATGCTCATGCCATAAGCACCGGCAGAGTGTATGGCCAGATAATCGCCTTCTGCAATTGCCAGTGTCCGGTCATGGCCCAAAAAGTCACCACTTTCGCAGACGGGACCTACGATTTCATAGACGGCAGTGGGTGCCGTAGACGGGGCAATGGTCGTGATATTGTGAAAAGCGTCGTACAAGGCGGGGCGCATGAGGTCGTTCATGGCGGCATCGACGATGGCGAAGTTTTTGGTCTCACCTGGCTTGAGGTATTCGACTTTGGTCAGTAATACGCCTGCATTGCCGACCAGCGCGCGGCCGGGTTCAAACAACACCTTGACGTTTCTGCCCGCCAGTTTTTGCAGGATGGCGGCCGTATAGGCGGCAAAGTCCGGCGGGGCTTCGTCACTGTAGGTAATGCCTACGCCGCCGCCGACATCAATATGCTGAATAGGGATGCCTTTGGCCGCCAGCGCATCCACTAAACCAAGGACTTTATCCAGCGCATCTAGAAACGGCGATAGCTCGGTAATCTGCGAGCCGATATGGCAATCGACGCCATGCACGGCAATGTTGGACAATTGTGCCGCTTTTTCATACAAAGCCAGTGCATCTTCAAATGCCACGCCAAACTTGTTATTTTTAAGGCCGGTAGAGATATAGGGGTGGGTTTTTGCGTCCACATTTGGATTGACCCGCAACGAAACCGGGGCCTGTTTACCCAGGCGAGCCGCCACTTGCTGGATACGGTCCAGCTCATTGATAGACTCTACGTTAAAGCAATAGATCCCCGCTTCAAGGGCGGCCTCAATTTCAGCGTGGGATTTTCCAACGCCAGAGAACACGACTTTTTTCGGGTCACCGCCAGCTGCAATTACACGGGCCAGCTCTCCGCCAGACACAATGTCAAAGCCGGCACCCAGGCGGGCAAACAGATTCAGTATCGCCAGGCTAGGGTTGGCCTTCACGGCAAAACAGACCAAATGGTCATGCCCACGCAGCCCAGCGGCAAAACGCTCAAACGCCTGCGTGAGTGCCGCCCGCGAATAGACGTAGGTGGGGGTTTGGTGGGTTTGCGCAATATCACGCAAGGCTACATTTTCGGCATGTAGCAGGCCTTGTTGGGTTGAAAACGGGATCACGATGGCGACTTGTCTGATGGCGGTTGTGGTTGAGGATACTGACGCTCGGGAAGATACAAATTGCCTTTGAGGCCACAAGCACCCAGGGTGCATAACAGCAGGGCAAGTGCTATTAATTTTGTAGAGCTGGCAAACATGATCCTGGCGTCCAATCAAAATAAAGCCAGATTTTACCACTAAAGCTGCGCTGGCCCATCCCTGGTCGCGCGCGCTTGGGCCAAGTCTACCGTTTGTCGGCCAGAGTTAACCGCTAGTCGGCTACTGCTAGACAGGAAGAATCGCTGTTTGCATGATAAGGCTGTGCAAAAAGGGGATATTCATGAAGCGTCTTTTACAACAAGGCTTTAGTCTGATTGAAGTCATGGTGGTGGTGGCCATTATCGGCTTGCTCGCCAGCATTGCCGTGCCGGGTTACCAGGATTATGTCAAAAGTGGCAATGCGGCTGAGGCACCTGCCAATCTGGCCAATTGCCGTGTGCAGGTCGAACAGTTTTACCAGGATAACTTTACCTATGTGGGCTTTGTCTGCAACCCAAGTGATGCCAAGTATTTCGATTACTCGATTGATAACCAGTCAGCGACGACTTACACCCTGAAAGCGACAGGCAAATCAGCGCAGAACATGGGTAATTTTTCATTTACCGTCAACCAGGATAACGCCAAGACCTCTATTTACGACGGCACCACTGGCGCCACTTGCTGGCTGACTTCATCCTCAGGAAGTTGCTAATGCAGCAGCAAGGCTTTACCTTGATTGAGCTGGTCGTCACCGTGGTTGTGATGGTGGCGGTCTCCAGTATTGCCATCCCGGCTTTTCAGACGGCGATTGGCAATTCGCAAATCAGAACCGTGGCCGAGTCTGTCAGAAACGGTCTGCAGCAATCACGTGCCGAAGCGATCAAGCGTAATAGTCGAGTGAAATTCACGTTGCAAACCAACAGTGCCTGGCAGATTGGCTGCGTCGCTATCACGCCAGCCTGCCCAGCGGTCATCACCCAGAAAAGCGCCACCGAAGGCGCATCCAGCAATGTCACCGTGACTGCAGATAACTATACCGCGGTGTTTAGCAGTTTTGGTACGCGCGACCCGGCCAGCCCGGATGCGCTGACCATGGTGAATGTGAGTAACAGCCAGGTCAAGGCAGAAGAACGTAAAGCATTGAGAGTGACATTGGCGGCAGGCGGCAACGTCAAGGTTTGCGATCCTGCTGTGACCACGGTTGGGGATACCCGCGCATGTTAAAAACATCCATTAACAGGGCGCGACCCACCTTGGGCCAGCAAGCAGGATCTGTATTGATTGAGGCGATGGTGGCGGTCGTGATTTTTAGCATGGGGGTGCTGGCCCTGGTTGGCTTGCAAAGCGCCATGATCAAGAATAGCAGTGACAATCGTTACCGTGCCGAGGCACAGCTGATTGCACAGACCCATATTGCCAATCTGATGGCCTATGGCGGTGATGCTGCGACTTATGTCAGCCAAGTGGATACGGAAAGTATTAAAACCCAGTTACCCAACGGCACCCTGAGTTTTTCTGCCATCACCAACAGCATGATCACCGTCACGGTGGGCTGGCAAGTGCCGGGCGGCACGCGCCATTTAGTTAATGCGTCCAGCTATTTGTTTGATGTCTCGCCCTGAGCAAAGGTCAGCAGATGAATAGGGCAGGCACAAAATCACAGCGTTTGCAGTCAGGCTTTAGCCTGGTAGAGCTCCTGGTCGGGTTACTGATTGGCCTGGTAGCTACTTTGGCGATCAGCAACCTGTTTACCGGTTTTGAAGCAAGAAAACGTGCCATTACCGGCGGTAGCGATGCGCAGTCGAATGGCGTGCTGGCCATGTACTACATGCAGCGTGATGCGCAGAATGCCGGATATGGACTGCCGCTTTATAACAGCTCAGACCCATCCCCGTTGTTGTGCCCGATCGATACATCCATCAATCAAGGGGGCGTCGTCATCAATTTATCACCCGTGGTGATTGTGGATGGCGGCGCAGGCAGTGATATTGTGCGCATTCGCTATGGTAATCCGGCCAGCGGAGGTGCGTCACTGCGTGCGACGGGCACGATTACTACGCCTACCCTGGATGGCCGCCTGATTGGCTGCCAGGAAAACGATGTGGTGCTTTATCACCAAACGCCGAGCAGTCCCAATTGTAGTCTTGCCAGGCTGAAAAAGTTAAACGCTGACCGGACCATCAATACGCTGAGCGAGCTCAATACGCCACCCACCGCCAGCCCGGTAACGATTTTGAACGGGGCTGACTGGGTACGATTCTCTTGCCTGGGCGCCTGGAACCAGTATGAGTACCGCGTCAGCGCCAACCTGGAGTTGACTAGGAGCGGCGGCACGCCAGGGACAGATCCTTTCCCCAATGCCGCTGCGATCCCTGTCGCCAGTGACATAGTGAGCTTGCAGGCGCAATATGGCATCTCTGACACCATTGATCCTGCATCGCCCTCGGCCACGGCTGCCGGCTTTTTAAACCGGGTTGACCGCTGGGTGGATGCCACCGGCATCTTTGGTGACACGATTTCGCTCATCGACAGAAACCGTATCCGTGCCATCCGCATTGCGGTGGTGACCAGGGATGGTAATCTACAGAAAAAAGCCGTTAGCCAGGCATGTAATGGTTCCGTTGCCGGGCTCGCCAAGGTCTGTGTATGGCAGGCAGATGCCAATCCTGCCAATGTCGATTTAACAGCGGTGCCTCAATGGCAACAGTATCGCTACCGGACCTTTGAGGCCAACATTCCTCTCAGAAATATTCTTTGGAATCGTGATGCGCTCTGATCCGTATACCCCTTCCAATCAAGCCCGGCTGCCCTTAGCACAGCGAGGGATCGTCTTGTTTTTTGCCTTGCTGGCGCTGGCGGTGATGTCTATTGCCGCCGTTGCCTTGATCCGTAGCGTAGATACCAATGCGCTGGTGTCCGGCAACCTCGTCTATCGCCAATCCGCGACGACCACGGCCAATGTCGTGCTAGAAGGAATTACTGAATATATTGCCAAAAACGTCGTGCTTGAGGTCAGTACCACCCATCATCCGCAGCTGGGCTATTACGCAAACTGCAGTCAGTTTGATACTAATCCGGATGCACAGATTTGTGATGGCAAGCAGCTCACTACCATGACCTGGGATGACAGCAACAGTAGCCAGGTCCCTAACCAGACCGACGGCAATGACGAAATTCGTAATGGCATGGACCGTCAGGGTAATCAGATTCGCTTTGTCATTGAGCGCATGTGTAACTTCAGCAATGCCGAAATCAATGCAGGCAGTGCAGCCACCAATGCCTCGCGCTGCATGATGGCCAGCTCGCCCAACAATGGTGAAAACTGCTCACACAATATCAACAACGTGGAGCTGTTCAAACGTTGCGTCTCAAGTTCGGACTCGCCACTCTACCGGGTTACTTTGCGTATTGCTGGCCCTAAAAATACGGTGACTTATATGCAGTCATTTATCTCCAACTAAACAGGTGGAATGATGAAACCAACACGTTGCATTCATACAATTGTTTTCCTGATACTGGCATTGCCTGGTTTGGTCATGGCGGAGTTTCTCGACCTGGCCACCATGCCGCTGCAAACTTCCGGGAGCTCGGATGTAAAACCCAATCTGATGTTTGTGCTGGATAACTCCGGCAGCATGGGCTTTAATTACACGCCAGATTGGGCCTCAGATGACCCGGATGGCCGCACTTATTACAGTGGCTGGTCCTTATATACCTATGACGCGCCTGACTGGCTATTCAGTAACTCGGCCTACAATACCCAGTTTTACAACCCTGAGGTGACTTACAGTACGCCACTCAATTATTTGGGGACCAGCCTTGCCAATAAAACCTCATATAGCGGCTTTTCAGAAGGCGTCAGCACTTATTACGGCAATATTACGCGCGGTGGAAGCGCTTATTATTACGCATATGTACCTGGAGAGTTTTGTACCACCCCGGCATTGACCAGTTGTGTAGTTTCTAAAACAAAAACAAGTATTAATGGCGTTGCCTACAATTATCCCGCCACCTTGCGCTGGTGTAATTCGGAGACTGCTTCCAAAAAAAGAGCGCTTGATTCCAGCAGTGGCGTGCAAGACCGTTGCCAAGGCATACGCAACGACGTCCCCACCGTAAATGATAGCAACCGGTATATTTTTTTAAGGGAGCCAATTGCACGTTACCGGTTGAGTTTTAATATCAGTCGCTCGGTGAAAGTAACCAGCGTCAAAATCAATAATATTGAGTTGCTGTCTGCTGAGACCACTTCGAGCTCCGATGCCACGACGGTCTCTACCCGCGTACAAAATAATCTCTGTAACTCCTCCATGACAGGCGCTTGCAAATTGGCAGGCAATGTTGTCATCAGCAACAATGGCAGTAGTTTTGATTTTAGTACCTTTGCCGGGGATGCCCTCAACCCGGCCAGTCCGATACAAGTGACTTTTTCCGGGTCGGGAGGCAGCTATACGGCCACACAATTATCCACGAATAACACGGATATTCCTGGCAGCCTGATATATCAGGAAATTACGACTGCCCAAACCAGTTATACCGCGCCCGGCTCTACCAGCAAGGGTGCTGAAAGAACCGATTGTGCAGCCATCAACACAAATACGTGTACTTACACTGAAGAGTATACAAACTTTGCCAATTGGGTAACCTATTACCGTACTCGCATGCTCGCGATGAAAACGGCGGCCAGTCAGGCATTTAAAGCCCTGGATTCCAGGTACAGAGTGGGATTTGTGACGATTAATAATTCATCTTCTAATTATCTGCCGCTGGCTCCTTTTGACAGCTCGCAAAAGCAATCCTGGTACGATAAATTGTTTGCAGTCAATCCTAGTGGCGGGACGCCGTTGCGCACAGCTCTCGCCAACGTAGGTCAACACTATGCCGGTAAAAAGACGTTGGGAACCGATGATCCGATACAGTATGCCTGCCAATCCAACTTTACCTTGTTGACCACAGATGGATATTGGAACGATCCCAGCAATCCAACCCGCATCAACGGCTCGACTGCGATAGGGAATCAGGACGGTGGCAGTACGCCGGCGCCACAGTTTGATAGTAGTAACAAATCCAATACTTTGGCGGATACGGCCAAGTATTTTTATGACACGGATATCCGTGACAGCACGCTCTCCAATTGCACGGGATCTTTGGGTTCATCCGTTTGTGGCACGGCGACGGATTACCCTAAGCAAAACATGGTCACCTTGACCTTAGGCTTGGGCATTGCAGGGACGCTGCTTTACACCGATGACTATAAAACGCAAACCACTGGCGATTTTAAGGACTTAAGTGCGACCCCTATGCGCAAAAACTGGCCTGATCCTACACTCAAAGAAAACGGTACCCGGATTGATGATTTGTGGCATGCCGCGGTGAATGCAGGCGGTACCTACTACAGTGCCAGTAACCCCAAATTGTTGCGTGAGTCTTTGGCCAAGGGTTTGTCCGAGATTAAATCTATCCAGGGCGCAAGTGCCGCGGCTGCAGCCAGTAGCCTGGCGCCCACTAATGGCGATAACTTTCAGTATGTTGCCAGTTACCAGTCAGTGAAATGGACGGGAAACCTTGAAGCACGCACGGTGAATACTAACTCTTTGCAAACTTCTGAAACGGCCGTCTGGTGTGTGGAAAATGTGGCGGCTGAGGCCTGCACCTCTCCAGCCACAGCCTATACCGGACCAGACAGTAACTTGTATTGCAAAACCAGCAACTCCACCGATTCAACTTGTAGCAACGCTAACGGTTCTCTGGGATCAGTGCTGAATTTTGGTGACGCAACAGCATGCTATGTGCCCATTGCCCGTAGCTGCGATGGCAAACTCAAAACGCAAATTGGGCAACGTAAAATTTACTTTAACAATAACAATGCCCGTGCTGACTTTAAACCTGGTAATTTACCGGCAGCGTATAGAACTAAACTGGAAGAAGGTTATAACGCTTTAAGCCAGATGAAAGCCTTGCCTGCCACCGATCCGAAAATGACAGATACTCAAAAAGCCGACAAGCTGGTTGATTACCTGATTGGGAATAAGACCTATGAAGACAACAGTATGAATACAGCGCCTGCCAACCGCTTATTCAGAGAGCGGCAGGCAACACTGGGCGATATCTCACAATCTCGCCCCAGTTATTTCAGGGCTTCTAACGTTGATTATCTCGATCCCGGCTATAAGGCTTACAAAACTTGGGCTAAAACACGCACAGCCGCCGTCTATGTCGGGGCTAACGATGGCATGCTACATGCGTTCAATGCCAATGACGGCACAGAGCTATGGGCTTTTATCCCATCCCCAGTCATTCCGAATCTGGCCAATCTGGCAGATAAGGAATATGGTGCCAATTACCATACCAATTATGTCAATGGCAGCCCGGTGGTCACGGATATCTGTATCTCAGCTTGCACCGGGGACAATGCGGAGTGGCGTACGATTTTGGTTTCCGGGCTTAACGGGGGCGGGCGTGGCTATTTTGCGCTGGATGTGACCACACCGGAAAACCCACAAGTCCTTTGGGAGTTTTATGCTCAGCCAGATGGCATAAACAATACGCTAGGCTACAGCTTTGGTAATCCGATGGTGACTAAAATGCTGGATGGGCGCTGGGTGGTGCTTCTGACTTCTGGTTACAACAACGGCACCAATGCTCGCAAACTCAACGACGGCACCTTTGTTGCAAACAATCCGGTCGGCGATGGTCGTGGCTATTTATATGTCCTCGATGCAAGAACAGGCAGCCTGTTAAAAACATTGACGACTGGCGAGGGGGATGCTGCCAACCCTAGCGGCTTGGCAAAAATTTCCGGCTACGCTGAGCAAATGTTTGAGAACAACACGGTATTAAATGTGTATGGTGGCGATTTAAATGGCAATATCTGGCGTTTTAATATCAATACCAATACCGTCAATAAAATTGCCAGCTTGACTGCGGGTGGCGGTGCTGCACAAAAAGTGACTACCCAGCCAGAGTTGGGCAAGGTCGATAAGAATATGGTGGTCATGGTGGGTACTGGCAAGTTTCTGGAGCCTGCCGATTTGACCAATACGCCTCAGAACTCAGTCTATGTGTTCAAGGATAGCGGGCAGACCACGCCAATTGGCCGTAGTCAGTTAACGACGCAAGTGTTAAGCGGGGATCGTACGGTGTCCTCCACTGGCACGGTGAATTTTGATTCTGGCTATGGCTGGGTGCTGGATTTTCCTGTAGGGGAGCGTGTCAATCTGGATCCATTGTTACTCAATGGCGCCCTGATGATGCCAACACTTGTACCAAGTAGCGAGGCTTGTAGTGGTGCCGGCTATGGCTGGTTTAACTTTTTTAACTATAAAAAAGGTGGCTCTTTGTTGCCTGGTGGTGCCATTTCTGAGCGTATGACCACACCCGCCGTTGGTTTTAATATTGTCTATGACGGGAATGGCGTGCCGCATGTTGTGGTGACTGGCAGTAATGACCCTACCCCGCAGCAATTAAGCCTGGATGACCAGATATTTGGGTTGTCGGGTTCCAGCAAGGCCACGGTAATTTTCAAGCAAAAAAGCAATGGTAGCTATGGCACCAAGCAAAGCTGGCGTGAATTGATCCAGTAACCAATCCCAGTAACCAATCTGAGGTGTGCAATAAAAAAGCCCCGTAAACGGGGCTTTTTTATGTGATACGGATTACTTTACCTTTTTTGCAAATACATACAATATCAGGCAAATTGCGACGACGATGCCAATCAGTGTGTAGATGCCTGCTGCGCCTAAAAACATGGTTGCCTCCTTCTCGTCCGGTTGAAGAGAGGTTTTATTGTAGGCAAACATCAGGCGGGTGTCTATCAGTTGGGGGCTGGACCAGTTGGGTGTCTGGGCAAGCGACATGCGATGCAATGCCACGCTATGAACTGCGTAGCGGTGTGAGGCAAACTGCCGTTGTGTTTTACACGACTTCCAGCGTCAGCTCAGCAGGTTTGTAAATTGCCTGAATGTTGCTGTCTGCAGTGATATCTTCAGCCAGATACATAATGTCCTGGGCCGTCATCAATTCTGGCATGCTGGCGGTATAAGTCAGCGGCTCGTCTTGTTGCAAGTCTTTCATGGGGCGTCCTTTAGTTCTGTTTATGTATACTTGTATTAACGTCATCAGGTTTCCATTCTTGAATTAATTTGTTCATGCGATCATTTAAATCTATGTTAATGGTCTTGTATGACGCTTTAATGAACCAATCCAGATTTTATAAGGGCTGTCGGCCGGTTTGGCTTAAAATATTGGCAGGGTTGAACAACAAAAAGGAGTCGGATACATGCGTGCGAGTCGGTTTATGTGGGTTGTGTTGATGGCCATGCTGGCGGCGGTGGGGTATTGGTATTGGCAATCGCTGCAGTTGCCAGCGTCTGCACCTGCGCAAAGTGCGCTGGCTCATACTATCAATGAGTGTGATTTGATTGCCAGTAAGGCAGCGGCCGCGTTACCAGAGCAACTGCCCTTCCAGAAGCTGGAAAAAGCGGCTAGACAGTCACGCGTGTTGGAACATTGCATGCAAGACCGGGGCTATCAGGAAAATCCTGACTGGGTGGTTGCCGCGAACAAGCAGGCGAAAGCGATGGCCTCTGCCCAAGGAATTTCAGACAGCGAAGCCTATGAGACATTGCGCCGTAAAGCCATGTTGCAGTCAGACCAGCAACCGGGCTACTGGCGCAAACGGCCTTGAGGCATCAGCGCTTTTGACCTAGGTAGTCGGTTTTGCCCAGTGGCACCCCAAGATGGCGCAAAATGTTGTATGCCGTGGTGACATGAAAATAGACATTGGGCATGACCCATTTTTCGAGATAATCCAAGCCGGTGAAGGTCAGATCCACTTTACGTATGGTTAACACCACTTCTTTATGCTCGGCGCCTTCCAGCTGTGAAGGCTTGATGGCTTCGAGAAACGCGACTGTCTTGGCGATTCTGGCGTAGAGCTGTTCAAAACTCGCTTCATCATCCGCATATTGCGGAATGTCTATGCCTGCCAGTCGTCCACCCGCCCCTTTACTCATGTCGCTCACCAGTTGCACCTGTTTGGTTAATGGGTACATGTCCACATACAAACGGCTATTCAGTAGCACTTCTGGTGCGACTTTTTTCTGTTCTGCATAGGCTTCCCCTTGCCGCAGAATGTGCTCGAGATTTTGCAGGTTACGAATCAGCGGGGCGATACTGGCATCATAAAGTTGCATGTGGAATACGCTTTCAATAGTCATGACGCCGATATTGTAGCGCCTCTGCAATGTGCTTATCCAGAATGTATTCGGCCTGGGCCAGGTCAGCAATGGTTCTTGCGACCTTGAGGATGCGGTGATAGCTGCGGGCAGACAGTGAAAACTTTTGCACCGCCATTTGCAGTAAGTGATTCGCCTGCTCACCCAATTGGCAATGGGTGGAAATTTCGAGCGCACCCAAGGCTGCATTCGGTTTCTGTTGGCGGGTCAGTTGACGCTCTCGCGCCTGAATCACGCGTGCACGAATGGCCGCACTCTGTTCACCATGATGGTCATGTGACAACTCTTCTGGTTTTAGTGCTGGTACATCAATATTCATGTCTATCCTGTCCAGCAGCGGGCCGGAAAGTTTGTTTTTATAGCGCAGAATTTGCTCAGGCGTACAGCGGCAGCGTTGGTTATAGTGCCCGTAATAGCCACATGGACAAGGATTCATCGCTGCAAGCAATTGAAACTGGGCCGGGAAAGTTGCCTGTCTGGCTGCCCGAGAAATGGTGATATTGCCACTTTCCAGCGGCTCGCGGAGCACCTCCAGCACTTTCCTGTCGAACTCAGGCAGCTCATCCAAAAATAATACGCCGTGATGGGCGAGGCTGATTTCTCCGGGTCTGGGCACACTGCCGCCACCCACCAGTGCCACGGCAGAGGCGGTGTGATGTGGCGCCCTGAATGGCCGCTTTTTCCACTGGCTGGCCGGAAACTGGCCGGTCAGTGACAAAATTGCCGCACTTTCCAGCGCTTCCTGCGTAGTCATGTCCGGCAAAATGCTATTAAATCGGTTCGCCAGCATGCTTTTGCCTGTGCCTGGCGGGCCGCTCATCAATAAACTATGTTGACCCGCCGCGGCAATTTCCAGGGCGCGCTTGGCGCGTAATTGACCTTTGACTTCGAGGTAATCCGGAAAGCTTAACGAGGATTCTGACAGCACCAGCGGGTGAGGGGACAGCGATTGTTTGCCCGACAGATGGGCGCAGACTTCAAGCAAACTATTCGCGGCAAAAATGGAACAGCCCTCTACCAGGCTTGCCTCATGCGCACTCTCCTGGGGCAAAATCGCCGCCCTTTTGTGCGCCGGGCCCTGAATCAGTTGGTAAGTCATCGCCAGGGCGCCGCGTATCGGCCTTAACTCGCCTGTTAGTGCCAGCTCACCAGCGATGACATAGTTGGCCAGCGCTTGTTTAGGTAATTGCCCGGAGGCTGCCAGAATCCCAAGCGCAATCGGTAAATCGTAACGGCCACCCTCTTTGGGCAGATCTGCCGGTGCCAGATTGACTGTAATCCGCCGCGCCGGGAATTCAAACTGTGCGGTTTGAATCGCGGCCCTAACCCGGTCTTTGCTCTCTTTCACTTCGGTTTCTGGCAGCCCGACGATAGTGAAGCTGGGCAGGCCATTGGCGAGATGCACTTCTACCACCACTTCTGGTGCATCCATCCCACTCAGGGCCCGACTGTATAACACGGCCAAACTCATGTAGCACTCCCGCACCAAAGAATGCTAACAATTGTAAATTAAATTTTACTTTATGGCGGCGTTGGCTTGTTCTAGCTGGCTGATTTTTTCTTCAAGCTGTTTTAATTGTTGCTGCGTGCGTGCCAGCAATGCGGCCTGAATATCAAATTCCTCGCGCGAAACAAGTTCCATTTTGGGGAGCATGCCCTGAATTAGTGCATGCAAGTTGGTTTCAAGCTCTGAAATGGGGCTTGAATCAATTAGTTGTTTGATTTTAAAAGATAATTCTTTAATTTTTTCATTTGAAAATAGCATGGCAGGCTCTCCTTAGGGTCACATTCTAGCATGTAAGGCCCTCCAAAAAAGGGGTGTAAATGGTTGATTTTTATGTGTTTTCAATTAAAAACATGTTGTTGTGCTGCTAATGTAAGTATTTAATTTAAGCATTTTAATTAAGATATTGATTTTTAATGTTTATATGGGTTGGCACGTGCCTTGCTTTTAGGTCAATGTTGTTTCATTCTCGTTTACAACAATTTGATCAAGATTTTCACAGAGAGAGGACCTATAAATGCGTCAATCTATTTTGCTCACAGCAGTATTGAGTGCAATGTCATTTGCACAAGTTTCATACGCAGCTGAAGAAGCCAAGGAAGAAGCCAAATCTGACTGGACTGCCACTGGTAACATCGGTGTGGTATCTGACTACTACTTCCGTGGTATTTCACAATCCTGGCATAAGCCAACCGTGCAAGGCGGTATGGATATTACGCATTCCAGCGGTTTCTATACTGGCCTTTGGGGTTCTGGTGTAACACCAAATACTTATCCTGATGCCACTACTGAAATTGATATCTATGCCGGTTATAACGGTACGATTCCAACCGTAGAGAAATTAGGCTACACCGTTGGTATTTACGGCTACCTGTATCCAGGTGGCTCATGGAAAAAATACAGAGGCTCTACTACACTTGATAGTAATGGTAACCCAGACCCAAACAGACCTTTGACGCCAGGGGGTGGGCGTTGGGATACTTACGAAGCAAACGTTGGTATTTCTTATGACTGGATCAGTGCAAAACTGTCATACACTCTGACCGATTGGTTTGGTGCAGATAAGTCTACTGGTTGGAACGGCAGTACTAAGGGTTCAACTTATATTGAGCTGAACGCTGCTTATCCATTGCCATGGTGGGATTTGACATTGATTGCCCACGTTGGACGTTTGGATGTGGCTGGTAAACTGGACACACAGTTCACTACCGATGGAGGTGCAAACTTCCCTAGTAGCTCACTTTCAGGCGCAACTAATCCAGACTACACAGACTGGAAAATCGGCTTAAGCAAAGCATTCAAAATCGGTGCAACAGAAGGCTGGAATGCAGGTGTGTACTGGATTGAGTCTGATAACTCACGCTACTGGGGTTACAGAGGCTACGGCGGCTCAAGCTTTAATGGTAAAGGCACTAACGGCGCAGTGGAAAGCAAAAACCTGAATGATGGCCGT
Organism: Methylophilus sp. DW102; assembly: GCF_037076555.1. Taxonomy (NCBI): domain Bacteria; kingdom Pseudomonadati; phylum Pseudomonadota; class Betaproteobacteria; order Nitrosomonadales; family Methylophilaceae; genus Methylophilus; species Methylophilus sp. DW102. The sequence continues at coordinate 2,924,124 of NZ_AP029023.1, read as the reverse complement.
TTGGTTTTAACATTAGGCCGTACATTCTAAGTAAGCAAGTTTTAGATCTGGCGGGCATGTGCCTGCCAGAGTTAACAACGGGAGAAGCAAATGAAATTTGTATCCGCAATAATCAAGCCATTCAAGCTTGATGAGGTGCGTGAGGCTTTGTCCAATATCGGCGTACAAGGCATCACTGTCACTGAAGTCAAAGGATTTGGCCGTCAAAAAGGGCACACTGAGTTGTATCGTGGTGCTGAATATGTCGTAGATTTTTTGCCTAAAGTTAAACTCGAAGTTGCGATCAAAGATGACATGCTGGATCAGGTCGTAGACGCGATTGAAAAAGCAGCCGCAACAGGCAAAATCGGCGATGGCAAAGTCTTTGTCTTCGATTTGGAACAAGTTTACCGTATACGTACCGGCGAAACCGGTCCGGATGCGCTATAAGAAAGGGCTTCTGTTATGAAGAAAATTCTTTCCATATTATCGCTGGTCGCCGTGATGGGTCTGGCGGCAAGCCCAGTCAGTTATGCAGAAGAAACTGTGACCGAAACTATCACAGTGCAAGAAACCGTTTCTACTGATGCGGCACCTGCGGCCGAAGCGCCTGCAGCGGCCGAAGCTGCCCCTGCTGCTGAAGCAGCACCAGCCCCGACGCTGGATGTGGGTAATACCGCGTTTATGATTGTTGCCACTGTGCTGGTGATTTTGATGACGATTCCTGGCCTGGCTTTGTTCTATGGCGGTTTGGTGCGTCAGAAAAACATGCTGTCAGTGCTGATGCAAGTGTTTGTTGTCTTCTCTATGATTTCTGTATTGTGGGCTGCGTATGGTTACAGCATGGCTTTCAGCGAAGGTAACATGATTGTCGGTGGATTAAGCAAGGCGTTTCTGGCGGGTATTACACCAGAAAGCCTCTCAGGCACCATTCCAGAATACGTGTTTTTGACCTTCCAGCTGACATTTGCTGCCATTACACCGGGGTTGATTGTTGGTGGTTTTGCTGAGCGTATGAAGTTCTCTGCTGTATTGTTGTTCACGGCATTGTGGGTGACTTTTGCCTACATCCCAATCGCACACATGGTATGGGGTGGTGGTTACCTGGCAGAGCTGGGTGCCAAAGACTTTGCTGGTGGTACTGTCGTACATATCAACGCTGGTATCGCTGCCTTGATTGGTGCCATCATGTTGGGCAAACGTATTGGTTACGGTAAAGAAGCCATGCCTCCGCACAACCTGGTGATGACCATGATTGGTGCTTCCTTGCTGTGGGTAGGTTGGTTTGGCTTTAACGTCGGTAGTGAACTGGCTGCTGATGGCATTGCCGGTATGGTGCTGATCAATACACAATTGGCAACAGGTTCTGCTGTATTGGGCTGGATTTTTGCTGAATGGTTGTTCAGAGGTAAGCCAAGCATGCTGGGTGCCGCTTCTGGTGCAGTCGCTGGTCTGGTTGCCATTACCCCTGCTTGCGGCTTTATCGGCCCGATGGGTTCTATCATCCTTGGCTTCACTGCCAGCTTTGTCAGCCTGTGGGGTGTGACCAAACTGAAAGGTGCGCTGGGCTACGATGACTCACTGGATGTGTTCGGTGTGCACGGCTTGGCCGGTATCTGGGGTGCGGTGGGCACTGGCGTATTGATGTCACCAGGTTTGGGTGGTGTTGGTTACGCAGAAGGTGTGACGATGGGTGGTCAGGTCTCTACTCAGATCATCGCAGTGGTAGTGACATTGATCTGGACAGGTATTGTGAGCGTCATTCTTTACAAAGTGGTAGATGCGGTTGTCGGTCTGCGCGTGAGTGAAGAGTATGAGCGCGAAGGTCTGGACACGACTGAACATGGTGAACGTGCTTACAGCTTGTAATCGTTGTGTGGTATAAAGAAACGGCTCTAGTTAGAGCCGTTTTTTTTTGGGAACTAATATAAACGGTTGTTATCCATTTACAGGGCCTAGTTAACAACAATTCTTATTATGGCAAACATTCATACAACATCTCTCAGCCCTTTTCAAAGAGTCGTCAAATTACTCTCATTTGAAAAACAGGACATTTTGCTGCTGTTTTATTTAACTGCGGCTTACGGTGTGCTGGGTATCGCGACTCCTGTTGCCGTGCAGGCGATGGTGAATATCGTCACCATGGGCGGCGTATTGCAGCCGCTGTACGTAGTGGGGTTTATCCTGTTTTGTTTGCTGGCGTTGTCTGGTGCGATTTATGCGATTGAGAGTTTTCTGGTTGAGATGATCCAGCGACGGCTTTTTGTACGGTATAGCTTACAGATTGCGCAAAATACCGGGCAAATTCATATTTCTGTGTATGACAAATTCAATCCGGTAGAACTGGTGAATCGTTATTTTGATATTCAAACCGTGCAGAAATCGATGGCGACTTTGCTCACGGTTGGCTTGACCGCCTTGTTGCAAGGCATCATCGGCAGCATTGTGCTGCTTTTTTATAGTCTGTATTTTGGCATTTTGGTGATCCTCATGCTGATTGTGTTGTGGGTGATTATTTTTGGCTTGGGTAAACAGGCTGAAGAGACATCGATCAAAGAGTCTAAAGCCAAATATGAAATGGCGGCCTGGCTGGAAACCATTGCCCGCAATAAATGGCTCTCAAAGTTTTATGGTGCGACTCAGCGCAACACGGCGAATACCGCGCAGCTTGCAGAAGGCTATCTGCAAGTCAGGACCAAGCACTTTAAAGTACTCATGATGCAACTGATAGGCGCGGTGGGCCTCTATGCCTTGATTGGTACGGGCATGCTGATATTAGGCGGGACACTGGTGATTAAAGGCCAGATCAATCTGGGCCAGTTTGTTGCCGCAGAGCTGATTATTTTTGGGGTGCTTTCTGCGTTTGTGCGATTTGTGACCAAGCTGGAGTATTTCTATGATCTGCTTGCGGCGGTCGATAAACTTGGTGTGCTGGAAACCTTGCCTGTAGAGCGCTCTGGGGAGCATCAGTCAGGTCAGGAAGGCTACACTACCCTGAAGGTGCATCAGCTGACTTTTCAACACGCGGATCAAGCTGCTTTGGTCAGCAACCTGAGTTTTCACTTGCAACGTGGTGAGAGCCTGGCGTTGATCGGTGGCTTAGGCAGCGGTAAAACGACGTTGCTGGAGCTGATCACCGGTATGAGGCAGCCGCTGCAAGGACATGTCAGCTACAACGACATTGATGTGCGCCAGCTTGACCTGGCACATTTGCGTGACCGGATTGGCGTGGCGAACAAAGTCGAGTGGCAGCATGGCTCTATTCTGGATAATCTGAGGTTGCAACGGCCAGAGGTGACACTTGATCAGGTGATTGAGTTACTGCAGGTGCTTGGGTTGTGGCAAGAAATCAGCAAGCTGCCCAATGGGGTAGAAACAGTCTTGACTGACTTTGGCGCACCGATGACGCATACACAGTTACAACGGTTAATGCTTGCCCGTGCGATGCTGGGTCAACCGGATGTATTAATCATTGATGGCCTGCTGGATCAGCTGGCGCAACATGAGCTGGATCAGGTGCTGATGTTGCTTAAGCGTCATCAGCAGGACTGGATGGTGTTGATCACCACGCGATATCAGCATATCGCCCAGCAATGCAAGCAAGTCATTCATCTGCAAAGCCAAGCGGCGACAGACGTGGCAGGAGGTCAGCATGAGTAATACGGTTGAAAGTATGCTGACACAAAGCGTACAAACCCCTGAGCATTTAAGGGTTTGGATCAAACGCATGGCCTGGCTGCTCGTTGTGCTGCCCCTTGCTTTTTTGCCTCTGCCATGGCAACAAAACGTGACCGCGCTAGGCAAGGTCACGGCCTATTCTCCTTCCGAGCGGGTGCAAACCGTCGATGCCCCCGTGAGCGGGCTCATCCAGCACTGGTATGTGCAAGAAGGCTCGCAAGTGAAGCAAGGCGATGTATTGCTGGAAATCAGCGATACTGATCCTAACTTCAGGCAGCGCCTGCAAGCGCAGCGCGATAACCTGGAGGACAAACTCGCTTCCAAGCAAAGCGAGTTATCAGCTTACTCGGTGCAGCGTGACAACCTGGCCGCCGGCCGTGATGCCAAAATCACAGCCGCCCAATACAAGTTGGATGTCGCTAACCAAAAAATTCTCAGTGCACGTGAAGCGGTGAACTCTGCTCAAGCAACGCTGGATGCTGCCACGATGCAGGTCAAGCGTATGCAACGCCTACTGGGCGATGGCCTGGTTTCCAAGCGAGACACCGAAGTGGCTGAGCGTGACCATACGATTGCCAGCCGAAACTTGAATAGCGTGCAGGCTCAACTGCAATCGGCTATGGCCGAGGCGCAGTCGGCACAGGCAGAAATTCGGCAGGTGCGTGCCGATACGCAAGCATATCTGGATTCGGTCACGGCCAATATCAACAAAATCAAAGGCGAGGTCTCAGATGCTGAAAACAGCCTGCACAGCTCCGAGATTTCACTGGCGCGGCAAAACATGCAGAAAATCATCGCGCCCCGCGATGGCACGATTTTCCGTTTACCGGTCAATTCACAATCCCAGATAATCAAGCAAGGTGATCCATTGCTGATTATTGTGCCACATACCTCTCAGCGTGCCGTGGAGTTATGGGTTGATGGCCGTGATGCGCCACTGATTACTCGCGACAGTGTTGTGCGTCTCGAATTTGAGGGGTGGCCTGCGATTCAGGTGCCTGGCTGGGCGCAAGTCGGTGTGGGCACTTTTGAGGGCAAAATTGCTTTCGTTGACCCGACTGACAATGGCACCGGGCATTTCCGTATCATGGTGATCCATAAAGAAGGCACGCCGCAATGGCCAGAAGCCCGCTTTTTGCGTCAGGGTATCAGTGCCAAGGGTTGGGTATTGTTGGAGAAAGTGACGATAGGCTATGAATTGTGGCGCCTGCTCAATGGCTTCCCGCCCAGAATCCCGCATGAGCCTGCACCGCTCAATCTGCCTGCTGGCGTTGGGGCAAGTAAATGAAGCGTGGTGTGCAAATACCGGTTTTGACTAGGCTGTTTGGTCTGGCCAGTATGCTATTGGCCACAGTTGTCGGTGCGGATGAGTCATTGAGTGACAGCCGGGCGCGCCAGCGATTGCAGAACACAGAAGGCCGCGGCCTGGAGCCATATGCCAAGGGCAAGGGTGTGCCGCTGCATGATGCGGTCAAACAACAGCAGCAACAACGCAATAAGCCGGTAGTGATAGACCTGAAAAGTGCGCTGCAACCGTTTGACTCGCCAGAAACTGCAAATATGCTCAGTAATGCACCCAAGCAAGGGCCGCAACTGAGTATTGCGGATGTGCGGCAGAAGGCGTTGCAAAACAATCTTAATCTGCAAGTGGCCAAAATCGACCCGACCATTGCTGCGCAATCGTTGCGTGAAGAGCAGGCCAAGTTTGACCAGGTCATTTTTGCCTACGCCAAATATGGCCAGAAAGACTTGCCTGCGATGGCGGGTGACAAAGTGATTCTAAAGTCTGATAACCCTGCGCTGGATAGCGAGCTGGTCAAACTGAATCCGGCAGCCCAAAACAAGGAGTTTTGGGAGTTGGAAACGGGCATCAAAGTGCCGTTAAGAACGGGTGGTAGCGTTACCCTGAGTGCGCCACTGGAAAACTACCAGAGCAAGGGCAGTCTGGCCAGTGACCAATACCGCAGTGCTTTGCGCTTCTCCTTTAGCCAGCCGTTGTTGCGTAATGCCGGGCGACAGGTGAACGAGGCCAGCATCCGCATTGCAGCACTTGATCAGGATAGCGCCCAGCTCAGAACGCGGTTGCAAAGCATTCGTATAGTCACCATGGTGGATAAAGCCTACTGGGATTTATACGAGGCTTGGGCGGCCCTGGATGTGCGCCGCAACCAGTACGAATATGCAAGCCAAAATCTGGCCATGGTCAAACGCCGCGTGCAGGAGGGTCTCACCGCCGCGATTGAAGTCAACCGTGCTGAAATTGGTGTCGCGGATCGCATGGAAGCGCTGATTATTGCCGAAACCAACCTCAAGCTGGCACAGCGCCAGTTACAGTTCCTGCTCAACGAACTGCCGGAGCAAGGCATGACTAGTTTGCCGTGGGTACCTTCTACCACGCCCAATCTGGTAAAGTTTGAGTTTGACCGTGAAAAACTGCTCAAAGATGCGTTGGATAGCCGCATCGAGCTACTCGATCAGGAGCTCAAACTGAGCGCAGATCAATTACAAATTGATTATCTGCAAAATCAGACCCTGCCGATGTTTACGCTGGATTACCAATACGGCGCCCTGTCCAGTTCTGCCAACCGGGCAGGCAATATCGGTCAGGATTTGCTGAATGGCCAATACAATGACTGGTCCGTGGGCCTGAAGTTTGAAATGCCAGTGAGCAATGAAGCGCGCAAAGCCAAGCTGGATAAAGCCATTGCCCAGCGTATGCAGCGCTTGACTAACAAAACGCTGCAAGCGCTGACCGTCAAACGCGAAATTCACGACGCCTTGGATAAGCTTGAGCAAAACTGGCAGCGCATCCTCGCGGCACGCCAGCAGGTGATGATCGCCGGCTATAACTACGAAGCCGAACTCAAGCAGTTTAATGAAGGCTTGCGTACCATGACCGAAGTGCTGGAAACACTGACGCGGCTAGGCGAGGCGCAAATCAAGGAAATTCGCGCCATTAATGACTATCAGATTGCCCTGATAGACCTGACCTTTGCCACTGGAACGGTGTTGGGCTATACGCAGATTAGCATGCAGTAAGGTAGCCTCGGATGATGTGCAACGCAGATGAGGCTACTTGATCAAATCTGTGCACTAGTGATTTAAGAAGCGGTGCGGATGCCTGGATCAGAAAAACTCAGGCGTTTATTCAGGTTTTTCTCGGGGTTCTCTGAGGACAAGCATCAAAGTGATCGCACACTTTAGATTCTTGTTGCGATGGGATTGGCTATCAGAAGAAAACACGCATTGTTTACTGTGCAGGCATGCCTCCCTACGCAACGATTTTCTATGCTGCCTAACAACCTGGCCAGTAACGCTTATCCTTCATAAAACACGGCTAGTCAGAGGGTCTCTCTGTTTGGCTAGGACCATTTCACCCTGTGTTTAGCGGTAATATTCAAACAATCTCCAGCTTTCAGGCTGAGGATGCCTTCTTCAAATGCCCGTTCTCCTTCACCTTGCAAGAGCAATAACCACGCAGCTTGCGCTTGGTCATCCTTGAAGTCCGCTGGCGATGAATGCCCCTTGAAGACGATGCGTTCAATATGCAGTTGAGGTGAGGAGAGCAGCACTTGAAGGCATTCCTCAGGCAAGAGCACGGGAATCTCTGCAACCAGGTTGAGTTGTTAAATGAGGGATGTCACGCGCAGTCGAGCTGCGGCAATCTTATTATTCAGTCAGGATCGGTTTCAGCAGCGCTTCCACCTGCGCCAGCGTCATCCGGTGTATTCCCGCCTTTTCCCCGTGTTTACGCGGGGCGGTACGCAGGTCGTCGGCTTCAAAAATACTGATGCGTTGCGTACCGTACCGGGTTTCTACCAGTACCACCGGCACCCGTTTGCGTAGCAATTCGTGCTTTTGTTTGCTCGGACGGTCTGACATGCGGTAGTGCTGTTCGTCTAGGCGGTAGGGGATATTCTGGTTAAGCAGGTAGATTTCCAGTTCTTTGTCGCTCTCGGCAAAGACATGGATTTCGGTATCGGCATGGGGCCCGGCGGTGCCTTCCATGACGGCGCCAGTCAGATAGGGCTGGAATTTCTGCAATAGCCGCATGGTATGCAGCGCGGCCTGCCGCAGTTCCAGCAGGTGAGCGGCATCGCTTTCATCTGCGTAAAGCGCGTGATATTCACGCAAGGCCGCATCAATTTCGCCGTTGGTCGGCAAGGGTGCATCTTGCGTGATGCCCATGGCTTTGATGGCTTTGCGTTTGGCGCGCGCATAGTCACTGATGCCTTCTTCAAACATCAGGCGCGCGGCAGATTGGGCAATTTCTTGCCTCAAGTCACTCGTAAAATCATCAAACATACTTTAGGCTTTTCGTAGATTGATTGCTAATTCGGGCTCAGCAGCTTGGCTGCCGGATTGGCTGGCAGTTTTCTATCCTCATTGTTGCCACTGTGTTCGCCGATCAGGCGCTCCAAAAAGGAGGGCTCTTCCTCTTCGGGCGCATGTTCACCCTCCGGGTCAAACAAGCCAGGCAGTGTTTCGGGTTTGGATTGTGGCAAGTGCTCTTCATAAAAATACTCATAAATGCCCGCATCGTCTTCGCTGATCTGCGCTCCGGTGTAAGCATCTACTTTCAATTGCAAGACGCCCTCAGGCACTTTGTATTGATAAATCGGCTGACCTGACAGGGTTTGCTGCATATAGCGTATCCAGATAGGTAAAGCTGCGCGGCCACCGGTTTCGCCTCGGCCCAGGTTGTGCGGGTTGTCATAACCCACCCACGCGACTGCCACCTCTTTTGGGTGGTAGCCAGCAAACCAGGCATCAAACTGGTCGTTGGTGGTGCCAGTTTTACCGGCAATGTCGGGGCGGCGCAATGACAGTGCTGCGCGCGCAGTCCCATCTCTCACCACGTCTTGTAGCATGGTGGTAATGATGAAAGCGTTGCGCTGGTCAATCACCCGCTCGGCGGAGACATGTTTGCCTGGTTGCACGGCCTGAATCACCTTGCCGCGGCTGTCCGTGATCTTTTCGATCAGGTAAGGATGCACCTGATAGCCACTATTGGCAAAGGTGGCATACGCGGCCGTCAGCTGCCAGACCGTGGTTGAGCCCGCGCCCAAGGCGGTAGACAAATAGGCCGGGTGATCCTTGGGGTCGAAGCCAAATTTGCGCAGGTAGTTTTGGGCATAACGCGCGCCAATCGCATTCATAAGCCGGATTGAAATGGTGTTTTTGGATTGCGCCAGTGCTTCACGCAAACGCATCGGGCCAGCATATTTTTCATCGTAGTTGCGCGGCTCCCAGCTACTGTTGCTGCCTGTCTCGGTGGAGGTGAAACTGATCGGTGCGTCTTCAAACACACTGGCAGGGGAATAGCCTTTTTCAAGCGCGGCAGAATAAATAAATGGTTTAAAGCTGGAGCCGGGTTGACGGCGACCCTGGGTGACATGGTTATATTTGTTGCGCTGGAAACTGAAGCCACCGATCAGCGCTTGTACCTGTCCGGTTTCAGGATTGAGTGCCATAAAGCCACTTTCCACTTCTGGCAGTTGTACTACCGACCATTCTTCACCATTTTGATACACGCGAATGACCGCGCCCGGCTTGAGTGACAAGGGTGTGGGTTTGGCGGGCGGCATATGGTTTTTGACCAGTAGCAATGATTTGTCTTGCAGTTTGAGCACCTGGCCGCGCTTGGTGACCAAAGTGAGCAGGTTGGGTTCAACCTTGGTGACCAAGGCGGGCACAAATTGGTTGTAAGTGACAAAATCACGCAATAAATCAGCGGCTTCCGACGCCCTGAGTGTTGCCGGTAATGGCAACATTTGCTCTGCGCCGCGGAACCCGTGCCGCAACTCAAAATTGATGATGCCTTGAATCATGGCCGTATTGGCAGCAGCCTGGTGTTTGCTATTGATAGTGGTGTAAACACGCAGCCCGCTGGTATACGCCTTCTCACCATAGCGTTTATACAAGCTTGCCCTGACGATCTCGGCCACGTATTCCCCGCCCAGTGCCTGGATCTGGCGTCTGGATGACTGGAATTTAAGCGGTGCCTTTAATGCTTCTTCATAGGCTTGATCAGAGATCATGCCATAGCGGTGCATGTCGCGGAGTACTTCGTGCTGACGGTTAATGGCGTAGTCAGGATGAATGTAGGGATCGTATTTGCTCGGTGCTTTGGGCAAGCCTGCCAGTAGCGCGGCTTCGGCCAGGTTCAGTTGTTTCAAGTCTTTGTCATAATAGGTTTTGGCGGCGGTCGCAAAACCATAGGCGCGCTCACCGAGGTAAATCTGGTTGAGATAGAGCTCCAGAATCTTGTCTTTGCTAATGGCATGTTCAATTTTGATCGCCAGCAAGGCCTCTTTAATCTTGGTCCATAGATTGCGTGGCGTATCTGGATTACTGAAAAAGTTTTTAGCCACCTGCATGGTGATGGTGCTGGCGCCTTCGTGCCCGCGCCCGGTCAGGTTGTTGCGAATCGCCCGCAAAATGCCTGTGGTATCAATGCCGTTGTGCTGGTAAAAGCGACGGTCTTCAATCGCCAGAATGGCGTCTTTCATGACTTTGGGCGTTTGTTCAATCGGTACGAATGCGCGGCGTTCCTGACCAAATTCAGCCATCAAGCCGCCATCGGCGTCATAGACCCGTAGGGGCAATTTGGGATGGTAATCCGTCAGTGCATCAATCGAAGGCAGGGAAGGATAGAGGATGCTGATCATCAATACCAGCAAGGCTGCGACGATCAAACTGCCAGTAATGAAGAGGAAAAGAAGGGACTGCAACCAGGTTCTTGAATTCATGCGTCTTGCTGCCATCGAGAGAATTACCTATGAATTGTAATCTTTTTTTGCTGATTCATAGGCAGTTAATTATGGAATCATGCAAATAATCAGGAATTCCCTGACTCGCAAAAATACATGTAAGCCATTGTTTACCCACTCGAATGCATGAGTTGGCATGGATGATGCATAGCAAGTCGGGCATGTAACTATTTATGAAGGGCAATACCGTTGAGTCTGGGCTTTTTACAGCGCAAAAAAACCAGTTTTATTGGTGTGGATGTCAGTGCAACCGCCGTCAAGATGGTGGAGCTTAGTGCCATTGGCAAGCAGCAATTCCGGCTGGATGGCTATGCCAATGTCACGTTGCCTAAAGGCGCAATCAGTGACGGCAATATCAATGATCTCACCCAGGTGGCTGAGAGCATGCGTGCCGCCTGGCGATTGCTGGGTTCGCGTGCGCGTCAGGTAGTCTTGGCCCTGCCAACTGCGGCGGTGATTTCCAAGCGCGTGATTATGCCTGCCGGATTGCGCGAAGAAGACATGGAGCTGCAAGTCGAGTCTGAGGCAAATCAGTACATCCCGTTCCCGCTCGACGAAATGAATCTGGACTTTCAGATCTTGGGCCCGATGGGGAAAAGCACCGATGAAGTGGAGGTGCTGATTGTGGCGGCCAAGAAAGAAAAAATCGATGACCGGGTGGCCGTGGCTGAAGAAGCCGGGCTCAAGGTGCAGATCATGGATGTTGAGGCCTATGCGACAGAAACGGCTTACCGTCAGATTTTGAGACATTTGCCTGATCACAGTAAAAAAACTGTGACCATGATTCTGGATATCGGTGCCTTTGTTACCCATATCAATGTGATGGTAGGCACACACTCCGTCTATGCACGAGAGCAAGCCTTTGGTGGGGCGACCTTGTCGCAAGAGATTCAGCGCCGGTTTGGCTTGTCGCCTGAAGAAAGCGAAATCGCCAAGCGTCAAGGCGGATTGCCAGCTTCTTATGCGCAGGAAGTGTTGCAGCCGTTTTTACAAAATCTGGCGGCCGAGGCTGCCAGAGCCGTTTCATTTTTCACTAACTCCACCCAATACAACAAAGTTGATCATCTGTTGTTGGCCGGTGGCGTGGCCGCAACCGATGGCTTGGCGGCACTCATTGAAGAAAAAACCGGCGTGCATAGTTTGGTGGCGAATGCTTTTCAGGGCATGGCGCTGGCCAGCAAGATTAAACCTTCCCAGCTTGAGACCGATGCCCCAGCCCTCATGATTGCCTGTGGTCTAGCGTTACGCGGGGTGGACGCATGATTAAAGTCAATTTGTTGCCGCATCGTCAGATCCGGCGTGCCGAGCGTCAACGTGAGTTTGGCTTGATGGCGGCATTGGTGGCCGTCGCCGCCGCAGCCATTTTATTTGTGAGCTGGAGCTATATCCACAGCAAAATCCAGGCACAGCAAGCACGGAATCAGCGGCTGCAAGACGAAATGGCAAGGCTGGATAACGAAATTGCCAATATTGGCAAACTGAAGGACCAGATCAAGCATGTTTTGGAGCGCAAGCAGATTGTTGAGGGCTTGCAAAGTGACCGTAACCAGGCGGTGCTCATTTTGGATGAATTGGCCAGACAGCAACCCGAAGGTGTCTATCTCAAGAGCGTAAAACAGCTTGAGGATGAAATTGAGCTCAAAGGTGTGGCCGATACCAATGCCCGAGTGGCGACGCTGGTGCATAACCTGGCTAGCTCAACCATTATGCACAGCCCTAACCTGGTTGAAATCAAAGCCATCACAAACGCACAAGCAATCAAGGAGTATGAGTTTGTCTTGCGCGTGACCTTGAAGCGGGATGCTCCCCCTACGGCGGACAAGCAAACCCCAGTGCCGGCTAAAGGATGACCTCGTATGCAATTGTCTGACTTTAACAATATTGATTTAAAAAATGCCGGTAACTTGCCGGTGCCAATGAAGGCGGCCTTGCTGGCGATGCTGGCTGCTGCCTTGCTGTTACTTGGCTACTTGTTTCTGCTCAATCCCAATCTCAAGGAATTAAAAGCAGAAAAGGAAAAAGAGCAGGGGCTGCGTGATGAATACCTGGCCAAGAAAGTCCAGGCTTTGAGAATGAATGCCTATGAGCAACAGGTGGTCGAGATTCAGCATACCTTTGGCACGTTGTTGAAACAATTGCCGGATAAATCCGAAATGGATGGCTTGCTGACCGATATCAATCAGGCTGGATTAAGCCAGGGACTTTCATTTGAAGGCTTTGTGCCTTTGCCTGAAATATTTGCCGAGTTTTATGCCGAGAAGCCCATCAATATCAAGGTGTTGGGGCATTACCATGATCTGGGCGCCTTTGTGACAGAGGTTGCCAAGCTGTCACGCATCGTGACCTTGCATAATTTGCATATTCAGCCTGCAGGCAAAGATGACAAGCAGCCACATAAAGACATGCTGGTGATGGAGGCCGTTGCCAAAACATATCGCTATCTCGATGCCGAGGAAGTGGCGGCGCGTAAGGCACTGGAAAGCAAGGCGGCTAAAAAATGACGATCAATCTGCAATGGATCCCGGTTGGATTGGTGCTCCTGCTGACCGCATGCGGTAGTAAGCAGGATGATGATCTCACCCAGTTTATGAATGAAGCAAACCAGACCGTGGTGGCGCCGATAGAGGCATTGCCACAGGTACAAGGGTTTGCGCCCAAACAATACAACGCAGACGGTGTGTTGCATGATCCGTTTGTACCGCGCAAGGCCGCAGTACACAACACGAATCAGCCTGACTTGAAGCGGCCTAAAGAGCCGCTGGAAGCCTATCCGCTCGAAAGCCTGAAGTTTGTCGGCGTGATGAGCAAGAAAAACAGCATGTTTGCCACTATCCAAACGTCGGATAACCTTATTTACCAGGTCAGGCCGGGGTCTCATTTGGGAGAGCGGTTTGGTGTGGTCACGGCTTTGGGTGAGAACCGACAAAGCCTGAAATATGAACTGAAGGTAAAAGAGACGATTCAAGACCCGGTTAGCGGTGAATGGTCTGAGCAAATGACAACGTTGGAACTGCAGGAACATCAATGATGAAAATATTTCCTAATCATATTGTCCGATTGGCATTGCTGATCGCCATGGCTGCCCAAATTGGTTTTGTGGCAGCAGAACAAACAGACGGAAAAACCCAGCTGCAGGCCGTTGAAGCTACCTTGCAACCCGGTGCCAAGCTAAATGTGCAGTTGCAGTTGTCGCAACCATTGGCAAGCGCGCCTGTTAGCTTCACCTTAAGTAATCCGCCCAGAGTGGTTTTTGATCTGCCGAATGCCATCAATGCGACAGGCAAAAATGTGATCCCGATCAATCAGGGGGTGTTGAAGTCGGTACAGATTGCGCAAAGCAATGACCGTAGTCGTGTGGTGTTGAATTTAACCAAATCTGTACAGCACCAATTGCAATTACAGGGTTCATCCCTGATGGTCGGGTTGATTCAGGAGGCTCAGGAGGTGCCAGTCGCTGCGGCTGCAGCGAAACGCTTTTCGGAGCAAGCGTCGGGTGCCGCACATAAAATTGAGCACATTGATTTTGTGCGTGGCAGAAATGGTGAAGGCCGGATACTGGTTGATTTGTCGGATAGCCGGGTGGGCGTGAATGTACGTAATGCCGGTAAAACCGTGGTGATTGACTTCGCCGATACCGAGTTGCCCGAAGCGCTGCAACGCCGTTTAAATGTGATTAACTTTAATACCCCCGTGTTGTATGTGGACGCTTTACGTCACGCGCATCAAGCGCAAATCGTGATTGAACCGCAAGGCGATTGGGAGCAATCTGCTTACCAGACCGATAAACGGTTGGTGGTGGATATCCGTCCGTTGGCAAAAGACCCGAACAAGCTGATTCAAGGCTCCAAGCAGGGCTATGCAGGTGAAAAGTTATCGCTTAACTTCCAGCGCGTTGATGTGAGGGATGTGTTGAAAGTGATCGCTGACTTCACCGGTAAAAATATTGTGGTCAGCGATGCGGTTTCGGGTAGCGTGACCATTGGTCTGAAAGATGTGCCCTGGGATCAGGCGCTGGATGTGATCATGAAAAGCAAGGGGTTGGACATGCGCGTCAATGGCAGCGTGATCTCGATTGCACCGGCCGAGGAGTTTGCCGCGAAAGAGAAGGCACAGCTGACCGCAGAAGCCGAGCGCGAGACTCTGGAAGCATTACGTACAGAAGTCTTTTCGCTCAAATATCAGAAAGCCATGGACTTCAGGAATATGCTGCTAGGGGGTGGTACGGGCACCACCGGAAGCAGTGGTGGCGCCAGCTTGTCCATGAGTGGTGGTGCTGGCGGCTCTTCAGGCGGACGGATGAACCGTATTTTGTCTCAACGTGGCAGTGTGACCTTTGATGCCAGGACAAACACGATATTCGTTCAGGATACGCCGAGAAAGCTGGATGAGGTGCAAGCCATCATCAACAAGGTGGATGTACCTGTGAAGCAGGTGATGATTGAGTCACGCATGGTGATTGCCTCAAATACCTTCTCCAAAGCGTTGGGCGCACGGTTTGGTATTTCACAGACCGGTACACCAGGTACGGGGACAGGGATTTCAATTGGAGGGAGCTTGGGAAATAAACCGACCGCTTTTACACCGTCGACGAGCCCAACGACGCCAAGTACCTTTACTTTGGGTAACCAAGGAGGGACTATGCAGGCCCTATCCTTGAATACTGACCGACTCGCTAGTGGGTCTAATGCACTTCCGACCGCCAACTACACAATTAGCTCCAATGGTCAGCCTGATCTCATGTCCAATCTGCCGGTCACCAATGCTTATGGCGGCATCGCACTCAGTTTGCTCAAGCTCTCGGCTAACTTGCTGCTGAATCTGGAATTGTCTGCACTGGAAGCCGACGCACGCGGCAAAGTGATTTCAAGTCCGCGCGTGACCACAGCCAATCAGCAAAAAGCCCGTATTGCACAAGGCGTGGAGATTCCATACCAAACTGCGACCAGCAGTGGGGCGACAGCCGTCAGCTTTAAAAAGGCCGAGTTGAGCCTGGAGGTGACGCCACAAATTACACCAGACCAGAAAATTATTATGGATCTCGATGTGCGCAAGGATAGTAAGGGTGAGGATACCCCCGGCGGTGTCGCGATCAACACGCAAAACGTGCAAACGCAAGTGCTGGTGGGTAACGGTGAGACCGTGGTATTAGGTGGGATTTATGAGCAAGTGTCGCGTAAATCTACGGACAAGGTGCCATTTTTTGGTGACTTGCCTGTGGTGGGTTATGCCTTCAAGCGCAACACCAGACAGGAAGATAAAACGGAGTTGCTGATCTTTATCACGCCTAAAGTCATGGACGAAACGCTGGCCTTGAACTGATCATTGCATGGCTTGCTGAACGATTACTGACAGCAGACAGGCTTTGCCTTAAAATGCCCAACTGAACAGTTGGGCATTTTTATGGGTACGCAAATACCAAATAACATTTTTTTGATCGGGTTGATGGGGGCAGGCAAGACCACAGTTGGCAAATTGATTGCCAAAAGTCTGGGCAAGACCTTCTACGACACGGATCATGTCATTGAGCAGCGCACGGGCGTTAAAATCCCGACCATCTTCGAGCTGGAAGGCGAAGCTGGCTTCCGCAAGCGCGAGACCGCCACGCTAGAGGAGTTTGCGCAGCAGGAGAATATCGTGCTGGCCACTGGCGGCGGTGCCATCATCGCGCCGGAAAACCGCGAAATTCTCAAAAAATATGGCTATGTGATTTATTTGCGTGCAAATGTGAATGAGCTGTATTTACGCACGCGCAATGATAAAAACCGACCGCTGCTACAGAATGTCGATGTCAAAGCCAAGCTGGAACAATTGTTCCATGCCCGCAATCCACTCTATACCGAGACTGCACACCTGATCGTCGATACCGGTCATCAGCCAGTCGCAGTGATTATCCAAAAAATTGAGAGCGCCCTGAAAGCGTTGGAGCCGTCATGCAAACCTTAACCGTCAGCCTGGCTGACCGTAGCTATCCTATCCATATTGGGAATGGCCTGTTACATCAGGCAGACCTGATATTGCCTCACCTCAAGCGCAAGCAAGTGGCGATTGTCAGCAATACAACGGTCGCGCCTTTGTATATGCAGAGTATTGCCCAGCCGCTGCGAGAGGCAGGCGTGAGCGTGATTGAAATCATTTTGCCGGATGGCGAGGCCTATAAAAATAATGAGACCTTGCAAACGATTTATGATCATCTGTTGCAACACCGCTGCGAGCGGAATACCACGCTGATTGCGTTGGGTGGAGGGGTGATTGGCGATTTGACCGGCTATGCTGCGGCAACCTATTTGCGCGGCGTGCCTTTTATTCAGGTGCCTACTACTCTGCTCTCGCAGGTGGACTCCAGTGTCGGTGGTAAAACCGGCATCAACCATCCGCTCGGTAAGAACATGATAGGCGCGTTTTATCAGCCCAAGCTGGTACTGGCGGATGTTGATACCTTGAGGACCTTGCCGCAACGCGAGTTGTCTGCCGGCGTGGCTGAGGTTATCAAGTACGGGCTGATTCGGGATGCTGATTTTTTTAATTGGCTGGAAATCAATATGTCCGCTCTGATGGCGCTGGATCATGCAGTAGCCAGCTATGCTATTTACCGTTCATGTCAGAACAAGGCCGAAGTGGTGGCTGCGGATGAGCATGAGCAAGGCGAGCGTGCCTTGCTCAATCTGGGCCATACGTTTGGTCATGCCATCGAAAACGCCATGGGTTACGGTGTCTGGCTGCATGGCGAGGCAGTGGCAGCGGGTACCGTGATGGCGGCTGACTTATCGCAACGCATGGGCTGGCTGGATGCGGCACAAGTCGCGCGTATCAAAACCATCATGCAAGCCGCCAGCTTGCCGGTGACTGCCCCTGATTTGGGCGCGGATGAGTATTTGCGTTTGATGCAACTGGACAAGAAAGTGGCCGATGGCCGCATTCGCCTGATTCTGCAACAGGCGATAGGCAAAGCCGTGATCACGGCTGATTACGATGCAGATAAACTTAAACAGACGCTGTCGCTGGCGGCCTGATTCAGAAAGCCCATGATGACACTCGCCGTTTTTGCTGCCCATCCAGAACAGTCTCGTGGCCGCAAGGTCGACGAGCAGGAGTCCCCGTTGCGCAATGTTTTTCAGCGTGACCGTGACCGGATTATTCACTCCACAGCCTTTAGGCGGCTCGAATACAAAACGCAGGTATTTGTAAACCATGAAGGTGACCTGTTTCGCACGCGTCTGACGCATAGTATCGAGGTCGCGCAACTGACACGCGGTATCGCGCGCACCTTGGGCTTGCACGAAGATTTGGCCGAGGCTATCGCGCTGGCGCATGATCTTGGGCACACCCCGTTTGGCCATGCCGGACAAGATGCGCTCAATCATTGCATGAAAGACTATGGCGGTTTTGAGCACAACCTGCAGTCCTTGCGCGTGGTCGATCTGCTGGAAAACCGCTATGCCAGTTTTGATGGCTTAAACCTCACTTTCGAAGTCCGTGAAGGCATCCTCAAACATTGCTCGCGCAAAAATGCGCAACTTCTAGGCGATGTCGGTGAACGTTTCTTGCGCGGTGAGTCGCCCAGCCTTGAGGCCCAAGTCACCAACTTTGCTGACGAAATTGCCTATAACAATCATGACGTGGATGACGGCTTACGTTCCGGCCTCATCACCATCCAACAGCTATCCAATATCCAGCTATTTGCCGAAAATATGCATGAGGTTAAAAAGCAATATGGCGAGATTGAGGAAAAACGGCTCATCCATGAAACCATCCGCCGCATGATCAATGTGCTGGTGGTTGATTTATGTCAGCATAGCCAGCAAGCGATTGCGCAGTTGAATCCGGGCAGCGTAGACGATGTGCGCAAAGCACCCGCCTACCTAGTCGGCTTTAGCCAGCCGGTCGTGCAAAAGAATCACGAATTAAAACAGTTTTTGCGCAAGCACCTCTATCAGCACTACCGGGTAAATCGCATGAGTGCCAAGGCCAGGCGGATTATTGAAGAGTTATTTAAGACCTTTATGGATAATCCGGCCTTGATGCCTGACGAGCACCAATTGGCAGCCAAGCAGGATCAGGCGCGGGCGGTGGCTGATTACATTGCCGGCATGACTGACCGTTATGCCATCCGTGAGCACAAACGCTTGTTTGCGGTTGAGGAGCACTGGTAGTGCGTGGATGCATTGCGATGCAATAAAACAAGTGCAATAAAAAAGCTGCCCTTAGGCAGCTTTTTTATTGCTTGATAGCTTTAGCCTTATTTGGCGACTTGTTTCTCGCGCATTTCATCCAGCGTTTTGCAGTCTATGCACAAGGTGGCGGTTGGGCGTGCTTCCAGGCGCTTGAGGCCAATTTCGATCCCGCAGCCTTCGCAGTAGCCGTAGTCACCGCTGTCAATGTTACGCAAGGTTTCGTCGATTTTCTTGATCAGTTTGCGCTCACGGTCACGGTTGCGCAGTTCTAGCGCCATGTCAGATTCCTGGCTGGCACGGTCATTCGGGTCAGCAAAGCTGGTCACTTCGTCCTGCATGGTATGCACGGTACGATCAATATCGTGACTCAATTCTGCTTTCCAGTCATTCAGGATTTTGCGGAAGTGATCCTGCTGCTTTTTATTCATGTATTCCTCACCGGCGGCGGGCTGGTAAGGGGTAAAGGATTTGTTAACGGTATCTGCCATGATGGTTCCAACGAACGAAACTTCGAATAGTGAATGCCTGTAGAGGCATGGTTTATTGCATTACGTCAATCAACAATCGCGCGAGTTTACACCAGTTTCAAACCCCTGCAAAGCCTATTCGCAAGGGCAAGACTGCTTCGGCTTAAGCTTGCTCACTGAGTTCCAGCGCCTTCAAGGTATTTTCCATCAGTGTGGCTACAGTCATTGGGCCGACGCCACCAGGCACCGGCGTAATATGGCTGGCACGCTGGCTGGCAATCGCAAAGTCAACGTCGCCGGTGATCTTGCCATCAGGCAGGCGATTAATCCCAATATCGACCACAATAGCGCCAGGTTTAATCCACTCACCCTTGACCAAGCCAGGCTTGCCCACCGCGGATACAATGAGATCGGCACGACTAATATGGCTTTGTAAGTCTTTGGTGTGCCGGTGACAGCTGGTGACGGTGCACCCGGCCAACAGAAGCTCCAGGCCCATGGGGCGCCCAACGTGGTTAGATACGCCAACGACAACGGCGTCCAGCCCCTTGATCGCGATCCCGCTGGCTTGCAGCATCTTGATGACACCGTAAGGCGTGCAGGAACGTAATAAGGGCTGGCGTACCGCCAGGCGGCCTATATTGTAGGGGTGAAACCCATCCACATCTTTGCCCGGATCTATCAGCGCCAGAATGGCAGACTCATCAATATGATGGGGGAGCGGGGATTGCACCAGAATGCCGTCAGTGTCAGGGTCGGCATTCAGTGTTTGAATGAGCGCGAATAAGGCCTCTTGCGTGGTGTTGGCTGGCAGGTTATGCGCAATTGAGACGATCCCTACTTTTTCGCAAGCCAGACGCTTGTTGCGCACATAAATGGCCGAAGCCGGATCATCACCGACCAGGACAACGGCCAGGCAAGGAGCACGTTTGCCATCAACTAGCCGTTGGTCGATTTTGGATTTGATTTCTTCTAATAGTTGATTCGCAATTTGCTTGCCATCAATAATCTGAGCGCTCATGAGCAAAAAATTTGTCGTAAAAAAGATAATTTTATCACATCGAGATTGACACAAATTCGTGAAATCGGTTATATTTCTGCTTTCGGCGTGTAGCGTAGTCTGGTAGCGCGCCTGCTTTGGGAGCAGGATGTCGGGAGTTCGAATCTCTCCACGCCGACCAGTTTTCTCTGGATTGCCTGATCGGCATGTAACTACTTTATCTGCTCGTAGCTCAACTGGATAGAGCACCAGCCTTCTAAGCTGGGGGTTACAGGTTCGATTCCTGTCGGGCAGGCCAAAATTTCAGCCAATTTCTCTCAGTGGTGGCTATAGCTCAGTTGGTAGAGCCCCGGATTGTGATTCCGGTTGTCGTCGGTTCGAGCCCGATTAGCCACCCCATTTTCACTTTTCTGCTTCAACCTCACAATTTAGTCCTACAAATCGGTTCTTTTCCTAATTAAGAATCATTCTTCCCTTTGTTAAAGTGTTCGAAACAACATCTGTCGAACACATGCCTAGTCATTTAAATTTGAAAAAGTTTATGCAAAGCCTGATCGGCCTGACACAGGTCAGGGAGAGCCTTGCATTGGATCCAGCGCTGCTTTCGTTGATGCAGCACTGGATGTGTATTTTTGCTGCCGAGGAAAAGCCGATCCGGATGCAGGTATTGTCGCGTCGGCAGTTGGTCTCGGTGATGGACTCTCAAGATGAGATGGATCCTGCTTTTGAAGCGTGGCCTAGCGATGTTTATGCGTTGCTTTTAAATTACCTGGATCAGGAAACTCGGCAATCTGTTTGCCTGGACACTGCAGCGGGCAAATTGCACATTTTTCCGCTCAAGCAAAGTGTTGCCCATAAAAATGCCATACTGTTGATTCAGCATGCGCAGTTATCCGCAGAAGCGATCGCGCTGGTAGAACAGTGTTTGCAGGTATTTAATCACTATGCCGGCTTGATTATTGAAAACGAGCGGGATGCACTGACTGGATTGCTTAACCGCAAAACCTTTGATAAGTGTGTGAGCAAGATTTTGCTTAATGACTACAAGCCAGAATTCCGGTTTCCGTTACACCATTATCTGGTCATTTTTGATATCGATTTCTTTAAAAAGATCAATGACAGCTATGGTCATTTGATTGGCGATGAAGTCTTGCTGCTTTTATCCCGCCTCATGCAGGAAACCTTCCGCGATGGCGATTTGCTGTTCCGCTTTGGTGGTGAAGAGTTTGTGGGCGTGTTTTCATGTGCTGACAAAGATGACATCGTCATGCTGCTAGAGCGCTTTCAGCAAGCCCTTGCTGAATATCGTTTCCCGCAAGTCGGGCGAGTCACCATCAGTATCGGTTATTCCAAAATGTCACCGCATTTGCTGCCGAACACTGTGCTGGAGCGGGCAGATGAAGCACTCTATTATGCCAAAGAGCATGGCAGAGACCAGGTCTGCTGCTACGAATCCCTGGTTGAACAAGGCTTACTCAACTACAGCATCATTAGCGGCGAAATCGAGCTTTTTTAAACGCCCTCTCTCGCACTGGTTGACCAGATTGCGCCGGATGGATTGACAGTTAACATTGCTTATATTTAATATATGTTAAAAAATGTCAATAATCATTTGGAGGGGGTTGATGCGTATTGCGCTCATCCTGTGGTTGGTGATTGGACTCGCTGCCTGTAAAAGCCAGTCCCTGGGCAGCGCTACGCATGCGCAGTTGCATTTACCTTCACTGCCCTCAACCCTTCAGGCCGACAACGGTTCGGCTAGCTTCCCGGAAATTGATACGGCAGACATTGTTTCTACCCCAGCCATCAAGCCCCCCGCGCTCAAGTCTGCTATACCCACCGTCTTGATCAATCTGGTTGTCCGCGAAGCACCCGTACAGGAGGTCCTGTTTGCGCTGGCCCAAGAAAGCGGCCTGAATTTTGATGTGCATCCAGCCTTGAGCGGTAAAGTCACTTTAAATGCCCAGCAGCAGTCGGTGGCCGCCATTCTTGCGCGCATGGCCAGGCAAGTCGATATGTATTATGAATGGTCAGACGGGGTGTGGCTGGTGACACCGGACACGCCGGTGATCCGTAGCTACAAACTCAATTATGTGAACATGAGCCGCGATACCTATGGCTATATTGGCGTGGCCAGTGAAATCAATGGCGCTGGCCGTGGAGGCATGGCCGCAGCCGGTAACAGTAATGCGCAGGTGCAAGCATTGCCGGCACAAGGCGGCAGTAGTAATAGTTCCAGAACCGCAGTCACCTCTCAATCCCGCTATCACCTGTGGGAGAGCGTGGTAGACAATGTACAGCTTCTGCTGGATGAAACGGATAAAGCCGGTAGTGCACGGGCAGAAGTGATGGATCACCTGCCCGCAACCGTGATCATGCCATCGAGCGGTTCTGATAGCACGCCAGGCAGTGCCGAAGTCAGTGAACTCAAAACATCAGCTGAACCCATCTTACCGTCGCCATTGCAAGAAAAGACGCAGCAAGCGCAACGCCGTTGGCGGGCTTCCAAACTGATTGCAAACGCCGAAACTGGCATCTTGACCATACGTGCCTCGCAGAGTCAGCAGGCGCAAGTCAAAGCCTATCTGGAATCTGTGATGCAGGTTGCCGCCAGGCAGGTCTTGATTGAAGCCACCATTGTGGAGGTGGAGCTCAATAAAAGTTTTCAGATGGGCATAGACTGGAGCCGCTTGTCTGCCTCGGCGCAACAACGAGGCTGGCTGCTTTCGCAATCTTTGGGCAGCGATGCGGCCCAGTTTAACCGTGCCACTGGTCAGTGGGAGAGCAATAATAGTAAAAATGCCTTGGGCCAGAATAATGGCAACGTGGCGTTTATGTTGAGCTACTTAAATCCTCTCAGCCGCTTTGGTAATTTAAGTGCCAGTGTCACCCTACTTGAGCAGTTTGGTAAAACGCGTGTCCTCTCCAGTCCCAAGCTCATGGTGCTCAATAATCAGACGGCCATTCTCAAGGTGGTCGATAACTTGGTCTACTTCACCATCCAGTCGCAAATTTCGCAAAGCAGCAGTAATAGCGGTGCCAACTTGCAAGCGGTAACGACCACGGCCAATACGGTGCCGGTAGGCTTGGTCATGGCTGTCACGGCACAAATCAATAGTCGCCAGCGCGTCAATTTAAATGTCAGGCCGACGGTGTCCAAGGTGCTGCGCTATGTCGAAGACCCCAATCCGCAATTAGGCAGTGGCAGCAGTCGGATTGTGAGTAGCGTGCCCGAAATCCAGGTACGGGAAATGGAGTCTGTGCTCAATGTCGCCAGCGGCCATATCGCCGTTTTGGGCGGCCTGATGCAGGATGATCAGCGTGAATTTAGTGACCGCGTGCCTGGCCTCTCGCGATTGCCTGTCATCGGTCAGGCATTTATTGGCAAAAATCAGGCCGCCAAAAAGACCGAGCTGATTGTTTTTTTGCGGCCCACCGTGATTGGTCGGGCCGATGTTAACACGGGCGATTTGCGATCGTTTCAACCCTTGCTGCCTGACGCTTTGCCTACTGATGCATTTGAAATGAATGTCGAGGAGCCATCATGATGGATGTTCGAGCATGGCTGGCTGATTCAAAACGCCCCTTGCGCTTAAATAAAAATGCATATGCAAAATCGCTGATGATCACCGATTGGCAGCAGCTTGAGCGGCGTATCATGGGATTGTTGTGGCTGATGCTGATCATTGCGTCTTGCTGCGTAGTGCGACAAGGCTGGGATATCTTTTCAGCGGCATCCGCGCTGGACAATCATGCTGCGCCCAGATGGGTAGATGCAAAGCCATTCGTCACTCCGGTTAAGCCGTCACCAATCGGTGAGCAAAAGTCTCGATTGCAGGAGGAACCTAGCGTATTTGCTTTACATGCGCCAGCAAAAGCTGAGCAACCTTCCGTAGCCACACCCAGTCAGAGTGAGCCTGCGCAGAGCCCATCACCCTCACTCCGTCAAAATAACCCGCCTCGTTGGGTCATGCAGGTACAGCGAGGACCATTGCCGACCTTGTCGTCCATCAGCTTGTTGGCGCAGGCGCGTACGGCATTACAGCAGGAGAAACTGCAAAGTGCGCAGCCTCTTTATGCGCAACTGTTGGCGCAAGATCCGCATCAACTCGAGGCCTTGGTCGGCATGCTTTATATCAGCCAACGGCTGGGTGACCAGGCGCAATACGAGCACTATTGGCTGCGCGTTTGGCAATTGATGCCAGGGATCGAAGCCAATGCTGCTTTATTTGCGCAACTACTGGAGCAAGAGTGATGCGGATCGGAGAGTGGATGCTGACGAAAGGCATGATTACTTCGGATCAGCTTGATATCGCACTGATCGAGCAACGCAAGCAGCAATTGTTGCTTGGCCAGCAGTTGGTCAGGCTGCACTTTGTCACCGACGCCATGGTGAGAGACGTGCTGGCACAGCTGCATGTGCAAGAGAGTATGGATTTGCAGTATGTGATGCCCGACCCGGCGTGGATCGCCAAAGTGCCAGAAACCTTTGCCAGGCAACATCGCTTGTTACCGCTTGATCTGACACCAGATCAGCAATCGTTGCGGATTGCGGTACAGGATCACCAGAACGCACACGCGATTGAAGCACTGAAACATTTATTAGGTGGTGGCATTACACTGACGCCTGTTCTGGCGACCGAAGTCCAGATAGAGCAGGCGCTGGATCGGTGTTATGGACATAGCCTGTCGCTAGAGCGCTTGTTGCAGGAAATCGAGCAGCAAGAGGCTGCAGTTAGTCTTTCGCCGGTGGCTTCCGCCTCTCATCCCGTGATCCGGCTGGTGGATGCCATCTTGGTCGATGCCGTCAAACAAGGCGCCTCGGATATCCACTTCGAGCCTGAACAGGCGTTTGTCAGGATACGCTACCGCATTGATGGCGTGCTTTGGCAGATCCGCTGTTTGCACGATCGCTATTGGCCCGCCATGTGTGTGCGCCTCAAAGTCTTGGCTGGCATGGATATCGCTGAGCAGCGTATGCCGCAAGACGGCCGCGTGAATCTGTTCTTGTGCGGGCGCGAGGTCGATTTCAGGGTCTCCAGTCATCCTACCCTGCATGGTGAAAACTTGGTGCTGCGCGTGCTGGACAGGCATAAATCCATTATTCCGCTGTCGCAGATGGGTATACGCTGCGCGCAGTTGGCGTCTTTAAAAGCCATGCTGGCAAAACCGGAGGGCTTGTTAATCGTGACGGGCCCGACCGGGAGCGGTAAAACCACTACGCTTTATTCCATGCTTGGGCATCTCAATCAGACCGGGGTGAATATCATGACCCTGGAAGATCCGGTTGAGTATCCGCACCATTTAATGCGGCAAACCTCCGTCAACGAAGCCAATAAGGTGGATTTTGTCACTGGTGTGCGCGCCATTTTGCGACAAGACCCCGACATTATGCTGATTGGCGAGGTCAGAGATGAAGCCACGGCCGCTATGGCGGTGCGCGCCGCCATGACCGGACATCTGGTGATGACCACCTTGCATACCAATCATGCTGCAGCTGCCTTTTTACGCTTGCAGGATTTGGGGATTCAGCCGCATACCCTGGCCGGTTGCCTAGTTGGGGTGATTGCCCAGCGCTTATTGCGACGCTTATGTCAACACTGCAAGCGCCAAGCTTCCCCGGACCCACACCTTTTAGCCATGTTTCAATACATCGATTCAGCGTGCATTCCTGAAAGTTTCACGTGTTTTGAAGCGGTTGGTTGTCAGCATTGTCGACAAAGTGGTTATCAAGGCCGGACTGTGGTGATGGAAATTTTGTCCATGCATTCTGGCTTGGAGGAGGCGCTCACGCCACTCTCGCTGCCAAGGTTACAGCAGAACGCACGATCATATGGTTACACCACGCTGGCCGAGGAGGGGGTGCGATTAGTGATGGCAGGCGAAACTAGTCTGCAAGAATTAAAAAGAGTGGTCGATTTAAGTGTGCTTGAGGCCAATGTGCTGGATGTAAGCAGGCCTGTTTAAAACGATGACAAGCTACCGATACACCGCGATTGATAAGACGGGCCACTTAACACGGGGCTATGGCACCTCCGACTCTGAAGAGGCGCTGGCTGCATCCCTGCAGCAGCAAGGCTTGGAATTGCTGACGGTGAAGCTGGGTGAGCCATTGCGCTGGCGACAGCCACGCGTGCACCCCAAAATGTTGATCGTGTTTTGTGTGCAGCTGGAGCAGCTATTGCAAGCCGGCTTGCCTCTCTGTCAGGCCATTGCGGTCTCGGCAGAACAAGCCGAACAGGCGGTGATGGCCGAGGCCTTACGTGGTTTGTTGCGCGATCTTGAGGCGGGCAAATTACTTTCACAAGCGTTGCAAGCGCAGCCCAAGGTCTTCCCAGCCTTGTTTTATCAACTGGTCAATGCTGGTGAACGGACGGGTCAGCTCCCTGAAACATTTGGCCAATTGAAGGCCACCCTCACGTGGCAATTTGAGCTGAGTGCGCAAATCAAGCGGGGACTGAGCTATCCCGCTGTGTTATGCGTGATGGTGATGATTGCCGCATACGTGATGCTGACCTTTCTGGTGCCGCAAATGGCAGGTTTTTTGCAAAGCCTGGGGCAGTCTCTGCCATGGAGTACACGATGTTTGTTAGCCCTGTCAGAGGGTGTCATGCACTATGGGGCTTATCTGCTATTGGCGATATTGCTGTCCCTGGTGAGTGTGACTCTAATCGTGCGGCACTCGGAAAAATGGGCTTATAAATGGGATAGCATGATGTTGCGATTGCCGGTGTTTGGCCGCTTGCTAAGAGCATGGGTGATCACGCGGCTGTGCAGGTTTCTTGGATTGATGTACCAGGTCGGGATTCCGCTGTTACAGGCATTGCAATGGTGCCAGCCCTTGCTGACGCAGCGTGTCATGGCCCGCGCACTTGAGGATGTGTCTGCGCGCGTACAGGCCGGTGAAAGCCTCACCGCCAGCTTTGCGGCTACCGGGCAGTTTCCGCCACTGATGCTACACCTGCTCAAGGTGGGTGAAACCACAGGTGGACTGGATCGCATGTTGTTTCAGTTGGCTGACTATTATGACCGGGACGTGCAAGCGCGGATCCAGTCGCTATTGCGCATGTTGGAGCCCGCGCTGACCATTTCACTGGGGTTGATGTTGCTGTTTTTGATGGCCGCCGTCATGTTGCCGGTCTATGACAGCTTTTCAACCATCAGGTACTAAAGATGTCCGCCCAGCGCTTCATTCTCCTGATTGATGCGCAAGCATGGCGGCTGGTCTTATTTAAGCGCAATCAGTATTGCGAGCTGCGTTCGTTTGGTCCAGATGAAGCAGGGCTAGCGGCCATGTTAGGGTGGCTGCAAACTTTCCCAGGCGCGCGTGTGGCGGTGTTAACCGATCTGCCAGAGGAGTGCTATCACCTTGAGCTGATGCCTGTGGTGCGAGGGGCGGCTGGTCGTGCACTACTCAAGCGCAAGCTGGCGGCTTGGCCACATGCACAAGGCTTGCATACCGCCTTTCTACTGGAAACGATCAAGACGAGTCGTTTAGAAAACCGTTTTTTGTTTGCCGGGCTGTTTTCCCCACCACTGACCCACTGCTTGCCCGCGCTGCAAGCGGCAGCACTCAGCCTGCAAGGCATTTACACGCAGGCAATATTGTTGCCATATTGCTTGCCTGCAAACGCTCAACGCCTGAGTGATTGTATCTGTGTGCACGCTGAGCATACGACCCTGTACTTGAGTTATTTCAAGCATCAACGGTTGTGTTTAAGGCGCCGCCTTTCAATGACAACACAAGGGATACACGATGTGGCTTCTGTGATCCCGGCGCTGACTCAGTTGCATCGTGAGCTGGTTAGCCAGTTTGGCTTATCCGAATCTGCAAGTCTGCCGGTGTTTTGCATCATTGCAGAAATACAGCAGGCTGAGAGGCTCACCTTCCCCGCCCCTTTTCAATATCAACCTCTGACTGAGGCCGCGCTCATTGCGGCCGTGGGTCAAGGCTCGCTCCCTACCGGTCTCCGCGCGGTCGAGTGGGTCGCCATGCATGCGATATTGGCAGACCAGGCGCTCCCTAACTTGGCCCCTGAGGCCAGTCTCTTGCCAGAGAAATTCAAGCGGTTACAACGAAATATCCACGTGGCAGGCGTGGGGCTTGCGTTGCTATTGGCGCTGCTAGCCGGCTTCAATGCGCTGGCAACTCAGCAAATGAATACGCAAGCCGGGCTGGTGAAGGCCCAGCTGGGTGAGCCAGAGGCGATGCCATTCGCCGGGGGGCTGCGCGCTGAACAATTGCCAGCGATTCATGCCTTAACCCGCACGATGCAAGCGATCAGCGCCTCCGCCCGATTGCCCGATCAAGCCTTGCATGACTTGCAGCCGATGCTGACTGGCTTGCGAGATTGGCAACTGATCCGACTCGAATGGCAGGCAGAGCCTCCTGAATCAGCAGACCCTGATGCGCATCAAACTCAGTCATTGAAAATGACTTTTCAACAATTAGAAACAAGTCAGCACACGCGTGCCGTACTTGAATGGCAACAGTTGATGCAGCGTTTAAATCAGTTGCCATCAGTCAAGCAGCTGCAAACAGAGAACTCCAGTCAGCAAAGCACGACGAATGGTCGCCAGGGCAGTACAGATCCGCTAGCCATGCTGGGGTTGCAGCCGATGCTCACGCTGACTTGGGCAGCCGTGCAACAGGAGGGGTGGTGATGGTTCGGCAAGTGTGGGCGCCATTAAAACAAACCTTCTTGTTTTGGTTAGGCGTGATGAGCTTGTTAGTGGTGTGTACCCTGTTGCAGTATCAAAGACGTGAAGAAGCCGAACAAGTCTTGTCTCAACTTGAGGCACAGTGGCAGCAACGGCAACGACAAGCGGCTTATCAGCAGCGTTTTACTGCAGAGATCGCTACCTATTTGGCGCTTCGCGAGCAATGGCAAAACATCGGGGTGATGTCGCCCTTGAATGTGCCTGCATGGGAAAAGTCCCTTGCCGAAATGCAACAGGCATCTGGCCTGAGTCATCTACGCTATGAGTTCTTGCCGACCACTCCTTGTGACCTTACCCTGTGTTTGCCGCAAGCATCCACTGGCCAGCAAGCCGACATCAAAGTGATGCTTAGCCGTCTACAGCTCGCATGGTCGGTCAAGCATGAAGCAGACATATTGGCATGGTTACAAGCGTTGGCCAAACAATATGCAGGTGCGATTAAAGTCCATCATTGTGTCTGGACAGTGACGCCGTCATTCGTGCAGATTGATGTGCAATGTGAGCTTCATCTGTTTAATTTCCCTGACGTGTTTCCCAATCCGTCGCCTGTGCAGCCATGATTGTTTGTTCACATTTTCAAAGAGGAATTGCAATCTGGGCGCTTTTGCTGCTGTTGTCCGGCATGGCGGGCATGCTGGTTTATCCCTTGGTGGGCCGTGAGTTTTCCAGTCAGGCGTCGTTGCACAAAACCATGACGGCCTTGGCCAAGGCCGAGCAGGCCTTGCTTGCCTATGCGCAGCAACCTTTGGGCACCACGCCTTGTGAGTTGAATTGCCCACGCCCGGGCGATTTGCCATGCCCAGACCGCAATAACGACGGCATTGCCGAAACCTCATGCAGTAACTCCGCTCGCTTGGGCAGGTTGCCCTGGAAAACACTGGGCTTAGGCGACCTGCGCGATGGCAGCGGTGAGCGCTTGTGGTACGCAGTGTCAGAGCGCTATAAAAATAATCCGCGCCTGCGTCCTTTGAATCTGGACACGCAGGGCAGCTGGAGCGTGATGGCCAACAATGGGCCGACTTGGGATGCCAGTGTGGGCAATGGCGTTGTGGCTGTGGTGATTGCCCCCATGCAGCCGCTGTTGAGGCTGGATGGCTGGCAGCAACGCCGCCTGCAGCCTGACGATGGTGCCAAGGAGTATCTGGATATTGAGGGGACCTTGGATAATGCCAACCCGACAGAGTACAGCGATCACGGCTTTGTCATGTCGCCTCCGACTACACAATTTAATGACGTGGTCTGGCCAATCTCGGCCAGCCGCATGCATCAAGTCATGCAAAAGCAGGTGTTATCAGAGCTTAAGCGAGCATTTACTTGCACGTCCAGGCCATGTGCGCCTTTACCTGTGCCAGCATCCATTTCAGACGCGAGTTGTTTAGGTGCACAATCATTGCAAGCTGGGCAATGTATGTCTGCTCAAACGACTACGCTGGGCCGCTTGCCGGTCGATGGCGACCTGCATGGCCCACTTGCAAATCAAGCCATGCTGGATGGTCAGGCCATGCATCACTGGTTTCAGCAAAATGGCTGGCGGGAGCAGGTGTTTTATCTGCCGCGGTCCTCGCAAGTGCTCTTGGTTGTGTCTGGCGAGATGTTAGCCGGACAATTACGACAGACGACTACGCAAAAAAGTGAGTATGCCAATTTTATCGAGATGCCGACAGTCGCTGCGCTGGGTCTGGCCGGCGTCACGGCATGGGATGCACCCAGCAATGATCAACTGGAGCAAATCGCCAGATGAAGGGCATGACTGCATATTCTCCTCGATCACAATCCTCTCTGTATGGCTTCAGCCTGCTTGAAATGGCGATCGCCTTGGTGATTTTAAGCCTGATGATGGGCTGGCTCATGACGCCCCTCAAGGTGCAATACGGATTGCAAAAATATCAGCAAACCGAACAGCGGCTGAATACGGCGCAACAGGCCTTGCTTGGCCATGCACTGATTTATCATTACCTGCCGTGTCCTGATACCGACCAGCCGCCCGATGGGTGGGAGAATGTATTATCCAACCAGACCTGCGCCAGTGATGAGGGCTGGTTGCCATCGCAGCAATTAGGGGTAGTCGCCACCGATGCCTGGGGCCGTTTCTTTCGCTATCGCGCAGACAGCACGTTTACTCATCACAGCCAGTGGTTCTCGGTAGCCGCGGCCGAAGGTGCCAGCAATATTCAAGTCAGCAGTGAGACTGGCCCGGCCACCAGCGGGCCTAGCCGACCGGCGGCGATTATCCTTTCACATGGCGAAAACGGGCTGGGTGGCATACAATCCGTGTCTGGCGGCGGCGCCTATGCCATGCCCGCACCCGAGCACGCGGATGAGCGTGAAAATGCAGATGGCGACCTGGCCTTTGTTGATCAGGCACAACAACAAACCGGTACGGCCGTGTTTGATGACCGGCTGATCATGCTGTCGCCCAAGGTGTTGATTCAGCAAATGGTACAAGCGCAACGCCTGCCATGAATAATTGGAAAATACATGCAAGACGATTTGTTGTTACGCTACAGTCGGCACATCATGTTGCCGCAAATTGAATATGCAGGGCAAGAAAAGCTCACGCAAAGTCATGCCCTGATCGTGGGAGCTGGCGGCTTGGGGGCTCCGGTGGCGATGTATCTGGCCGCAGCCGGGGTAGGTACGCTGACCATTTGTGATTTTGATCAGGTAGACCTCACCAATCTGCAACGTCAAATTATCCATACTACGGCAGCGGTTGGGCAAAACAAGGCCTTGTCGGCCCAGGCCACGATTGCGGCCCTCAATCCTGAAGTCAACGTCCATGTCGAAACGACACGGCTCAATGACGAGGCGCTTGCCGCACGGGTCTTGGCGGCAGATGTGGTGATTGATTGCTCGGATAACTTTGCTACGCGCTACTTGCTCAACCAGCTTTGTTTTGAGAGTAAAAAGCCTCTGGTCTCGGGGGCGGCCATCCGCTTTGAAGGGCAATTGAGCGTGTTTGATTTCCGCCATGCTGACAGCCCTTGCTACCACTGCTTGTATCCAGACGTCGGCGATGACCAGGCCTTGCGTTGTGCAGACAACGGCGTATTTGCTCCGCTGGTCGGTATGATAGGCACAGCGCAAGCTGCTGAAGCCATTAAGGTGTTGCTCAATATGGGCCAGAGCATGGAAGGCAGGTTGCTATTGCTGGATGCGCTCAGTGCAGAATGGCGCACCATACGCCTCAAAAAAGACCCTTCCTGCGCGGTGTGTGGTCAGGCGGAATCTGTGGACTGAGACTGTAACGAGGTCACCAACTCCGTAATCTCCCATTCGCAGCCAGCGCAGCCTGACAGCGCGCCAGAATAGCGCGAGATGCCATCCAGATCTTTACCTTGCCTGACTAGCTCGATAATCAGGCCGCGCGTGGTGCCGCTGCAACTGCATAGCACCTCTCTGGGATCGTTTTCAAGCAAGTCAGCCATTATTCCTTTTGTTCCTCAGCGCCGCCATATTCGGCAGCCACTCTCAATCCACCTGTGTATTGCAACCTAGACCAACAATAAAGCGATTGGTTTATTTCACAGGTTTTTAAAAGCGCATCGGCCGCCCTCTGACTGCAGGGCATCAATGATTACCAAATGACCACCCGCTTTAATACAAGCCGGTAATGCGTGCGTATACATGCGATACGCACGCTAGACCATTACTTGAGTTTGGCCAGTTGCGCCTGTAGTTTTTCCAGGTTGGCGCTAAATTCTGTCAGGCGGGCTTTTTCCTGCTCAACCACGGCAGCCGGCGCGCGGGCGACAAAGCTTTCATTGCCCAGCTTACCGTTGGCCTTGCCGATTTCACCCTGCAGCCTTGCGATTTCCTTGCCCAGACGCTCTTTTTCGGCGGCGACATCAATTTCTACCTTGAGCATCAGCTTAAAGTCAGCGGCCAGCATCACTGGCGCATCGGCTTCCGGTAGCTCGGCGACAATCTCGACGTTTTCCAGCTTGGCCAGCGACTTGAGGTAAGGCGCATAGGCGGTCAGTGCCTCGGCATCGCCCGCGGCAATGAGTGGCACTTTGGCCGCAGGTGAAATGCCCATTTCGCCACGCAGGCTGCGGCAGGCTTCGACAGCGGTTTTCAGTGTCGCCACCCAGGCTTCAGCCTGTTCGTCGATTTTCTCCAGATCAGCTTTCGGGTAGACCTGCAACATAATGCTCTCAGTGCCACGCGACTTGTCCTTGAGTTCGGTCATCGGTGCCACCGTCTGCCAGATCTCTTCGGTGATAAACGGAATAATCGGGTGTGCCAGCCGCAAGATGGTTTCCAGCACTCTTAACAGGGTACGACGGGTCGCGCGCTGTTCGGCTTCAGTGCCACCTTGTAACTGCACTTTGGCAATTTCCAGATACCAGTCGCAATACTGGTCCCAGACAAACTCGTAGATCGCCTTGGCAGCGAGGTCAAAGCGGTAGTCGTTAAAAGCGCGTTCCACTTCGGCTTCGGTGCGTTGCAGCAAGCTCACAATCCAGCGGTCGGCCTGACTGAATTTGCGGCCACCGGCTTCGCAACTCTCGGCGCCAAAGCCATTATCTTTGCCTTCCGTATTCATCAGCACAAAGCGGGTGGCGTTCCACAGCTTGTTGCAGAAGTTACGGTAACCTTCACAACGTTGCAGGTCAAACTTGATGTCACGGCCAGGTGAAGCCAGGCTGGCAAAAGTAAACCTTAAAGCATCCGTACCATACGCTGCAATGCCTTCCGGGAATTCCTTGCGGGTACGTTTCTCGATTTTTTCCGCATCTTTCGGGTTCATCAGGCCGGTGGTGCGTTTTTTCAGCAGCGATTCCAGATCAATGCCATCAATCAAATCAATCGGGTCCAGCACATTGCCCTTGGACTTGGACATTTTCTGGCCTTCAGCATCGCGGATCAGGCCGTGCACATACACATGCTTGAACGGGATTTTGCCGGTCAGGTGTTTGGTCATCATGACCATACGCGCCACCCAGAAAAAGATAATGTCAAAACCAGTGACCAGTACTGAGGAGGGCAGGTATTGCTGCAAGGCCTGATTCTGCGCGTCCAGTGGCTCGTCGCCGGTCCAGTCTAAGGTGGAAAATGGCCACAGGGCAGAGGAGTACCAGGTATCTAACACGTCATCATCGCGCTTTAAATTACCGGTGTAACCTGCTTTGCCCGCCATCTCGGTAGCTTCTGCTTCATCATGCGCGACAAACACTTCGCCGTTTTCACCATACCAAGCCGGTATTTGATGCCCCCACCATAGCTGGCGAGAAATACACCAATCCTGAATATTGTTCAGCCACTGGTTATAGGTGTTGACCCAGTTTTCCGGGTAAAACTTGATCTGGCCATCCGCTACCACTTCTAGCGCCTTTTCGGTGATACTTTTGCCATCTTCGCCCGGCTTGCTCATCGCCACAAACCACTGGTCGGTGAGCATAGGTTCAATCACGACATTGGTACGGTCGCCCCGTGGCACTTTGAGTTTGTGTTTTTCAACTTTGACCAGGAAACCACCAGTCTCCAGGTCGGCCACCACTTGTTTGCGCGCGGCAAAGCGCTCCAATCCTACCAAGTGGGCGGGTAAAGCAATCGCAGGTTTGACACTGCCATCAGCGGCATAGACTTCTGCAACTTCTGGCACGAAGCCTTGCAGGTTCAGGATCACAACTTTATCCAAGCCCTGGCGCTGGCCGACCATATTGTCGTTAAAGTCATGTGCAGGCGTGACCTTGACCACGCCAGTACCAAACTCCTTATCCACGTAATCATCCGCGATAATTGGAATTTCGCGGTTACACAACGGAAGAGTCACGTTTTTACCGATCAAATGTGCATAACGCTCATCCTCAGGGTGCACCATCACCGCCACGTCACCCAGCATCGTTTCTGGTCGGGTCGTTGCGACAGTCAGGTGACCTGAACCATCCGCCAGTGGATAGTTGATATGCCACATCGAGCCGTCTTCTTCCTCCTGCACCACTTCGAGGTCAGACACGGCGGTGCCCAGTTTCACATCCCAGTTCACCAGGCGCTTGCCACGGTAAATCAGGCCTTCGTTATACAAACGGACAAAGCTTTCGGTGACGACCTTGTTGAGGCCGGCATCCATGGTAAAACGCTCGCGGCTCCAGTCGGGCGAGGTGCCGAGGCGGCGCATTTGTTTGGTGATGGTGCCGCCTGAGTATTCTTTCCATTCCCAGACTTTTTCGAGGAATTTTTTGCGGCCCGCGTCAGCCCCAAACTCTTCAACAAGGCTATGGCGGCTCACGCCTTGCGCATCGAGCTGGCGCTCGACCACAATCTGTGTGGCAATGCCTGCGTGGTCGGTGCCTGGTTGCCACAAGGTGTTATCCCCGCGCATACGGTGATAGCGGGTCAGCGCATCCATGATGGTCTGGTTAAAACCGTGGCCCATGTGCAGCGTGCCAGTCACGTTGGGAGGCGGCAGCAAAATGCAGAAATTATCTTTGACCTCCGGGTTCATGCCGGCGGCGTAATAGCCTTTGCCTTCCCAAAAAGCATACCACTGGCTTTCAATGGTTTTCGGATCAAAAGATTTAGCGAGTTCGCGGGTAGAGCTGGATGTATTGGTTTGTGTAGTCATGCGCGGGATTTTACCACAGCCGCCCCCTTGTTCTGGAGCACCTGTCCCCGTAGCACTAGTCCTGTCATATTAAATTCACTGCCAGCGATTAATTTAGTCAAAATTTTTTAATTCTGGAGTTTTGACATGACTTTTAAACTAGCCGCCATGACCGTGGCGATTTCACTGGCATTGCCTGCCTTGGCAAATGCAACCCCTTCATTGATCGCGATTGGCAGTTTGTCCGGGACCACGGACTTGTCCAGTTTCACTGGCATGCTGGAAAACGGTGTGGATCATCAGAATGTATTGGGTGGCATGGGTTCTGGCCTGGCTTGGGCGGGTGGTAGTACTTTCCTGGCGTTGCCAGACCGTGGCCCGAATGCTAGCGAGTATAACCCGCTGGTAGACAATACCACTTCTTACATTTCGCGCTTTCAAACGCTCAACCTGAGTTTGCAACAAACTTACAATGGTTCGAGCTACAGTTATAACCTGACCCCGACATTAACTGGCACCACGCTGTTATACAGCAATACGCCGCTTAACTACGGCACCGGGGCCGCTGGCACAGGTAGCGTGGGCGGCCAAAACTACACATTGGGCAGTGGCGCGACGGTAAATGCAGGTAAATATTATTTCAATGGCCGTTCAGATAACTTTTTGGCGGGTACCAACTCCAGCAACTCGAATAATGGCCGTTTCGACCCAGAGGCCATCCGCGTTTCTAACGATGGCAAAAGCGTTTATATCAGCGATGAATATGGCCCTTATGTCTATCAATTTGACCGCGCGACCGGCGCCAGAACCAATGTCTACAACTTGCCTTCAGCATTTACTGCGCAAAATTTGAGCAGCCAGGGTGCGAAAGAAATCAGTGGCAATACCAGCGGCCG
Source organism: Methylophilus sp. DW102 (assembly GCF_037076555.1). Taxonomy (NCBI): domain Bacteria; kingdom Pseudomonadati; phylum Pseudomonadota; class Betaproteobacteria; order Nitrosomonadales; family Methylophilaceae; genus Methylophilus; species Methylophilus sp. DW102. The sequence goes on along the minus strand of NZ_AP029023.1, from coordinate 2,887,889 downwards.
TGTGGCCAACAAAGGCATGGAAGGCCTGGCCATTACGCCTGATGGCAAAACACTGGTTGGCTTTGAGCAAAGCCCGCTGATTCAGGATGGTGGCGATGGTGGTCGTACCAACCGTATCGTGACGATTGATACGAAAACGGGTGCTACCAAGCAGTATGTCTATGACAACTTCCTCTCTGATAAAAACAAGAGCTACAACATCAGCGAGATTCTGGCGGTCAATGACCATACCTTCTTTGTGCTTGAGCGTGATGGCAAGGGCGCGGGCGATGGTTCCAAGGCGGATGTGAAACGTATCTACAAAATCGACCTGAATGATGCAAATGGCGATGGCGTCGTGGGTGACCAAGCGGTAGATATTGGCTCATTGAACAGTGGTGCTGGCATCAGTGGCCAAAATAACCTGCAGAGCTATGCTGTGCAAAAAAGCTTGTTCCTTGACCTGAAAACAGCACTTGTGAATGCTGGTATCAGCAATACTAATATACCTGCCAAGCTCGAAGGCATGACTTTTGGCGAGGACATCATGGAGGGTGGCGTGCTGTATCACACCCTGTATGTGGCCAATGATAATGACTTTGTGCCAGGCATCGCAGGGGACAACAAGTTCTTTGTGTTCAAGTTTACCGATGCAGACTTGAATGGCAGTCAATTTGTGAACCAGGCATTGTCCGTCAGTGCCGTGCCTGAGCCAGCCAATGTTTCGATGCTGATTTCTGGCCTGTTCCTGATGGGTTGGTTGCAACGTCGTCGTCAGCGCTAATCGAGCTGCTGTGAGTAAAAAGCCGCCTTTCCAAGGCGGCTTTTTTTATGTGGCTGGATCGTTTGAAAATCGTTCATCGTCGTTGGTAAACACCAGCGGCTCAACTTTTTTCCAGTAGCGGCTAAACCGCATCAGCTCATGGTCGCTGAAGCAGGTGTCATAGAGGCTGGGTTCGTTTAGCCAAGTAAGTCGTGCATCGTCAGCCGCTGCTTTGAGCTGCGCGTTCGGAGTGTTCTGGCTGATGATGTGCCTCTGCGAATAGCTTGCCAGTACTTGTGCTGTGCTGCCAATCCATATGTCTGCCTCTGGGATTTCGCTCAGGCAATCGGCCATGAATTGCAGGCGTTTCAGGGGCCATTGCCCGTAAAGCGCAGGGTCAAATGCAAAGACGCGAGTGGCCTTACTCTTTAGTAGAGCATGCTCTGGCGATAACATTTCGTCATGAAGCCAGATCAGGGCGCTGTCGTCATGCGAGGGTAAGCGCTGCGCTGTGATTTCTAGAGGCATGTGCGCGTTGCTGGCGACTGAAGCCTGATCAGCAGTTTGCGGCGGCAGGGCACTAAATAATTGCTGTTGCAATGTTTCGTAGCTGGCATCAAACGGGCAGCGCACATGGCATTGCTGACACCAGGGGTCGCCCCCGAATTTGACGATATTTTCTTTATTGAAAAAATAAGGTTTATGGCTAAAGCTGGCGCCTATCCATTGCCAGGAGAGATGGTTGGACGCCCAATCGCCATCGAGCAGCTGTTGCTCAAACCAGTCTGCCGCCTGGCGCCAGTCTACTTTTAACCAGTGCAGCACATAGGCGGCAAACCACATACGGGCATGATTGTGCAGATAGCCCTCCTGTCGCAGACTGCGCACAATCTCGTCCATGCACACCAGTCCGGTGAATCCTTGTTCGATAAAAGCAGGCAGAGGGTGATCACCCAGCGCCACTTTGGGCGCTTCCATCGGTTGCTTGATCGCCTCGCCAAAACGGTACCAGACCTGCCTGAAGTAGTCGCGATAGCTGAGCTCTGCAATCAGTTTGATCCCGCGGTTACCAACGCTTTGGCGGACCACTGTTACTGCTTCTTGCAGTGAAAGACAGCCATGGCGCAGGTAAGGCGAGAGCCGGGTCACTGCGCCCTGCAGATGATTGCGGCTGTGGCCATAAGCCTCGGCATCTATGGCAGACAGCCGCTGCAATGCTGCGACGCGGCCGCCTTGCCAGCGGTCGTCCAAATCTGGTCCGTTGGCCTGCGGAAAGCAGGTGCGGATTTGTGCCAGCCGTTCCCGGCGGTCAGTCGCAAGCGTAAGGCGGACAGGCGGTTGAGTCATTCCCCCATTTTGACACAAGTAGTGATACCATGCGCTCAAAGATTCGTGGTCGTTTATTCATCGTGGTTTGGGGGGGCGGGTTATGCAGACAGGATGGTGGTGGTGCGGATTGGGCCTGGTGCTGTTATGCTCGGAAATGCTGCTCGGCACCTTGTACTTGTTATGGCTAGGCATTGCCGCACTGGCAATGGCAGCGCTCACCCTGGTTTGGCCAGAGATGTCATTAGCCTTGCAAGCCCTGAATTATGCCGTGCTGGCGGCACTGGCCTTGACCATCATGCGCAAGCTGGAGAAACGCAAGCCTGACTTGCGGGTTGGACAGGCGCAGGGCGAGGAAATCGGTCGTGAAGGCGTGGTGATTGAGGCTATTTCTCCCATGCAACCGGGCAAGATCCGGTTTGCCCAAGGGGTGTTGGGTAGCCGCGAATGGGTAGCTTATGCCGATACGGCCATGGCTGTGCAACAAGCGGCAATCATTGTCGCCGTGGAAGGCAACAGCTTGCGTGTGGCGCCTGCCCACCACGGTTAATCGTTTTAATTATTGAGGGGAGTCGTTATGACCGAAGTCAGTGTCATTGTGATCGTACTGGTAGTGATCGCCATCGTGAAAGGGGTACGTATTGTGCCGCAGGGCGAAGAATGGGTGGTCGAGCGGCTCGGTAAATTTGCCGGCATTCTCAAGCCAGGCCTCAATGTGATCAACCCGGTATTCAGTAATGTCAGTTACAAGGTGACCACCAAAGACATCATTCTCGATGTCCCAGAGCAGGAGGTGATCACCCGTGATAACGCGGTGATTCTGGCCAATGCGGTGGCGTTTATCAAAGTGACCAATATCGAGCGTGCGGTCTACGGCATCGAAAATTTTCGTGAAGCCATGCGCAATATGGTGCAAACCAGTTTGCGTTCTATCATCGGTGGCATGGACCTCAATCATGCGCTGACCTCGCGTGACCGGATCAAGGCTGAGCTTAAAGAAGCGATTGCCGATGAGGCGCTGGACTGGGGCCTCACCGTGAAAAGTGTAGAGATTCAGGACATCAAACCCTCTGCCAATATGCAGGATGCGATGGAGCGTCAGGCAGCGGCCGAGCGGGAGCGTGTGGCGGTGGTGACCGAAGCCGAAGGCGCCAAGCAGTCGTTGATCTTGAATGCAGAAGCCCGCCTGGAAGCCGCGCGTAAAGACGCAGAGGCGCAAATGGTGGGGGCTCAAGCCTCAGCAGCGGCGATTAAAATGATTGCCGAGGCGGTCAAGGAAAACAATACCTCCGCCACCTTTTTGCTGGGGGACCGTTATATTCAATCAATGCAAAAAATGGCCGACTCCAACAATAGCAAAATTGTTGTGCTGCCAGGCGATGTGGTGAGCGCGGTCAAAAATCTGGTAGGCGGCAGCAAGTAAGTCGATCAGGGGTAGCGTTTAATTGCCACCACGCGCTGGGTTTTGGCGTGGCTGGCATATTTCCTGCATCACACTGCTTAAAATCATAATATTATTGAGGATCAGCAGTGGCTATACGCGTCGCTTTACATCACCGCACCCGCTATCAATTTGACCGCCTGGTCAATCTTTCGCCACACGAAGTCCGCCTCAAGCCCGCTGCCCACGCGCGCACGCCGATTTTGTCGTATTCTCTGACGGTTAATCCTCAGCAGCCTTTTATCAACTGGCAGCAAGACCCCTACGGCAACTACATTGCCCGTTACGTATTCCCCGAAATGGTGCGTGAGCTCGACTTTACGGTCGATTTGGTGGCAGATATGACCGTCATCAATCCGTTTGATTTTTTTGTCGAGAAATATGCCGAGCATTACCCGTTTAACTATACCGCGCAGCAGGCGTTCGAGCTGACCGCCTATTTGCAGCCAGATCCGGTCGGGCCCTTGTTGCAGGCGTGGATGACGGAAATGCGGCAAGCCGTGATCAAACCCGAAGTCGGCATTGTCGACTTTCTGGTGGCCGTCAATCAGCGTTTGCAGGCTGAAATCGGCTATACCGTGCGCATGGAGCCGGGCATACAAACTCCGGAAGAGTCTCTGCAGAAGCGTACAGGGTCTTGCCGGGACTCCGCCTGGTTGCTGGTGCAAATCATGCGCCACCTGGGCTTGGCCGCACGCTTTGTTTCCGGCTACCTGATTCAGCTCAAGGCTGATGTCGCAGCGCTGGATGGCCCCAGTGGCACCGACAAGGATTTTACCGATTTGCATGCCTGGACCGAGGTGTTTATTCCCGGCGCAGGATGGGTTGGCCTGGATCCTACCTCTGGACTGATGGCCGGAGAGGGGCATATTCCGTTGGCGTGTACGGCGATCCCTTCCTCGGCAGCGCCAGTGACTGGCTTTACCGATATCGCCGAGGTTACTTTCACGCATGAGATGACAGTAACGCGCATTCACGAAGACCCGCGCGTGACCAAGCCTTACAGCGAAGCGGACTGGCAGGCCATCCTCAAGCTGGGTGACAAGGTAGATGTTGAGCTCAAAAAACACGATGTACGGCTGACACAAGGCGGCGAGCCGACCTTTGTGTCGATTGATGATATGGATGGCGCACAATGGAACACTCTTGCACTGGGAGATCACAAGCGGCAACTGGCCGGTGACCTGGCTTTGCGCCTGAAAGCGCACTTTGCCCCGGATGGCTTTTTGCATTATGGTCAGGGCAAATGGTATCCCGGTGAGCCCTTGCCGCGCTGGGCCATCAATATTTACTGGCGCCCGGATGGCAAGCCGGTGTGGCGCGATGCCAGCCTGTTTTCAGCCGAAGGGCACAATGACGGCTATGGCGTAGTGCAGGCAGAAGCCTTTTCCCGTCATCTGGCCGACATGTTGGGCTTTCCCAAGGCTTGTGTGGTTGCCGCATATGAAGACGTGATGAGTCTCGCGCAACAAGAGCAGCAGTTACCGGTGAATCTCGACCCGCTCAAGCTGGACTTGCAGGATGCCAAAGAGCGCAAACGGCTGGCAGATTTGCTCAACCAGGGCTTGGGGCAGGTAGTCGGTTATGTCATGCCGCTCAAGCCGGACGAGAGCCAGTCTGCCGGGGCATGGCTGACTAGCAAGTGGCCGTTGCGCCGCGAACATTTGTATCTGCTGGGTGGTGACTCGCCCATGGGCTTGCGCTTGCCCTTGTCCTCGCTGCCATGGCAGTTGCCTGTAGAGATGGAGCCAGAATTTGCCCTAGACCCGTTTGAGGCTCAGGCCGCGTTGGCGACCGCCAAATCACCCAAGGTGCGGATCAAGCACAAAACAACGCAGCCGTTGGCACGGGAAGTGGTCCATACCGCGTTGTGCGTACAGGTGCGCAATGGCCGGCTGTATGTGTTTATGCCGCCAGTCAGCCGACTGGAAGATTATCTGGATTTGCTAAGTGCCATTGAGCAAACTGCGGCCGATTTGAAACTCAAACTGTGGCTGGAGGGGTATCCCCCGCCGCGTGACAGCAGACTCAAGTTGCTCAGCGTGACGCCGGACCCCGGCGTCATCGAAGTGAATATCCACCCGGCGAAAACCTGGAAAGAGCTGGTGACAAACATCAACGTCTTGTACGACGAGGCGCGCCTGTGCCGGCTTGGCACTGAAAAATTCATGCTGGATGGCCGCCACACCGGCACTGGCGGCGGTAACCATGTCACGCTGGGTGGGGAAACACCGGCGGATAGCCCCATGTTGCGGCGCCCGGATGTATTACGTAGCCTGATTACCTACTGGCAAAATCACCCCGCCTTGTCTTATCTGTTTTCAGGGACTTTTATTGGTCCGACCAGCCAGGCGCCGCGCGTGGATGAGGCCAGGGATGACAATTTGTATGAGTTGGCGATTGCTTTTCAGCAGATGGAGCAAGCCTTGCCCGCAGGCAAAGAAAGCGAACAGCCGTGGCTGGTTGACCGGCTACTACGCAATTTGCTGGTGGATTTAACCGGTAACACGCACCGCTCGGAGTTTTCCATCGACAAACTCTATTCGCCGGATGGCCCGACTGGCCGCCTCGGGCTGGTGGAATTCCGTGCTTTTGAAATGCCGCCGCATGCGCGCATGAGTTTGCTGCAAAGCCTGTTACTGCGTGCGCTGGTGGCCCGTTTCTGGAAAACGCCATATACCGGCAAACTGGTGCACTGGGGCACCGAGTTGCATGACCGCTGGATGTTGCCGCATTTTGTGGCGCAAGACATCGCCGATGTCGTGGCCGATTTGCGCGATGCGGGTTATGCCTTTGAACAGCGCTGGTTTGATCCCTTTGTAGAGTTCCGTTTTCCGCGCTATGGCACCGCGGCTTATCATGGCGTGGAGCTGGAATTGCGCCAGGCCATAGAGCCTTGGAATGTGCTGGGTGAAGAAATGGCGGGGGGGGGCACCGCGCGTTACGTGGACTCTTCCGTCGAGCGCATGCAGTTGCGTGTGCGGGGCCTGACCGATGGCCGCCATGTGGTGACCTGTAATGGCCGACCCTTGCCGCTGCAACCAACCGGCCATGCCGGGGAATATGTGGCTGGCATCCGCTTCCGTGCCTGGAGTCCGTGGTCAGCGCTGCATCCGACCATTCCGGTGCAAGCGCCGCTGGTGTTTGATCTGGTGGATACCTGGAGTGAAAAATCCCTGGGAGGATGCACCTACCATGTCTCGCACCCAGGGGGGCGCAATTACAATACGTTCCCGGTGAATGCCAATGAAGCTGAGGCACGGCGTTTTGCACGATTCTGGGCGCATGGCCATACGGCGGGCAAGGTGACTGTGGTAAAAGAACCACCGAATCCACGTTTTCCATTTACGCTTGATCTGCGATGGCAGCCGAATGTGTGAACATCCTGTTACACTCAAGGTCTTGTTTAATAGGCCGCGCGTTTGAGTCGCACCATGATCCTCGCTTAACCACGCATGCAACCAGTGCTTAATCAACTTTATTTTTCTGACCGCTATAACGAACTGTTGGATAGCAGGGGCCAGCCACGTCCGCACTGGCAGGCCCTGGTTTCTCAGCTGGAGAGTGAAGAGCCTGCCGTCATGCGCAAGCGCATGGAGGCTGTGCAGCGCCAGATTCGTGATAATGGCGTGACGTATAACGTCTATGCAGACACGCACGGCGTGCAGCGGCCATGGGATCTGGATGTCTTGCCAGTGATTATCCCCTCGCATGAGTGGCAGCATATCGCTGCTGCCGTGGCGCAGCGGGCCACCTTGCTCAATCAGGTGTTACTGGACGTATATGGTGAACAGCGCCTGTTTGCCAGTGGTCAACTGCCGCCGGCGCTGATTTACGGTCATAACGGCTTTTTGCCTTCTTGTGTCGGCATCCCGCATTACGACAATATTGCCCTGCATAACTATGCCGTGGATATTGCGCGTTCGCCTAACGGGCAGTGGTGGGTGGTGTCTGACCGGACCCAGTCGCCCACCGGAGCTGGTTATGCGCTGGAAAACCGTACCATTATTTCCAGTGTGTTCCCCGAAATGTTCCGCGACCTCAATATTGAGCGCTTGAGCGGCTTTTTTGCCAGCATGCGTGACAGTCTGGCACATTGGGGGCACCGCGTTGCACAAAATCAGGCACAGACTGTCCCTGGCATTGCCCCACTGAGTCAGGGGGAGCCGCCACTGGTGGTGATTTTGACGCCAGGACCGTATAACGAAACCTACCACGAGCAGTCATTTTTAGCTGGTTATCTGGGCTATCCTCTGGTGCAAGGCAACGACCTGACGGTGCGCAACGGCGTGGTCTGGCTCAAAACCATCGCCGGGCTCAAGCCTGTGCACGCCATTTTACGCCGCATTGACGATGATTATTGTGACCCGCTGGAACTCAACGCAGAGTCGCTGTTAGGCGTGGCCGGGTTGACCCAGGCCGCCCGACTGGGCAATGTGCTGATTGCCAATGCGCTGGGCGCCAACTTGTTGCAATCTGGGGCTTTGCTGGGCTTTTTGCCCAACTTGTGCCAGTCGCTGCTAGGTGAGTCATTGCACATGCCTTCGGTGGCGACCTGGTGGTGTGGTGAATCTGCGGCGCTTGAATATGTGATCCAGCATCTGGATGATCTGGTGATCAAACCGGCTTACCCGCAAATGCAATCTTCGCCCATTTTTGGCGAGGATCTCAATGCTACGCAAAAAGAGGCGCTGATTGCCAAGCTGCGTGCGCAGCCCGGCCATTATATTGCCCAGGAACAAGTGGATATTTCACATGCGCCTGTGCTGAGCAATCATCATCACCAGCCACAAATGGGCAGCTTGGCAGTGAGTTTGCGTGTCTATGCCTTTGCCACCCCCAATGGCTATGCGGTGATGCCAGGCGGCCTTTCCCGCGTCGCCAGCGGCAAAGATAGCCGCGTGGTGACCATGCAGCGTGGCGGCACCAGCAAAGACACCTGGGTGCTTTCGGAGTTTACGCAGTCGGCGTTCAGCTTGTTGCGCAAAACCACCTCCAGTCAGGACCTGGTGCGTGAAAACACCTCGCTCTCCAGCCGCATGGCAGAAAACATGTTCTGGTATGGCCGCTATTCAGTACGCAACCTGCAAAAAGCCATGATGTTACGCGCCACCTTGCGCGCCTTGCTCGAATACACGCCAGAATCGCGCGAAGGCGAGTGGCCGACCATGCAGGGCTTGTGTCAGTGGTTTGACCTGTTGCCCTCGCCTAAAGATGATGAAGAATGGGCGAAATGGCAACCGTACAGTGATGATGATATTGAGCCGTTGCTGGTACAAGCCGTGTTCTCGCAGCAGTCCGGCAGTCTGGCCACCAGCGTGCAGCAGTTGTATCAACAGGCGTTCAACCTGCGTGAGCGCATCTCCAATGACCACTGGCGGACCGTGAACGTATTGTCACGGCAGTTTATTACCCGGCACGCGCATGCCACCTTGCAGGATGCGATGTCGTATATCGAGCAGGCCGTGAATCATTTTGTCACCTTGACCGGCTTTGCCATGGACTGGATGACGCGTGATCTGGGCTGGCGGTTTATGTCGCTCGGACGGCGGATTGAGCGCTTGCAGTTTATGTGTGTGTTATTAAGCCGTGCCTTGCAAATGCCACAACATAGTAATCTTGAGTGGTTGCTACAAGTGACCAATAACCTGGTCACTTACCGTGCCCGCTACGCCTCGCAACCCGAATGGTTGCCTGTGCTGGATTTACTGTTGATGGATGGCAATAATCCCAATGCCATTGTTTTTCAAATCAAGGGTTTGGTGAAATATCTCGAAGAAATGGATGCCCATGATAATGCAGGCGGCATTGCCGCCGAGCTGAAAGCCTGCTGGCAAGCCTTGCTGCAACTCGACCCGGACACCTGCTTTATGCAAGGCAGTCCAGAGTTGTCAGCCTGGCTCAATCACACCTACGAGGTGACTTTAACGCTGTCTGACCGCCTCAGCCTGCGCTTTTTCAGCTATGCCAGTCCGGTCGTCATCTCTGGGCATTAAGGACCCGCATGCGCTATCAGGTCGAACACCAAACCATTTATCGCTACGATGTGCCTGTGATTCAATCACAGCAATTACTGCATTTAATGCCCCGGCAAACCGCATTTCAGCAATGCGTTTCTTATACGCTGGCCTGTGAGCCGCAGCCGGCGGAACAGTCGCGGCGGCTGGATTTCTTCGGCAATCACAATGACTACTTCACGCTACTGACACCGCACCAGTCACTCGAAGTCACCTCCAGATTCCAGGTCGATATCCAGCCACGGCCAAAGATGGCTGAGCTTGTGCAAAGCCCGCCCTGGGAGCAGGTGCAGACTTTGTTAAAAGATCAGGACACACACCACCTGGATGCTGCGCCCTATGTGTATGCCACCAGGCGCGTGACCTGTAGCGAAGCGCTGGCCAGTTTCGCCCTGAGCTGCTTTACCCCGCAGCGACCGTTGCTAGAAGCCGCCATGGCGCTGACGCAAAAAATTTATACCGAGTTTGAATTTGACCCACAAGCCACCGATGTCTCTACCCCGCTGGATACGGTGCTCAAAGGCCGCCGCGGTGTGTGTCAGGACTTTGCCCATCTGATGATAGGCGCGCTACGCTCTATCGGTTTGGCCTGCCGTTATGTCAGCGGTTATATCCTTACCCATCCACCCGCAGGCCAGCCGCGCCTGGTCGGCGCCGATGCATCGCACGCCTGGGTGTCTGTCTATTGCCCGGTCTATGGCTGGGTAGACTTTGATCCGACCAATAATTGTCTGGTCCAGCAAGAGCACATTACCGTGGCCTGGGGCCGCGATTTTGGTGATGTCTCACCTATGCGTGGTGTGGTGCTTGGCGGCGGTCAGCAACAACTCAAGGTCAGTGTCACTGTCACGCCGTTGGCCTACGCCGAGCAAGCGTGATATTCCTGTGATCCCACCTGCAAAGACGCGATAAAATATCGCTTTGTTCGCCAAACGGGTTTGCCAGTGATTAAAGCCGCAATTTTTGACATGGACGGTCTGCTGATCGATTCTGAACGTATCATCATGCAAGGTTGTATTGAAGCCGCCGCCAGCATAGGCATTACCTATACCGAGCAGCAATATGTGCAACTGGTTGGGCGGATCTGGTCAGACTCCAGCCGGATCATGGCAGAGCAACTCAACGGCGAACATCATATGCAGCAGGTGATTGCTGGCCTGAACACCTATCTTGATGCACGCAACCATGTGTTCCCGCTCAAAACGGGTGTGCTTGAGCTATTACAGTTTTACCGAGAGGCAGGCGTCACCTGCAGTGTCGCTTCTTCTTCACCCATCCCGCATATTACCCACCGTCTGAGCCATACGGGCGTGCTGGATTACTTTGACCACGTCACTAGTGGCCAGGAGGTGCAACGTGGTAAGCCCAACCCGGACATCTACCTGCTGGCCCTGGAAAAACTGGGCTTGCAAGCGGACGAATGCATTGCGTTTGAAGACAGTGAACTGGGCGCACAAGCCGCGATTGCTGCAGGCTTGCGCGTGATTGTGGTGCCGGATTTAAAACAACCGGGCGACCTGGTGCGGGCACAGGCGTTTCATGTGGTGGAAAGCTTGCTGCACTGGCATCAGCATCATGATGCGCTCATGGGCTGCGTGCCAAGCGCCGACATGGCTGAGTGACGTTCCTAAACTCGTTCTTTTGCCTGTAATAACCACACTTGCTCTTGTGCCGGGCATTTGCCCTTAAGGCCACCCGCCAGCGGTACATCGGCCAACAGGCTTAATCTAAAGTCCTTGCCGTACAGTTGTTGCACTGCTTGGGCATCGACACTAAACGGTGGTCCGGCTTGCAGCGACTGGTCGTAGTCAAAACTCACCAGTAATTGTTTGGCGTGTGCGGTCAAGGCGGCCAAATGCTGGCTGTAGCGTGGGCGCATGTCAGCGGGCAGGGCCACCAGTGCGGCGCGGTCATAGGCCGCATCTATCTGACCTACTTGCGCCTGCTTCAGTTGTGTCTGGCTGAGGGCAAAAAAGTCGCCATTAAACACAGTCAGTGGCCCGGCACGGTAACAGGTGATCGCCCCCATCTCTTCTACTTCCGGTGTCAGCGCCAGCTCTTGGAACAACGCTTTCACCGCGAGTGGGCTCAGTTCTATGCCCACCACTTGTAGCCCTTGGTCTAACAGCCAGGGGATATCCAGCGATTTTCCGCACAAGGGCACAAAAATACACTGCCCGGCCGTTAATGCCAAATGATGAAAGTGGCTGACCAGCAGCGGGTTGGCTTGGTCGAGATGAAAGCCAATTTGCTGGGTTTGCCAGCGACTGTGCCAGAATGCGTGATCCATACAAAATCCTTGGTCTAGGCGTCAAAGCCTGAGCGTAAAGAGCCTAAGTATAGATCAACCTGTACGTATCAGTTATTTCCCAGCGCGCTGACTCAATCTTGCCTGTTGCTCCAGCACGCCTTCTTCCACCCCGGCGGCTTCGGTCAGCTTGGCCACGTTATCCCGGGTGAAAAAGCCATCAAAGCCGTCATAGCGTTGTACATATTCAATAATCAGCGAGGAGTGTTCAGAGGCATTGGAGAAAATCTGTTTCAGGCCTTCTTCCTTGGAGCCAATCACATCGAGCAGAAAGCCTTTGCCCTGGCTGGCAATGGCATCGACGACAAATTCGATATTTTCCTTACCGTCCCGGGTGCCATCTTTGACTGATAAGGCGATATGGTGCAAGCGCGGGCCATAGTTACGCACAAAGGTCTCGGTCGGCGAGGGCAGTTTTTCCAGGTGGTTAACAAAATAAGGCGTATTGTTGGCGGTAAACACTTTGGCCGGGCTCTTGGTTTCTGGGAAACCATGCACGCTCTTGGTGACATTGGTGGAGGAGTTCTGATCCCAGATGTTATAGGCGCCCCAGAAAAAGTAGCTGGACCAGGACAGGTATTCGAGAATCGCCACCTCACGGTTTTGGCTATAAACGCGGGTGGCCAGGTGATCCACCGGCAAAATCAAATCGTCTATGCGCAGCTTGGCCTGCAGGTTTTTAGCCACTTCATACGCGGCTTGCACATCGGCGCGGATGGTACTGATACCAAGCGCATACACGCGTAATTCATCCGGCTCGCGTTTCATATAGCCAACGATATTATGCGTGTAGGGCGAAGGTTTGCTGATCGCCACATTGCCCGGCAATTCCAGTTTGCGCACTTCGTCCTGGGTAAAAAAGCGGAATTCGCGTTCTTCCTGTAACTTCACCACCTCGTGCATATTGGTAACGCGGATGATTTCACCCATGTAGCGGCTATTTGGTTTGCGCGCCCCAACAGGATAGATCTCGTTGAGTGCGCGGAAAATCCCCCTGAAGTTAGGGTCTTTCACCTCTCGGACCAGTAAATCCGGCGAGTCGAGGTCTATGCGCAGAATATGCGTCCAGTGCTTCTCACTCTCCAGTGTCACCAGATAATGGTAAGAGGTCATTAAAGACAGTTCGGCGATGTACTGGATCGAATGATCAGGGTCTACCGTAATCATCAGCGCATCGATTTCCTGAATCATGTCGGTCAGCCCGAGCTGGTCGCGCTCTTCGAGCAGCTTTTGCAAATACTCTTCAAAAAAGGCGGAGTTTTGTTTGTCGCCGTGGCGGGCAAAATCGAGAGAATTAATCATGAGGCTCCATCAATGCATCTAAAACCTGAAATAAGCAAGTGGCGTTCCTGCTGGGGGACGTTGGCTAAATATTGCGCACAATGGCTTGTGCTTGCGGCCCGTGCCCTGCACTTGCTGTGCGCGGGATATTTGAAAATGACACAGGGCAGCGATGGCTGCCCTGTTTTAGTGCTTGTCTGAGGTTCGCGTGGCCGCAAATTAGCGGCCCTTGCCGCTCAGTGAACCCCGCTTGAGGATGGGATCGTCAAACGCGATGCAACGGCCGATGCCCAAAAAGCTGGGCCGCATACCCAAGGGACAGCTATTACTCCGCTCAAATTGCTCGACTTTGACTTTGGCTTCCTCGGCTTTTTTGGCATCCTTAAACTCCCAGTAGCCATTGGCGTGCAGCACCACTTCATCGCCATTGGCGGTTTTGGCTTGAATATCATCTGCTTCTTCTTTGGCGGCAAACGCCACCGCCGGCAACAAAGCAATCAGTAACACAGAGAGGGGCAGACGAGACATTTTTAATCCTTAAAACGATCTGGCTAGCATAGCGGGTGCGTGTAAAAAAGCCAAGTGTCAGCCACTTGGCTAGATGTACAAAGTGATTAACTTGCCATGCCGTTGTGGCGTAACAACGCATCCATACTCGGTTCGCGACCTCTAAAGGCGACAAAAGACTCCATGGCCGGACGTGCGCCACCTTGTGCCAGTACCTCGTTTTTAAAGCGGCTACCTGCCTCGGCAGACAACACGCCCAGCTCTTCAAACAGGCTATAGGCATCCGCAGATAGCACTTCTGCCCATTTGTAGCTGTAGTAGCCTGCGGCATAACCGCCCGCAAAAATATGGCTAAAGCTATTGGGGAAACGGTTCCATTTGGGGGGGCGCAACACAGCCACTTCATCACGCACCTGTTCGAGCACGTCCAGTGCCGTCTGCTTGCCTGTCGGGTCAAAGCTGCTGTGCAAACGCATATCAAACAATGAAAACTCGATCTGGCGCACGGTTTGCATGCCGGCCTGGAAGTTTTTGGCGGCGACCATTTTGTCGAACAGTGCGCGCGGCAGTTGCTCGCCAGTGTCGACATGCGCCGTCATATGGCGCAGCACGTCCCATTCCCAGCAAAAGTTTTCCATAAACTGGCTGGGGAGTTCGACCGCGTCCCACTCCACGCCCTTGATGCCGGAAACACTGTATTCCTCGACCTGGGTTAGCATGTGGTGCAGGCCGTGACCAAATTCATGGAACAGCGTGATCACTTCGTCATGGGTGAACAGCGCAGGTTTGTCGCCAACGGGTGCCGAGAAGTTACAGGTCAGGTAGGCAACCGGCAGCTCAATGCCATTGGCAATTTTGCGGCGGGTAATGCACTCATCCATCCAGGCGCCACCGCGTTTGCCATGCCGCGCATACAAATCCAGATAGAAATAGGCAATTGGCTGACGCTGCTGGTCGCTGATCTCATAAAAACCCGCATCCTTATGCCATAACGGCGCATCGGTTTTGCGCACCTGCACGCCAAAAATGGTTTCCACCACTTTAAACAGGCCTGTCAGCACCTTGTCTTCGGGGAAGTATTGTTTAACTTCCTGATCTGAAAACGCGTATTTGTCCTGGCGCAGCTTTTCGCTGATGTAGGACACATCCCAAGCCTGCATGTCGCTAAAGCCCAGCTTTTCGGCATAGGCCTTGAGTTCGGCCATGTCTTTTTCGGCATAGGGTTTGGCCCGCTTGGCCAGGGTGTCCAGAAATTCAATCACCTGTGCTGGCGTATCTGCCATCTTGGTCGCCAGCGACAGTTCAGCATAGTTTTTAAAGCCTAACAGTTGCGCTTCTTCCTGCTTGAGTTTGAGCAGGTCAGCGATCAGGGCGGTGTTATCCCATTCGGGTTTACTGAATTCTGAGGCGCGCGTGGCATAGGCCCGATACAGCGTTTCACGCAGAGCGCGGTTGTCGCAGTATTGCATGACCGGCATGTAAGACGGGAAGTGCAGCGTAAACAGATAGCCGGTTTTCTCCTCAGCTTTTGCAGCTTCGGCGGCCGCTTGCAAGGCGTCCTCAGGCAGCCCTGTGAGTTCGGCTGCGTCTGTCACCAGATGCTTGAAGTCGTTGGTGGTATCGAGGATATTTTCTTCAAACTTGCTGCCCAGTTTGGACAGTTGTTCGGCGATTTCCTTGAAGCGTACTTTTTCGGCTGGCGGCAGCTCGGCACCGCCCAGTTTGAAGCCACGCACTTCGTTGTCGATAATCTTGCGTTGTGCCCGGCTCAATTGTGCGTAACCTGCGCTGGCCTGGATGGCTTTGTACTTGGCGTACAGGCGCTCATCCTGTGACAGGTCGCTGTAAAAATCGGTCAGTTTGGCCAGGTTTTCATTATAGGCTTCACGCAGTTCTGGCGTGTTGACCACGGCGTTCATGTGTCCGACCGGCCCCCAGCTGCGAGACAGTCTTTCCGAGTAGTCTTCAATCGGCTGCACAAAGTTTTGCCAGTCGGGCGTCTCGCTGGCAGTCGCCAGGCGCTCTACCAGGGCGCGGCCTTCTGCCAGTAACTGGTCAATGGCGGGTGAGACGTGCTCTGGACGGATATCGTTAAATTTGGGCAGGCCACTAAAAGCAAGTAATGGGTTGGTGCTCACAGCAAATCCTTTGTTGAATGCGATAGATGATAGAGGCGTATTATTCGCCAAATGTTCGCATTTGGCTCATTGTATATATTGATGATGGTGATGAGTTTTGTTTAATACAAGGGCATCCGTGCAGCGTTAGTGCACTTCGCCATTTAATTTTTTAATCAGCGGGTCAATTTTCTCCAGATCATTGAGCGACAGAATTTTTTTGGCTTGTTTGGCCAGCACGTTTTCTTCGCTCTGCAGGATTTGCGACTTCACGCTCAGGATATGCGCCGGGTGCATGGATAACTGGCGCATGCCCATGCCGACCAGCAAGCGCGTTAGTTTGATGTCGCCCGCCATTTCGCCGCAGACAGAGACCGGCTTGTCATATTTGGCGGCGGCGGCAATCGTCATCTGGATCAAGCGCAAGACGGCTGGGTGCAAAGGGTTATACAAATGCGCCACCGCATCGTCGGCACGGTCAA
The DNA here is from genome assembly GCF_037076555.1 of Methylophilus sp. DW102. Taxonomy (NCBI): domain Bacteria; kingdom Pseudomonadati; phylum Pseudomonadota; class Betaproteobacteria; order Nitrosomonadales; family Methylophilaceae; genus Methylophilus; species Methylophilus sp. DW102. The sequence continues at coordinate 2,871,668 of NZ_AP029023.1, read as the reverse complement.
TCGCCAGCGTATATTGAATCAGGTCATTGGTGCCTATGGACAAAAAGTCCAGCTCCTGGGCAAAGGCGTCAGCATTGATGGCGGCGGCCGGTACTTCGATCATGCCGCCGATAGGCACTTGCTCGTCAAACGGGATGCCTTGCTGGCGCAGCGATTCTTTGGCACGGGCGAACAGCAGTTTGGTTTGTCGCAGTTCTGCCAGGTTGGACAGCATGGGAATCAGGATTTTCACCTGGCCATAGTGCGAGGCACGCAACAGGGCGCGGAACTGGCTGTGAAAAATATGCGGCTCGGCCAGGCAATAGCGCACGGCACGCAAGCCCAGCGCCGGGTTGATGGCCGTCACCACTTCATCCGGGTTCAGTTGCTTGTCGGCGCCAATATCCAGCGTGCGGATGGTGACCGGCTGGCCTTTCATGGCCTCCGCCACATGTTTGTAGGCTTCAAACTGTTCCTGCTCATCGGGCATTTCGGTGCGATTCATAAACAGGAACTCGGTCCGGTATAAGCCTACGCCGACGGCGCCCGAGGCTTTGGCGGCAACCACATCGTCCGGCACTTCAATATTGGCCAGCAAGTCAATCGCCACCCCATCCACGGTGACGGCTTTGGTGGTTTTAATCCGTTGCAGTTTTTGCTGGGCAAGTTGCCACTGGTTTTGCTTGAGTTGGTATTCCGCCAGCACCTCAGGGTCAGGGTTGACGATGACCACGCCTTCGCTGCCATCGACTATCATCAGTTCGCCGTCATTGATCAGGTCACGGGCGCGCTGCAAGGCGACGATGGACGGAATATTCAGGCTGCGTGCCAGAATCGCGGTGTGTGAAGTAACCCCGCCGACATCGGTGATAAAGGCTGCAAACTGGTGATGTTTGAACTGGATGGCATCTGCCGGGGAGACATCATGCGCCACCAGGATCATGGCGCGCTCTTGTCTGGCTTGCAGTTTTTTCTCGCTGGCGGCCAGTTGGTCGCGGCCCAACAAGACCTTGATTACACGCTCCACCACCTGCACCACATCCTGCTTGCGCTCACGCAAATAGGCGTCTTCAATCGCGTCAAACTGGGCGACGATATCATCCATTTGCTGTTTGAGCGCCCATTCGGCGTTGCACAGTTCATTGCGGATAATGGCTTTAGGCGCTTCTGACAATGATTTGTCAGTCAGCATGGCTAAGTGGGTATTGATAAAGGCACTCAGTTCAGCCGGGGCATTTTTGGGCAGTTGTGCTTTGAGTTGTTCCAGGTCGTGCTTGACCAGACCGATTGCACGTTCAAAGCGGGCAATTTCCTCGTCGATGGCAGACGCCTCAATTTTGAAGTGCACGACTTCGAGCAGGGCATGCGAAATCAGGTGTGCATGGCCGATGGCAATGCCACTCGATACCCCGACGCCATGCATGCTAAAGCTGGTCAATTATTCACCCTCGCCAAAATAGTCGTTAACCAGTGCTTCGAGTGCGGCCAGCGCCTGATCTTCATCCGGGCCGGTGGCTTCAATGTCAATGGTGCTGCCCTTGGCGGCGGCCAGCATCATCACGCCCATAATGCTTTTGGCATTGACTCGACGGCCATTCTTTTCCACCCAGACTTCGCTCTTGAACTGGCTGGCAGTTTGGGTGAATTTGGTGGAGGCGCGTGCGTGCAAGCCGAGTTTATTGATGATTTCTAAAGAAAGTTTGGCCATGGTTTATGTGGTTATTGTGCGTGATGACAAGTGGTTTTGGTAAAGTGGACAACGCCGTCGCGGCCACCGCTGAGGGCCTTCTGGATGCAGGAGTGCAAACCCTCGTGACGGTAGTTGAGCACGCGCACCAGCATGGGCAGGTTCACGCCAGCCACGCCCTCGGTCTCGTCTGGTGTCAGCAGTTTGGTGACGATATTGCAAGGGGTTGCGCCATAAATATCTGACAACACCAGCACCCCCTGGCCACTGTCCAGGCTTTGCACCAGTGCCTGCGCCTTGGGCAGTACCGTTGCCGGGTCATCATTTTTTGAAATTTCCAGATAATCCAGCTGTGCCGGGCGGTTGCCCATCACATGTGTGGCGCAGTCAATCAGGCTGGGTCCCAGGCTACCGTGCGCAATAATCAAAACACCAATCATAAATGTACTTTCAGAGTCTCGTTACGGGGTAGCGATCGCGGCGGCATCCTGCAGTTCGCGGTGGCGAATCATGACTTGATGCTGTTGCTTGAAATACGCCCCCAATTGTTCCACCAGATAGACGGAACGGTGTTGCCCCCCGGTGCAGCCGATGCCTACCGTGACATAGCTGCGATGGTCGTGATAAAAGCTTGGTAGCCATTTTTCGATATAGTGCTGAATGTCTTGCTGCATTTCAAGCACCTGTGCTTCATTTTGCAAAAACTGCTGTATCGGCGCCTGCGTGCCATTGTAGGGTCGCAAAATCGGATCGTAATGCGGGTTGGGCAGGCTGCGCACGTCAAACACAAAGTCGGCATCGAGTGGAATGCCATGTTTAAAGCCAAACGAGATAAACGACAGCACCAGCGAATGCGAGCGGGCGGGCAAATAGCTTTGTTCAATTTGCAGCATCCAGTCCCGGGTGTGGTTGCGCAAGGCATTGGATGACAGGTTGCTGGTATCCACATGGTGGCCCAGATTATTCAGGCCAGACAGCAAATCACGCTCATGTTTAATGCTCTCGGCCAGCGCTTGATCTGGCGTGCTGAGCGGGTGTTTGCGCCGGGTTTCAGAGAAGCGCTTGACCAGCGTCTCCAGGCTGGCATCCAGAAACAGCAGATGCGCGGCAATGCCCTGGCTCTTGAGGGTTTTCAGGATGTCGGGTAAAGACTCAATCGCAATGCTGCGGCTATCAATACTCACCGCCACTTTGGCCGCATCACGGTTGGCCACATGGCTCTGGATATGCGGCAGCAAGGTGGCCGGCAGGTTATCAATGCAGTAATAGCCGCTGTCTTCAAACACGCGCAAGGCAATGGTTTTACCCGAGCCGGAGAGCCCGGTCACAATCACCAGTTGCATGTGCTTAACCCTGTGGATGTCATCGTAATTTGCTTTCTCTGAGCATGATCTGTTTTTGCCGCTGTGTCAGTTGTTTGGTGGCATTGACACCACGCAACAGCAACATGTGATTGCGTACGGCGGCTTCTACCAGTACCGCAATGTTGCGCCCGGCCGCAATCGGGATAATCACCTTGCTGATCTCTACATCCAGCACTTGTTGCGTCTGCCGGTTGGCACTGAGCCGGTCCAGGTCCTGCGGCTTCAATTCGTCGGCCAGCTCCAGCTGTATCATCATATCCAGCGGTTTGGTTGGTTTGACTGCATTATCGCCATAGAGTGCGCGGATATTCAAAATGCCGAGACCTCGCACCTCCAGAAAGTCTTGCAACAGCTCCGGGCAGCGGCCTTCAATGCGTTCGGGCGAGACCCGGTAAAAATCCACAATATCATCTGCCACCAGCCGATGGCCCCGTGAAATCAGCTCGAGCGCCAGCTCGCTTTTACCAATCGCCGCACTGCCGGTAATCAGCACGCCAAAGCCTTGTACCTCCATAAACACACCATGCAGGCTGGTAGTTTCTGCCGTCGCTACCGCCAGATAATGGCTGAGTAATTCCATCAGTTGCGGGCTGATCATGGGCGTCGTGAATAAGGGGGTTTGCGATTGTTGTGCGGCTTCCAGCATGACCGAGGGTACTTTTTCGCCATTGGCGACCACGACCATGGCCAGGTCGGTTGAAAACAGGTTGCTTACCGCCTGTTGCATGGCCAGGATGCTGAGCCCACCGAGGTAGTCCATTTCGGCACAGCCCAACACTTGCACCCGGTTGGGGTGCACAAAATTCAAATGCCCGACCAGTGCCAGTGAAGGCTTGGTCACAGTGCCTGAATTGAGAATTTTCTGACCGCCAGACTCGCCTGCTACCCATTTCAATTTGAGTTTACTGCGAATCTGCTTGTATAAATCGGCTACAGAGATTTGAGCCATAAGTTGTTAACGCATCAACAAAGTGTTGGACTCATTTTACAACTGAATTGATTCGGGTGGCGTGAAACGGCGTAAAAGTAGCGGGGGCGGGGTGAATTCTCTACCCGGTCGGGTAGAGAATGGCGTTAAGGCTTATGAGCTTAACTGGTGTTTCACAGCGCCACCGGATTTGTGGTGGTCGCCATTTTTTTCCTTGTGTTTCACGACCTGGCGGTCAAGTTTGTCGGTCAGCATGTCGATGGCACTGTACATGTTTTCGTCTGAGCAGGCGGCGTGTAAGTCGTTGCCTGGCACATGCAATGTCGCTTCAACCTTTTGGGCAAGCTTTTCAACAGACATGGTGACTTTGACATCAATCACATGATCAAAGTGATTGCTGATACGCGAGAACTTGGATGATACGTACTCGCGCAGTGCTGGAGTGATTTCTAAATGGTGTCCTGTAAGTTGTAAATTCATGACAAACTCCTTGTTTTCGGAAAGGGTCTTATCAGGGTTTTGCTGGATCATTCAGCAAATGTTGGATAGATAAGACAGTTTCAGTTTACTCTTTTGAAAAACAGATGCAACCCGGAAGTGAGCGGGGTTTTTGATCTTCATCAGCGTTTATGCGGCTATTCTTAAGGCGTTGTCAGGGCGAGATGCTAACGCGCTTTTCTCAAGGTGAGGTTAATGCGTTGCGGGCCAATGAGCGGGTGCTGCCCAGGCTGAACTGGCGCGACACCATGATAAAAGCGCCGGCTGGCGCCGCCCCAGACCACCACATCGCCATGCACCAGCGGGATTTTCACCGGCTTGTCCGTCCGCCTGGGGCCGCCAAATAGAAACGTGGCGGGCAGGCCGAGCGACACTGACACAATCGGCTGCGTAAAATCCTGCTCATCTTTATCTTGATGCAAGCCCATTTTGCTGCCGGGAGCATACACGTTGATCAAACAGCTGTCGGGCACAAAGTCGGCATAGCCTGCCTGCTGCGCGGCGGTCGCAGCCAGCTGTAAAATCACCTCCGGCATCGCTGGCCAGGGTTGATGGTTGGCGGGGTCAGCCGCCTGGTAACCATAGCCAGCCGCACTGCCTACCCAGCCCCAATCACCCATGCTGCTGGTGCGCACTGACATCGGGTAACCCATGGGCGTCATCATCTGCCGGGGTGGATGGGCAGACAGATGCTGTGCCAGACAAGACCAAAGCACTGGCATGCAGGGCAGCGCAAAGCCGGATAGCCAGCAGGCACCCGGGGCCAGCATCACTTTAGAGGGGGTGTCTTGTGCAAATAAGTCCATGCGTTCTCGCGGCGATTAGGGCATCCACACCAACGTGACATTTTTCTGTTTTGCCAGTCGCTGCATGTGGGGAATGGCGCGCTCCAGTTGCAACAGGTAGTCTGCAGCCGATTCCTGATGAAATCCCAAGACCATGACGGCAGGGGCATGGTTCAATAAAGCTTCAAACAGGCGCAACAGTTGTTGCGTGTTGGTGTAATCCGCCAGGGCGGCGTTATCCGGGTATTCCATCAATTGATAAGACAAAGCATACGGTTGTTCCAGCGGTGTGCTGCCCGCATGCAGCTGTTGCAATCCCTTGATCAGGGGACTGTCGCTGGGCCAGCGCGTGGTCAGCAAACGCGCATCAATGCGCGAGCTATCCCAATAAAAGCCATTCGCAACCAGTGCGGCTTGCAACTTGGGCCCCAGTTGCCAGGCGCCGGCGCGGAAATGCCGGGGACGGTTAAAGCCGTTTTGCACCATCAAATCACTGCTGCAATGCACCAGCCGCGTCAGCTCGGTCTCGCTGTAAGCAAACTCCAGGCTGACAGAATGACCGCAACTGGCCTGTCTGCAATGTTCATCGCGGCCAGAAATCGAGGGCGTGGCCTGATAGGTGAGCCCGCAATACTCAACCAATGTGCGCATGGGGTGCAGATGCAATCCCACCGTGTCCTGCGGTAAAAACGTGCTGCGAATCAGGCTGCCTACCTGGGCGCGATGGACCCCAGGCTGGATAAAATAGACCGGATTGACCAAATGCAACATCGGAATGTCTGGAAACTGCTGCCGAAAGCGTTGCATGGCCTGTAGATTGTCTTCATCCAGCGACAAGCCTTCCCAATCGACGGTGATCCAGAGTTGCATGGTGTCCGCCGCCATTGCCGGGGATGTCAGCAGTAATGCCAGTCCCAGCAACAGTCTCTGGATCACGATGCGCATCTTAGCCTCGCATGAGCTTCTCGTAGGTTAGTCCTGGGGACACTTGATGGTATGGTTCACAATGTTTCCATCCACCAGATGGATCGTTTCCTCGCCCAAGCGGCATTTATTGTCAGCATCCATGGTCCAGGTATTTTTATAGGTTTGTTTATAACGCGTATTGTCCCAAGACCAGTGCGTCTCACTCCCTGCTGCTGCATCGCCATCGGTTTCGCCCAGTTTGTGGTAGCCATCAAATTTTTTGTCTAATACGGCCACCTTGATTGCGGCAGGGGTATGCCAAATGAGCTTGGCCGCCGCCCCTCTCATTTGAAACAACCATATCGGGCAAGCGGCCTCACGGCACAGGCAAGCATGTGCTGGTTTCACCAAATAAGCTTTTGCCGTTTTGCTCAGGCGTACCACTTGCGTTTCCAGTAAAGCGGCAGGCTTGGATTCCCCGCAACTAGCACTATTGGCCACCGACGGCTCTTGCGCCAGCAAAGTCATGATGGCCGAAGGCATTTTTGCCGGTTGCCTGAATGGCTCTTTGGTGACGAAACTTTCCTCTGCATGTGCGCAAAGCGTCACAAACCAGAGAAAACACAAACTGAATACTGAAATACGTGATGTCATGAAAATAAACCTTTAGTTAAGGGGCAGACTGCTTGCGATAGCAGGCCGGCATCTTACCCGATTAAATCTTGCCGCATTTAATCGGTTGCTTAAGACTTGCGGGTGCGCCCCATCTATATCGGCAGAGTCGCACGGAGTCAACGACGGCTCATCAGCGTTACCGCCTACTGCCTGATTCACCGCACCCGCTTGCAGATTGTAGGCGATTTTGCACGCCGCAGCCATGTGAAGCGATAGCGTATAATCTTGCCTATGTCTTTGTCCATCCGCCAGATTCTTGCCCATCAGGGCTATGCATTCCCCAAGTTGCTTGCCTACCGCATCCTCATGGTGCTGTCGTACCAGATGATGATGGTTGCCATCGGCTGGCATATCTACGAGTTGACACACGATCCCTGGTCCTTGGGGCTGGTCGGCCTGGCAGAAGTGATCCCTTACATGGGTAGCGCGCTGTTTGCGGGGCATGCCGTGGATCATTACTTCTCGCGCCGCGGTTTTGCCGCCGTGTCGGCTTTTTTTCTGGCGGTGAACGCCGGGTTACTGGTGATGATTACGCAACAACAGCCCGCCCATACTGCCTGGTGGATCTATGGCACGGTCTGCCTGACCGGCTTTGCCCGCGCCTTGATCTCTCCCAGCTATAACACGCTATTTGCCCTGATTATCCCGCGTGCCTCCATCGCCAAGGCCTCTGGCATCGGCAGCTCCATGTTTCAGATTGGGCTCATTGTCGGCCCCGCTATCGGCGGTTTGCTGATTGGGTTTGCTGACAAATCTATCGCTTATGGGCTGTCTGCACTGCTGGCACTGGCCGCATGTGTTGCTGCGCTGGCCTTGCGCGTGACCGAGCACCATAGCCATGAGCCAATGAAAGTCTTTGCCAGCATCGCTGAAGGCTTGCGCTTTGTCCGCCGTACGCAAGTGGTGCTCGCCGCGCAACTGCTCGATATGTTCGCCGTGCTATTTGGCGGTGCTGTCGCCATGCTGCCTGCCTTTGTGCACGATATCTACCAGATGGGCCCAGAAGGCCTGGGGTTATTACGTGCCGCCCCCGCACTGGGCGCTATAGTGTCCGGCGTCTGGCTCGCCAAACACCCGATTCATGAGCACAGTGGCCGCTGGCTGCTGTTTGCCGTGGCTGGTTTTGGTGTGTGCATGATTGCATTTGGCTTGTGCACCAATTTTGAATTAGCCATGCTGATCCTGGCCATTTCCGGCATGATGGACGGCGTCTCGGTGGTGTTACGGCAAACTATTCTGCAACTGGCCACGCCCGATGGCATGCGCGGCCGCGTCTCGGCCATCAACGGCATTTTTATCGGTTCTTCCAATGAGCTAGGCGCGTTTGAATCAGGGCTCACCGCCAGATTCATTGGGCTGGTGCCCTCGGTGGTGTTTGGGGGCTGCATGACGCTGGCAGTGGTAGGGGTGACGGCGTTCAAGGCGCCAAAACTGCGAGATCTGCACCTTTCGCAGTTGCACTGATTGTGGTGTGTAGGCCATGCGCGATCTGGACGCCTTATTTCAAGCCCTGCAACGCTCCGATTTCCGTGCCCGCTTCAAACTCAACGCCAAAGACCAGCACTATTTGCAACAAAAAGGGTTGGCGGTGGTGCTAGACCATGCAGAAAAATTTATTGCCGAGCGGCTGGCCCCGGCTACTCCGGCCAATGACGGTCAGCAAACGCCGATGCGCGGACATCCGGTGTTTGTCGCGCAACATGCTACCGCTACATGTTGCCGGGGATGTTTATCCAAATGGCACCAGATTCCTGCTGGCCGAGCGCTGACCCTGGAGGAACAGGCGTATCTGGTGGTGGTGATTGAGCATTGGCTGGCGGCAAACTTACAGCAAGCTTAATTTGGCACCGTCTTTGCGAACATTCGGGCTGCATCAATATCAATCATTCAGGCAAATCGGTTAAGATGTTGCGCGTGGGTGAGCGGTGGCGAGGGCCACTACTGCCTCTATCTTTAGTTAGTGGAGCGTGTGTTGCAATGAATAAAAAAATGATGCGGATTGTCACCCTTGCCATCGCGGTAATCGCGTTTGCCTGGGGGATTTATGAGATACAGATTCCGCACAAGATGGTGGCTATGGCCGCATTTGCCTTGACGCTGATGGCGCTGGCGGTGAATTATTTTGGCATTGAGGTATTTGAGAAGCAGCATCGTGGCCTTTCCCTGGGCATGCTGATTTTTCTGTTTGGCTTTTATGCGGTCATGAATGAATACAAGCCTGCCGGTACGATATTGACGGTGGACCAAACCCGCTATGAAGTCGGTGCACAATTGATGGAGGTTGACGGCAGTGCGGCTTGCGGCAGCCTGAGCGATGCGCGCGAGGCTTTGCGTGAAGCGGCCAAGAGCTGTTTCGCGTTGTCTAAGGACAAGCGCGTCATGTGGTTTGGCAACAAATCAGTCCCGCCGCGCAAACCAGCAGATTTTGGTTTGACCGTGCCAGCCAGCCAGCAACCTTTAGACGGTTGTGCAGCTTGGGTCGCCGTCATCAACCAGCAATGCCCGACCTATTTGGGCGCACTGGACCAGCGCTCGCTGGATAACCTGCTCGGCAAATAAGCCCCATTCTAATAACTTGCCCGTGGCTAGCCTGTTTGGTTAGGCACGGGTGAGTGCTTGTCAGCGTCACGCAATATACGGCGCATCTCTTCACGACTCCTCCCTCCGGCGCTCTGCTACAGCGCTCGTTACGCACACGCCTGTTTAAACAGGGATGCCTTCATCCTGCAGCAAGGGTATTTGTCATGGGGAGGCTCGCTTTTGAGCGAATTGGGTGAGTGGTGTTTACTCGTTATTCAACTTAGGCTGTGTACCATATGCATCGTTAAGGCAGCACATGTGCCATGTAGCCTACTTGCGTGCCGAGGTCGATTGAGTGCTCTCAAGCATTGTCACGCTCAGGTGGTCTAGCTGACTTAGACAAAAGGGATGGTTGAAGGCATGGATTGATTTCGAAGGACAGCAAAAACAAAGGGATTCCGCAAAACGGAATCCCTTTGTTTTGTCAGATCGCGAGCTTTAGACTGGGCGATCTGCTTAGGCTTGGTTTGGGTAACGCTTAACGCCAGCCACCGCCCAAAGAACGATAGAGATTGATCATGGCAGACATCTGTTGCTGCTTGGTGTCTATCAACTCCATTTTGGCATCCAGCGCATCACGTTGCGTCAGCAGTACTTCACCGTAATCCGCGCGGGCATTTTTAAACAGCTGGTTGGCCACGTCAATCGACTGCGTCAACTGGTTAACCTGGTCGGTTTTCAGGCTGAAGTTTTTGCTCAGGTTGTCGACGTTGGCTATTTGATTCGCCACTTCCATATAAGCATTGATAATGGTTTGCTCATACTCGTAAGCTTTTTCAATTTGCGAGGCACTGGCATTTTTATACTCGGCAATGATTGCGTTCCGGTTGATCAATGGCCCCATCAAGCCCGCGCCCAGTGAAGCGCCCAGTGCATCTGGGATATTCAGCAAATACTGCGGCTTGAAGGCCTGAAACCCCAGTCCGGCGTTCATGGTGAACGATGGATAGAAGTTGGCTCTGGCCACATCAATATTCAGTTTGGCCGCTGCCAGCTCGAGCTCGGAGCGACGGATATCCGGGCGGTTGGCCAGCATTTGTGAAGGCAGGCCAGTCTCGACTGCTTTGGGCTGTAGTTCCATGAAGCCATCGCTGTTGCGTGCAATTGGTTGCGAGGTGCGACCCAGCAGCATATTGATGCGGTTCTCAGCCTCGGTAATTTGCTGCTTGATCACGTACTGCTTGCTCTGGTTCTTTTTCACTTCGGCTTCAAACCGTTTGACCGCAAGTGAGGTTGAGCGCGCGTATTTCTGCAGCTCACGAATCACATTGAGCGCATTCTGCTGAATCTCAATGTTTTTTTGCAGCGTCAGCAACTGGTTATCCAGCGCGACCAGCTCGTAGTAGCTGTTGGCCACCTCAGCCACCAAATTGGTGACCAGGAAGCTTTTGCCTTCTGTGGTCGCCATGTAGTCGAGCACGGCAACTTGTTGTGCATTGCGCAGTTTGTGCCAGATGTCGACTTCCCAGGAGGCTACCAGCCCAAACTGGTAGTCGCCAAGAAAGGTCGGGAAGGATTGATTATGAATCTTGAGGCCATCTTCGACCGCACCCAGCCGGGTAAACTTGCTGGTTTTTTCATAATTGATGCCACCACCGGCATTCACAAAAGGCAGATAAGCACCGCGTCTAGCCTGAATTTCGTTCTGCGCCATCGAGATACGCTGCGCCATCATCTGGATCTCTTTATTGTTGGCCACGGCCGTATCAATCAGAGAGACCAGATTCTGGTCCTGGAAGAACTCTTTCCAGCTCACACTGGCACTGCTTTGTGTGTCGGCCGCGGCCGCTTTACCACTATATTGCGCGGGTAAGGCGGTGTCGGCCTCCTTGGTCATGATGTTGGGGATCGCACAGGACTGCAGCATGGCTGCAACTGCACCGCTTACCAGCCAATACAGATATTTATTAGTGGTCATGTTCGTCTTCTTCTTCATGTCTGTTGTACTCGTAGGACTCAGTCAGTGGGTTCTGATCTTCCTTGCGGATCAGCGTTTTACCGTCCGCCAAGCTGGCGAATATATAGTAAAGGCCAGGAATCACGACCACACCAAAGAGCGTCCCGAATAACATGCCGCCCAAGGCCGAGGTACCGATGGTCCGGTTACCAATCGCACCGGCCCCGGTCGCGACCGTCAATGGAATCAGGCCGGCAATAAAGGCAAACGAGGTCATCAGGATTGGTCTGAAACGTGCTTTTGCCCCGGCGATGGCGGCTTCTTTGATAGAGGCACCTTTTTCACGCGCTTGTACCGCAAACTCTACAATCAGCACTGCGTTCTTACCAAGCAAGCCCACCAGCATGATCAAGCCAATCTGCGCATACACGTCATTGGCCAACCCGGCCATTTTCAGCAACAGGAAGCTACCGAAAATACCAACTGGCAACGACAGCATGACCGCAAACGGAATAATGAAGCTTTCATATTGTGCGGCCAGCACCATGTAAACGAATACCAGCACCACCATGAAAATAATGATGTTTTCATTGCCACGGCGTTCTTCGTCAAAGCTCAAGCCTTCCCAGCCCACTGAGTAGCCTTTAGGCAGAGATTTAGCGGCTTCTTTGATGGCATTGATTGCAGAGGCTGTGGTGTAGCCTTCAGCAGGCTCGGCACGCAGCGCTGCAGAGTTAAACAGGTTGTAACGGGTAATTTCGTTAGGACCCTGTTGTTTCTTCATAGTCATGAAGGCTGAGTAAGGCACCATCTCGCCATCTTCATTGCGTACATAGTAGTTCAGGATGTCGCTAGGGAAGCGGCGGAACTCAGGCGCAGCCTGGGTATACACCCGGAAGTAGTAGTTAAAGCGGATGAATGCCAGCTCAAAGGTACTGCCCACCAGCACATCGAGGTTGTCCATCGCATCGGCAATCGTGACTTTTTTCTGCATGGCACGTTGCGGATCAATGATCAAGTCGTACTGTGGATAGTTGGCCGCATAGAAGGTAAACAAACCGGTTAATTCTTTGCGTTTTGCCAGAGCCTTCATGAAGTCTTTGTTGATGTCATCAAACTTCTGGTAATCCAGCGAGCCGGTTTTATCCAACAAGCGGAAGGCCAGACCGGAAGCGGTACCATAACCAGGCACTGCAGGCGGTTCAAAGTATTCAATCCGCGCGCCAAAGTTTTCGGTGGCTTTCTCCAGTAATTTGAGTACGTCGGCAACCGTCTCTTTACGTTCTTCCCAGTCCTTGAGGTTGATAATACAAGTACCCGCGTTAGAACCGCGCCCTTCGGTCAGCACCTCGTAACCCGCCAAGGCGGTCACAGACTGCACTGCAGGAATTTTCTTCGCTACTTTTTGCAGCTCTTGTGACACCTGATAGGTGGTTTCCAGTGTTGAGCCTGGAGGGGTCTGGATAATTGCATAAATCATGCCCTGGTCTTCACCGGGAATGAAGCCCTCTGGAATGATTTTAACAATCGAAACAATCCCGAAAGAGAACAGCCCAATCACTAGAAAGGTGATCGTGCGCTGAGTCACCAGTTTTTCAAGGAAGGCCGTATAGTAGTCGGTCACCTTGTCAAAGCCCTTGTTGAACAGGTCCAAAAACAGGTTGATCGGGTTACGGCTTCTGGGCTGGCCATGCGTATTCTTCAAGATCATCGCGCACAGCACCGGGGTCAGGGTCAGCGCAATAATGCCTGACAACACGATGGAGGACGCCATGGTGATCGCAAACTGGCGGTAGAACACACCCACCGGACCTGGCAGGAAGGTGATCGGCACAAATACCGAGGTCATCAGCAAGGTGATCGCGACCACTGCGCCGCCGATTTCACCCAATACACGTTGTACTGCGGCGTAAGGGCCGACATGGTCAGAAGCCATTTTGGCGTGCACCGCTTCCACCACCACAATCGCATCGTCCACGACCACCCCGATCGCCAGCACCATGGCAAACAGCGTAATCAGGTTGATACTCAAGCCAAACGAGCTCATCACTGCAAACGCCCCGATCAGCGAGATGGGCACCGCGATCAACGGAATCAGGGTAGAGCGCCAGTCACCGAGGAAAATGAACACCACCAGTGATACCAGCACAAACGCTTCAACCAGCGTATGCAAGACCTTGTGGATAGAAGCATCTACAAAGCGTGACACGTCGTAGTTGATTTCATAGGTCATGCCAGCTGGGAAGGTGGGTTTGAGCTCTTCCAGCGTTTTCTTGACGTTTTCAATCACTTCTTTCGCGTTGGTGTTGTAGTTTTGCTTCAACACAATCGAGGCAGAAGGATAACCGTCTTTGTTGGAGTAAATGTCGTAGAACTCACTGCCCAGCATGACTTTGGCAATGTCTTTCAGGCGCAGAATCTCACCTGAGGGGGTGGAGCGAATCACAATATTTTCATATTGCTCAGGCTTTTCATAGCGGCTGGCGCTATACACCAGGGTGTATTCTTTGGCTTGCGCCTGCAGCCCCGAGCTTTGCCCCAAACGGCCTGGACGACCAATCAAACTCTGGTTGGACATCGCATCCATGACTTCTTTGGAAGACACGTTGTAAGCCCGCATGCGGTCCGGGTTTAAATACACCCGCATGGCATATTGACGGCTACCCAAAATCTGCGCCCAGGCAATGCCGTTCACGCGCTGGATTTCAGGAATCACGTTAATTTGTGAGTAGTTGTAGAGGAATTTCTGGTCCGCGTTTTTATCGGTACTGTACATGTTCACGTACATCAACATGCTAGGCTGTACCTTGTTCAGGATCACCCCTTCCAGTTGTACCAGCTGTGGCAGACGGTTGATGACCTGGTCCAGCCTGACCTTGGTGTTCACCATCGCTTCGTTCGGGTCTACCCCCTGGTCAAAATAGACCTGGATGGTGGCTTCACCCGCACTGGTCGCGTCGGACACGATGTATTTCATGCCGGGCACACCGTTAATGGCGCGCTCCAGTGTAATCAGTGACGATTGCACCAGCACGCTGGCGCTGGAGCCAGGATAAGCCAGGAAGATCAATACGCGCGGTGGCGCAATGTCTGGAAACTGCTCGACCGGCAGACTTTTAATGGACAAGAATCCAGTAAACGTCAGGAGCAGGGACAGTACGATGGCCAGTACTGGGCGTTTGAGGAATATGTTAAGCATATGTGTTCACCTGATGTTTCGTTATTCTGCGTACAGCTTCAGTTCAGGAACAACCTTGTCGGGTGTTTTAAAGTCCTCAATGATCTTGTCACCTTTGGTGACGCGGCGCAGGCCTTCAATCAACACATGATCGGTGTCTTGCAGGCCGCTCTCAATGATGGACATGTCTTGAATGTCAGCCGCCACTTTAACCAGTCGTTGTTCCAGTTTGTGATCCTTGCCCACCACGAACACATACTGTTGGTCGAGAATTTCAAAAATCGCTTTTTGTGGAATCAGCATGGCGTTTTTGTAAGGGATATCCATCATGATGTTACCGGTCTCGCCATGACGTAACAGACGCTCAGGGTTCATGAAGCCTGCCCGGAACTCGATGTTACCGGTTTTGTTGTCAAAGTCGGCTTCGATGGTTTCGATGACCCCCTGTTGGTTAAACACCTGGCCATTGGCCATGCGCAGATGCACCTTGACCTGTTTTTCATCTTCATGACGGGCTTTAAAGTCCAGATACTCGGATTCTGGCACGTTAAAGTACACCCACATTTTGCTGATGTCAGACAGTGTGGTCAGCAAGTCACCCTCTTGCATCAGGCTACCTTTCCGCACAAACAGGTGGTCCATGATGCCGTCAAACGGGGCATTGATGTCGGTAAAGTTCAAGTGTGTCTGGTGCAGGTTCACTTCAGCCAGCGCCTTGTCGAGTTTGGCTTTGGCAATCGCCAGCTCGTTTAGCGACACAACATTTTTTTCGGCCAGCGCCTTGGTGTTTTCGTATTCAATCTGAATGGCATTGGCCTCAGCCTTGGCGCGCATCAATTCCGCCTGGTAGATATTCGGCATGATCTTGAACATGGGCTGGCCAGCTTTGACATATTTGCCTTCGTCGACAAAGATATCCTGCAAGTAGCCACGCTCCAGCGCGCGCATTTCAATATGCCGGATGGCATGAATCTGGCAGACATACTCTTTAATCAGCGTGGTGTCTTTGCGCATCGGGGTGGTGACTTCCAGTTTGGGAAGCTCTTCCTTGGGCGCTTCTTCTTTATGACAAGCGCCTAGCAGGGAGCCAAGCAAGCCTAAAACGATTAAGTGCTGTTTCATCATAAGTGTGTTCTTATCTTAATTAAATTGAAGAGGAATACTGGTTAAACAGCCATCTGGCATCTTGTAGGCGTATGCCGCCAGGGAATGTTCACCCACCGTTGGACTCTGGGCGCCAGTACCATGTCACCGGGCATGATGCAGGACAGGGAGGGCGCATCGGTTACAAACACTATCAACTTGAATCGGGGAGTAACAGCATGCGCATGGGCACAGAGTGGCCTAAACAGATACGGGGGGAGCCCGTGAGTGCAGGTGGCGAACCACCGTGCGGTGTTTGATCAGGCGCTGACGTGGCAAAGCCAGTAGCGCAAACGGAATCACGCAGGCAATGACGAAGCTTGCGGGCAGGTTAATCAAAGGCAGTAGTGAGGGAAACGGCGATTCACCATCGGCGGAAGGTTCGCTAATCTCGGCAATCCGCACGCGCACCACATCATCACGGTAGCTGGAGTGGTCAGAGAACTCTGCCACCAGGGCCACCCCGAGCACAGCCAGCAGCACTGTGACGACCCACAGTCTGAGCTTGTATGCGGCTGTATTCAGAGGTTTATCCATATATTCAGTGAATGGCTATCATCAATGGTTGTTAGTATGGGGTGTATGTTTACGGTTTATTGCTGTGATAAGGCACTGTTTTCACTGGCTAATCGTTTTGATCAGCCAGGGGACGCTTTCACACATTGATCGCCGTAATGGGATTTACAATGCTTACATTAAACCCTTTTACGTTTGGAATGACAATACGATTTTGCGCCAAGTTCGGCCAAAATGGCCGTTTGTAAGCTGGGTGTCAGCTAGAAGCCCAAATGTGGCCGTAAATAGGTCAATACGATGGGCAGGCCGATGGCACTGATCACGCCATTGAGCCCCATCGCCATGCTGGCAAACACCCCGGCTTCTTCATTGACACTAAACGCGCGTGTAATGCCCAGACCATGCGCGCCCACCCCAATCGCCGTGCCGCGTATCCACCACTGCTGAACTTTGACCGCATTGAGGATATAGGGGGCCAGAATCGCCCCCAGCATGCCGGTGATCACGGTAAACACTGCCGTCAGCGTCGGCGACACGTTCAGGCGCTCGGCAATGCCCATGGCAATTGGCGCCGTCACCGATTTGGCATACATGCTGCCCACAATGTTGTCGGTCGCGCCCATCAGCTTGGCAATGGCCACCGCGCTGGCAATAGACACCGTACTGCCCACGGTGAGCGCCACCCAGATATGAAAAATCTTGCCTTGCATGCGCTTGAAGCCGTTGTAAATCGGCACTGCCAGGGCGACGGTCGCCGTGCCCAGCAAAAAGTGCACAAACTGCGCACCTTCAAAGTATTTTTCATATGGCATGTCCAGCAGGTCTATGGTCAGGCAGGTGAGCAGCACCGAAATGGCGACCGGATTGACCAGCGGATGACGCTTGGCGCGCACATACAACAGGTAGCCGAGCTGATAACTGGCCAGCGTAATAATCAGCGCAAACAGCGGGTCACCCGACAGGTAGACCCAGATTTCGGCAATTGGCAGGCGCTTACTCATGGCGGTGCCCCTTATTGCGCTTGAGTGAAACATACCAGAATAGTTTGAGCACAATGGCGGTGACGGCGATGGTCAGAATCACGCTCACCAGCAGGGCGGTGCCTACCGCCAGGGCGTGTGTTTGCAGCTCGGGCAAAAACAGCAGCACGCCGACCGAGGCGGGTACAAATAACAATCCCAGATGCTGGCGGAAACTGTCGGCCACCAGGCCGAGGTCGGCATTCACCTGCCCACGGGCACATAAAAACACCAGCAAGAGCAGCAGGCCTAGCACCGGTCCGGGGATGCCGGGTAAAAAGAATTTACTGAGCAGTTCGCCCAGCCCCTGCCATAAAAAAAGTTGTACCAAGCCTGAAATCATCTGTGAATCCGTTTGTCTGTGTGGTCCCTGCGTGATGGATAAAGCCATACGCCCTTGAATCAGCGCTATGTTAAATGCATTTTTTTATTTCGCCTATCCGGTTTAGGCGAGCTCGGGATTTCCACCCAATGCTCCAGATTACGCCTTGCGCCGACAGGCAAGGAGCCGCCTTGTGCTTGTGATAAAATATTACTTTTGTTTTCAAGTTGATACGCATGACGCAACTGCCGGTTTCCGCAACTGAACAATGGCTCCGTGAGGCGCTTTCCCAACGCATCCTGATTCTGGATGGTGCCATGGGTACCATGATCCAGCGCTACAAGTTGACCGAGGCCGATTACCGTGGCGAGCGCTTCAAGGATTTTCAGGGCCCGGCAGGCGAACGCGAGCTGTTTGTCAAAGGCAACAACGAGCTGCTGACCCTCACGCAACCGCAGGTGATCCAGGAAATCCACGAGCAATACCTGGCCGCGGGCGCCGACATCATTGAAACCAATACCTTTGGTGCCACCAGCGTCGCGCAAGATGATTACCATATGGCGCATCTGGTGTACGAGATGAACGTCGAAGCCGCCAAGCTGGCCAAGGCCGCCTGCGTCAAATACAGCACGCCGGACAAGCCGCGTTTTGTGGCGGGCGCTCTCGGGCCTACGCCAAAAACCGCGTCAATCTCGCCGGATGTCAACGACCCCGCGGCCCGTAACGTCAGTTTTGACCAGCTGGTGACTGCTTACCTGGAACAAATCCGTGGCCTGGTCGAAGGCGGCGCCGATATCCTCATGGTAGAAACCATTTTCGATACGCTTAACTGCAAGGCCGCGCTGTTTGCCATCGACAGTTTCTTTGAAGAACAGGGCAAGACCTGGCCGATCATGATCTCCGGTACGGTCACTGACGCCTCTGGCCGCATCCTGTCCGGTCAGACCGTGACTGCCTTCTGGCATTCGGTACGCCACGCCAAACCGCTGACCGTCGGCCTCAACTGTGCACTGGGTGCGACCCTGATGCGCCCGTATGCCGAAGAGCTGAGCAAGGTCGCCGATACCTTTGTCTGTATTTACCCGAATGCTGGTTTGCCCAACCCGATGTCTGATACCGGCTTTGATGAGACGCCCGACATCACCGCCAGCCTGGTTAAAGAGTTTGCACAAAGCGGCTTTATCAATATTGCCGGTGGCTGCTGCGGGACTACGCCGCCACACATCAATGCCATTTACAACGCGATTAAAGACTTGCCACCACGGCAGGTACCCACCTTACCGGTGACGACCAAGCTGTCAGGCCTGGAACCGTTTGTGATTGATGAGCAGTCGCTGTTCGTCAACGTCGGTGAGCGTACCAATGTGACGGGTTCCAAAGCGTTTGCACGCATGATCATCAACGAGCAATACGAAGAAGCGCTCAGCGTGGCGCGCCAGCAGGTCGAAAACGGCGCGCAGGTCATCGATATCAACATGGACGAAGGCATGCTGGATGCGGTCAAGGCCATGACGCATTTCCTGAATCTGGTCGCCTCCGAGCCGGACATTGCCCGCGTGCCCATCATGATCGACTCCTCCAAATGGAACGTGATTGAAGCCGGCCTCAAGTGTGTGCAGGGCAAAGCGATTGTGAACTCGATTTCGATGAAAGAAGGCGAAGCGGAGTTTTTGCGCCAGGCCAAGTTATGCCGCCGCTACGGGGCTTCCGTCATCGTCATGGCGTTTGATGAAAAAGGCCAGGCCGATACCTTTGAACGCAAAACTGAAATCTGTAAGCGCGCTTACGATTTGTTAGTGAGCACTGGCTTTCCGCCTGAAGATATTATTTTCGACCCGAATATCTTCGCCATTGCCACCGGCATTGAAGAACACAACAACTACGCGGTGGACTTTATCGAAGCCACGCGCTGGATCAAGCAGAACCTGCCGTATGCGCGGATTTCCGGCGGCGTGTCTAATGTGAGCTTCAGCTTCCGCGGCAATGAGCCTGCGCGTGAAGCCATCCATACCGTGTTCCTCTACCATGCGATTAAAGCCGGCATGACCATGGGCATCGTCAACGCGGGCATGGTCGGCGTCTATGACGATATTGATCCGGAATTGCGTGAGCGCGTCGAAGACGTGGTGCTTAACCGCGTGGTGGACCCTGAGAATCCATTAGCGGCCACTGAACGCATGATTGAGATTGCGGGCACGCTGGTCGCTGGCGGCAAAAAAGCCGAAGCGACTCTGGCCTGGCGTGGCACACCTGAAAACCCGGTGCCTGCCAACAAGCGCCTCGAGTATGCGCTGGTGCATGGGATTACCGATTTTATTGTCGCCGACACTGAAGAAGTGCGTCAGGAGATTATGAGCAAGGGCGGCCGCCCGATTCATGTGATTGAAGGCCCTCTCATGGACGGCATGAACGTGGTCGGCGACCTGTTTGGCCAGGGCAAGATGTTTTTGCCGCAAGTGGTGAAATCCGCCCGCGTCATGAAATCCGCCGTGGCGCACCTGATCCCGTTTATTGAAGAAGAAAAAGCTGCCGAAGAGCGCCGTACCGGCATGGTCGCCAAGCCCAAGGGCAAAGTGGTGATTGCCACGGTCAAAGGCGATGTGCACGATATTGGCAAAAACATCGTCTCGGTGGTGTTGCAGTGCAACAACTTCGAGGTGGTGAACATGGGCGTCATGGTGCCCGCCGCTGAAATCCTGGAGATGGCCAAACGCGAGAATGCGGACATCATCGGCCTGAGTGGACTGATTACACCATCCCTCGAAGAAATGGCCTACATCGCCAAAGAGATGCAGCGCGACCCGCACTTTGTTGAGCAGCAAACCCCCTTGCTGATCGGTGGCGCGACCACTTCCCGTGCGCACACCGCGGTGAAAATTGCACCCAATTACACCGGCCCGGTCATTTACGTGCCCGATGCCTCACGCTCGGTCAGCGTCATGCAAAACCTGCTCACGCCGGAAACGCGTGGGGCTTACCTGGCTGAGATCCAGGCCGACTATGAAAAAGCCCGCCAGCAACACGCCAATAAAAAAGGCGTGCCCATGCTGAGCCTGGCTGAAGCACGCGCCAATGCCGCACAACTCACTTTCACGGGTGATTATGCGCCACTGAAACCCAAGTTTATTGGCCGCCGCGTGTTCAAAAACATCGACCTCGCCCTCATCGCGCAATATATCGACTGGGGTCCGTTCTTTCAGACCTGGGACCTGGCCGGGTTTTATCCGGCGATTTTAAAGGACGAAGTCGTCGGCGAAGCCGCCACCAAGGTGTTTGCTGAAGCGCAAATCATGCTCAAGCGCATCATTGATGGCCGCTGGCTCAGCGCCAATGGCGTGATCGCCTTGCTGCCCGCTAACCAGGTGAATACGGACGATATCGAAATCTACACCGACGACAGCCGCAGTCAGGTCGCCTTGACCTGGTACGGTATGCGCCAGCAAACGCAAAAACCGGTGATCGACGGTGTTGCCCGCCCCAACCAGTGCATGGCCGACTTTATTGCGCCTAAAGGGGTAGATGATTACATTGGCCTGTTTGCCGTCACCGCGGGTCTGGGCATGGAAAAACGCCTGGCCGAGTTTGAGAAAAACCACGATGACTACAACGCCATCATGTTCAAGTCACTGGCCGACCGTTTGGCTGAAGCTTTTGCCGAATACATGCATGAGCGTGTGCGCACTGATTTCTGGGGCTATGCCGCCGATGAAGACTTGAGCAACGAAGCGCTGATCAAAGAGCAATACCGCGGCATCCGCCCGGCGCCCGGCTACCCGGCCTGCCCGGACCACACCGTGAAGTCCGAGATGTTCAAGGTGTTGCAGGCAGAAGAAATTGACATGCAACTCACCGATAGCTACGCCATGATTCCGGCGGCGGCTGTCAGTGGCTTCTACCTCGCGCACCCTGAGTCGCGCTATTTCAGTGTCGATAAGATTGGCAATGATCAGGTGGAGGATATGGCACAGAGAAGGAATGTGGATAAAGCTTGGTTGGAGCGGTGGTTAGCGCCTAACCTGGGGTAAAGGGGTTGATGGCAGATAAAAAAGCGCACACTAGTGCGCTTTTTTGTTGGGTTTAAAAGGTCATGATATGGATTGGCAGGCCGCTGATTGGCTCAAAATGAGACTCTTAGGAGGTAGGGTGGGCATGCATGCCCACGCGGATGATTTCTTGTCGTATGGAATGGTCTTTTTCGCCTCTAGGCGAGTGACTTTTCTTTGCTTGCCCAAAGATAAAGTCACCAAAAGAAATGCACCCCAGCTTCCGCTTGTTCCCTGCGTTGCTCAGTTTAGGACTTTCGTCCGCTGCTTTGCTGGACTTAGGACAAGCGGTCACGAAACTCGACCTGGCAGCTCACAAAATACGTGAGCTGCTGCGGGACTCGAACAGTCGCTCCCTTTATTAGTAGGGGGGGTGTGGAATCTGGACAGTCACAACCGGGCGGAATTGGCCGGGTCGCCGCATAAACAATAGATTAACACGTGTTCATTAAAATTCTTGATTTCTGGACAGTAGTGATAAAAATTCGGGATAAAAATACGGGGTAATAGCGATTAATTAAAATTTAATTGGGGTATAAATCCCCATTAAATAGCATTTAATTAATTTTCAAACACGATTTAAAACAGCCATTAAATGATCGTTGACAACATCGTCGACCAGACGTTGATCACTATCAGGATATCCGACCAATTCACGAGCAGGCAGTCCTGGATGATTTACTTTTTTGACAATGTGATCCCCAAACTTTAGCGCCTTACCATTTTTTGGTTTAATCACATAAGGATCGGTACCGGTATGGTGCCAATAAGCAAGCTCTGCATTTCTGGCACCATCAAAGCCTAGCATTAAAGTATTACCGTCCACCTGGTAATTAAAAGACTGCAGCATTTCACCTGTTTTATTGAGCGGGCCGCCCTTGCGCTTTTCCAGCTTCGAGGATTCTTTAAGTGGTGCCCAGTCTGAGCCGTCCGGGGCTTTCCCAGCATAGTGACGATCTGTATTAACCATCTCAAGAGCGCTGCCAACACTACCAAGCAGTGTCTCTGGATGCATAAACTCATGACTTAGCACCGCTACCAGGTGCTTAACCGAGATATCTTGATAATCGATCACTAATTGCATATACTGTCCTTGTGGTGACGAAGCTGTGGCTGTGCAAAGCCCTCAAATCCGATCCATAAAAGCGGCCCGCACAAGCCGCTTTTTATTTTTTGTAGACCAGGCGGCCATCGCGCTGCTTGTCAAAATACTTAAATCTCTCATCTTCGGTTTTTTGTGTCTGCATAAAGGTTGTTGCGCCAGTCCAGCCGGTGCGGCCCCACTCAAATACAGCCACGCCAAACTCATTACTGCCATCAATTTCAAACGCCCGCAGATATCGGCGTTTTAAACGCCAGCGGCCAGACTCTTTATTGTCTTTTACCCACACCCACCAAATTTCGTCAGGGTCGGCAACCGTCATCGCCAGCAGGTTGATATATTGCAGCCGGTTGGCCTTGTTCTCTTTTGCCAGCCACTTAAAGTCGCCACTGCCATCAGTAAATAAGGCTTTACTGATCACTACCGAGGTTTGCGCGGCATCAGTAAACACGCTGCCGACTTCCATATCCGCACCAAACACGTCCAAAAAATCCGCAACGGCCTGCTCTGGCGGTGTGTCAGGTGGCAAAATGGCGGCCTTATCAATCACTGTCGCTTTGCGCATACTCGTTTTGATTGATGGTGCATCAATGCCACGCGCTTTGAGCACGGCATCATAGCCCTGCAAAGGCGGCACGGTCAGCGGCTCTAGCCATGCCTTGCCGGGATTATAGCCAAAGCCGGGGTCAATTCCTTTAGGTACCCAAACCTCGCGCGGATTGCTGCCATTTTTACCCACGGTCACTTTGACCATGTCAATAACAGGTCTTTGATCTGGCCCAGTTAACCCTTTTTGTGTCCACATGCGTTTAGCTTCGCCTACAGACAAAGCATAAACGCGACATTTGCACCCCCAGCCACATTGCGGATAATGAGTATCAAACCAAACATCATCAGCAGGTAATATAGTGCCATCCCATAGCTTGTGCTCAAGTCTAGGATTTTCGATTGTTATGTGCCGATAAACCCAAAAGGGTTTTGTTTCTTTCAGTGCAACCATCTGGACATATCGCCCAGCGTTGTATGACTGTGTGATGTTGGTGTCGTAAATCACCCGACTACGCCAGCCTGGGGAGCCTTTATAAGACCAACCGTGCTTGGCTGCAATCTCGTTAAAACGCTCTTTAAAATCAGCATAGCCACCGCCGTTTTGCTTGGCGTCTTGAATCGCATTGTAAAAATCTTCAAGCAGCGCGTCTGACTGCGCGCCAGCCACCACAAAAGCCTTGCTGTGCTGCTGCTCCCAGATATCTGTCCAGCCAGAGGTGGGCAGCTTGATCTTTTGACGATAGAATTCAATCGCCTGCTTAAACGGTAACTGCGCTGCGCTTTCCATGTACTTAACTAAACCTCAATACGATGCTATATGCAAACTGATCGGGCGAGAGCCTGAGCCTGTGGCACCAGAGATACTGCAATGGCTGCTGGAAACGAAGCTGATAGAGCCTGAAATGTTTGGTTATCGCATGACTGAGTACGGTGAACAATGCATGCGTGAGACCGAAGCCGAGCGGGCACAACTTAAAAGTGACCAAAGCAACACCATAGGCATTTTTAAAAGAGACCGTTATCACTCTGACGATGATATGACGCTGCATAAACGCAAGCCGCTGGACCCGACGCCAACCAAAGCAAAGCCACAGACGAAATATAAGTAGAGCAAGCATGATCAGCACTCGCGCCAGACACCTTTTTCAAGGTAACCATGCCAAGTTTTACCCTGATGTTGAGACTGCGTCAAAATAGAAGGTGACACCGTGATGGTGCCGTCTTCATGTTCTGTCACCTGGTGGCCACTGAGATTGCCCAGCATGCCGTTAGGTGTGGTGCAAAACCAGTCTTTGCCATTGGCCGTGCCATAAGCGCCAGCCGTTTTAAAAATGCGATAAACAAAGTCTTGCTCGCCATCAATTTTGTGTAGTCTGGTGCCTTGCATCATTGCCCCCTTGGTTTCATAAAAACAAGCCAATGAGTCAGGCCTTTTCGGCCTGATAAATGCCCAAATAAAGGCTCAATCGGACACAATTTAAGGACCTCATTAATTTTTACTTGAGTTTCGTTCCATTTAAAAATTAATATTCCATCCTTATCCAGAACCCTTAGGCATTCTTCAAAGCCAGTTTTTAAATCGGTCTGCCAACTTTCTGAGAGCTTGCCGTATTTAGCTGCCAACCAAGATTTTTTACCTGCACGAACTAAATGTGGTGGGTCAAAAACAACCAGCTTAAAACTACCATCAGCAAACGGAATACTTCTAAAATCCATCAGTGTGTCTGGCTCAATGTTTAAAGTACGCTGACCAGACTCATTGCCATGGCTGCGATCAATTAGGCTAATGCATACGTTTCTTATATCGCCAAATACAACATCTGGATGATGCTTGTTTTGATACATCATCTTGCTACCAGAGGCAGGGTCTAAAACTCTTTTAATTTCCATCAATCACCTCACTCCTACCCCCCAAATTAGCCGCTGCCATGCCCAGCGCGATTACCTCAGTCAGTGCCGGTACCTTAAACTCAGTTGCCAGCGCCTCTATGCCTTGAATGGCGGCGTCAAAGTCACCGGCTGCGCCGACGACGTCATAGATTTTTTGCACAAGCGCAGACTCATGCTTGGCACCAAGTGCAGCAAGTTGGGCGGTGTAGGCCTCGGTTAAGTCCGCTTGCGCGCCCTGATTTCTCGCCAGTGCGGCCAGGCGGCTGAGTGCGCCTTGCACCGGGTCTGCAGGCGGCGTGCCTTCTGGATTGTTTTTATTGTCGACATTATTGGCAGGTGTGGCCTGAGCAGGCTTGCCAAGCAGCGCCGCGCCTTTTTTGGCACGCGGGATTTGCATAACTTCATGAGCATATTCGACCTCGATTTCCATACCAAGCCCAACGCCTTTTTCGAGCACGGCGACCATCTTCTGCTGGTCCACGCTCTCTTGCGTCAGGTATTTAAATTTAGGCCTGCGGCCTGGCTCAAACATGCCGTTAAACATGTCAATCGGTGCGATCAGCTGCTGATCTATGGTCGGCTCCATATTGCCCACATCGTGCAGCAGGATCTCGCGGCGCACTTTGTCGTAGACCATAATGCGCGCTTCTGTGGTGGTTTTACCGTCCAGGTCACCGCCCAAAATGGCCTTGGATTGTTTTTCCTCCCAATAACCAATGGCATCTAAAAAGTCGGTAATAGACCCGCGAGAGGTGTCTTTAATAAACTCGATGGTCATGTTGGCAGGCACCACACCGGCACCATCGTTGCCAATGCTGCGCACAGCACGCAGCAGCTCATCACGCTGAGGTTTACCAATGCCCGCTGGGTATTTACCTAAGCGCAGAGGCAAGCCATACAGCTCCAAAAAGCGCTGCATATCTTGCACGTTGTAGGCTTTATAGGCATATGTCCAAGCCAGCACTCTAAACAGCGCCGCGCTTTCAATATAGCCAGATTTTGCCTTGTGGATATGCTTGATCCACCCATAGGGCCGCAGCGCTTCCGGAAGGCCGGTGCCGTTGTATTTGAGTTCGGCAGTGTCCTGGTCGGTGACAAACAGTTGCTGCGGCACATAGTGATAGCACTCTGGCAGCCAGACGTCGCCTTTTTTCCACTCAAGCTCGACCATAGAAAAGCCCTTGCCGGTTGCGTCGGCCAGGTCATACTGCATGCCTTCAAAACCGTTATTTTCGCGCAGCATTTGCTCAAGCTCTTTAATGCGCTTGAGTTCACCCTCGGTGGCATCGTCCGGGGCTTCAAGCTGCCAGCCAAGTGAGGTGATCGCCCGCTTGCGTTTTGCCATCTCAGCAAAAATGTGCGAGTCGTGCTCTTCAATCAGGTTAAACAGCTTGCTTTGCTCAGTGATCTGGCCTTGGTCAGCCATTGCAAAGGCACTGGCTAGGCGTGCCGGTGGCACTGTGATCACCGAGGCATAGTTAAGTGTATGCCCAAGGCTAGAGCGTGGGCCGACTTGTAAGTCAGTATCAGGCGTTGGGCGGCTGGCGGTTTGTTTTGCCATCGCTGCGCGGCGGTGTCTGTTTTTTGCCATGTTTAATCGTCCTGGTAATCGTCGTTGCGTCTGCTGCGGCGGTCAGATGCGGCAGAGACATATTCAAAGGCTTGGCTATAGGCGGTTGCTACCTTCCACAGCATTTCGAGCGCATCGGGGCCGTCGTCGTGGTCGGCTTCTGGGTAGTATTTAAGCTGTTCATTCAGCGTGTGCTGATTGTGATGCAGCCTTATCTGGCCTCTATTGATCAATGGCTGAAGCGATAAAATTGCCATTTCTTTATCACGGCCTTTTTCCACCCCACCATCCGGTGCTGTTGGAAAAATCACACCTTCTTTAATTGAGCGTTTAAGAAGCTCGGTATATAGAAACTCCTGAAAAGCCACCGTCTCTACCGCCCACATCAGGCAGTTATATTGTTTTTGATAGTCGATTGCATGCTCAATAATCAAGTCCGGCACGCGTCTGCGAATATCAGCCTCAATGACGTCTAGCGTCATGGTTTGCATGTTGTATCCACCGACCAGAATTGCAGAGGGATCACGCCTTTTATCTTTCTTGCCCATAGACGGGTCAATCGAACCAAAGAACAACCAATTTGAAAGTTTGTTGACCCAAAATTGAATTGTCTTAAACGGTGCGTTCTCATCATTGCCAGCCTCGTTTTGCTGCTCATGATTAAACGCTTCATGGTCAATCGCCCGCATGCACATCAGGCGGTAAAGTGGGCGCACTTCCGGCCAGCTCACAATGGCACCGGCCTCCATTTCGGCCTTGTTAGCCTCATAAAATGCCAGCGCCTCTGTCTCGGCCTCTTCTTTTTCATCAGCGGTACCGGGGCGGCTATATATTGCCTCCCAAGTGTCCCATAGGTGCATATTGTCCGGCCAACGCACGATAGACTTGAACGTGCGCATTTTCCAGCCAGGTGCATTGCCAATACGATTAATCGCTGCATCGTGGTGCAGCTCAGTACCCACCACAAAGACATCCATGCCACCCGCGGGTCCAGCCAAGCCGAGCACAGCCTTTAAAATAAAGTCTTCGGTCTTTTTACGCTGCTCCGGTGACTTTACGTTGTCATCATTCTCGGCATCGTCAATATGCACTTGATCAGGCCGGTGCGGGCCGTGTTTCATACCGCGCAGTTTTTTGCCGGTACCACCAATGCGGATTTTGATATTGTTGGCTGTGATAGCCGTAGTAGCCTGCCAGACACGGCCTTGACCAAAAGCGTCAGGAAAGTCCATTGCCAGGCGTGGGTTGGTGTCTAGCTCAGCCTTAACGCTGGCAAGCATTTCGGCTGCTTGCTCTTCGGTGTTCATAATGATGACAATCATGTGCTTGCGTGCTTTTTTTGGCAGCTTTCCAGATTTGATAAAGCGCTCAATATAAGTAGCACGGCACACAGACCACAGTGAGCCAAGTTGTGTCTCATATGTTGATTTTGCCTCGCCACGTGGGGCTTTTTCTACGTCACGTGCATCACGCGGACTATCAATACAAGCGGGTAAATGCTTGAAGATAAACTTTTGAAACAGGCTGAAATGCTCAGTCGGCACATAGTGTGGAAAGTAGGTGCGGCAGAAAAACTCATAATCAAACAAAGCCCGTTCGCGGCGCTCTAAACTTGCCGCCGGGTCAACATCAAACGCCTCGCATTCCAGCTCAATCTGCTCGCGCAGGTCTTCACCGAGCTGGGCGAGTTCGGCCTCGAACTCTTTCCAGCTCTTGATGGTTTTAATGTTTAGATCGTCGATGTCGGACATGGCTTAAACAACAGCTTCAGCCAGATATAAACGCTGTTTCAGCAGGTAGCCTTCCAGCTGCCAGATTTTTTCGCGGGCGTTTTGACGAGCAATGTTGCGGCCAATTTGCTCATCAAAGTTGGCAGGGCTTACGCATGCACTATCGCCAGTGACGGTTGCACCGTTTTTCAATTGCAGGCAGCACACTGTGAGAGTGGTGCCAGGAAACACGTGATACTGCTCACCCACAATGGTTGCATCAATATCAGCAGGTGTCAGACGTGGTGCGTTTAAGCCTTTGGCTTGAATGTCTTGCTCGGTTTGTTGCTCAGTTGCATTCATGACTTACCTTTCAAAAAATGCCGTTAACCGTAACGGCTTTGTAAAACAGCGCCGATGCCTTCCAGGTGATCCTGGAATTGAGCCAGCGCCACGCGATCATGCTTTTGAAAATACTCTGCAATGGTTTTAAGCGTATCCAGCGCCACACTCATTGCACCCAGCTTGGGATCAATGCGTGAGAGTGACTTGGTAAACTTAGCCATTGCATCGCTGATGCTGGCTAATAGCTCGACTTTATCTTGGGCGGGGATGCTTGCGTCTTCCAGCTTTTGAGCCACTACCACGGCTTGCCGCACCATAATGTCTACCAGTTGCTTAATGACATCATCAGTTGACTGGTTAGTGATGCGGTGCGCAGCGCGGGCGGTGTCCCAATCATCGCCGGTGACTTCCTTGGCTATCCGCTTCCACTCGCGGGCGGTGTCGTAGCTCACGCCGTGCATGCTGGCAGCGACGGTCAGCGGTACGCCATCCACCACAAAAGCTTTGCGCACGTTAGCGCGCGTTTCTTGACTGTGCGCCATTAGTGGGGAATCCGTTTAATGATTTCAATGGCTGCATAAGTCAGCGCAGCTGTGATGCCACTTACAGCGACACCTTGCTTGGCAGCAGCGACCTTTGCATCCTCACTTTTTTGCTCTAGCGTTCTGACGCGGCCACCAAGGCTGTCGATCTTGCCGTTTAGTCGCTCTTCCATGCTTTGCATGGCTTGTTTTTGGCTATCTTCCATGCGTTGCATGTCGTCACGGATATTGTCAAAAGCACGCATAGTGGCCTGATGCTGGCTGCGCAGCTCGCCCTTTAACTCGCCGAACCCCTCGGCAATGCGTCTCAAATCGTCTTCAACTGGCGGCATGGTTACTCCTTTAAAATAAATTGTTGTTGTTCAAGCGCCGCCCGGCATGCCGCCAGATGGTCTTTTACTTCGTTGGCGTGGATGACTTCGGCGTCGCACTCGGCTCCGATGCCGACAAGAAATTGAGCAGCCGAGTCAGATAGTTCGGCTCGTGTTTCTCCAGCAGCTTGGGGTTGATTGCTGGTGCTGACACTGCCTGCACCTTGGCAGGTGGCTGCGGGGCCGGACACGGGGACTGACAAGCGCAAAGTGCGGTTGTTAAGGCGAGCAATAATGCTGTCTTTACGTTTAAGGTTTTCATCCATCACTCCCTGATAAAAGGTTGATATTTCTACCGCCTGCGAGGCAATGCGGTTTTCAAGCACACGCAAGGCACGGTCTTTCTTTGCCAGCTCGACCTGGTTGCTGACGGTCTGCAATGCAGTTTTAACCAGCCACTTGCTGCGCTCATTTTGTTCACCAACATACATCCCGCGCCAGAAAGCAAAGCCACACCAAATGGCGATTAAAAGCCATTTAAACCATGTTGGAATCGCGTTCATACGCTGCCACCCATGACCATTTTTGCCCCCCAGCCGTAGTAGCGTGGCTGGTACACATTGAGGATGCGGCGGGGATAGTTGAGGTTTTCTCGGCAATGCAGATGGGCGCGTTTGTGTTTGCCACACATGGCGTCTATCTCGGCACGTGTTGCCAGCCTGCGGGCAGGCACTAGCAATGCCTCGCGCTGCCACCAACCGAGGCCCCCGTTATAGGCGCGCAGGGTTGCCCACATACGGTCAAAGTCGTTTAAGCCCCACACGCGGGCATACAGCCATTGGTCATACTGCACAAGGGCGCGCATAGCCCATTGTGGGTTGGTGGGCAAGCATTGATCTTTAGGGGTGCCGGTTAACTCGCACAGCCAGCTGGCAGTGGCAGGCATAAACTGCGATAAGCCCTGCGCCCCTACATGCGAGACGGCATCAGGCCGCCAGCCAGACTCTTGGTGGATTTGTGCAGCAAATACAGGGATAGGCGCATCCAGCCCCCACACCGCATGTGCTATGCGGGTAAGCTCGGCACGATGCTTGAGGGCGTTAGGTGGGATTAGCTCGGCTGCATCAATGTTTGACTGAAAAGCCGCTAATACTGCCAGCAACACCCACACGATGTAATTTGCAATAAAAACCACGAATGCTGTTGCTGCACCTGAGTCTTCAAGCAATTCAGTAAGGGATGTGCGGTATTGCATATTACGCCCCAAGGCCCATGGCAAGCATTGCGCCAAACACAATAATGGCGCGCCTAACCAAGCAGCCGATAAACACTATCTCACGATTGCCTACAAACGGCCCGCCGACAGAGAATGTGCGCAGCATGACCTGATCAGGCCGTGCATATGGGAAAAGCAGACGGTCAAGCCAAAAGCCAACCAGTGCGGCCAGCGTGACCAAGCTGAGTTTATAAAGGGTGACGGGGACTTGCTGAGGTGCAAAAAATAACACGGCCCCAAGCAAAATCAGGTTAAAGGCAATAAGTAAAAGGTGGCGCTGCATGCAGTCTCTCCCATCAGTTGATGGTGAGAGATTACGCGCGCGCGGGGGAAGTTAAGAGGCGGGAAATGTTTCGCTGGCAACCATAATGAGGTAGTGCGCGATATGGTTAAGGGAAAAGTTTCCCGTCTTTAATTGATGGATGCAATTGATAATATGACAACAGAGCGCCAGACACCCAGAGCAGCAAGATTGCCAGAGGTGCAGAGCGCTTTTTTTCGTTCTGTTTCATGGATTGGCCTTAAAATTAGCTCTCTCATATTCAGCTCTTGTTTGTGTATAGAAAATACATGCACAGTCTATTGCGCGGCATTCAATGATCTTCTCAAACTCTTTAATAGCAGCGCTTGAGTCAAAAGCTATTTGTATCGTTTTACCATTGCAGTGCTTTACTTCAACGTATGGTCGTAACTCAAGCAATTTATTCGCCTGATGCACTCGGTAAATATGATTGCGCCGCGCTATGATTTTCCTTCTTACCTTGTCAATCATGTCATCTAGTAAGTCGGCTTTAGATTGATCCCCGCCATTAGCAATATAGGTCTCATATTCTGGCCAAAACCAAGTCTTTGTAATTATCTGCTGGAGCAAAGAAGTCATGCCAGAAAATTGGGTCTGATGGGCATGCCACAATTCAGTAGCTTTGCTGTGTAAGTCATCAATTGGTAAATGCGCCCAACTTTCAATCCAATTAAACTGCTCTTTATGAGTATATGCCTCTATCGCTGTGGGTAGATTTAAATGCAAAATTCACCCTCCTATAATAGGATTAACGCATTAAAAAATTATGATTACAGTTAGGGCACTCCAATGTAGTTTTTGAAAAGAGCCAAGCACCTACGCCCCAAAATAAGAAAAAAAGAAATGGTGATATAAACCAGCCATAAACGCCGGAGATAGTTGCAATGATGAAAAATAGCAAACCAGTAAAAAATGCTTTGATGTGGCTATGCTCAACCGAAACAACGCCTACACGGCCAATATAGCCGCATTCCAAACATAATTTTTTGTCTTTATGACTGGTGCGTTTTTTTAGATTAACTAAAACATGCGCTGGCAATACGACGCACATAATTTATTCCCCCTCTTTGTAATCGCCTTTATCTTGAGCAGCTTCAAATCGCAGTGAATCATTCGCAGCTTGATATGCGCTAGGCATTTCATCAATCTTAATACCGTTAGACTCACGCAAAAATACAAGCCCATCAAGCCCTTTTTTTGCCAGCCCCTTTGTGGCCAATAACCGGCAATGCCTCAGATAGCCAAGCTCAGTAGGCGTGTGTGCAACATTTTCAGCACGTAGACCGGTGATTATGTAACCAATATCAAATCCGATTGAAGCGATAGCTGCCAAGAAATCTGCCTTTGGCAGACTCCTATCATTCTCATAGCTGCCATACGATTGGCGACTTATTCCAGCCAAAGTGTAAACGGCCTCTTGTTCAAGATGTAGCCGCTCACGCTCTTCTTTTAGGCGCATTCCAATAGACATAAAAAACTTTCCGTAAAACTGTTGACATGGAAAGATATCTTTCCATATAATGGTCGTAGATTAATACTTCAAACAGTATTAAACGATAGATAAAGGAAACCATTATGACACCAGCGAAAGTAAAAGAAAACTTGCGCAAAAAAGGCATCAGCCTGCGCCAATTTTGCACAGAAAAAAATTTGCCATACAAAACTGCTGTGGCCGTACTTAATGGCAGTAACAAAGGCCATTTTGGTAAAGCGCATGAAGTGGCTGTTGCGCTTGGTTTGAAAGAGGCGGCATAGCATGGATGAATTTATCAAGATTGTAATTTCTGCCGCGTGTGAACAAGCAGGGATCGCGGAAGAAACACTAAAACCTGATGATTTGGCTTATTTAGAAGAGGTCTTTGATTTTTCAAAGGACCTTGCTTTTAGAAGGCTTTCAAAGATTAAAAAAAATGCAGGGGTGGAAAATGGCACAAGATTTTGATATCGAAGATTTGATGGCTGAACCGCCAAAAAAACTAAAAGCGACAAAGCCGGTTGAAATTGACATTAACAAGCCTGCTTTGAGTGAGGCTTGTTTGCCTGCCATAACAGCTGACGTAGAGGTTGAAACTGAACGAGCAACCTTTGAAGCCACAGCACTTGTTAATCAGCGTATTGGCCGCAAGGCGGTAATAGATGCAGTCACAAAACTGTTAACGGTTACCGATTTGATTGATTTACAAAGGATTAAGGAAAGCAAAAGTTACAAGGGTGCGCAGGTAGTTGTGGAAGGGAAACTGGTAACGGTTACCACATGGAGCGATTTTTGTGCGCTTGTTGAAGACAAGTCGCGTGAGAGCGTTGACTTAGAAATGGCAAATCTTGATGCACTGGGACAGCCAACATTTGAAGCCTTGCGAAAAATAGGTATTGGGCCATCGACTATGCGCTCAATCAGACAATTGCCAGATGATGACAAGGCATTGATTGAGCAAGTGGCAAGCACCAGTAATAAAGATGAGGTTATTGATCTGATTGATGGGCTGGTCGCAAAACATCAAAAACAAAAGGCTGAACTCAATGAGAAGGTGGCCGCATTAGAGGCTGATCTCACACAGGCGGGTAAGCGTGCCAATAACATGGATGCAGAGATTGAGCGCCTGACGCTGACCAATGAGCGCCTTGTCAACAAACAGCGGTTAACCAGCTTTGAACCATTCACTGAAGATGTGCGGCTGGAGTGCATGCACCTGCAGGCCACCATTGAGGTTAACTTTGCCAGCCTTAACAAGCTGTTTGAATCGGTGTTTTTTGCCGAGCAATCAAGCGATGAACAAAAGCTGCGTGTTGAGCAGGTTTATATCGCCATGCAAGCGGCGCTTGCGGCTGGGGTGTCTTGGTTAAACAGCATTCACGAAATTTACGACGAAGAGCTAGCACCAAAGCGCATCCAAGCTCAGCACGTGCTCACGCCACCCGAAGCCGAACGCTGGTTGCTTGAGTTTGAGAGCCTTAAAAATGCCCACAATGCCGCTGAGGCTGCGCGCCAGATTGCGCGTGATAAAGACAAACCGCGTGGCCGTGGCCGCCCAGCAGGTAGCACGAACAAGGGCGAATAATCATGGGGGCCAAGCAAATGGTAATGCATGTGGTGCCGCCCTCTGGCGGCAAGGTGGTAGTGCCTACCGCCAATGTGCTGGCAATGCGTGCCCGCGACCCATGGCGCGAGGCCACGGCCAAAGCGCGTGAAGTCGCCATGCAACGCGAAATCATCGTCAACACCATACAAAAGATGGTGCTCGATGGCATTAGCCAAAACAATGCAGTTGGATTGCTGCTTGCGCGTCATGAGTCTGGCGGCTTGCAACAGTTTGTTGCTACAGCGATGACCAGCACCGCCAAGGCAGGCCGCAGCGCACCCACACGCTCAACCATTTGCAGCTGGTGTGCAGCCTATAAAGCCGAGGGCTTGACAGGACTGCTGCCAGACCATAAGGGCCGAGTGGTGGAATCCTCAAGTTGGTGGGGGCCTGCACTTGAGTATTACAACAGCCCAAGCAAGCCGGATATATCGGCGGTGTTCCGCAGGCTGGTTGAGGTGGACAACTTTGCGGTGACATACGACCAGGTACGCGGATACCTCAACAGCGTGCCCGCCATGCTGGGCCGAAACAGCCCTGCACGGATTGGTAAAAACCTGTATCGCCTGACCGAGAAGGCCTACATCCGCCGCTCAACTGAAAACGCGCTGGCAGGCGATGTTTACGTGGCCGACGGTTACCGCGCCGATATCTACCTGGCACACCCTGTCACTGGTGACTTATGGCGGCCTGAGCTGACCGTAAGCATGGACCTACATAGCCGCTACATCGTGGGATGGCGAGCTGATGAACACGAAGGCACGATTGCCGTGCAAAACATGTGGGCTGAGACATTTGCCCGCTGGGGCCATGTGCCACCGTTTTTATACATCGATAACGGCTCCGGCTATAAAAACAAACTCATGAGCGATGAGGCGGTGGGCTTTTACCAGCGTGCTGGTATCCAGCAGATTATCCATTCGATACCAGGCAACCCACACGGCAAGGGCTGGATCGAGCGATTCTTCCGCATCATGAAGGACGACTTTTTAAAGCTGTGGCGGCCTGAGTTTTATTGCGGGCATGACATGGCAAGCGAAGTGGCACAGCTCACTGTGCGCGAGATTAAAGCCAAGCGCCTGCAGCCGCCCACTTTGCAAGAGTTTGCCGAGGCGTTTAATGCATGGCTAGAGCGCTATCACAACCGGCAACACCCTGAAAACAAAGACGTCACCCGTGCCAGCCTGTGGGCTGAGTTGGTGCCGATTCCACCGCATGCCACCGTGCATGAACTCAAGCGCCAGGTGGCTGAGTTGACAGTCCGCCGCGCCACAGTCACCCATGGCCGTCGCAGTTATGGCCATCACAGTCTGGTGGCATTCAACGGCCAAAAAGTGCTGCTTGAGTATGACCTCATGGTCAACGAGATCGGCATTGTCCGCACGCTGGATGGTCGCTGGATATGCGATGCCAACCTGGTCGGCAGACGCGATGCGGTGGACACCAACCGGCTGGAAGAAAAACGCCAGGCCAGTGCCGAGAGCGCACTCAAACGCCTCGACAAGAAAATGCAAGAGCAGATGGCGCGGGCTGGGCGTGTCATTGATATGGATGCGATTGTGGATGCGCTCCCTGCCGAATTGATCGACGTTACACCAGAGCCAGCCAATAACACCAGTATTGAAATTGATTTGAATGACATTTAAAGGGGTAGCCATGATTGACCAAAAACTACAAATGGAAAGATACATCAGAGGTAAAACATACACTGATGAAGACGACAAAAACGTGCGCGAGATTCTGATGTTTCTCGAAGAGCGCAAAGCAGGCACTGCGACTGAAAAACGCATCAGCCAGTCTGCGCTGGCACGTATCGCACGAGTTGGCGTGAGCACGCTCAGCCAGATTTTAACCGGTGGTTATCCTGGCAGCCCCACCAAGATGCTAACGCAAGTGATGAGTGCGGTAAGGGCTAACCAGCAAGAATCCAGCAACATTATCCCTATGGTAGAAACCAGCGTGTTTAAGGTGGTGATCACCGCCTGCCGCATGGCGCGCCGTAACCGCAACTTTTCGTTGATCTCTGCTTTTGTGGGTACTGGAAAGACTTCGGCACTCAAGCACTACGCCAAAGAGAACAGCAACGTGTTTTTGATCGAGGCACGCCCGATGATGACGCCGCAGCGGCTGGTAAAAGAGATTGCCAAGAAAGTGTTTGGTGTACATGTAAAAGGCTCAGTTGATGATTTGATTGACAGGATTGTTGATGAGCTTAAAAACACAGACAGCCTGATTATTTTTGATGAGGCAGAGACTGTGACAGATAGTTTGTTACACCTGCTCCGCCGCTTTCGCGACCTTATGAATATCGGCGTAGTGATCTCCGGCACCGAATACCTGAACGACAAAATCAAACCGACAGGGGGGGAGTTTGACCAGATCAGGAGCCGCGTAGGTTTCTGGCCCCCCATCGCGCACGGCATCACTAAAGATGACGCCACAGCCTTATTGGCAGCAGGCTTCCCCGATGAAGACCTGAGCGAAGATTTTATCGAGCGCTGCTACAAATACAGCCAAGGGTCGGCACGTATGTTGGTGGAAAACCTGCTGGTAAACATCCAGACCTACCGTAAAGATCACCCGCTCTCTGTAGAGCTGGTGGACACCGTTGCGACAAAAGTGCTGTTCCTCAAATAAGGGAGATAACCATGCTTTTTACTGTGAAAGTCAAAACCAAACATCCAGACAACGGCTGCAGCAAGACGTGCAAGCTCGATGTGA
This sequence comes from Methylophilus sp. DW102, assembly GCF_037076555.1. Lineage (NCBI taxonomy): Bacteria > Pseudomonadati > Pseudomonadota > Betaproteobacteria > Nitrosomonadales > Methylophilaceae > Methylophilus > Methylophilus sp. DW102. The sequence continues at coordinate 2,834,752 of NZ_AP029023.1, read as the reverse complement.
TCGCCGACGATTGGGCAACAGCAGGCCAAAAGGCAATCGAGTTAATCAAGCCGAATGGCCCTCACCGCCTCAGTGTGCAGAAAGCAGGCGGCAAATGAAACTTGCAGCCACTTTAACTACTGTAGGCGTGCTGGGTGTGTATTTTGGGTTGCAGGTTTTTATTAACCACCAGGAAGAGCAAGCCATGCAGGCCAGCCTGAGCAACAACATCAGCGCGGCCATTATGCAGTGCCTGCCAGAAGAGATTGACGAAGTCTGCACGATCAAACTGATTGAGGAGGACAAACGCCTCAAGCTGGTGACAGAGCGGCATGCCACCAGGCACTACGGTCAGCCGGTTAAGCAGCCCAGCGTCAAGTATGTCGTGGCGATGAGGTGAGTATGAAATTAGAGCTACAGCAAAAGAAAACTTTACTGGCGTTACGTGCTGGTCCATTAAGTCGAGAGCAGTTAGCTGAAAGATTCGGCAGGGATCACAAGGGTGCCAGTCTAGTCAAGTTAGGTCTGGCACGCATGCGCGATGAGATCACTTTTGAAATTACGGCTTTAGGCCGTGAAAACTGCCCCTCGCGGCGGATTGGCATATACGCCCAAAAGGGCCGACCAAAATCAAACAAAGAAAGGAACGAACATGCAACAAATCCCTGAAGGTTATAAACAAGATGCCAGCGGCAACTTGGTGCCACTGAGCAAAATCAAACCAATCGACCTGGCACGCGATGACCTGGTGTTGCAAATGGTTGCAGAGGCAAAACACGTCAACACGGAAATTGCGGAATTTAAGTCTGGTGTATTTGCCGACATTCTGGCCTTTGTTGATCTGAGCGCTGAGCAATACGACGTCAAGCTTGGCGGGAAAAAAGGCAATGTCACCCTGTACAGCTTTGATGGCCGCTACAAGGTGCAGTTAGCCATCAGTGAAACACTGGTGTTTGATGAGCGCCTGCAGGCTGCCAAGGCCCTGATCGATAGCTGCATCAACAGCTGGAACATGGACGACAACGCCCGCGTGTTGATCAACGATGCTTTCAGGGTAGACAAAGAAGGCAAGATCAACACAGGCCGCGTGCTGGGTTTGCACCGCCTCAACATTCAGGACGAAGCCTGGAAAAAAGCCATGCAAGCCATTGGCGACAGCGTGCAGGTGGCCGGAAGCAAACGCTACGTGCGCTTTTATGAGCGTGTAGGCGACTCAGAAAAATATGAGGCGATCCGCCTCGATATTGCGGCGGTATGATCATGGGCCAGCCTAGACCAGACATCCTCACGCAGTCCGGCATTTACTTTAACTTTCACCAGCCTGAGCCTTGGATGGTGAAGATTGAAGATATCGCCCACGGTTTAAGCCATGTGTGTCGTTTTGCAGGCCAGTGCCGCAAGTTTTACAGCGTGGCTGAGCACTCGGTATATGTGAGCCTGGTGTTGCCACCACACTTGCAATTGTATCGCCTTTTGCATGATGCCTCTGAGGCGTATGTGGGCGATGTGACTGCGCCATTAAAACGGCTACTCATGAATTACAAGCCCATTGAAGACCGTGCGCAGAGGGCTATTCTTGACCGCTTTGGCTTGCTTGACATTCCACGTCCAGAAGTCAAAGAAGCTGATTTGCGCATGCTGGCAACAGAGCAGCTGCAGCTGATGCCCGCGCATGATGATGAATGGGCACTCATTGCTGGCATTAAGCCATACAACAAAACAATCGAATGCATGCCACCTGAGCAGGCTCGCGGGTTCTTTATGCGTCGATTTGAGGAGCTGACAAATGGCGCTTTTAGCTGACCCTCGATTTTTCAATTACGTGTGCATTGCCCTGTATTTGATCAATGCCACACGGTGGGCCTTTGAGCATAAGTGGGCAGATGTGAGCTATTGGCTCTCTGCTTGCGCCATCACTGCCACGGTGACGTTTGGTTATAAGCATTAGGAGAGAAGCATGAGTTCAAATAAACGCACAGTTTTGGTGACCATTGAAAAAGAGTTAGAGATCGAGTTCACCCCGGCTGTTTTAGGCGATATGACTGAACAAGAGTATTTGGAACATTTCAGCAGATATCTTTGGCAGGTTGAATCAATGGATGATGTATTCAAATATGCAGCCGAAGTGGCAGCAAAGTTTGGAAGTGGCTTGACGCATGATGGTCTTGGTCTTGTAAGTTGCCACTACAGCAAATACCCAAGAGAGCCAGACGTCAAGTTTCGAGAAATTTCGGACGAATGTGAAGTTGAAATTATTCAACAAAAACAGCCCAGCTAGGGTGGCACCACATAACCCTAGCAAGCCGCGATATTACGCTCACCTCCGGCAGAACTGGTTGCGAGTTTGCCGCAACACAGGATAGGCGCGGTTGTCCCCCGTGAGGCTGGGACTGAGTGCATAAAAGTGTACTCAGCAGCACCCTTACAAACGACATTTAAAAGGACTTTAAAACATGAATAAACAAGATTTGATCGACGCAGTCGCCGCCAGCACCAATGAAAGCAAAACCACTGTGGCAAATGTATTGGATGCAATCACCGCTGCCACCCATGAAGCCCTGGCAAAAGGTGAAGAGGTCACCCTGCACGGTATTGGCAAGCTCAAGGTTAACTTGCGCAAGGGACGCACTGGCCGCAACCCACGCACAGGCGAAACGATTGAGATCGCGGCTAAAAAGTCAGTGGCATTTACTGCCTTTAAGCCTTTAAAAGACGCAGTTAACGCTTAAGGCCAAACCCTCATTTAGATCACTTTGCCAGCGGTGGCAAAGTGATCTGCAAGATGGTTAGGAGACCAAGATGATCCAAGCTGAAATTATCGAGTGGATTGACCCAAAAGTTAAAAAGCCAGAAGCGCTTGGCAATTCTTATCTTTGTGTATTGAGAGAGGGTAACGCGCTTGAGTGGACGCACAAACGCCCTGTCATGTGTGAATTTGGTGCAATACCAGGCAAGCCGGTATTTACCGGATTTGACGCCTGGGCATGTGAAAACGTGAATGTTGATGAGGATGTGTTGTGGTGGGCAGAGTTGCCGGAAATACCAGAATCAATTGCAGTGTGCTCGATTATTAAATAAAGGGAGTTGGTTATGACATCTAAGTGGATACCGGAAACAGACTTGCTAGCCTTACGCCGTTTGGGCAAGACCTGCGAGGAATTGGGTGAACTGGTTGCAGTGCTAGGTAGGTCGATTTGCCAAGGCATAGATGGTGTTGACCCATCAAGCGATGAATCCAATATCGAGAGAATGACCAAAGAGTCTGCCGATGTGATGGCACAGCTGCTCTGCAACTTTAAGGCTTTTGGTTTAAACCGAATGTTGATCGATCAGCGGATAGCTGATAAGTCTGAAAAGATGGCTGAGTGGGAGGCTATGTTTAATCCAGTATCTGGAAAAGAGACTTTATCAAAATTTGATGCAGCCTCTGATGCAGAACGCCTGCGGTCAGTAGGCCGAGGCATGTCATATAACGACCTATCCGAAGCCACATGGAAACATGTCATTTTGGAAATAGCTATGCGCCTTGAAACCGGTGGCTATAACCCAGCGATTGAAACAACTAAAGACAAAGCTAAGCATGACTGACCTCATCAAACACTACCGCCAGCTGCTCGGCATTGCTAAAGGCTGGGCTACAGCCAACCTAGCAGGCTGGTGCGATGACTTGCATCGCGACCTTCTGGCGCGCCATGGAGCGATTGAGATTGAGGGGCGCGTGAGTGCCAACAGCATGAACATGCCGCAGCTGGCCGCTGCGCTGGATGACTACGAGCGCCGTGGCTGGCCGCGCAGCCGTACCTTTAGTGCTAAGGGCAAACAGGCCCCGGCTAAGGTCACACCGCAGATCTCGCAGATCGTGAAGTTGTGGGGCAACCTGGACAAAGCGGGCAAGCTTAATAACCCCAGCCGCGCTGGCATGCTTGGCTTTTGTGGGCATCACGTAAAACGCGAGATCACCAAGTTGGATGATCTGACCACTGGCGAGTGCCAGAGCATTATTGAAGCGCTCAAAGCCTGGAGCCGCAGATAACCATGGCTGACTTGCACTGGCCCCCCATAGACGAAGAGGCTTTGCAGCCATTGCCGCCCGTGTTGCGCGCAATGGTCAAGGCCCTCGGCTTTGGCCGTGCCATTGTCTTTTTGCAGGAGTATGGCGGCATCCCATTCACTCTGCCAAAACTCAAAGATAACAAAATGGGCCTCATGCCCGATGAGCTGGCCCGCCTGCGCATCACACTTAAGCAGCACCTCGATGCTGATAACAGGATTGCCTTGCCAAAGGCAGATAAGTTGCTGGCCTACGTGCGCGATCAGGAGATCACAAAGCACAAGGATACCGAGAGCATTGTGCTGCAGGCGCGTAAGTATCACTTAACCACGCGACATGTGCTCAATATTCGAGGGCAGCATCGTATTGCTGAAAAGAACGCCAGCAGTTACAAACGCAACCTTTCACTCACTAAAGCAGAAATAGAGGCATTGTTGCGACTGACCTACCAGGCAGCAGCCACTGAGGGTGGTAATGTGTATGCAAACCTGGTGCATAAGCTCGACAAAGTAAATGCTCAAATTGATAGTTTTACCGGTGCTCAGTTCGATTTGTTTTAAAATAGGCACTTGTACCCGATTGAATACCTATTAAAAACCCGTTTAATTCGCGCCAAAAACGTTTAATACCTCTAGGTCAGTATCATTATGGCCTGCCTCCCCTTAAAACTCCTCTAATCGCGTTAAATACGATTCACCCCTACCATCCCTAGCGAAACATTTCCCGACTGTATCCATTTGAGTTCACTTGAGACAATGCAATTGTCGTTAAGGAGTAATCAATGGAAAGAAATCTTGGGCTAGGCATTTTGACTTTTGACGTGGCAACCAATGCCACGGACATGCAGATTTTGCCTGCCCAAGACTTTCGTGCTGACGATGGCCGCCCCGAAGACGTAGACAGCTGGAAGATTAATAGCGCGATTGCCCAAAAGCTGATCGCCAAACTGGCCGCCCGTAAAAATGACCTGCTGATTGACTACGAGCATCAATCCCTGCGTGCTGCACTCAATGGTCAGCCGGTTATTGCCGCTGGCTGGTTTAAGCAGATGGAGTGGCGCGAAGGCTCAGGCATGTGGTTGAAGCAAGTAGACCTTACCAATCGTGCCAAAGGCATGATCAGCAATAAAGAGGTGCGCTACACCTCGCCCGTTTTTGTTTACGACAAAAATACCGGTGAAATTCTCGAAATCGTTTCCGTTGCCCTGACCAATACTCCTGCTGTGGACGGCATGCAAGACATCGCCGCTCTCACAGCCAACTATTTAAACAACATCAACCCGTTGGGAGATACACACATGGATCAAAACAAAGAAGTTGCAGCACTCAGCACGCAAGTAACCAGTTTGACAGCACAAGTGGCCGCATTGACCACGGAGCGTGATCAGGCCAATAACAAGGTTACCGCCTTAACTGCAGAACGTGATGCGCTGCAAACAAAGGTTGCAGATATTGAAGCCAAAGCAAAAGCAGAAGCTGAGGCTGCCGAAAAAAAGCAACACGACGATTTGTTACAGACTGCACTGAGTGATGGCCGCTTGACGCCGAAACAAAAACCTTGGGCTGAAGGCTTAACCCTTGCTGCTTTGAACAGCTACCTGGAAACAGCGCCGGTGATTATCGGTGACAAGCTGCAGCATGACACCAAACATGAGGGTGGTGAGCAGCTCACAGCAGAAGAGTTGGCAATGTGCACAAGTATGCAGATTGACCCTAAAGAATTTTTGGCGAACAAAACCGCTAACTAATGCAGGCTGGTTAACCAGCTTTTGAATTGTTAAATCAATTGGAGATTTAAACCATGGCACTGAATGTGATTACCGCAGCGGTTTTGAATGCATTTAATACAGCAATCAAAACAGCCTTTAACAAAGGGCTGGCCGCACAAAACGAAGATTGGAAAATGATTGCGAAGGAAATCCCATCCGACGCAAAAAGCAACACTTATGCATGGTTGAGCCAGTTCCCGGCCTTCCGTGAGTGGGTGGGTGCTCGGGTGCATAAGGCCGTGAAAGAGCGTGCCTACAGCGTGGATAACCGCAAGTTTGAAACCACGCTGGATGTGCCTCGCACTGACTTTGAAGACAACAATCTCGGCATGTACTCCGGCATTGCTGAAAGCTTTGGCCAGAGTGTGGGCGACCTCAAAAACGACCTGGTGTTTGGGGGCATTAAATCCGGTTTGGACCAGATTTGCTACGACGGGCAGTTTTTCTTTGACACCGACCACCCTGTGGCACCAAACGAAGATGGCACTGGTACCGCTGCGACAGTGAGCAATTACCAGACCGGTACTGGCGAGTTGTGGGTGTTGTTATGCACCAAGCGCGCCCCGCAGCCTTTTTACCTGCAAAACCGCACGGGTGCGCCTGAGTTTGTGGCAAAAACCAATGCAGCCACCAGCGATGCTGTATTTGAAAATGATGTGTTTAGCTGGGGTGGCCGTTGGCGCGGTAGTTTTGCGTTTGGCTTCTGGCAGTTGGCATTTGGTAGCAAGGCGACATTTAACGACACCAATTTCAACGCAGCTTATAACGCCATGATGCAAGTCAAGGCTGATGGTAACCGCCCATTGAACATTGTGCCGGATACCTTGGTGGTTGGCCCGGCTAACCGCGTGGCAGCTGAAAACCTGATCAATGCACGTACCTTGCCAAACGGCGCAGACAACGTCTTGTATCAGCGCGTGAAGTTGATTGTTAACCCATTAATGGCTTAACACCTGGTTAAAGGTCTGCCTGGCAGACCTTTACTGCCCATCAATTTATCAAGGATTAAATCATGGCTAAAAATTTATATGTGCGGGTGAAACCTAAAGGCCCGGTCACTACTTTCCACCGTTGTGGCATGTTGTTTGGCTTGTTGTGGGTTTTGCTGACCGACCTGGACGACGCCACTGCCGAACGCCTGGAAAACGAGCAAATGCTGGAAACCAGCTTAGAGAAGCCAGAGGGCTTTGACGACCAGGTGGCAGAAACGCCAGCCGATGAAGCTGCTGCTGGCAGCGCTCTGGCACCAGACGCTGAAACCGGCTTGGTTGGCTCTGGCCTTTTGCCAAGTGTGATTAATTATGCGGGCGGTTTTGAAATCACCCTGGGTGACCTGGTGCAAGAAGTGCATACCGCCAGTGGTTTGTCTGTGGGTGACTGGAACGGTTTGGCTGACCAGGCGCGTGAAACGCTGCTGCAGGTGTATGTGGATCAGTTGAATAAACACCATGACGAAATGGCCGCGCTGTTTAAAGACTTGAAGGATGTCGAAACCGTGCGTGATGGACTGCAAGCTAAGGTCAATGAGCTTGATAGCCAGGTGGGGAAATTGCAAGGCGAAGTAACGACATTGGAGTCTGAGTTGAAAAAGGCTCAGGGAGAGCTAGTCGCAGCCAATGAAAAGCTGGCTGCAACCGCTCAGCCATCTGCAGCGGCCAAAACCACCACAAAAACCAAGGCTAAGTAAGCATCATGCCATTCGCCACCCGCACCGATCTGCTCAAACTGACTAAGGTAGATAAGTTGGCCCAGCTCGCTGTGCCAGCCGACATGCCAATGCCAGAGGGGGAGATTTTGCGGGTGGCGCTGGAAGGCGGTGACCTTAACCAGTTCACCGAGTTTGACCGTGACTTGATTGCGCTGGCGCTGACGAATATTGACCAGGCATTGACCGATGCCACGGCGGCTGTGGTTGCCTACGGCATCGCTGAGGCGGATGCCAACCCGTTGATTGCACGCATGACGGCCCGAGTGGCGTTTTACATGCTGGCCGATGCTCAGGAAAGCGTGAGCGAAGAATTGATGACTAGCTACAACGCGGTGATCAAGCAGCTGCAGATGCATGCACGTGGCGAGATCAACCTCACGCCGAGCAGTACAGCCCCGGTGATTGAGGGCGATGTGATTGAGATCACCAGCAACCCGAGCCGCTATATCCCTAACGGTTCTGGCGCTGATTGGGACACCTGGTAATGCTGAGTATTGCGCCAGTCATCACGCTGCTAAAAGCACCCACCACAAAGGTGGATAAATGGTTTAGGCATGTGGGCAATGACTACAGCTATGCCAACCTGGACCCAAACAATGTGCCGACGCCATCAGCTTATGTGTTGCCAGCACGTGAAACCGTGACCGCATCTGGCGAAAACGACGACACGCTGGAGATTAGTTTTGATGTGGTCATTGCGGTTGATCGGCCAGTGCGCAGAGATGACGATGAAGCCGATGAACACCTGCGCAAATACCGCCGAGAGGTGTATCGGCGCTTGCGTGGTAAGCGGCTTGAGGCTGGTTTAAAGCCGCTTAAATATGTTGGTGGTCGCATCTTGCGCACCACAAAAAAGGATGTGATGTGGGTGGAAACCTACAAGTTTACAGGCTCGGTGGATGCCTATCTGGACAACCCGCCGAACTTTGAAAGTGTTGACTATAAAGGAGTCACTCCATGAATTATTCATTTAATTTTATCCCCGAATCTATCCGGATGCCGGGGTCTTATATCGAGTTTGACCCCTCGCAAGCTGGGCTTGGCGATGACATGCCTGCGGTGTTGATTGTCGGGCAAAAACTCGCAGCAGGCACTGCCCCAGCTGGTGAAATTACCCAGGTGAGCAGTGTTGAAGATGCCATGGTTAAAGCCGGTGGCCGCTCGATGCTCGCGGATATGGTGCGAGATTACCGCAGACGTGACCAGGTGCTTGATCTGTTTATTTTGCCATTGGCAGATAACTCTGCTGGCACCGCTGCCACAGCCACCATTGTAGTGAATAGCCCGGCCACGGCTGACGGCACATTGTCGCTGTATATCGATGGTCAAGAGGTCTCGGTGGGTATTACCTCAACCATGACCACTGCGCAAATTGCTGCAGCCATTGCCGCAGCTGTAGGCACCGAGGCCATTGCCGCACTGACAGAGGGCAATAATATCCCCTGTGATGCCGCCGCAGCAGCATCTACCGTCACGCTCACAGCGTTGCATAAAGGCACCTGCGGCAACAATATCGATGTGCGCCTGAATTTATACCAGGAGCGCACGCCAACTGGTTTGAGCCTCACCATCAACGGCTTTGCAGGTGGTGCCGGTGACCCGAACACGCCTGATTTAAATGTCTTGCTTGAGCCTCGCTACTTTAAATATGTGGCGCTGGGGATTAACAACCTTGCAACGTTTACCGCCTGGCACAGCGTTGTTAAAACCCGCTTGCAACCAGAAAACCAAGAGTACACACAGATTTTTAGTGCCTACCGTGGCGACTATGCGTCTGCTTACAGCTTCGGCGGCAGCCTCAATTTTGAGTTGCTCAGTGTGCTAAGCCTGGGCATTAACCCGACCAGCACCTGGCGTGCTGCGGCTATGTATGCCGCAGCGTGTGCACCCAAGCTTTACAGCAGCCCGCAAGAGAGCCTAGAAGGCCGCGAGCTGACTGGCATGGTGGGTGTCAATTATCACATCTGGCGTGATGCCAACAGCCTGCTGTTTAAGGGCATGAGCATTATGAACATAGCGCAAGACGGCACCTGCACGATTCTGCGCCCGATCAGCACCTATCAAAAGCGCTCAGATGGTAGCGCTGATGATAGCTATTTGGACATCAACACGCTGGCGATTTTGGACAAAACCCGTCGCCTGCAACGTAACGAGGCGCGCAAGTGGATTGGTTATTCAGCCGCCGCATCCGCTGAGGGCTTTAAGCCTGGCTTGAAAATTGTCACCAAAGACAGCGTCAAGGCCATGTTGCTGAGCCTCTATAAAAACGATCTGCAATATGAATACGGCCTGGTGCAAAACTACGACTTTTACAAGTCGACCTTGCAAGTTGAACAGGACCCGACAAATCCAAGCCGCTTTAACTTTGTTGACCAGCCGGTATTGGTATCGCCTTACTACATGTTGACGGGCCGCAACCAGTTCCGCAAGGTGGCTGATTAAGCAGGCTTTAAAGCCAGTTTGACGATTGTTTAAACAGTTTTTGAAAGGACACTCACATGTCTAGTTTGATGAATATCCGCACCGTGGTGATCCCCAGCATTGGGAAACTGCCACTGGCTGAAGACCCTGGCACATTTACGCCCAGCGGCTTTATGCGAAACAACAAAAACGGCCGCTTGCCAGAAGATGGCGGCTACATGCAAAGCAACCAGTCGGCACAGCTTGAATGCAACATCAACCTCAAGCCGGGGCTGGATGTGGTGGCGATCAATGCCGTGGCCAATGAAGATATTGTGGTCACGCTTGAAGATGGCCAGGTGCACATGATGAGCGGTGCAGCTTGTATGGCACCGGTGGCGATTGGCAATGGTGAGAGCCGCATCACATTCACCAGCCCCACCAGCGAGCGCATTGGCTAACCATGCAGCAGCTCACTATCAAACGCGGCGATACCTTTTATGCCGAGTGCCAGCTCGTTGATGAGTTTGGCGCGGGTGCACCGATCACCGGCATGGTGGTCAGCGCCCGTTTGGTAGACCGTGGCGGCAATGTCGCCAAGACGCTTGCCACGCAAGTGCTCAATGATAACGAGGGCAAGTTTGCTCTCAGCAAGTTTGAAACAACCACCATCCCCGCAGCGCTCTACACCCTAGAGATCAATTACTCGATCAACGGCGCAACCGTCACCAGCACCGCTTTTGAGCTGATGGTAAGCAAGGCAGTGATTAAAGAACCGGTGCGCTTTGCGCAAGTTGGCTCAGTCATCGGCAATACCCGTGTGGTGATCACCGTGCCTGCGACTGATATCGAGATCAATGTATGGTCAAGCAGCTGGGATGTGCAGTGGGCGAATGATTAGGAGTAAAAAATGCAAAGTCAGATTGATCCAGAACTGCCAGAAGAAACCAGCGGCCCGAATATCGGCAAGATTCTAGTCTCACGCCTGCGCCAGGCATTGGGATTTGCACGTGATGAGAGTACCGCACATGGGAACGCGATTGAAGAGTTGACCGAAGCTCTCGCCAACAAGCTTGATTCTTCCGATGCAACGGGCTTCGCAACGGCTGCTCAGGGGCTGAAGGCTGATAACGCTGTGCAACCGTCCGAACTGATGCAATTTGATAACTCAATACCTGGCAAGGTGCGATCTGCGATTTTGACTGGGATTGAATTTACTGTTAATGCGGCTATTACGGCAGCAGATTCAGTCCTAGTTGCGCTGGGTAAATTGCAGAAACAGATCACAGATCACCTAGCAGACTCAAAGGGGCATCTAAATGCCATGCAAAAGGGTAATTCAAATATCGCAGGCACTGCTGGCCTAAGCGCATCCGGTTCTTTGATTGCTTTGGATGGATCGGATACTGGCGCTATGACATTAAAAGAACTAAAAAAGGCTTTTGATGCAGGCAGGTTTTTTGGTCCGCCGCGCGCACTATTAGCGTCTCGCAATAATCGCCCGAATACCTCGCGTCGGCAAATGACATATACGCCATCAGGTCAGCCTACCAGTGGCAAGCGGCGCATGTTGACCTATCAATATCACGTTATTGGATCAGGTGATAGAAAGACTCTGCAAGTTATCATTGATAATTTCTTCTTTGACGGAAACGCAACTGGCGGGCAAGGCGTAGCAACTGGAAATGCTATAACTGTATGTTCTGTGAGCGCCCAAATCGCAGTTGCAAACTCACCGATTATTAATTTCACCAAAGGTGGGCTGTCAACATGGACAGTAGCAAATGGCGAAAAAGAGTCTATAACCGATGAGATGCTGGGCAATTTCCCTAATGGGACAGCATATATGGTACGTGTCGAAATCGAAGTTGATTATAACCAATACGTACCGTGCATGGAGGTCGCGGATACATCCAACGCACTTACCGCTACTTTATACGACCCAGCAATTAATACCTGGAATAAAAACTCAACTTCATATCAGTGGGGGCCGAGCTGGTCTACCGGCACGGCTGGTAATACTACCAACGTGATTGGTATGGGTGTACAACTGGTCGGTAAATTTGCAGATTCGGTGGTCGGTGAACCGATGGTACTCTGTGGATTTTTTGATAGTATCGGTCAAAATGGACATGATGGTACAGGGCAAACGTCGTACTTTTATAGACTGTTGCAGCAGTATGGCATCGCAGGCGGTAGCGTCGGACGTATCGGTGGGCAGAGCGATATTGTCACAGCAAATGCGTACGGTACTTACCTTGTCAAATATAGCAATTGCGGTATGGAAGAATTCGGGACTAATACTGTCAGTGGCACTGAAACACTGGCTCAGTTGCAAGCTCGATGCCTTGCAACTTGGGCTGCAATTCGTGCTGCCGTGCTACCAGCACCGAAAAACAATCCTTACTTTTTATTTCGGACTTATCTGTTACTTAATACAAACTCTGGCAATACCGCACCAGCATCGGCTAAATGGAATGCTGGCGGGATGGTCGAGCTTTTTAACGCATGGTTGGAAACAGTCAAGGGAACGCCAACAGGCCCGGACTATGTGATCGACCCAAGCATTGGGTCGGGAGGCTCATTGAGAAAATCGACATCCGGTAAAGGCACTCTGAACAGCGATTACTACTTGTGGGGTGCAGGATTGACACTTGAGGGCCTTCACGTTGCCAGCCCTGGCGCAACAATTGCCGCTGCAAACGTCAACGCTCAATTGCCATCATATAGTTAGGGGACTCAAATGGATATAAATACACAAGTAATCTTTAATCAAGCACCAGATGCTGAGCCTGTTTGTCTTATGATGCAATTTCCAGCAATGATTACAGCTATTGATTCTGATAATAGCGCCGATTTGACAGTTTGGAGACCTGATGGGCAGATGGTCTTTAAAAAGGGCGTGCCCCTCAAAAAGATTGACGATGATAGTCAAGCCGAAACATGGTCTTTGGTTGAATAAAAGTGAGCAATATATGATCCAACACTCCCTAAAACACCCCATCGTTATCAGTGAAAACAAAACCATCACTGAGGTAAAAATTAAAGAGTTTCCTACCGCTGAGGATTACCTGGCATTCGACATGCCAGGCCGCAATGCGCAACTGATAGCGCTGGTGGCAAGTATGACTACGCAAGATGAATCGATCATCAAGAAAATGCACGGTGATGACTACAAAGAGCTTTCACTGATCTGCGACAAGATGGCTTACCCTGAGTTTTATGCCGCTGAAAAACCTGCAGAAGCTAAGGCGGCTGCAGAAAAAAAAGAGCAAGAGTCTTGATGGCAGTGAGCCTGGTGGCTCGCGGCTTGCATCAAGACATAGACACTGTTCTCACATGGCCGATCAACAAGCTCTTTACGTTTGCGAGTATTGCTGCCGAGTTTGAGGGAAGGAAGTTTAAATAGGGGCTTAGGCCCCTTTTTTATTGTCTGCCGTTTGTAGCGAAACATTTCCCGTCTCTTCACGCCCCACGCGCGCGCGTAAGCTGTGCCTTATCTCTCAAGGCCAGCCATGAATACCCAAACCGTTAACCTCAAGATTGTTTTAAACCGTGGTGACACCATCCCCGGTTTACGCCAGATTGGCAATGAGAGCGCTGCAATCTCGCAACGTGTAAGCCGTGCCCAGGTGCAGGCAAACAATGAGATCACCCGCAGCTATGAGCGGCTGCAGATTGATGTGGTTGCCGGTGCTCGCCGCACTGCCCAGGCTCGCGAGATGTTGGGCATTCGCTCTGAAAATATCATCCGTAGTGAGATCAACCGGACTCGCGAGGCCTATGAGCAGCTGGCTCGTTCTGGCGCGTTTAATGCGAGAGAATTGGCGCGTGCTCAAGATGCCATGGTTCGCAAGGTGAAAGAACTTAACGCTGAACTACGCACAGGTAATAGTCTGCAAGAGAAGGCTAACAATCTGGTAACTACAGCGGCGGCTTTAAGTGCGGGTGGCTATGTCGCGAAACGAATCATTGGCGCGCCACTGGCAAGCTATGAAACGCTTGAGGCAGCAAAGGCTGATTTGCGTATTGCCATGATGGATAAAACTGGCGTAGAGCCAGCAAATTATCAATCTGTCATGCGCCAGACCGTGAAGTTGGGCAACGAGCTACCAGGCTCAGCAAAAGACTTTACTGGTGCAGCAATTGCTTTAAAACAGCAAGGCATGCCAGACAGTGCAGTATTAAATGGTGGCTTGAGATCGGCTGCTTATTTTTCCGTGCTTAATGACATGGACCCGTATCGGGCAGCTCAAACAATTGCTAAAACCCGCGAAGCCTATGGCTTAAAAGACAAAGAACTGCCACAAACAGCAGATTTAATGCAACGCGCTCGCTTTGGGTTCGGTATTGCACCTGAAGACTTTATGGCAGTTGCCTCATATGCTGCGCCTACATACCGTGAACTAGGTTTGACGGGCATTAAAAATACAAAAGAACTGTTTGCCATACAGGGTATTGCCGCACAACAAGGACTAGAAAATACATCGTTTGGCACTAATTTTTCGATGATGCTTGCGCGAACTGCTCAGTTCGATGGCCGCCTTAATAAAAATAGCAAAGAAGCGCGAGAAATTAAAAAGATGCTTGATGGTTATGGCATCGATATGAACTTCTTTAATAAGCAAGGCGAGTTTGGTGGTGTCCGTAATGCGATTAGCCAATTTGAAAAATTAAAGCCGCTCTCAGATCAGGATCGCATCAAGGTCTTAACAAAACTATTTGGTGTTGAAGCGGCAAGGCCAGCATCCATCTTGGTTGACTCTGGTGTTAAAGGATTTGATAAAGCTCTGCAACTGATAGATAGCCAGGCCAGCCTTGAGCAACGTATTAAGGTTAAAACATCTACATTGCAGTCAAGAAAAGATGCTGCATCAGGCAATATTGATAATGCGATGGCATCTGTTGGTGAGTCAGTATCGGCACCGGCTAAAGCCTTTTATGACAAGGTTGGCGAATATGCCTCACGTGCACAACCCTTTCTTGAGCGCAACCCTAAGACTGCAGCAGCGGGCCTGGTAACGACTGCAGCAGCGGGTGGCGGTTTAACTACACTCGCTGCCAGCAGTTTGGCAGATCGGTTTTTAGCGACTGAAACTGGCGCCGCTTTGGCAAATGTTTTTCCATTCTTAAGGCCTGCTGCAAGTGTGATGAGTAAAACTGCTGGCGCAGTAAGAACGGCTGGCGCTTATGCAGGTGCGGTGCCTGGCATGGCTGGTTTAGAGTTGACCAGCATGATGCCTGTCATGGCTACAATGAATGGCATCAACAACACATTCATGGGCGGCAATTTGAATGTGAGTGATTTGATTGAGCGATTTATTGTGCCAGCGATTAAAGAACAGCCGCCAGCTGAAGTTAAGACCACGGTTGAAGTTAAGTTGTCTGACGGTCTTAAGGCAGTTAGCCAGACCTCACAAAGTTTTGGGCCTGTAAAAGCGTTTTTTGAAACTGGCTCAGTTTGGGGGCAACCATGAGTTGGATGGAGCGTTTAAACCGAGGCACTTGGAAGAATCGGGATTTTTTAACAGAGAATCACAATGCGAGTTTTGGTCGCAGACTGGTTATCCACGAATACCCAAATCGCGATGATGCTGAGGTTGAAGACCTTGGCGCGATGGCTAAGGGTTGGCAGATCAATGCTTATTTCATTGGCCCGAATTACGATATTGAGGCTGATGAGTTTTTAAATGTGCTTGCTGAGCCTGGTGCCGATTGGTTGATGCACCCTTACCTTGGTGAAATATGGGTGCGGCCTTGGAAGTGGACGCGCTCGGAGCAAGTTGGAGAAGATGGCTATTGCAAGTTTAGTATCACTTTTGCGCCCGGAGGCAGACAACCTTTTGAGCCAACGGTGGATAAGGTTGATAGAGCCTCGGCAGCGATTGAGGATGCGCAAGACAAAATCAAAGATAATTTTGAACTGCAGCCGATGACTGGCAGTGTGTTTGATGACCTGGTGGCAGACGTGCAAAGCAAGCTCGATGTGATGCGCAAGGCGATTGCTATGGCGACGCTGCCATTGAGCAAATCCAATCAGGTACTGACCATCATCAATGGCATTAAAACCGATGTGCGCACCTTGCTGGGCTTGCCGCAGCAATATGCCAACACATTGGCAAGCTTTGCCAATGTGCTTGCGTTTTTAGATAGCCCGGACGATGACTTGACCGTGCCGGTGCGTGTGCGGGCCGTCACGCGCTTGACCAGCACGGTAAACAACCCGCCAGCATTTGCCAGCAACAGCACACAAACAGCTGCACTGATTGCAAACAATGCTGCCGAGCAGGATCTGCGCAACCAGCTGCTGCTCACCTCGGCGGCTGGTCTGGCGATTACCACTTACCAGGACGCAGAGACACGTGACCGCGTGCTGCAGGCGCTGCTCGATGGCATAGATAGCGTGCTCAACAATGCCAAGCCTGATGTGTTTAATGCGCTGCTCGATATGCGGGCAGCGTTGATTGATGCCTTGCTTGACCAGGACTTGAGTAACTACCAGACCAAGCAGGTAGTGAACTTTATGCCTGCCTGTGTGCTGGCGCACCAGCTCGATATCATTGAGGCTGACTTTGTGCAGCTCAATGGTGTAGCGCACCCTCTATTCGTAGCGGGGACAGTCCGTGGATAATGTCGTCGCCCTTAAATTCAACGGCCTGCAGTTTGATGACTGGCAGGAGGTCAATATCCGCCAGAGCATTGACGAGCTGGTCACCCAGGTGCAGCTCGGCTTTGCCCGGCCAGGCACCGGCACCCCGTTTCCTATCGACGTCAACACAGTGGCGCAGGTCTTGATCAATAACCAACTGATCAGCACCGTGCGCACCGATAGCGCCCCCCGCCGCATTACTGAAAACAGCCACAGCAACCAGTTTATGGGCCGAAGCCTCGGCCGTGAGTTGGTGGACACACAATACAGCGCCACCTATAAAAACCTCACAGTTAGCGAGATTGTGAAACGCATTTGCACGCTGTTTAAAGTGCCTTTGACGCCTTTTCAAAGCACAGCGCTGGTGCCTGATTTTTCCATGCAGTCTGAAAGCCCAGCCAATGCTATTGTCAATGCTGCACGCACCGCTAACCTGCTGATTTACCCAACGCCAGAAGGTGGGCTGGTGATGGCTGAGCCGGACAATAACCCGCCGGTGGCCACGCTGGAAATGGGCAAGCAGATTAAGGCGCTGGTGATTAATGATGACTATCGCCAGAGGTTTAGCGAGTACCTGGTCAAGAGCTTTGATTACGGCGCTAATACGGCGCGCAGGGGTACGGTTAAGGATGAGGGCCTGACGTTTTTCCGGCCTATGCATGTGATTGCTGACCGCATGGGTAACAGCCTGGGCGCATTGCAGCGTCGCGCAGAAATGGAGCGCAACCGCAGACTGGCACGTGCGCATAGCCTGGTGGTGACAGTGGTCGGCTGGGGCTATGAGCAAAACGGGATCTGGCACCCTTGGCAGCTCAACACACAAGTGCGTGCGGTGGTGACTGATGAGGGCATTGATCAAACCCTGCTGATCAGCGACATCGAGCTGACTCAAGATGACCGCTCCGGGACGCTTGCCACGTTGACGCTGGTGCACCGAAATGCGTTTGTCGGCCAGCCACCGACAGTGAAAAAGAAAAGCGCTGCAGCGAGAAAGGCAAGACGATGATTGCCCATGTTTGGCGGCGGCTGCAGTTGATGATAGCGCAAGGCATAGGCCTACGCGTAAGTACGCATACCGTGCAAATTAAGTGCCTTGATGGTGAGGTGCTGGACAACATTGACCGTATTCAACCTTATGGATTTTCATATCGCCCGCACAGCGGACATCAGGCTTATGAGGTCTTTCCATCGGGTGATCGCTCACATGGGTTTTGTCTGATTGCTGGTGATCGTCGTTATACCTTAGAGCTTCAAGATGGCGAAGTCGCGCTGCATGACGACCAAGGCCAAATGGTCAAGATGGAGCGTGATCAGATGTTGATCAGCTCACCAAAAAAAATCCGCTTTGAGTCCCCAGACATTGAAATTGTCGCCAGCGAGCGCTTTGCATTTCAAACCAACGGCCACGGGCAAGAGTGGCTGCCAACCAAGATCAACACCTGGCAAATTGGCGAAGAGCCAGGCGAAGCGCACCCGATATCGCCCCCGGAGTTTTAAATGCTCAAACTCGTACAAACTGAATATGGCCATTTTGACTTGGCCGTGATTGAAGCCACTGAGGATACGGGTAAAGCACGCGCAAAAACTGCAGTGTATGCCGCGTTATTCACTGACCAGATCGCCCCTGAAGACCGTGTAGAGGATGGTGAAAACCGTCGCGGTTGGTGGTTTGATGAAAACCTCGGCACTGGCCTGTGGTATGTGCGACGCCAGGCACTGACCGAGTCAGCCAAGCGCGAAACCATGCGCATGATCCGCGAGGCACTGGTAAATACAGAAGGCATGACCGATATCGCAGTGACTGAGCTGAGTGACCAGCGAAACGTTTCGCTACTCGTGCTCGATATTCGTGGCGCATATGATGGGGTCAACTTCTACACCGAGTTTAAGAGTAATTTAATCCCTCGCGCCCAGGTGCCTTTAAGCAATACCTGGGATGTGCAGTGGGATATTGAATGGGCTGATTAATGGCATATATTGCACCAACTTTTGCAGCACTTAAAGCGCGCATCGAGCAAGACTTGAGCGCGCTTGTGCCTATGTTGAGGTTGGCGCTTGCAGTTGTGTTTTCTAAGGCTGTGAGCAGCTTGCATGTGCATCTTGAGTGGATCGACCAGCAATGCTCGCCGCTAACTTGTAGCCTTGAGCGCCTTTATGATTGGGCGGTGCTTTACGGCGTCACGCGGCTCGATGCCACTTTTGCCACCGGCCAAATTGCCGTCACCGGCAATGTGGGTGCCTTTGTTTTATTAGATGAATTATTGCGGGCAGACAATGGCTTGGATTATGCAGTGACGGCTGCCGTTGAGTTAACCAGTGGCGTTAACCTGGTCTCAATTAAATGTACCACTGCTGGCCTGGCTGGCAATTTAAGCGCGGGTAGCAAGCTCACCTTTGTTGAGCTGCAGGCAGGGGTTGATAGTGAGACCACTGTGGATGCCAATGGCATCACAGGCGGGGCAGCGCAAGAAGACGTAGAAACATGGCGCGCCCGCGTGGTGGATGAATGGCAAGTGGTCACCGAGTATGGTGGCCGCAGTGGTAAAAACCGCGATTATGTGGCTTGGGCTAAAAAGGCGCACCCTTCAGTGACTGGTGCATTGGTTTACCGCAATATTTTAGGCATTGGCACGATACTGGTCCGGCCAATTTGTAATGGCTTAGAAGGCAGGTTGCCGACGACGGCGATTATGGATGCCATTGCCGCCAAGTTTTTAGAGCTAGCCCCGGCCGGTGCTGATTGGCGTTTAGCCTTGCCTCTGCAACAGCTTGTGACCGTCAATTTAACACTCAATCCGGCCGTGGACAGCGAAGCCAACCGTGCCTTAATCACCAATGCTATCAATAACTTGATATTGGCTGAAAACTCTGAAACCAGCGTGATATATCAAGCAGAACTTGATGCAGCCATTGCCAGTGTGACTACGCAATACACCCGCAATGCCCCATTAGACGATATCACTGTCAACAGCGGTTCTGTGTTTATTCTTAACGCGGTGGTGTTCTCATGAAGCTGCGCTTTCACACCGTGCGAGACTATGCAAATGCAATGCTTAATTTGTTGCTAGAGGGTGCCGCATGGCGTTGGCCTGTTGATGGCCTGGGCGACAAGATATTTCAGGCGTTTGCAGTTGAGCTGCTGCGCATTGAGTTGATCTGCCAGCAAGTGCTTGATCGCGCCATCACGCTACATACACCAGCCCCTAACAGCTACACCTTGGCTGATTATCAGGCAGTGGCTGATGCCGCTGCTGCGCAATTTTCTGAAACGCTCCCACGCCAAGCCAGCCGTGCTGGCCGTGCACGTGCCGGGCAGCGTTTGTGGTCATCTGCTGCTGAGGGTAGCACCTGGCCGATAGCCAAGGTAAAAGTGGCGCATTTGCAAGGACCTAGCATTGTCGGTAAATCAAGAGCAGGCCAGCGCCTCATGGGTGAGCGATCACGCTATGTGTTGCGTGTGTGGTATTACGCTGGCGTGGTTAACCCGGACGTGATTGCCGCTGCACTCAACGATTTTAAACAGTCTCATATGGTGCTCTTCTTTGAAGATATCACCACCAACGCGGGGAATAAATACTATGCATAGAGTTGATGGGCCGGGCAACGTTGCCGGGCATTGGGTGGCGGAAGACCCTGAAAACAATATTCCAGGCACGCAGATTACAGAAGACATCATGGAGGCTCTTCAGGAGGAGGTGTGCGCTGTTATTGAGTCTCGCGGTAAGGTGCTCAACAAATCCAACAACAATCAGTTGCTGGAAAGCATCATGGAGATTGCCTCTGGGGCTGACCTGATTGCCAGATATGCCACTATCGGCAATATCTCTTTAACTGGTGCAGCAGTACAGGCTGGCGGCGACTGGCCTGCTGTCTTGCCCAATGGCACCATTGTTCTGGTCCGGGCGCAGACTATTCCGCAAGATAATGGCCCCTATGTGGTCAATGCCACTGGTGCCTGGTCACGCCTCAATACTTTCGACAGCAGTGCCGAGATCTCACCAGGCAAGACAATCAAAGTCACCGAGGGTGTGACCCTTGCAGACTCGATATGGATGCTTGTAACAGATGCGCCGATTGTCCTGAATAGTACAGCTTTAGTTTTTGAGCGTAAGGATGCTGCCTCTGGCGTTAAATATTTTGCAAGTGGCACCGCATTGCCATCATCAAACATCGGCCCGATCTGGCATGACGATTACAACTCAATCATGACGTGGCAGGCATTCACAGCAAATGGCGCAGCCTACACGGGTTATGCCTCTGTGCTAGTTGGCAGTTTGCTCTTGGATGCACAGCCGACTCCAAGAACCGGCTACGTTAAAAACGGTACGTCCAACTTAAATCGCACTACATACGCAGCCTTGAGGGGCTGGGCTATGCATAACGGTGTCATGGTCGCCCTCGGAGTTTGGTCGGCCGGCATGATTGCAGTGGCTGACAATGGCGACGGAACAACCTTCAGAATTTATGATGTACGTGGTGAGTTCCCTCGCTTTTGGGATGATGGTCGTGGTGTTGATTCTGGGCGTGTTTGGGGTAGCGGTCAGGCGGATATGTTAAAAGCCCACGATCACCCTGGCGGCACCTCGCCATATACGGGTGGTTACGTTAATGCAAGTGGTACAGGTCCTAATGGATATAACAACGTTGGATCGACTGGCGGTTCAGAAACCCGACCCAGAAACGTGGCTATGCTTGGCGCTGTTAAATTTTAGGAATCATAATGGAAACCAAAATCGTACACAACTATTCACCAGAAGCCCCTCACATCTACCTTGGGTCTCAAGTTTGTTATAAAACGTCTTTAGACCCGGACACCTGGCAGTGGACTGGAAGCGCTTTGGAAAATGCCCCGCCAGCAACTGGCGAAAATAACATTGCAGCAGCTAATGCTGATTTCACTGATTGGGTCGTGATCGCTAATTACGTTGGCTTTAAGTATTGGTTAGCCGATGGATCAGAGTATGAAATTACTGAATATGGTGTTAGCCCACCAGCGGATGCATTGACCGAAAAACCGGTCCAGTACAAACCTCCCAAAACTGTGTTTACTTCATTAGAGTTTCTGGACAAATTTACAGAGTCTGAGCAACTTGCGGTTGTTGAAGCAACGATGACTAACGCAGCGGTAAAACTTTGGTATGACAGATTATTAGCTGCCAGCTTTTTGGATTTGGCAGACATCAGAATCCCGGATGGTTTGAATGCGCTTGTATCCGCTGGCCTGCTTGAGGCTTCAAGAGTGGCTGAAATCATGACGCCAGAGGTACAAAACTAAAAACAGGGCGAGTGATCTGACGGCGGCAACCGCCAGACCACCCGTCTCACCGTAAACCAGGTACGGATCAACCAAGACCCTGCGCCACTAGCGGCCGGGTCATTATAGGTGACCGTATGATTAACACAAAAGGAAAAAAGACCGATTTACGTTGTAACAACTGCGCAAAGAAGCTGGCCGAAGGTGAGGCCGTTTTATTGAGCATTAAATGTCCGCGATGTGGGCATGTGAATGAATTTAGTAATGCACCCCGAGAGAGGGGCGTGTGTGAGCTGTTAGCACATAATCCAGAGCATTGAGGATGATATTGGTGCCGAGGTAGCCCCATAAAGAATTGCCAGGCTGGATCATCACGGACTGGACACCTGTCGAATATATGCCCGCTGCAGGGCTGATGCGCGACTCGCCGGACGAGAGTAACCGGCAAAGAACACTAGGACGGGCAAGGCCTGCTGCAACCTTGTCGCCGCATCCGTAAGCGGCTCAAACATCGAGCGTCATGAACGCCTTTTAAACAAGGATTAATCATGGCGCAACCCTCTTTAAAAACTCGAAAGTCTCCCTTAGCCTGGGTGGGAGGAAAAAGCAAACTCACCGGCACCATCATCCCTTTAATCCCTGACCATAAATGTTATGTAGAGGTGTTTGCAGGTGCCGCGTGGGTATTGTTTCGTAAAGAGCCTAGCAAGGTTGAAGTGATCAACGATATCAATGGCGACCTGATCACCTTGTATCGAGTATTGCAGCACCATCTTGAAGAGTTTGTGCGGTATTTTAAATGGTCACTCATCAGCCGCGATGAGTTTGAGCGCCAATTGCAAGTGGCACCGCACACCCTGACTGACATACAACGCTCTGCACGTTTTTACTATCTGGTCAGGACAGCCTTTGGCGCGAAAGCAGTAAACCAGTCTTTCGGTGTGGCCAACAGCACACCGCCCAGGCTCAACTTCAACCGCATAGCCGAAGACCTCACCGAGGCACATTTAAGGCTTAGCCGGGTCACTATTGAGAACCTGGACTATGAGCAGCTGATCACTCGATACGATGGCGAGCACGTGTTTTTTTATATCGATCCGCCGTACTGGGACAATGAGACCGACTATGGCAAAGGCTTATTCAATAAATGTGACTTCACTACCCTAAGAGACAAGCTGGCCAGCGCCAAAGGTAAGTGGATGGTTAGCATCAATAACGTGCCACAGATACGTGAGTTGTTTGCAGGCTTCCACATCAGCGAAGTTAAAACGTCATACAGCATCGCCAGCAAGGGCAGCAAGCCTATGACCGAACTCTTGATCACCAACTATGATTTGCCACGCCGATAAAATTAAACCCGCTTTGAAGCGGGTTTGTATGTTGTTCAAATGGTATTTAATCGCCTTTTATTCGCATCCAGTATTCAATGCATTATGGGTGTTTATTCGCATCCTATAATCAAGCGCTATCTGTCCGAAAATCAAAGCCGCTGTACTTTATTCTTGTTTTGCCTGCGCTACTCGGCGCGGCAGATAGGGGCCCGAAAAATCCGTGAGCGCCACCTTTTGTGAATTAAAGAACGAATTTGAGTTTTTGAACGGTCCAAGCTTCAACAGTGAGCGTTTGGCGAGATGAATCCCATCCCATCACGCTTGATTTCATTGCTTGGCAGGCGGAATAAGGTTGCAGCTTGTTTGAATCCCGCAGCAGCTTACGGGTTGTGTAAGCTGCCAGGTTGAGTTCTGCAACCGCGACTGACGAGTAATGAAATCAAGGGAGCCTTTAGGCCGTGATGGCTGGGTGCCCTCTTCTTTGGTTACTTTCTGTGGGGCAAGCAACAGAAAGTAACTCGCCTACGGGCGAAATAAAATGTGGCTTAAACGATGTGATCTACTATTTGCCTAAAAATCACCTTTTCAATAACGGCGCGATCGCCGCCATCAACCTTTCCGTTGTCCCTCTATGCTGCAAGGTAAACCCCTTCGCTGCTTCCGCCATCGTACGCACTTTCACTTTATCCGCTGCCAGTGCCGCAATCATCCCATGCAACTCACTTACATCCTTTAGCTGTACCGCCGCATCCGCCATGACCGCCGCTTGCGCCACTTGCGCAAAGTTAAACATATGCGGCCCTAGTATGGTCGGTACGCCCATGGCGGCGGCTTCAATCAGGTTTTGCCCGCCTAGTGGCTGCAGGCTGCCGCCCATCACGGCAAAGTCGCTGGCGGCATAGTAGGTGTACATTTCGCCCATGCTGTTGCCCAGCACGACTTGCACATCGGCAGGCAAGGGCTGGACCAGTTCGGTGCGCAACACATAGCGCAGGCCACGGGCTTTGAGCAGCGCTTCCACCTCGGCAAAGCGTTGGGGATGGCGGGGCACCAGCAGGGTGAGCACATTTAGGCCTTGCACGGCATCGAGAATGAGCGATTCTTCGCCTTCGCGTGTGCTGGCGGCCATGCATACCGTGCGGTGTGGGCCTAGTTGCTGGCGCAAGGCTGTTCCTTTGTCGGTGCTGTCTGCGGGGGGCGTGACATCAAACTTGAGGTTGCCGCAAATCATCGGTTGGGCGGCGCCCAGGGTGTGCAGGCGTTCGGCATCGGCCTGGGTTTGGGCGGCGATGAGGGCGAGTTGCTGCAAGCCCTGGCGGGTGAGGCTGCCGAGTTTGGCATAGCCGCGCGCGGATTTTTCCGAGAGGCGGGCGCTGAGCAAGGCCATGGGCAGGTGCTGGCGGCTGGCCTGGTCAATTAAATGAAACCAGAGCTCGGTTTCCATCAGCACGCCGAATACCGGCTTAAAGTGGTTGAGAAAGCGCCTGGCTGCACCGGGGGTGTCTACCGGCAGGTAGGCTTGCAGGACACGACCACTGGTAATCTCGGTATTTAATAACTGGCTGCTGGTTGCGCGGCCGGTCGGCGTGCCGTGCGTGATCAGCAGCTGGTGTTGCGGGTAGGTGCTCAGCAAGGCGTGAATCAGCGGTTGAGTGGCACGAGTTTCGCCCACCGAGACACAATGTACCCAGATCAGCGGACCATGCACCGATTGGCGGTAAAAGCCGTAGCGCTCAGCCACATGCTGGCGGTATTCCGGCTGCTTGAGGCCGCGCCAGAACAGCTTGAGCGGCAGCAGGACGGCGACCACGGTCATGAGCAGGGTATAGACAAATCTAGGCATGGCGGTATTTTCGCATATTTGCCCAACACTGACCTGTTGCGTATTGCCGACACCGGCAAAAGCAGGTGAGTGATGACTCACCTATGCCGTAGCGCCTGTTTCTATCACGCTTAAAAAAATGCAAGATGTTGCACGCAAAAAAGCATCAAAAAAAGCGCAAAAAATCGGTTGACGGCAACTAGCTATAGGCATAAATTATCGCCAGCAACACAAGATATTGTGTTTGGTCAGGGCCCGCACCCATGTCGATGTGCAGGCCGGGCAAGCTGCATAAATACACAACAAAGCTTGTCATCCCCTGGCCCCGTTCCAAAACGCATCCCGCCCCAGCCGTTGCCAAGCTTGTGGCGGATGTTTGTTGTAATAACCCTGTTTGTCAAACCAATAAGAATCACCAAGGTGTGGGAGAACTCGATGTTAAAAGCTGTTGAACAAAAGAAAGTCCAGTCAGAAGGCGTTGCCGTGGAGATTCCAGTGCAGCCCGTCTCACTCGATATTTGGGACAAGAAATACCGTCTCAAAACCAAGTCGGGCGAACATGTGGATCAGGACATGGACGATTCTTATCGCCGCGTTGCGCGCGCGCTGGCAGACGTCGAGACCACCGAAGAAAAGAAAAATGAATGGCACGAAAAGTTTTTGTGGGCGTTGCGCCGTGGTGCGATTCCGGCAGGTCGCATTACTTCTAATGCGGGCGCGTTAGAGCACAAACCCGCTACCTCTACCATCAACTGCACCGTGTCTGGCGTGATTGCCGACAGCATGGACGATATTTTAGGCAAAGTGCACGAAGCCGGCCTGACGCTCAAAGCCGGTTGCGGCATTGGTTACGAGTTTTCTACGCTACGTCCAAAAGGCGCGTTTGTGGCTGGCGCGGGTGCTTACACCTCTGGCCCGTTAAGCTTTATGGATATCTACGACAAAATGTGTTTCACCGTGTCCAGCGCCGGTGGCCGCCGTGGCGCGCAAATGGCGACCTTTGATATTTCGCATCCAGACGTGACTGACTTTATCAAGGCCAAGCGTGAAAACGGCCGTTTGCGCCAGTTCAACCTGAGCTGCCTGATCACCAAAGAGTTTATGGAAGCCGTGAAAGCCGATGCCGAATGGCGCCTGGCTTTCCCTGTCACTGAAAAAGAAGCCATTATTGACGGCCTCAACGTCAACGACGAATCACAAGTGGTGTGGCGTGATTGGCCGGTCAAGCACAAATACCTGACCAAAACCGAAGGTCCAGAAGCCGGTAAAGTGGCTTGCCGCATCTACAAAACCATCAAGGCAAGACGTCTGTGGGATGTGATTATGTCCTCCACCTACGACTTTGCCGAGCCAGGCTTTATCCTGATCGACCGCGTCAACGAGATGAACAACAACTGGTTCTGCGAAAATATCCGCGCGACCAACCCATGCGGTGAGCAGCCATTGCCGCCATACGGTGCCTGCCTGCTGGGTTCTGTGAACCTGACCAAGTTTGTACGCGAGCCATTCACTGACAACGCACATTTTGACTGGGACGAATACCGCGAAGTGGTGGCCGTGTTCACCCGCATGCTCGACAACGTGGTCGAAATCAACGGTTTGCCACTCGAGCAGCAACGCCAGGAAATCGCCCGCAAACGCCGCCACGGCATGGGCTACCTGGGCCTGGGCTCCACACTCACCATGCTTAAAATGAAATACGGTGAAGAAGATTCAGTCAAATTCACTGAAGAAGTCACCCGTATCATGGCCGAAGTGGGCTGGGAAATCGGCGTGCAGCTGGCTGAAGAAAAAGGCCCGGCACCGATCATGGATGAGAAGTTTGAAGTCACTGCCGACATGCTGCGTGTGCGCCCTGAAATGGCTGCGGATGGTATCAAGGTCGGCCAGAAACTGGCAGGTAAAGTGTTGCTGGGTAAATATAGCCGCTATATGCAGCAGTTCCCCGAAGGCCTGCGTAACCAGATCGCGACTAAGGGCGTTAGATTTACGCACCACAGCTCTATCGCGCCTACCGGCACCATTAGTTTAAGTCTGGCGAACAACGCCAGCAACGGCATTGAGCCGAGCTTTGCCCACCACTATGCACGTAACGTGATTCGTGAAGGCAAAAAGTCTAAAGAGAAAGTCGACGTATTCAGCTACGAGCTGCTGGCCTACCGTGAACTGGTAAACCCAAACGCCATGCCGTTTAGTGATAAACCAGAAGAGCAGTTGCCGGATTACTTCCTCGACTCATCCACCATCATGGCCAAGGCCCACGTGGATATTCAGGCCGCCGCACAAAAATGGATAGACAGCTCCATCTCCAAAACCATTAACGTGCCGACCGATTACGACTTTGAGGATTTCAAAGACATCTACCTCTACGCCTACGACAAAGGCCTGAAAGGTTGTACGACGTTCCGCTTTAACCCGGAAGCATTCCAGGGTGTGCTGGTGACCGAGAAAGATTTAGAGAGCACCACTTACAAGTTCACGCTCGAAGATGGCACCGAGATTGAAGCCAAAGGCAACGAAGAGATTGAATATGATGGTGAGATTCACACGGCAGCGAACCTCTTTGATGCGTTTAAAGAAGGCTATTACGGAAAATTTTAGTGTTTGCCTACTGCGCTCGCCATTGCGGCGTTGAAAAGCAGTTTTAAATCCTCATGTACTCGTTTGTACACTCCGGTTTAAAACCGCTTTTCGCCTGGCACTGGCTTCGCTCGCGACGGCAACCATCTAAAATTTTTGGACCGCGTTTAGATTATTGAATTTATTGAAAAATTAAGCTCCAATAGGGAGAACAACATGGCAATCAAGATCGACAAAAAAATCACCGCCTACAAACTGGTGACCGATGAAGACAAAAAAGCAGCCGAGGCCGCAGCAGCGCCTGTCACGAATATTATCCAAATGGGCGAACCATTAAGCCGCCCAGATATGCTTGTGGGTAACACCTACAAGATCAAAACCCCGGTAACCGAGCACGCGCTCTACATCACCATCAACGACGTCATCATGAACGAAGGCACGCCGCAAGAGCACCGCCGCCCGTTTGAGATCTTCATCAACTCCAAAAACATGGAGCACTTTCAGTGGATCGTCGCGCTCACCCGCGTCATGTCCGCCGTGTTCCGTAAAGGTGGCGATGTCACCTTTTTGGTAGAAGAGCTTAAAAGCGTGTTTGAACCTAGCGGGGGCTACTTTAAAAAAGGTGGCAAGTTTGTGCCCAGCCTGGTGGCCGAGATTGGTGAAGTGGTAGAAAAACACCTGCAAGAAATCGGCATGCTGAAAAAACCAGGCCTGGACGAACACCAGCAAAAACTGGTAGAAGAGAAAAAAGCTGAATACCTGGAAAAACACGCCAAGTCAGGTGAAGAATCAAATGACGAAGGCTTCCCCAAAGGGGCTCAGCTTTGCAAAAAGTGCAATACCAAAGCAAGCATTCTGATGGATGGATGCATGACCTGCTTGAACTGCGGGGATAGTAAGTGTGGTTAATCAAAAGGGGCATAAGCCCCTTTTTTATTTATATGGAAAATCTTTAAATGTTTAATTAAAAAATGGTTACCGCAAGACAAAAACAAGTCATACCGCAATTAAATGATGTAATTGATGTGATTTTAAAAGTTACGCCTTCATCATTAGTCCAGAAAGAAAGATTAGGGTCTGAGCTTTGCTTCGACAGTGTCGTCTCAATTGCTGAGAAAATTCTTGATATTGTAAATGATCTCGATGGGCTTAATCTCGAAGAGGTTCCATATTCAGTTTTAACTGGAATTCTGAGTTATCTTCAAACAGTAAGTAACATTTATGCTGCCATACAAAGCATTTCTCCAGCGGATGTTCCAGCTCACAAAAACAATTTTACTACGCAGTTAGAAGACCATTGGGCCAATTTATATCCTTTAGTTTACTCTATAGTTTCAGCGCAACAGTCAAAACTGTCGAAGAATGAAATAGAGTTATTGTCGAATCAAGTGCAAAGCTCAGTAACATTGGCATCAGATGTAGCTGAAGTTTTGAAGAGGAAGCAAGAAGAAATTAGCCTAGAGTTGGATAGCTTTCTTAAAAATAAATCTCAAGAGTTTGAGCAAGTGGGTTCATCTACATTAGCCCAAGTAAAAGGTGCTTTAGATTCAATCAGAAATGCGGCTGCGGAAGCAGGGGTGAGTCAAAACTCAGTTCATTTCATAAAAGAGGCGAATGAGCATTTGAGATCATCAATTTTTTGGTTATGGACGATATGCATACTTTCGCTGGCATTGGTTTCATTTGCGTTATGGGGAACTGGAGTTTTGGTTCTAACTGGTGCTGAAGATCCCGGCAATAGTGGAGATTTAATGCTTCAAATTAAGTTCTATCTTCAAAAAACGGTGATCATATTTGTGCTAATTTTTGCTTTAATTTTAGCAACTAAGAACTTTAACTCTGCACGGCACAACTACGTTGTTAACAAGCACAGAAGTAATTCTTTAAGCTCTTTTCAAGCTTTTGTATCGAGCGCATCTGATGAGCAAACGAAGAATGCAGTACTTTTGCAGGCAACACAGTCAATTTTCATTCATCAACCAAGTGGTTATATCAAAACTGATGGAGAAAATTCATCGCAAGGGACCGTTATTGAAGTGATGAGAAGTATTGGTTCCGTTAGTAAAGACAGAGCCAGTTAAATAATTTAGATAAATGCTAAAGAGATTTTCCTTAATCTATTATCGAATGTCTTTGAATCTTTTTAAAGTTACTGATGACGTAAGAAACTCTTTTTTCAGTTTTTTTATAAGTCTAATATCTTCAGTAAATACCGTGATGTCTTTAGAGTCAAAAAGATCACTATGCGAAGACGACATATGCACAATAGTGTGAATGGTTGCCAGAATTGAGATGTCACCTAATCCTGTCATGTTAAAAAAAGATTTCCCCTCATGCTTGTTAAGCATTTTCTTATAAAAATCAATGTAAATAGCCTCATTGAATAAGTGATGATTCCCTATGGAAATAAACTCTTTTGGTAGATTCTGATTTGTGAAGGTGATCTCATCCAAAATTTCGGGAGCCAAAAAATATGTTTCAGTGCATGAAGATGTGCTTTCAAAAATATGAGTTACACAATTTGTATCAATCAAATTCATAGATGAATCTCCGCCTTAAGATCTCTGAATCCCGTTTTATTTATCCCGCCATATATCAAATATTGTGCTTGAGTCGCAGCTAGAGTTTGACTCTGAATGCCTGCCTGTATCGCCTTGTAACAAACGCCGCCGCAGAATTTCTTGACTGCGGTAGATACGTGAGGAGTTCGCATGACTCTGGTTTTCCCACCTTCAGGATGGTAGGGATCTGGCATAAGGTTGTTGAACTCCGGTTCGCTAATTATTCCTCTATTTTTTAAGGTTGTCACAACTGCGGTCGGAGATATTTTTAACCTTCTCGCTATTAAATCTCTGATTTCTACAGTGATTGGCATATTGGAATATTCGGCTATTTCAGATTCCGGCATTAAAAGCTGACAGGTAATATTGTGTAGTGGTTGTTCTCTTTTAGTTGTCTGTGCTTTTTTATAGGTAAAGGATTTACTCATAATAAAGTTATATTGATTAAGGCCAATAATGACAAGCAAGTAAACCAAAGTGTAAAGCTGCCGACTGTCTGCTTCATCACTGATTTCGTTAGGTAAAAATATGAAAGGTACTTTTTCGTCTTGTATTGTGAAGCCACTAGTATTTTTATATACGTTGCTGTCCACTACTAAGTAATGAGGAAGCAATTTGTGAGTTAGAACGCCTCGACAAATATTTATATTCTTATTTTGAATTTTGGTTATGAAATACTCTAATGCCTTATTACTACCTTTATAAGCCCAATACTTCTCTTGATCAATTTCAAAGTACTCTAGAATCCTATTTGCTGCGTCTTTCGGATTAAGGCCAATTAATAATCCGGGGAAGCCATTAGTCGGTAGATTTTTGTTTTCATTTAAGAAGTTTTGTTGACGAATTAATCTATCAATAATTCTTTTGGACGTTATATCTCCACTACCTTTTCTTTTTGCTAATAGTTTGCTTGAGACTTTGTGTTTTCTTTGCGATTCAATGTGGTTTATATGCTTTTTAAGGTTTTTCTCATCAAGCAAAAACATTTGCCATGGAATGAGCAGTCTTTCAGACTCCTCTTTAAGCTCATGAAGCTCGATTTGATTGAGTTGAAAGGCCCTAGATAAAACGGGCCTTGTAGGTAGTTTTTCTTCTGGATACAGAAGTAATAAATGATTAACTACTTTATCGCTAATTTCAGTGGCTCTATGCCCCTTAATTAAAATCCACATCAAACTACCTCTTAGGTTGAAAGTTAGAACAACTCATTTACTAAGGGTGAAGCAATGTTTCTGGGAAAAATATACCCTAAATCAAGCCTGATTGTGTGCATATTTTGGGAATTTTCCGCGCAACTTCGGGGTCAGGTCTTGCAAAATCACATTTCAAAATAAACTAAAGCTGCAAATCGCGACTTTTTTGACTCCCCATCAAAGCCAATTTTGTCTCAATTTCTAGCATTTTCTGGCTGTGTGGAATAATTGGGTTCAGAGTCACTTAATCCGTGATGAAACTAAGAATTGAAGTTCTTGGATTGATATGTACATACTTAGTCTCCGTTAATAAATACTTCATGATCCAACAGTAGTATGATTTTTTAAATTTTTAACAAAATAATTATCATCGGGGTCATCATGAAAATAATAACAACACTACTATTAATCTGTATTTCAGGCTTGGTATTTGCTAACTCCGCTTGTGATAAACCAAGAGATGATTTCGACGGTTTGTATTGCTTAAATAAGGTTTACCAAGAAGCAGACAAAGAGTTGAATGAAAACTTCAAAAAGCTAAATTCAAAATTGGACGCTGATGGTAAAAAGGCTTTAAAGTCAGGCCAACTTTCTTGGATGTCGGAAAGAAATAGTAGTTGTTCCAAGCGCGATGGCGAAGCTTTCTTCGTAAATCTGAATTGCGCCTCCAGTATCACCATAAAACGTTCCCAGTTTTTGCAGGACCGAATTCGAGAGTGCTTAAGCTCTGGTTGTCAAAATAGTAAGCTTCTCTAATTAATCAGTTAATCCATACACTGGGGTTATAGATGCATATTCCCTCATCTTATCGACCTGGTTATCTTCGAGGCGGTGTTATCCCCGATGATATGAGGCTTTTCTGGCTTTACATCGCCTTAAGTATTGTATGTTTGATAATTGCTGCGCTACTCGCCAGAGTCAAACTAACGACTTTCCCGATTAATCCAATTTACTGGCACTACTGGGTAATGGCTAACGCCAAAACTCCACCAGTGATTGGAGATGTATTTGAGCGACCAAGAAATTACAGGTTTTATGTAATCTTTTGGGCCTTATCAGTCTGCTTTCTGATTTTTTCAGTAGTCATTCTTTTAGCAATACTATTCTAAGAGAATCACAATTGGGGTTAGCGTAAATTAATCCTCGCACGACCCTAAAACCAATGCCTGCAAAATCTCCCCCGTCGCTGAATTCTGCACAAATGCGACCACGCTAAGATCACGCTGCTTCCAGGCTGGTTGAAGCTGAATTTCATGACTTTCATTTGTTTTGCCATCCGCCCCCACCTTAAACGGCCCTAACCACTGGCGCACGACATAATCATGGCGCAACACCTCACCACGGTTTTCACCCGCATTCACGGTGGATTGCAGGTTGTTTTCTTGTAGCGCGAGGTAATAGACCAACGGACCTGCCTCTGCGGTTTTGATGTTTGTGGATACTTGTACTGACTTCGCCGTGGTGGAATTAACCATCAGGCGAATCTCGGCTTTGGCTGGCATACGGTTGATGTTGGCAATCTCATTCTTAAAACGTGAATCACTTAACCAGCTACGGTTATCCTGCCCGTTGATGGCAATTTGTGGGGTATACACACCACGAGCATGCCCTGAGGCGGCCATGTCACGTTGCCGTTTGGCGAATGCAGGGTTCGCAAAGTTATCTTTCCAGCCTATGTCATCCCAATAATCCACATGCAGGGCTATTGGCACAATGTTACCCAACTGGTTGCTTTGCGTTTTTAGGCGCGTTAACCACTGGTCAGCGGGCGGGCAGCTGCTACAGCCTTCTGAGGTGTATAGCTCAACAAGGGCATTGGTTTGTGGGCCGCTGACGGCACTGCATTGTGTTTGCGCGATGACGTTTGACGCAAACACGATGGCGCATAAAGCGGTGAGCAGAGGTTGTTTGTTCATGACGGCACTCCATCAATTGGCTGGAGTGGATTGGTCGTGTGACTTGTTGATGCCTTACACGTATTTGTTCTCCGACGCAGTTTCAAGACTAAATGTGATAGTTTGTACAAAATGTACAAAATAGACATTTTGTACTATTATTAGGCAAACAGGAGAGTTGATTATGCAATATGTTTCTGCAACAGATGCTAAACAAAATATGGCGGCTTTAATTGATACGGCACAACGCGAGCCAGTGACGATTCGTCGTCAAAACCGTGATGTTGCGATTGTGCTTTCTCCCGCTGAATATCAACGCTTGCGCGGGCTGAATCTTGCTGAGTTTCAATCATTTTGTGACCGTGTGGGGCAGCAGGCGGTGGCAAATGGCTTAACCGAGGACAAATTAGCCGAGTTGCTGACCAATGAGTGAGGCGTTACGGGTAGTCTGTGACACCAATACTTTGATCAGTTATTTGCTGTTACCGAACAGCGTTTCATCAATTGCCGTGCGTAAAGCTTTTGAGCAAGGTGTATTGCTGGTGTCTGAGTCTACGCTCAATGAACTGGCGGACGTATTATCTCGCCCAAAGTTTGACCGCTATATTTCGCTTGAAGACAGGCAAGCTTTTTTTAGACTGTTTAGTCGCATGTATGAACGTGTGAATATTGTCTATCCCGTGAATGCCTGCCGTGACCCAAAAGACAATCAATTTTTAGAAGTCGCCGTGAATGGTGGTGCATCGATGATCATCACGGGCGATGCTGACTTGTTGGTGTTGCATCCTTTTCAAGGCATCTCTATTTTGACTGCCGCACAGTTTAATGCGCTTTGAATTAAGCAGGTTTGCAACTATATTTTTCGTGCTATACGCTAATGCTACATGCGTTTTGACGAGAGGGATGAACGATGGCTATAAGCACGGTGTTCATTAACAATCGCACGCAAGCTGTTCGCCTGCCTGCTGAAATGCGCTTGCCAGAGGATGTGAAACTGGTGAACGTGCGTGCACTTGGTAACGAGCGCATTATCACGCCGATTGCTGAAACCTGGGATAGCTTTTTTAATGCTAACTTGACGGTGAGCGATGATTTTATGCCAACGCGGTCGGGCGGTCTCGCTTACAGTCGGCCGCATGGTTCATTTCAAATACAACGCACCATGCGCGGGAGCTACATAAAAACAATTGCCTTAAGCATTCACCGCGTATTTTTCTTATATATACGGAAAGACTCCACACTCAACTGCCTGGTGATGGTTTTGATTTCCAGTGTTTGCTTGCCTTTTTGGTAGAGGAATGTGCAGCCGTCAATTTCCATCGAGATGCAATCGGTGACCTCTGTCATGCCCATGTTGTAGATTTCTTGCGCGTATATACTAGCCCGATCAATCTTGGTGTTTTTGATTGGCGCCCACCCTTGATCAATCAGCGTTTGCTTGACCTCGTTGTATGGTTTGCCTTCAGTCATAAAGCTTAAGTCATTGGCAGCAAAGGCAACGCTGCAGCTCATCATAAAGAGGATTGCTAATATTTTTGTAAGCATGGTTTTCACCGCCTGATTAGTCAAAATGTTTAGGCAAACTGTGCCACAAACTGCTCAACTTCGTGGTGAATAGCATCGTGTGCGGTGAGGCCTTTGATCCAGCGTGGCGGAATCGCCTCCAACCCCAACGAAGCACCCAAAATCGCGCCCAGCACCGCACCGCGGTGGCAGTTATCCCCGCCGACATTGGTGTTGGCAATAAGCGCGCTTTCAAAGTCATCGTGGTAGCGGGTGGCGAGGTAGAGCACAGATGGAAACGACTGGTCTATGTAGCAGGCGGGGCTGAGTAGGCCACCAATCACGTCGAGGTCAGATTTTTGTGTGGCGCGCACTTGCGCCACGACTTTGGCGGCCGGGAATCCTAACTGACTGGCCGCAGCGCTGGCGAGTTGTTCGTTGTCAGGGTGTGGTGAGTTGAAAATTTCAAACAAGAGTTGGCTCAGTGCCAGCGTATGGCGCTCTAACTCGGTTGAGCGGTGGGTGAGGTTTTGTTGCGTTAAGGCGGCTTGGTTGCAGGCGGCCAGGTCGTTCGCCTTGACGCTGGCCATGACCACCATGGGGATGTTCACCAGGCCGCCGATGGAGGCGGTGTCATGGCCTTCGTCGCCCGCACATTTTTCCGGGGCCACGCCTTTGGCATAGTTGGCAAAAAAATCACGGTGGTATGACTCAGCATAAGTGTCGTTGTGCTGATCGGGCTCGGTCATAAAGCGCACATAGGCTTGCAAAAAGTCTGCGGGATCATGCTGGCCTTGGGCGATAAGGGAGCGCAGCAACACACGGGCGCACAGCAGGTTTAGCGTGTTGTCGCCTGCCTGCATGCCTTGGTGATAGTGGCCGTTAGGCAGGCCCCAGAATTGTTTTTTGCCTTTTAAAATCACACTGCCGACAATGTCGCCCGCTTGTGTGCCGCGGCCTGCCTTGCCTGTGCTGGCCAGGGGCATGATGGAGCTGGGGTGGCTGGCTTTGGGCGCTTGATAGTCGCGAATTTGACCAAAGTCTTGCCAGAGGGCGGCGATGTTGTAATACCAGTGCACGGGCATGGCCAGCGCATCGCCAATAAACATACCCCAGAGGGCGCCGCGCACTCGGTCTGCACGTTGAAGGGTGGTGATTGGCATCGTGTGATCCTTGTTTAACAGCCTTGCAATTGCTGGCTTTTACATTGCGTGGCCAATTGGGTGGCCGCGGCTTTTTGCTCTTCGCTCATTTGCGCATAGAGATAATTCAGCATTTTGCTGTGGCGATTCACCAGGCGTTTTTCTTCGTTTTGGGTTGCCAATATCAACCACATCGCCGCTTTGAGGGTACTTTGTTCAACGCCGGCCCCTTGCTGGTAAAGCTCGGCCAGGTAGCCCTGGGCTTCACTATTGTTGTTGCTGGCGGCCTGGCTTAACCAGTGCACGGCGGCGGACATGTCTTGCGCAATCACTTCGCCCCGCAAATACAGCATGCCTAAATTGAGCTGCGATTTCACATGACCTTGCTTGGCTGCTTGCTCGTAATAGGCCACCGCTTGCGGGTAGCTGATGCTTTGAATCTGGCGCTGAAACACCAGTGAACCCAGCGTGTACTGCGCCTCTTTGTAATTCAACTCGGCCGATTTTGTGTACCACTTGACCGCTTCGTCCATGCTTTTGGGCACGCCATCGCCGTTCTGCGACATCAGGCCCAGGTTGTAGCAGGCTTTGGCATCGTTTTGACTGGCGAGCGACAGATAAATGGCGTGGGCAGCGGCATAGTCTTTTTGCAGTAGCTTCTGTCTGGCTTCTTCTAGCGTGTTTGCCTGCGCGAGGCTGGCTGCACACAGCACGCACAGCATCAATGCGGTGGAGATTGCTTTGCTGAATAACTGCGCCAACATCGTTTTAGCTGCTTGCGTCATGGCTGTTCCTAGCGTGTGGTGAGGGGAGTATTTAAGTTGAGAGACCGTGACGGCTGCAGGCGGCTTTTAATCGCGCCAGCGCCGCGAGCACGTTGGCTTGGGGGGTGCCTATGTTCATGCGCATAAAGCCTTCGCCGCCATGACCAAACATCGCACCGGGCGAGAGGCCGAGTTGCGCTTCTTCAATAAAAAAGCGTTTTAATGCGGCGTCATGCAGATTGAGGGCGCGGCAATCCAGCCATAGCAGATAAGTGGCTTGCGGAACGATGACTTTGATACTGGGCAGCTCTGCCTGAATATACGCCACTGCCGCATCGCGCGTAGCTTGCAGATAAGGCATCAGATCATTTAGCCAGTTGCTTCCGCCGCGATAGGCCGCTTCAAAGGCGGCCATGTTGAGTGGGTTGGTCACTGAGAGGCCTAGCGTGTTGAGCTGGCGTTGAATGGCTTGCCGATGCGCGGTGTTTGGCACAATCAAGGCTGAGAGACCCAGGCCTGGAATATTGAAGGTTTTGCTGGGCGAGACGGCGGTAATCACGCGGTGGGATAACGCGGTTTGCTCGGCGGTTTCGGCTTGCATGGCCAAACGGCTAAGCGGCTGGTGTTGCGCTTCTGCATAGACTAAATCGGCATGGATTTCGTCTGAGAGCACTATTAAATCATGTTGGTCCGCGATGGTTAAAATAGACTCCAGCTCTGACGGTTGCCACACCCGACCTACCGGATTATGCGGTGAGCATAGCAGCAGCATGCGCGCCTGTTGCGCGCACGCCGTAAGGTGGTCCATATCCATCTGGTATTGCGGCTGTTGTGCGTGATCGGAGGTCAGGCGTAACGGGTTTTCAAGCAAACGCCGCTGCTGGCCCGTGACCGCTGAAAAAAACGGAAAATACACGGGTGGTTGCACGATCACCGCGTCGTTGGGGGCGGTGAGGGCAGCGACGACCAGGTTGAGCGAGGGCACCACGCCGGGCGTGAGCACAATCCATTCGCGCTGGACTGGCCAACCGTGCTTGATTTGTAGCCAATCAATCAGCGCTTGATACAGGCTGTCGGGTGCCAGGGAATAACCAAACACCGGATGGGCGATGCGCGCTTGCAGCGCCTCGGTCACTGCTGCGGGCACGGCAAAATCCATATCGGCCACCCACATGGGCATGACATCGGTGGTGCCGAAGGTTTGCTGGCGGCCATCGTATTTTAATGCGCCGCTACCTTCACGCGACACGTGTTCCTCAAAGCGGTGGCTCAACTGACGCGCTCCCATAACGTCACTTCTGACAGCGTATGCTGAAATTTGTGGCGGGTTTCACGAATCACAAACGGAATCTCTACCGGGGCTTTCATGAGTGTAAAGTGCGGGCTTAGCAGCGCTTTCAGGCCATCCAGCGTGGTCACATTTTCGCCATCTTGCTTGTAGCCGCCTATCCATTCCTCACGCGGGGTGTGCTCTTCCAGCCAGGTATACGGCGAGGTGATCATGAGTACGCCACCGATATTCAAGCGCTCATGAATGGTGCTCAAAAACTGGCGTGGGCGATAGAGCCGGTCAATTAAATTGGCGGCCAGAATAAAGTCGTAGCCGGTGAATTGAGGCTTGAGGTTGCAGGCATCGCCCTGCCAGAATTCCACTTTATCGACCACCTGGTCTAAGCCTAAGGCACTCAGTGTGCGCTCCTGGTAGCTGACCAAGTCGCCTTCATTGACCATGGTGTAACGCAACACGCCCTGTTCGGCCGCTTGTAACGCCAAGCCAATAAAGCGGGCAGAAAAGTCTATGCCGGTGACGTGCTCAAACTGTGTGGCCAGCTCAAAAGTGGCACGGCCGGTGGCACAGCCCAAATCGAGCGCTTTGCGTTTTGGTTTGGCTTGCAAATGCTGCAGGGCATAATCGCTCAGCGCTTTGGGGAAGTTGGGTACGCCAAAATAGCTGTCACCATAATGAAATTCGGCATACTCCGACAGCTGCTTGTCAGATTCGTAATACGAGCTGTTATTTTCTAAGGGGGTATCAGTCACAATATAGCGGAATCCTGCATGTTGAAAAAAATGTCGGCGAAAGGCGTAGCGTGCACTTTTAATCGCCTCGTTGCCCGTTGAGATCCAGGAGCCACCCTTGATGAGATTATGGCGGCCATCATAGGTCGGGGTGGTAAAGTCATCGTACAACGGGTGTACTTTAAAGCCATCAAACGGAAAAATGGGTGTTTCTGTCCATTGCCAGACATTGCCCACCACATCATACAGCTCACCATGCGCAAACTGGTTGACCGGGCAAGACGATGCTCCATGGTCTAAAAACAGATTGGCAAGATGGCCGTTGGTGACCTGGGCGTCGGACAAGCCTGCATGTTCATACAGACTATACCACTCCTGCTCGCTGGGCAGACGCACTGGTTTGCCCCGCTGTGCCGACAGCCAATTGCAAAACGCTTTGGCCTCATGGTAATTGACTTCTACCGGCCAGCTCCATGGCATGTCGATTTCTTCCGTCAGCAGGCGCAGTTGCCAGCCAGAGGCTTGTTTGATCCAAAACGTGGGATGCTCGGCTTGCGTGTAGGTGCGCCAGGCCCAGCCTTCTTCTTGCCAGTAGGCCTCTGCCTGGTAGCCGCCCGCTTCCACAAAGCGTAAAAACTCGGCATTAGAGGTCAGGTATTTGGCCGCCTCAAAGGCCGGACAGTGGCCGTGAAATTGACCGTATTCGTTATCCCAGCCGTAATACGTGTCTGACTTGCGCAACACAATTTCACGCGCCGGGATAGGCACCAAGCGATTTTCAGGGGCGACCACATCCCGCGCAGCAGAGGGTGCCCATGCGGGGGAGGGGCGAACATACTGTAAGGCATGTTGCCGGATCAGTACCGAGCTGGTTTCCAGATGGATGCGCTCATGCTCAATGCCCATCAGAATCGGCCACCACGGGCTCTCCCAATCAATCGGCAGCTCAAAAGGCAGGCGCGTGATCAGTTGGTCAACCACTTCGCGCACCTGTGCACGGTATGCCTTCACCTCCGCTGGCGTTGGCCATTGGTAGTGGGCTTCGTTCACATCATCCCAGCCCATTTCATCGACGCCGACCGCAAACATGGACTCAAACCTGGGATTCACGCGTTCGGTGATGAGCCCGGCAAGAATCAGCTTGTTGATAAAAAAGGTATGGGTATGGCCGTAGTAAAAAATCAGCGGATGTCTTAGCGCAATGGGTTTCACGTAGTACGCTTGCTCGTTGCTGAGTAACGTAAACAAGGCTTCATAGACATCTGAGGTCTCATGAAAATAAGCCCGTATCTGCTCACGGGTGAGCGATGTGTGATCCTGGCTAAGTAGAAGGCTGCGATGAGGAGGTTTGGTCATGTCTGTCGTGATCGGTTTCGTGGCCTGTCTATCAAGCGCATCTTTAGAGATTGGAAAATAAACGCACACAGGGGGAATGCAAATCCCCAGGCAGCGCTTGTTTATTGAATAGCATTTGAAATGATTGGTTCAATTTGAATGCACGATACTCATTTGTGTCGTAGCGATGGATAGGGTGCGCAGCAAATGGTGGCAAGGCTGTTATGCAATCAAACCCAGCCATTGCGCCGCGCCCACCGCCGAG
The DNA here is from genome assembly GCF_037076555.1 of Methylophilus sp. DW102. NCBI lineage: Bacteria > Pseudomonadati > Pseudomonadota > Betaproteobacteria > Nitrosomonadales > Methylophilaceae > Methylophilus > Methylophilus sp. DW102. The sequence continues at coordinate 2,794,533 of NZ_AP029023.1, read as the reverse complement.
GCCTCTACAGCTTGTTGATAAGTGGCCGTTGCTGGCAAATGGTCAGCCAGCTGGTGTAGCGATCTGTAGCCAGGGTCTAAGCGTATGTCTTTTTCGCGGAAGATGCTGTGCTCTTGGGCATAGGTGTCTGCCAGCGCTCGCAGCGATTCGGCCAAGGGCTTGTTGGGCGCGCTGGGGATAAAGTCACCCAGCAGCCACAGGTGCACATTCTCTTCCTCGGCATAGCCTGCTTTAGGGTCAGCCAGCATCATCGCATGGTCTATTCTAGCCTGAGTTTCAACTTCTTTCGGGTCACCATAGGCGACCTCGTAATATTTCACCGCACGTGTGAGCAAAGAGGTCGGGCCGTCAATCGGCACCTGGCCCACCGCATAATAGCCTGCAATTGCGCGCAGGCTTTGCAAATGATGCTCTTTGCCGACAAAGTGGATGGGTTCACCTTGTGCCTGCAACGCTTGAATCCCCGCCGCCATGTCTTTGGTCGCGGCGTAAATCAGCGCGGCGCTCTGTTCAGCACTACCCCGCTTGGCACTAGCACGCTCGGCATTTTTTCGGGCCAGGCTGTAGTTGATCATGGCGGTGCCGTTGCGATACAGCTCCAGCGCACTGGCGGCAGCGACTTCACCCTGCGCATCCAGCACCACCGACACAGCCATTTTGGTGCCGTTGGCATTGCCGCCCGCCAAGGCAGCCAGCCAATTAGGCAACTGCTCTGCGGGCCATTCCGGGTATTGCTCGCGGGCAAGGGCAAACACTTGTGGCAGCAGCCGGGCTTGCTCGGTGACGCTTAAGTTTTGCAACCTTACGATGCTGTGTGCTGGGGGTAGCGTGTAGTGGTGTCTCACGATATTTGGGGCAGAGTAAAGAGATGACATTTTAATGCTCAGCATTCAAGTTCAAAGCGGTAGTGGCCGTTGCGGCGGTGCCCAGCATACCGTAAAGATGGATCCACCTTCTGGATTCGGCGAGTGGGTGATCTCACATTGACAATGCCTGGCTAGCGTTTTGACTAACGCCAGCCCCAGCCCACTGCCGGGGATCGCATTTTTGAGTACGGTTCTGCCACGATAAAAACGGTCAAAAATAAAGGGGGCTTCATCGGCTGGAATCCCGGCACCGAAGTCAATAATCTTCAACACTACGCCCCCTTGGTGTTGGATGGCCTCAACGATGATTTTATTGTTTAAAGTGAACTTGATGGCATTGTCGATGAGGTTGCCAATCAACAATAATGCAAACTCTTTTTGAGCCACAATGGATAGTTCGGCGGGGATCACCGTGGTGACGCTTAAATCGCGTTGTTGCAGACGTTGGCGAGCTTGGTGCAGCACTTCGGTCATCAAGTCGCTGACTGATAAAACCTCTTTGTTCAGCGTCTCCATATTGGCATCCAGTTGCGCCAATAGCAGCATGCTATTCAGCATTTTTGTTAAATGATCGACTTCATCCAGACAGGACATCAGGACTGCTTGATATGCCTCTTTGTCTCGGGGTCTTCTCAGTGCGACCTCAATATCTGTTCGCATTCTGGAGAGGGGCGACTTCAGTTCATGAGACGCATGGGAGGTGAAGTTTCTCTGGACCTCGAAAGCGCTTTCCAGTCTCTGCAGCATCGCATTCAGGGTGTTAATCAATTCGCCTATTTCGTCATCCGCATGGTCATTGGAGAGCCGCTGATGCAGATTTTCCTGATGGATGTTTCTGGTCTGTGACACGATACGTTGAATCACTTTAAGAATACGGTCTATGGGCAGCAAGCCTGCCCATACGATCGCACCGGCGAGCGCGACGGCCATGAGCATGAAGATCATGGTTGCCGTATTGAGAATGCGATCAATATCATCCATGGACCCGGCTACCAGCACATAGTAATAATGAGCGTTTTTGTAAACGGGAAACACCACTACGCGTAAGGGCTCATTATTAAAGTGATCAATGGTTTCGAAGCTGGCACGGTGATGCTGCCTGAGCGCCTGAGGCGTGATGGGGAGGTTGGCCTCCCCCAGATTGCGACTCTTGGCGAGGGAATGGCCGTGTTCATCCACAATCTGTACCAGTCTATCCAGTCTGTTTAATGCAATCCGGTCTTTATCATGTTGCCAGTCATGAATGCGGATATCTGAGCGATCCTGCAGGGAGATCAGCATTTCTGCTTCAGTTTCCGCCAGGGAAAGCAGGGCATGATCCAATTGATTTTTGGCGGCGATGGAGAGTTGCCACCATGAGAAAAGCGCAGTGAGCGATACGATGACCAGGATGAGTGTCAGATAGGTCAGGGTGAGTTTCTGACGAAAGTTAATTTTCAATGCTGGCTCTTTCTTCAAAAATAAAGCCTTCTCCCCGTAGGGTATGAATCAATTTTGGCTGTCCTGGAAGCTCCAGTTTTTGACGCAGATTCTTGATGTTCACATCAATCAGGTTGTCGATTGCAATCCAGTCCTGTTGCCAAAGGCGTTGTGCAATGGTTTTGCGGGAAATCACCTGCGCGGAATGCAACATCAATAATTCGAGCAGGTCAAACTCTTTGGGCGAAAGCGTGATGGCATGGCCACGGCGCATCACGGTTTTATAGCGCAAGTTGAGGATGACCCCGTGCTCGGAGAGTAGCGTGGATGGCGACCTGCGTTGTCTTCTCAGCAGTGAATTCACTCTGGCCAGCAGCTCATCAAATGCAAACGGTTTTGCCAGATAGTCATCCGCGCCGCTGTTCAATCCACTGACTTTGTCATTGATGGCATTTTTTGCCGTCAGCATCAAAATGGGTAACTCCATTTTATTTTTTCTCAGTTTGATGCATAAACTTAATCCGTCTTCATCAGGCAGCATCCAATCCAGAATCATTAAGTCAAAGTGATGCATCAACGCATCCAGCGCCTGGCTTACACTGCCAGCAATCTCAACCTTGAAGCCTTCTTCCATCAAGCCTCTGGCAATAAGTTTGGCGGCTTTGAAATCGTCTTCAACGATCAGAATTTTCATGGTTGCATCTCTATCATCCGTCTTACTAAGTTTTGGTCATTTGCTGCTGCGTGCGCCAAGCATATTAAATGGTTAATGCATCATATTCCCTGAAGAATAATTCAGGGAAGTCAAACGCAATAAAAATTATGATGCCGTCAATCCTGGCAACGCTCACTTAGAAACACTAAAAATCCAGCTTTTAGAAAGGGTGTAATAAATTCTTCATAAAAGCTGTTCATGATGAACGACATTTGCACTTCTCCTTTATGCAGTTATTACGCCTCTACGCCAGACTCCTGCTGCTGATCATGCCGATGGCATTGCAGAGCCCCGGTTTTGCTGAAGGGTATGTCGTGCCGCCCGCCTTTGTCAAAGACGGCCTCTCCGCCCGGTTACCCGATCAACATCATTCACCGCTGGCTGCTGAGCAGCTGGAAGACACGGCGCTCGATCTCAACAAAACCATCTATCTCGCGCTGCAGGCAGACCCACAAATCAAGTCTGCGGTGGAAGGCATTTATCAGGCCGAGGCGGATCTGGTCACGGCCAAGTTGCCGCCTAACCCGGTGATGAATGTCTCCAATACCTTGATGCCGCTGAATCAGTCTTTTAACGTCAATCGCCAAGGCGGCCCTCCGCAGTTCGACCTCGGGGTGGCATATCCGATTGATTGGTTTGTGTTTGGCAAGCGTGCGGCAGAGATGCGTGCTGCCCAACTCGGGGTGGAGGTGGCCAAGGCGAGTGTGAATGACACTATCCGGTTGCGCATTGCTGGGGCGATTGCCGCTTTTTACGATGTGCTGGAGGCGCAAAATCTGCAAGCGCTGGCGCAGGAGGATTTCACCGAGCTGGCGGCCCTGAAAGCGTTGACGGAAAAACGCGTGTTAATCGGCGGGGCCGGGTCTATCGAGCTGGATAGAGTGAATTTGTCTTTGCTCTCTAGCCAAACCGAGTTGCGCACCAAACGGGTGGCTGTGGAAAATGCCATCAGCCGCCTGAAGGCCTTTCTTGGCATGCAAAAGAACAAAGTCATCCACGTGGTTGGCAGCCTGGAGATTGAGCATCCGCAGCCGATCAGTGATCCTGAGCATTTGATCCAGATGGCCGAGGAAAACCGGCCGGATATCGCCATGCTAAAGCGGCAAATAGAACAGTCAGTTGGCAATATCGAGCTCGAAGAGGTCAAGGCTTATCCCTCGGTGGTGACCCATTTAGGGGTGACCCGCCAGTTTCAGAAAGAGGCGATTGGTTTCCCGGATCAGAATGCCTGGGGCATAGGCGTGGATGTTTCGTTGCCGGTATTTGACCGCAACCAGGGCAATATTGCCAAGGCCAAATCACTCAAAAGACAGAGCGAGCTGGATCTGGATACGCAGCTGATTGAGCTCAGGTCTGAAATCGAGCGAAATTACCACATCTATGACGCTTCGTATCTGGTGCTGGTCAATGAGGCAGACACCAAGCTGGGTGTTTCTAAAGTGATCCGTGACAAGATGAAAGCGGCTTACGCGCTGGGCGGCAAGAGTCTGTTCGAGTTATTGGATGCGCAAAGAAACTACCGCGAAACCAATCGCGTACACATTATGACGTTATCCAACTATTGGCATTCGCTCTACGCCTTGAATGCAGCCATTGGGAAGCAGGTTTTAAAATGAGTCAATTACAAAAAAAAGGCGCCCTGTTTGCACTGGTGTTGTTGGGGATGGTAGGTGCCGGGCTTTATTATATGACCGCACACTCGGCCAAACCGGCGGTCGCGTCGGCACCGGCCCAGCAGGGGCAGGCAGTGACGCTGTTACGGAACGGGCAAATCCTGATTGATCCGGCTTCTACCTTTAATCGCAAGATTCTGCGCGAGCAGCTGCAACTGCAAGCGGTCAGTTTGCCGGACTTGACCGTGACAGGCAGCATTATTGCCAAACGAAAACCGACCAGCGCGGCCGACGATGAGCAGTATGAGTTCATCAATCAGCAAATCTCCAGTTTGTATGCCAACTGGAAAAACGATGGCAATGAAATCGAGTTTCTGAGCAAGCAGTACAAGAAAACTGCCGAGCTGAACGAGGCTAAGTTGCACTCGCAATGGATAGAGGTGGAGCGCCTGAAAAAACTGGTGGATATCGGCACAGAAGCTGCCAGAGACTTGAGCCTGTCGGAAGCCAACTTGCTGCAGGCGCAGCTGGAAGGGCAGAAAGCACTATTTGATATTCAGAGCGCTTTAAACCAGGCAAGAAACAACCGTGCGGATGCGGAACGTCAGCTGTTTCAGCAGGGCATAGACATTGATTTACTGATCCGCCTGAAGGCGGATGAAGTGCTGGTGGCGGGCGATGTGCCGGAAATGAATGCCGGCAAGGTGTATGCAGGCCAGGCCCTGACCACCGTGTTTTACGGCAATGCGGATAAACCGTTTGCGGGTAAGCTGGCGAGTATTTCTCCGCTGGTGTCATTTGAGAAGCGTTCCTTACGCATTTACTATGCGCTGCAGGACAGCCTGCATCAGCTCAGGCCCGGCATGTTTGCCGATATCCAGTTAGGCACTGAGCAGCGCAAAAAAATGCTGGTGTCGAATGAGGCCCTGATTCATCTCAATAAAAAAGATTATGTCTTTGTCTTGAGCCAGCCGAATACCTGGAAGCTGGTGGAAGTGACCATCGGCGATAATTTTGATCGTAAATCAGTTGAAGTCCTGTCCGGGCTGCGAGAACACGACACCATCATTGCGCATGGCGCCATTTTGCTCAAGCCCTTGGCCATCAAGGCGGTAGAGATTGTGAATGCGGACGAGAGTGCTGCATCATGATGGCGAAATTGATTCGCCAGGCATTGCAGTACAAATGGATCGTCATCGGCGGGCTGGTGGCGCTGAGTCTGTTGAGCCTGTATTCCCTGTCGCGCATGAAAATCGATGCCTATCCGGATATTTCATCGCAAATGGTGCAGATCATTACGGTGTTTCCGGGCAAGGCACCCGAGGATGTCGAGCGCCAGGTCACGGTGCCGCTCGAAATCCTGATGAAAAATGTCCCCAATGTGGAGACCGTCCGCTCGCGGACCATCTTTGGTTTGTCGGTGATTCAGCTTATTTTCAAGGAAGGCACCGAAAGTTACTGGGCCCGGCAGCGCGTGCAGGAAAAACTTTCACTGTTTACGTTGCCGCCGGGGGCTGAGGCCGAGCTAGGGCCACTGGCGACGGCGTATGGGGAGATGGTGCGCTATCAATTAACCGGCGGTGAGGGCAGCGATCTGGTGCAGTTGCGTACCCTGAATGACTGGGTGGTGATCCCCAGGCTGTTACGGGCGGATGGGGTAGCCGAGGTCACCAATTTCGGCGGCTATGAGAAACAGTACGGCATTATTCTGAATCCCTCGCAATTGCGTCGCTACGATGTGTCGGTGAATGATGTGATTGAGGCCGTGCAATTAAACAACGCCAACTCGGGCGGCAGCCTGCTGTCGCGAGGCAGTATGTCGTTTGTCATTCGCGGTGAAGGTGCGATCAAGAGCAAGAAAAATATTGAGGATAGTTTTCTCAAGAATATCGATGGCCAGCCCATTTACGTGCGCGATGTGGCCAGTGTGCAAATCAACAAAAAGATTCCGGCCGGGATTTTTAGCAAGAATACGGTGGATGAATCCGTCGAAGGCATCGTCTTGCTCAGAAAAGGCGAAAACCCCTCCGAGGTGCTGGCCAGGGTCAAACAGGCGATACAGGAGCTGAACGACGGCATGCTGCCCAAGGGCGTCCAGCTGGTGCCGTTTTATGACCGCAGTGAGCTGATCAACAGCACCTTGCATACGGTGACGCATAGTGTGGTGTTAGGCATTGCGCTGGTGTTGCTGGTGCTGTTCTTGTTTTTTGGACGGCCCTCGCTGGCTATTCTGGTGGCCTTGACCATTCCGGTGGCGTTGGTGTTTGCCTTGCTGGTGATGTATTTGACCGATATCCCGATTGGCTTGCTGTCCTTGGGTGCGATTGATTTCGGTGTGCTGGTGGATGGGGCGATCATCATTTCTGAAAACATAGCCAGACGCCTGGATGAGCGCAATCATGTTGCGGATCCGCCATCGGTGGAGCTCTCGGTGCTCAATGCCACGCTGGAGGTGGAAAAACCGGTATTCGTTTCAATTTTGCTGATTATTGGCGGCTTTTTGCCTCTGATCTCGCTGACGCATATTGAGGGCTTGCTGTTCCGGCCCATGGCCATGACCATTATTTTTGCACTGATAGGTGCCAGTTTATTCTCATTCTTTGTGGTGCCGGTGCTGGCGACCATGATCTTTAAACAGGGATTCAAGGAGCGGCACAACCCAGTTCTAGAGCGCGTGAATCAGTGGTATACCCGTGGCATCACGCACTTGTTGCGCCATGCCTCAAAAACGCTGGTGGTGGTGTTTGCCAGCCTGGTCTTGCTGCTGGTGTGGGTAGTGCCCAAAATCGGCAGCGAGTTTTTACCGTATATGGATGAAGGCGTGGTCTGGGTGCGCGCCAATTTCCCGGAGGGGACGTCGCTTGAGCAGACCGCACTGTTTGGCAAGCGCTTGCGTGAAATTGCACTGCAGTACCCGGAGGTGAAGTATGCCACCATTCAGACCGGCCGCAATGACAGTGGCACCGACCCGTATCCGCCAAGCCGGATCGAGATGATGATTGTGCCGCAACCGCATGAGCGCTGGCAGCAGTTTGCCACCAAGGCCGAGTTGATTGTTGCCCTGGGGCAGGCATTTAGAAATGAGTTTCCAACCACCCGATTCAACTTTACCCAGCCTATTATCGACAGTGTGACCGAGGATTCCAACGGCACCTCGGCCGATATGGCGGTGGAGTTTTCCGGGCCAGACCTTGATGTGTTACTGGGCTTGGCCAGGCAGTCCGAGGATTGGCTGAAAACGGTGGATGGTGCGGTGGATGTGAATATCGAGCAGGAGGGGCCGCAGCCGCAGCTGGTGATTACGCCCAACCGTGCCTTGTGCGCGCGCTACAAAGTCAATATTCATGATCTTTCAGCATTTATTGATAATGCGATTGGTGGTGCACCCGTGGGCGTGATTTACGAAGGCGAGCGCAGGTTTGATATTGTGGCCAAGTTTGACAAGGCGGCCATCAGCTCTGTCAATGCCATAGAACGCTTGCCGGTAACCAATACCGATGGCGTGACGATCCCGCTGTCTCAGGTCGCTACCATCCGCGTGGTGGATGGGCAAACGATTATCGCCCGCGGTGATGGCAAGCATAGAATTACCGTGCGCAGCGACATCCGTGGCCGCGATCAGGGCGGCTTCGTTGCCGAAGCGCAACAGTTGCTGGCACAAAAAATGGTGATTCCAAACGGTTATCGGATGAGCTGGATCGGCATGTATGAAAATCTGGACCGTGCTGCCAACCACTTCAAGGTGCTGGTGCCGCTGACCATGGCCATCATCTTTGCCATCCTGTTTTTCTTTTTTAAATCCTATCGCGATACGCTGGTGGTGTTGTCTGTGTTGCCTGCCGCGCTGGCGGGCGGGCTGTTGGCGCTGTTCATGCGCGGCATGCATCTGAATGTGTCTACCGGGGTTGGTTTTGCCGCCGTGTTTGGGGTGTCGATCATGAGTGGGGTACTCATGGTCAAAACCATTAAAAACTATTCAACGCCGGGGCAGGCCTTGCATACCGCGATTATTGAGGGGGCCAGTGTTTGCATGCGGCCAGTCATGATGGCCTCATTGGTCGCGATCTTGGGCTTGCTGCCCGCCTCACTCGCGACGGGGCTGGGCTCGGATGTACAACGCCCGCTGGCGACGGTAATCGTATGGGGGCTGTTCTTCTCGTCAGTGATTTCGCTGTTTATTTTGCCGGTGATGTATCAGGCCTTGCACGGCAGAAATACCAAGCCAGAGACCGCATCCGCGCTGGTATAACACACCTTATAAAAAGCCGCCGCCTAGTGCGGCTTTTTTATCAGAGGCTGTACAGGCTCTGCCGCATAGCCATCCTCCATTATTTGGCATGTAGCCTGGCATTCAGCTGGTCGATGACCTCTGCCCAGTCCGCATCCTTCAATATTTCTTCTCTTAAAAAAGCGGCTTGCGCCGGTGTCCAATACGGGGCATCCGCCAGTGAAATGGTGCCTGCCAGTTGACGATGCGTGTGGATAAACTGTTCAATCTCGGCATCACTATTTGGCAAGCCGAGTTGGGCAAACAGATTGTTGAGGCTGTGTAGTGACGCTTCCATAAGGCGGACTCCTGACGTTGTGGGGTTGACTAAGCACGGCATCAGCGAGGCGGGCAAATGGTTCGCCTGCCTGCGTGCGCGGTCATTGTGGTCTCCAGTCTACGCTGAAACTTGGTCGGCTAGGGTTCTCTGACGGGTGCCTCGCCCTTTATTCTGCTCGCATTCCTTATGCGATGCGCGAATGCTGTGTGCGCTTTGGCGTGCGCTGCCTGACCTCAGGGGTGATCCAGCCGCTTTTGATCTGGCGGGCCAGCGGTAAACTGGCCAGCAAGCACCGAATAAAGCGGGCGGCTGAAGATGCGCGAGGTGACGGTGGCAATCAGTGACACCGCCATCAGGCTGATCACCATTTCATGGCCGTCTATCATCTCCATGACAATAATAAACGAGGTGATGGGCGCTTGTGTTACGCCGGCCAGAAAGCCGGCCATGCACAAGGCACTAAAGGCAATGGTAAGGTGGTGGTAATGAAAAATGCTGGCTAAGTCATAGCCTATGCCCGCGCCGATAGAGAGCGCCGGGGCAAAAATGCCGCCGGGGATCCCGCTTAAATAAGTGAAGATGGTAGAGAGGTATTTGACCACAGGGTAGTACCAGGTTTCATTGATGGAGCCATTGAGCATGGCCTTGGTGAGTGAATACCCTGAGCCATTGGCGGCACCATGACTGACAATGCCCAGGCCGGCCACCAGCAGCGCACAAAAGCCCGTCCAGTATAGCGGATGACGGGTACGCAAGCGGGTGATTCTGCCGGGCAGGTTTTCTGTGAGTTCGATCAGGGTTTTGCTGAAGATGCCGCCAAATACGCCACACACCAGCCCGCCAATCAGCACGGGCAGCAAAATTTGCGTATCAATCGGACTCACTCTGAGGCTGCCAAAATAGGTGTAATTGCCTTGCAATGAAATCGAAACCAGCCCGGACAAGACAATGGCCGAAATCATCACGCCATTGGTTCTTTGCTCAAATTTGCGGCTGAGCTCTTCTATGGCAAAGATAATCCCTGCCAGCGGGGTATTGAACGCCGCCGAAATGCCCGCGGCTCCGCCGGCCAGAATCAGGTGTTTAGGGTCGATTTGAAAGGTTTGCGGCAAAAAGCGGCGAAAGGCATGCATGATGCTGGCCCCCACCTGTACCGAAGGGCCTTCTCTGCCTGCGGAAAAACCTGCGGCCAGACCGAGGATGACCAGACACATTTTGGAGACCGCAATTTTGATCGACACCAAATGGCCAATCGGCTGGTGTTCTTCATATGAAAGCGCCGCCATGGTCTGCGGGATGCCGCTTCCGGCGGCCCCGGCGAACCAGCGCTTGGTCGCCCAGACTATAAAAATGCCTACCACGGGCATGACGATGAGCGGTAGCCACCAGAGCGCCGATTGCATCTGATCAAACCAGGCGATGGCATACTCGGTGGCACGGGCAAACAACACAATGACCAGCCCGGTGATGATGGCCGCCGACCAGATGATCAGACGGCCTAGCCACAGATGCACATCAGTCATTTTGATGGAGGCGAGGATATTTTTCAGGTCGTTCAGCATGGAGGTATCGCTGCCAGTTTACCGAGAGTGGGTGCTTGCGCGATGCACTAAACCTAAGTTCATGAGCGCAGGCTTTAACAAAAATGCACTTACATCACAACAAATATGATGAGCATAAATACTTGTTATGACGTTTAAAGTAGCTCTTCGACGTGCTTTTTGATATTTGCCGCCATTTTGGGGGTAGGCAAATCATTGGTGTCGGTGCCAAACGGGTCTTCAATTTCTTCGGCAATCAGCTCCAGGCTGGCTAATACGTAAAAGATAAACACCACCACCGGGATCACGTAATAGCCCAGGCTAAACACAAAGCCGAACGGTAACGTCATCACGTAGAAGAAAATGAATTTTTTGATGAACGCGCTATAAGAGTAAGGAATGGGCGTGTTCTTGATCCGTTCGCACACCCCGCACACTTCGGTGAAGGCTTTGAGTTCGTCATGAAGGATAAAAAACTGGTCACCGCTGATTTTGCCTGAGGTATAAAGCAGGTTGGCTTGTTGAAAAATGCGCTTGGCGATCTGGTTCGGGTGGTGCTCATGGTGGTCAATGTCCAGATCCAGGCCTTCAAATAGCATTTTGCTGACCTCGGCATTCATCAAATGTTGGGAAAGCACGGTGGCATAAGTGGGGATAATTTTTCTGAAAAAATCACGGTCATGGTCATCGCCCAGGTAAGCCGATAGCTTGATTGCCAGATTGCGGCTGTTATTGACCAGCGCCCCCCAGGCTTTGCGGCCCTCCCACCAGCGGTCGTAGGCGGTATTGGTGCGGTAGGCCAGCAACAAGGACAAGACAAAACCGACGGTGGTATGTATCAGCGACAGATTTTTGACATGGCTGCTGTCGGCCAGCTTCCAGTATTCGATTTCAAGATAAGCGACGCCTCCGGCATAGGCACCAATCAGTAGCATCATCGGCATCAGTTGGCGGAAGGTATCTGACTCGTGAAAACGAAAGATGAAGGTCAGCCAGTCTTTGGGGTTGTATTGAATCATGCCGATTGCCTGTGAAATGTTGGCCCCAGTTTAACATGGCACTGACACAATCTTTGTTGCCAGGACGGCGCTGTTCTGGCCGCCTTTTGCAAGCACACAACTATTTTTAAATTATTTTCAAAAAATCTGTAAGGCCGCGTTGCTTGCCTCGACTAAGGGTTACAGAACACATTTTCTGTTTAACTTTTTAATTGAATCCTTAGGAGATAGTATGAAAACGACTCAAAAATTGGCCAGCGCAGCATTGTTAGGTTTGTTCACTGCAACGGTGATGAGTGCCAGCCCGGCATTTGCTGGGGATGAAGGCAAGTCTGGCTGCAATGGCAAAGATAACGCCAAGATGGAAAAAGCCAATTGCAAAACTGCTGACGGTAAAGAGAAGCATGCATGCAAAGGCAAAAATTCCTGTAAAGGCCAGGGCGGCGATGGCAAGAATGCGTGTAAAGGGCATGGTTCATGCGCAACGGACGGCAGCAAGTAAGCTGGTCATTTTCTTGAATCATGTCAAGGCGGCGGGGCAGTGGCCCTGCTGCTTTGCAAGGAGTGAGTTGTCATGCCGCTGACCAATCCCTTACCAAAGGCATTACCCCATCTGGGGTTTGGACTGGGCCTCAGGCCCACGCACTATCCGTATATTTTTGAACATCAGCCACCGGTGGACTGGTTCGAAATTATTTCGGAAAATTTTATGGATACCGACGGCAAGCCCAAGCGCAACCTGGCGCGTATCAAAGAGCAATACCCGATTGTCATGCATGGTGTGTCGATGTCCATCGGCAGTGTAGATGCGTTGAATTCTGAATACCTGACCAAGCTCAAGGCGCTGATTGACTGGGTGCAACCGGCCTGGGTGTCGGATCATTTGTGCTGGACTGGCGTGGCACATAAAAATACCCATGACTTGCTGCCGCTGCCCTACACCGAAGAGTCGCTCAAGCATATTGTGCAGCGTATCTGCCAGGTGCAGGACAGGCTGGGCCGCAGAATCGCGCTCGAAAATCCGTCTACCTATCTGGAGTTCAAGCATTCCACCATTCCAGAGGCCGAGTTTATTGCGGCCATGGCGCAAGCGGCGGACTGCCATTTGCTGCTCGATGTGAATAATGTCTATGTGACAAGCTACAACCACCGGCTGGATGCACAAGCCTATCTGGATGCCTTGCCAATGGAGCGGGTGATTCAGGTGCATCTTTCGGGGCACCGCAACAAAGGCAATCACATCGTCGATACCCACGATGACCATGTGACGGAGGCTGTGTGGAGGATGTACCAATATGTGGTGCACCGTGCTGGCCGCGTGCCGAATACCATGATTGAGTGGGATGACCAGATCCCGGAGTTTCCGGTGTTGGCCGCGGAGCTGGAGAAAGCCCGGCAAGTGGCTAGCCAGGCTAGCGCCTATGCCTTGCCAGACACAGCCAAGCCGGTTGAGGCATCTAGCCCAGCCATGCAACCGTCTTTACTGCAGGCGCAAACCCACTTACAGCAAGCCATTGTGCTGGGCGATCGCATGGACAGTCGACCGGCAGACTGGATACGCGCCAAGGCTGACTTTGCGCCAGAGACACAGTTGTCGGTGTATACCGAAGCTTACCGTTACCGCTTGTTTGACGTGGTGGCCGAAGATTATCCGGTGTTGGCGCATTATTTAACGCCGCCAGTCTTTGACCGGTTGCTGTGGGATTTTATTGCGGCGGTGCAACCAGACCATTTTAATATCGGCCGCTTTGCACTTAAGCTGCCTGCGTTTATTCAAATTGCGCTGCCTAAACATGGTTTTGCCCATGCGCTCTGCCAGTTGGAAACGCTGGTCGCACAAATGATGGACCCGGCTGAAACGCCTGTGCTGGAAGCTTCGCAGCTACAGGGGCTCACACCGGATGGGTTGATGGACTTGCAACTGATGCCCAGGGCCGCGTTATCACTGGCGCACTTTAGCCACGGTGTGAATGCATACTATCAGGCCGTGATGGACGAGCTGCCGACGCCGATGGACGAAGCCGTTGACGAGTATCTGGTGGTGTATCGCCATGAGGATGTGGTTTGGCGCATGACGCTGGAGGCGCAGGAGTTCGCATTACTCAGTACCTTGTTTGGCGGGGCGACCGTGGGTGAGGCGTTAGCTGGTCTGGATGACGCAGCAGGCCCCGAGGTCATGGCCTATTTTTCAAAATGGATGAGAAACGGCTTGCTGGCCGCAACGCAGGTGGCGGCGACGATTGACGCTACCGCGGCTGACACCACTCATCTACAAAAGGAGGAAACACATGCATATCTTGTTTGAGGGATTGATCGCTTGGCCGAAAAAAGTGGCTGCGCATTTTGAATGGCTGGGCCCCTTGGTCGCCCGCGTGGTGGTGGGCTACACCTTTATGCTCACGGGCTGGGGCAAGCTGAATAACCTGCCTGCCATTATTGAGAACTTTCAAAGCTGGGGCATCCCTTTCCCAGAATTCATGACGCCATTTGTGGCCGGCTGGGAGTTTTTCGGTGGGCTGGGTCTGATTCTGGGCTTGATGACCCGTATTTGTGGCGGGGCATTGGCGGTGGTGATGGTGGTAGCGATTATTTCGGCAAAACTGGCTGATATCGATTCGCTGGAAACCTTGCTCGGCTTTGAGGAGGCGACTTACTTTGCCGTGTTTACCTGGCTGGCGATTTGCGGGGCAGGCAAGGCTTCGCTGGATGATTGGCTGGAGTGGCGCTACAAAAAGCATTAATGTCCATCCGTGCATCTGCCATCGGCGCACTGCCCTCAAGCATACGGGGTGGTCACTGCGCGGATGAATCGTTGACCAGCATGGCGTTCGCCAGCGCGCCGACTTCACTGACAGCCTGTTCAATGGCAAGTGTCCACAAGTGGCTGAAGTTGAGGCGAATGTAGTGTGTGAATTCTTTTTTGCGCGAGAAGATGGTGCCTGGCGCGACGGTGATGCCGTTATCAATCGCGGCACGGTAAAGGGCAAGCGCATCAATGCTGGGTGGCAGTTTGACCCAGATCACATAACCGCCTTGTGGCACGGACAGCTGTGTGCCCGCCGGAAAACTTTGCTCGATGACATTGCGAATCAGCACGTAGTTGGAGCGCAGGGTGTGGCGCAATTGTTTGAGGTGCTGCTCAAAGCTGTCGCGCTGCATGAATTTGGCAATGGCAATTTGTGGCGGCGAAGGCAGTGACAGACTGTTGAGAAACATGAGCCGCTCGACTTCCTGACGATAGCGTCCGGCCACGGTCCAGCCGACGCGGTAGCCAGGCGCCAGCGATTTGGAGAAGGACGAACAATGCAGCACCATGCCTTGCTGGTCATAGGCTTTGGCCGGCTTGGGCGGCGCGTCACTGAAATAGAGCTCGCTGTACACGTCATCTTCAATGAGCGGGATTTGCTGCGCTGCCAGAAAGCTCACCAGTGCCTGCTTTTTGGCTTCTGGCATGGCAAAGCCAAGCGGATTCTGGAAGTTGGTGGTGAGGATCACGGCGGCAATGCGCACGTTGTTGCTCACGGCCTGCAAGGCGTCGAGGTCTATGCCCGTCAGCGGGTCGGTGCGTAGCTCGGCGACTTTCATGCCCAGGCGTTCGACGGTATGTGCCAATGCATAGTAGCCGGGCGATTCGAGTGCGATGGTATCGCCCGCTTTCGCCACGGCTTGCAGGCACAGGGTAATCGCCTCGGTTGCGCCGTGGGTAATGACAATATCATCTGGCGACACATCCATGCCATGCGCCAGGTAACGCCGCGCAATCTGCTGGCGTAATAACTCGTTGCCTGGGGGCAAATCACTCAAGACCCCCCATTCGCCCTGATCATCGGTCAGCGCTTTTTCATACTGGTGGATTTTTTTGAGCGGGAATAGCTGCGGATCAGGAAATGGTGACCCCAGCGGCACCGTGCCAAATTCACGGATGGATTTAAGCGTAGTGAGGACTAACTTGCTGGCGTCGACTTCGGCCAGATTCAGGTCTTTGGCTAACGGCGAGGCGGCCTTTTGCTGCAGGCGTTTGCGCGGGGTGACGTAATAGCCGGATTGCGGATGGCTGCTGATGACGCCTTCTTGCTCCAGCAATAAATAGGCACGCAACACCGTGCTGATACTCAAGCCATATTGCTGGCTGGCTTGCCGTACCGAGAAGATTTTTTCACCTGGCCGCAAGACGCCTTCGTCTATCATGGCGCTGATGCGGGCGGCGAGCGAGACGTAAAGCTTCATGGATGGCAAGGCTTGCGAGTATCAAGATGTTCACCATTATACGTGAAGCCAGCGGGCGAGGATTTGCCAGAACAACGATACAACAGTCTGCGTTTAAACACACTTGCCCTGTTTAAACGCACCTGGGTGAATCAAAAAAGATCAGGCTGTTTGCAAGGCCAGCGCAACCTCAGCCCCAGTGGCAGTCAGACTGGCCACCAGCCGGTCCTTTTGTGCGCATACCTTGACCAGCGCCTGGTCATCGAGCGCAGTTAACAGACGCTGCAGTGTACTCATGCGCAGCTCGAGACGTTTGCATAGCGCGGCCAGCGGCATGTGCGCGCGGCCCTGGCTGTGTTCCGCATACAGGCATTCGAGGATGCTGAGCAGCATGACCGCACTCGGGTCCAGCGGGGTCAGGTTGATTGAAGTGTCTTCCCGAGCCTGCGAGTCTTCAACCGCAGAGGGCAGTGTCACCTCTGCCTCGAGCATGGACTGTAAGGTGTGGTCACGTTCAAGCAGCATGGGCGACCTCGGGGGCAGTGGTTTTCTCGATGATTACCGGAATCGATTTGGAGGTTGGGGTACGCGAATCGTCGGCTACGCTTTCCAGCGGTACCAGGTTATTGGTTTCCGGGTAATAGCCACTCAGGCAGCCTGCCGGAATATCGTAAGCCACCACCAAAAATTTGTCTGCGCGGCGCGTAATGCCATCCTGCCAGACGCTCACCAGGTTGATCCAGTCCCCTGCTTGCAGACCCTGGCGCGCAATATCGGCCGGGTTCATGAAGATGACACGGCGCTCGCCAAAGACGCCGCGATAGCGGTCATCCATGCCATAAATGGTGGTGTTGTACTGGTCATGTGAGCGCGTGGTCATCAGCACAAATAACTGATCGCCATATTGCTCACGGGCCTGATGGATGGGCGAGTTTTTAGGGATGGCTTGCAGCGTGAACTCAGCCTTGCCAGAGGCGGTATTCCAGATGCGCTCGCTAGACGGCACGGGCAGGCGGAATCCCCCTGGGCGTTTGATGCGCTCGTTATAGTCTTTAAACGCCACCGGCAGCGTTTGTTCAATCAGGTCACGGATTTTGCTGTAATCCTCAATCAGCGCCAGCCAGGGGATGCTGCTTGCCTTGAGCGTTGCTGCGGCCAGGCGCGCCACAATCGCGGGCTCTGACAGCAGATGCGGGGAAGCAGGTTTGTTCATGCCATAAGAAATATGCACCATGCTCATGGAGTCTTCCACCGTCACGCCTTGCGGGCCTGTGGCTTGCGTGTCGATTTCGGTACGGCCCAGACAGGGCAGTATCAAGGCCTGTTTGCCATGCACCAGATGGCTGCGGTTGAGCTTGGTGGTGACATGCGCGGTCATCTCGCAATTGCGCATGCCTTGCCAGGTGCGGTCAGTATCTGGCGTGGAGATTGAGAAGTTACCACCGAGGCCAAAAAAGAATTTCACTTTGCCTGCAATCATGGCTTCGATGGCGCCTACCGCATCATAACCTGGCGCTTTGGGGACATTGAGGTCAAACACCTGGTCCAGCCGTTGCAGAAACTCCAGCGGCATTTTTTCATAAATGCCTACCGTGCGATTGCCCTGCACATTGCTATGGCCGCGTACCGGGCATAGGCCTGCGCCTTCCTTGCCGATATTGCCGCGCAACAGCATCAGGTTGACCAGGGTTTTAATGGTGGCGACGCCATGTTTGTGCTGGGTAATGCCCATGCCCCAGGTCGCAATGACGCGATCACCGGTAGCATAAATGCGGGCAATTTCCTCAATCTGTGCCAAGGGGACGCCGGATTCTTCAACGATGACCTCCCAGCTTTCCTGGCGCGCATCTGCGGCAATCTCGGCAAAGTTGTTGGTGTGTTCGGCAATGAAATCGACATCGACCACGCGCTCGGTGCCATGCAGAATGGCTTCATCATCCCATTGGATGACGAATTTGATCATGCCTTTGATCAGCGCCAGATCACCGCCCAGCTTGGGCTGGATAAACAGGCTGCTGATCTTGCTGCCTTTAAAGCTCAGCATGTCAAACGGGCTTTGCGGGTCGGCAAAACGTTCCAGGCCACGCTCTTTGAGCGGGTTGATGGCGACAATGCGTGCGCCGCGTTTAGCCGCTTCACGTAACTCACCCAGCATGCGCGGATGGTTGGTGGCCGGATTTTGGCCAAAAATCAGCAGCGTATCGGCATGCTCAAAGTCATGCAGGGTCACTGAGCCTTTGCCGATGCCCACCGTGGCAGGCAAGGCAATACTGGTGGATTCATGGCACAGGTTGGAGCAATCAGGAAAGTTGTTGGTGCCAAATGCACGCACAAACAGCTGGTAGAGAAAGGCGGCTTCATTGCTGGCGCGGCCCGAGGTGTAAAACACGGCCTCATCTGGATGATCCAGACCGTTAAGCTGTGTTGCCATCAGCGCAAAGGCCTCGTCCCAGGACACTTCTTCATATTTGTCGGTGACCGCGTTATAACGCATGGGGTGGGTCAGGCGGCCTTCATTTTCCAGGGCGAAGTCGCTCCAGCCCATCAGTTCCGTCACCGTATGTTGGGCAAAAAAAGCCGGTGGGACACGTTTGGCCGTGGCCTCAGCGGCCACCGCCTTCACGCCGTTTTCACAAAACTCAAAGGTAGAGGTGTGTTCTTTGTCCGGCCAGGCACAACCTGGGCAGTCAAAGCCATCGGGCTGGTTTTGTGACAATAGCGTCATCACGCCTTTGACAGGGATTTTTTGCAGCGCCAGTTGGGCGGCCACTTGCTTCAATGCGCCCCAGCCAGCGGCCGGGTGGTGATACGGTTTAATCACAGCTTTGGATTGCGACATAGTTTCCAGTAAGATTGCGTCAGTACGTTTAACAGTGACAACAGGCGAGATTCAACTTGTCTGTCAGTGGGTTGTGCGGATTGCGGATGGTGTTTATCGTAGTCAGGTTGAGGCAACAAAAACAGACACAGAACCGCCCTAATTTTTAGGATACAGTTATTACGGCAGCGATTCTGATTCCTGCAGGGTCAGGCGAGGTTTTCAGTCAAAACGCCATTCCTTAGACGCGAATCCGAGCAGCGTTGCAGGGGTGTTTGACCCAAGCAACACCGCCCATGTGGAGACCTGTGTTGTGCAAGTGAGGTTGAGGTGTGCACGTAGATGAGTCAGCAGACTTAAGCGACGTGCTGATAGCGGTATTGTTGGGTATTACGGGTCTGCCAGCGACCCTGTCTAAATGCGTTGATCAGGGTTTTCGCCCGCTCACTGTGCATGCCGTCAAAACCGGGTTGATCCCTATCCAGGAAGTCGGTCAATCCAGTCACATGAGCCAAGTCTTCACGCGTCACATGGCGATACCCCATACTCCAGTCGTTAAAACTGCGCGCATCAATGGGTTCTTCAATCAGCTTTATCACATGATGGTGGCGCTGATCATGCGCGATTTTTTCATAGAGGGCATCGATCACCGCCCGCTCCCCTTCTAGCACTTGAAAGAAACATCCTTCCATGTACAGCAGCATGCCGGTGATGTGCAGGTGGCGGTTGTTCTCTCGCGCCATGGCGAGTAGCTGGATCAGCTCCTGGCTGGACATCAGGTGGTCGGCAATGCTGGTATAGCTCAGCATTACGAGGTCGTTTTCCTGTATCGGATCATGGTCCATGGCAGTTCCTTGATGAAACAGACAAACACTATGACCCGTTTGCTTGGGCGAAGGTTCTGGGTGGATGGGAGCGCATGCTTGAAGCTACGCAGACAAACTTAAGCACCTCATCCCGGCTCGCCAGCAGACTAAAAAACCTGCGGCCATGACGCATGGCACAAAGCAGGCGGCACCCGCATTCAACGCGGCCTTGGGCGTTGCTGATCCTTCAGCCTTAAGAGGATTTCTTGAAGGCGGCCTGGTAGGCGCTCACATAGTCCTGCCATTGATGGATGGTCTGATCGGCCACCTGTTTCGCCAGCGTGAGCACGGGGCCTCGCCAGTCGGCGACTTGCGCCCCAAATGCCATCAAGGCTTCGCGGTTGGCGGCGCCCAGATAACCGGCATTGCGCAAATGGGCCCAGGCGGTGAGGGCGGCCATGCTGGCAAAAATATTATCCAGCACGCTGAGTTTGCCATCCCACTGCGTGAGGTCTACCCGGTCTTGCGAGGGTTGCAGCGCTTTGATCAAATAAGACTGTTTGTCTACGCACACGGCTTTGAGAAGGGCAGGCGGCAGGATTTGGGCGCCAGCCTGTATGGTCGCGACGCGTTGAGATTCCAGTGTCCAGTCAGGTTGCGTGAGTTTGATTGCTGCGGTGTTCAGGTAAGGGCTCAGTGCACTCTGGTTGCTGGCTTTCATGTCTATAAGTGCGCGGCGCTCTGGCCCTTTGCCGTTCACCAGCACGACATAGCGTTCCAGGCCCAGGCTGCCAGTGCCGGCAATGCGGCGCGCAATATCCAGCGGATAAAAGAATTCTTTTTTATCCTGCACTTGCATGGCCTTCATGTATTTTTCCAAAGCGGCTTGTTTTTGCGCTTTGTCCAAGGCCAGCGCACGTTTGCCGTCTATCAGGAGTGTATCCGGTGCTTTGGCATTGGTCCGGCTTTCGATAAAGGCCTGATTGCTGCGCTTGCTCAAGTCTGACAACAGATGCCTGATCGAGCCGCGGGCCGTTTTGCGCTCTACCCATTTGGGTTTGCCTTCTGCCAGTGCTTGCGCGTAGTTCTGCACCATGATGTCAAGCAGTGCAGTGGTTTGTTTGGGTTTGAGCTTGAGTGTGTCCTGGGCGACCAGCAGGCTGGTCAGCAAGCGCGTCAGCTCCCACAGGCAAGGCGCCAGGGCGGCTTCATCAAAGTCGTTGAGGTCAAAATAGGCCAGGCCGTTTTCGGCTTTGTAGCTGCCAAAGTTTTCCAGATGCAGGTCGCCGCAAATCCAGGCGGCAGGGCTTTTTAGCTTTGCGAGGGCTGGGTGCCAGTCTTCATAAAACAAATGGCAGGTGCCGCGCAAAAACACAAACGGGTCTTTGCACATGGCGGCCAGTTTCATTTGCAGACGCTCAGGGTCGCGGCCGGCGTTGTAGTCTTGGATTCTGTCTAAAATAGGCATGGCGGTTCCGGAAAAGGGTACAAAGCGTTGTCTGCGCGAGGCTGGTTCTGAAAGGGATGCTAGGGGCTTTCAGCACGCAAAGGTTTAAGGCAGGCCGACCAGCTTGAGATATTCCTCCAGCGTCAGCGTCAATCTTTGCAGTGAGGCATTCACCTCATCCAGCGGTTGGTTATCATGTAAATGCAGTTTCTCCAGCAGGCTTTTATGGGCCTCGATGGCTTGCAAGTGCGCTTCGAGCTTGGATGTTTTGGGGTCTTGGGTCATGGCGGATTCTCCATCATCGTCGGGGGCGGTGAACAGGCTTGAGCGCCTGCTGCAATCTATGTATGTCTGGTTCGAGTATCAATCGGATCACTAAGTTTTGTGGCCCCTGCTGAAAATGATGTGTGGATGGCTGGGCGCTTGCCTGATCAATGTTAACTCATCCTGCCTGGTCTGGCTCGCCATACAGTGACAGGTAACGGGCGGGCTGATGCGAGCTTAAAAAATGTTCAAAGTCGTCGGGCGACAAGGGTTTTGCAAACAGGAATCCTTGCAGCTTGTCTGCACCAAGTGCTCGGCACAGGGTGGCTTGTGGCAGGGTTTCTATGCCTTCGACAATGACTTCAAGATCCAGACTTTTGGCCATGACGATCATGGCCTTGAGCAGGCGACAATCCGCCTCATTCTCTGGCACATTTTGCACAAAGCTGCGGTCTATTTTCAGGATAGAGGCAGGCAGGTGTTTCAAATAGGTCATGGACGAGTAGCCTATGCCAAAATCATCCAGTGCCACCTTGAGCCCAAACTGCTTGAGGTGACGGAGTCTTGCCGAGGTTTTGTCAAAGTCAGACACCAGTACACTTTCGGTAACCTCCAGTAACAAACAGCTGCCAGGCAGGTCAATCTGCCTTAAATCATGCTCAATTTCAGTCAGCATGTGTTCATGTTGTAACCATTGCGCGCTGGCATTCACTGCGAGTACGCAGTCCGCGTCAATCAGACCGCGCTGGCGCCAGCGTGCAAACTGTAAGCAGGCCAGTTGCCGGTTTCTGCTGTCGATCTCGGCAAAAAAGCCAAGCTCTTCCACCACATCGATAAAGACCGCCGGTGGCAGCAGACCTTGCGTAGGATGCTGCCAGCGCATGAGCATTTCTGCACCGCACACGGTAAAGTCTTGTGCATTCAATACCGGTTGGTAGTACTGCACTAACTGGTTTTGCAGGCGTTGCGAACGCAGTTCGTTCTCTACCATCATGCGATGGATAATCTGCTCTTGCAGTACTTCGCTGAAAAAGTGAAAGCCATTTCGCCCTGCACGCTTGGCATGATACATCGCCAGGTCGGCACGCTTTAACATGTCTTCTGCCGTGCTTGCGCAGCGCGGAAAGGTGGCAATGCCTATGCTGCAGGTAATAAATTGTTCGGTTTGATTCAGCGCAAAAGGCTCACGCACCTGTTCGAGGATGCGCTGCGATAAGGCGCCGATGGCGGTTTCATTTTCCAGATCGTGCACGAT
The DNA here is from genome assembly GCF_037076555.1 of Methylophilus sp. DW102. NCBI lineage: Bacteria > Pseudomonadati > Pseudomonadota > Betaproteobacteria > Nitrosomonadales > Methylophilaceae > Methylophilus > Methylophilus sp. DW102. The sequence goes on along the minus strand of NZ_AP029023.1, from coordinate 2,772,038 downwards.
AATGGCAAACTCGTCCCCTCCCAGGCGGCAGACCATGTCGCCTTCTCTGACCACTTCCTGCAGTCGCTGTGCGACTTGCTTCAGCAGGTGATCGCCAGAGTCATGTCCCAGGCTGTCATTGACCAACTTGAAATTATCAATGTCCAGATAAATTAAGCCGAGTTGAACGTTGAGGCGATGCGCACGTTGCATGGCATTGCGCAAATGCTCTTCAAAATAATATCTGTTCGATAATCCGGTCATCGGGTCATTCTCTGCCAGATACTTCAATCGCTTGTGCGTTTCAATCAACTTGTTGTTCAGGGCATGGCGGGCTTGCGCGTGTACCAGCGCTTTGGTCAGGTGTCTCTCAGACAATTCTTTTTTGAGTAAAAAATCCTGGGCCCCGGCGAAGATGCAATTTCTTTCTATGGTCTCGTTATCTTCCATGCCGGTCAGGATCACCACGGCGGCCTGCTTTTCTGTGTGTTGTGTGAGTTGGCTTAACACATCCAGGCATTCCATATCGGGCAGGCGGTAGTCGAGCAGTACGATATCAAAATCGTTTTCTTCATACAGTTTCAAGGCCTTGACCGCGGTATTTGCATGCACAATATCCTTCACCAGTGATGGGTTTTGCAACACCCGTACCACCGCCATGCGGTCCAATTCATCATCATCTACCAGTAGCAGGCGCATGGTTACTCCTTCGTGGCTGGCAGCTCAACAATGCGCCAATAATGCTCAATTAGCCCCATGACTTCCATAAAGTCGCGGTCCATGTGCTGCTTGAAGACATAGCCCGCGACATGTTTGCGGTAGGCTGCGACCAGGTCCTCGTCTGATTTTGACGTCGTCAGCACAAACACCACAGCATGGGTTAATAATGGATCCGTGCGTAACGCTTCCAGAAACTCCAGGCCATTCATGCGCGGCATATTCAGGTCAAGCAGGATAATATAGGGTGCAGGAATCTGGCCCGAACGCAGCAACTCCAGCGCTTCACGGCCATCGCGGGCACGAAACAGGGTGTTCAACAGTCTTAATTTGCGTAATGCGCGCTCCAGCGAGATGGCATCAATGTCGTCATCGTCAACAATCAGCAACGATACTTCCTTATAACGATGTTTGGGCAGGATTTGCACGCATCAACCTTTCTTCTATATTGATCGGCCAGGTGAACGTGATCGCACAGCCGCGCTGACCATCGGAGCGGATGCTGGTACTGCCCCCATAGGCTTCGACGATTTTTTTAACCAGTGCCAATCCCATGCCACTCCCTTCCACCTCATCGCGCGGCCTCAAGGTCTGGAACATGATATAAACCCGCTCCTGGTATTCTGGGGAGATGCCCGGCCCATCATCAATGACGCTGAACTCATAGTAATGCGGGTTGGCCTGCTGCCATTGCAACTGAATGCTGCCGCGCGTTTGATCATGGTGTTTGATGGCATTGCTAAACAGATTGCGCAGCACCTGTTCCAGCGGGGTGGCTAGCGTATAAAACGTGGGCAAATCGTCTGCCATCTTCAGGCTAAAGCCTGCAGGCGGGGCTTGCATCTCAAAAATGGACTGCGCTACTTTGCCCAGGTCGACCTGGCTGACGCTGCCTTCCAAACGTCCGGCGCGCGAATAGGCCAGTAAATCATCCAGCAGGCGTTCCATTCTGCGCAACCGTCCGCGCAACAGGGACATGTGTCCACTAATGGCCTCCACTTTGCCCTGGTTAAGGTCTTCTTCGATCCAGTGCGAAATTTGGAAAATGCCGCGTAATGGGGACTTGAGGTCGTGGGAGGCCACATAGGCAAAAGTGGCCAATTCTTTATTGCTGCGCTCCAGCTCGTCACGGTGTTGCGCCAGCTTTTCACTGGCTTTGACACGGGCAGAAATGTCCGTAATGGCCGACAGCACCTTGACGCCGTCATCGGTTTCTATCGGATTGAGCCCGACCTCGACAGGAAACTCACTGCCGTCCTTGCGGCGGCCATACAGGTCCCGCCCGGTGCCCATCGCCCGCGGACTCAGCTCGGAAAAAAAGAAGGCCCGGTGATGGGCATGCTGATGGCGCAAGCGCTCGGGCAGCAACATATCTATGGATTGCCCCAGCAGCTCCTCGCGCGGGTAGCCGAAAATACGTTCTGTTTGCGGATTGACCATTTCGATCAAGCCATTTTTATTCACCATCACCATGGCATTGGGCGCGGCTTCGACGACCTGGCGAAAGCGCGCTTCCATGCGCTTGCGTGCCGAAATGTCGGTAATGGCTGACAAGACTTTGACGCCATCATCGGTTTCAATGGGATTGAGCCCGACCTCGACAGGAAACTCGGTGCCATCCTTGCGGCGGCCATACAAGTCACGTCCGCTACCCATGGCGCGAGGTCTGAGGTCTGAGAAAAAGGCGGCGCGATGATGCGGATGCTGTTGGCGGAAGCGCTCAGGTAACAAAATGTCTATGCTTTGTCCCAGCAACTCTTCTCTTGGGTAGCCAAAAATGAGTTCTGTCTGTGTATTGACGAGTTCGATCAGGCCGCGACTGTTTACCATTACCATGGCGGTCGGGGCGGCTTCTACTACTTGCCGGAAGCGCAGATTGGCTCGCGCAACGTCTCCACTTTCATCATGCATACCCAATCTCCCATGGTGACTGCACTTAATATTTTTATTTTAATAGTTGATGTTGCACTGTTGAAAAGAAGCACATGCGACCACTGGGCTGCCGAGAGAGCTGATGCTGCAAAAGTATTCTTGCAGCTCGCTGAACCGTGGTTTTTATGATGAGTCACAGTCTACACCCATCTTGCTGACTCTTGTATAGTACATCAGCGTGGATAATCTTGCTGTCAGACAGTCAGTATCGGTGCTGGTCAGTCTGTTTGCGCAATACTGACGGCGTTTCGTCCAGACTGTTTGGCCTGATAGAGAGCCGCATCTGCCTTGATCAGCAGTTTTTCCAAGCTGATGCTGGTCTCCGAGGTGGCAGCTAAGCCAATCGAAATAGTCAGGTGAAGAGCGCGGTGGTTTCCAAGGTGCATTTCGGTGTTGGCTGCAGTCGTTCGCAAGCGCTCCGCGACTTCTATCGCTTGTTCTTTCTGCGTATCTGGCAACAAAATCGCAAACTCCTCACCACCATAGCGGCTGATCAAATCAATATCGCGCAACTGCGTCTGACATTGCCGGGCAAACGCTTGCAATACAACATCGCCAGCCTGGTGGCCATAGTTGTCATTGATTTTCTTGAAATGATCGATGTCTATCATCAATAAAGCGATGGCGCCGCCACGGCGTTTGAGTCTTGCCAGCGCGATATTGGCCTCTTGGATAAAGTGGCGTCGATTGGGCAATCCGGTTAAAAAGTCTTGATTGGCTTGCTTCTGCAATTTTTCCTGTAGCGCCTTGTACTCAGTAATATCTTGTATTTGTACGACAAAGTGCTGGAGCTGGCCGGCTTCATCTTTAATGGAGGAGTAGGTCAACAATACCCAAAGCGTATGACCTTGGCTATGAAAAAAGCGCTTTTCTACCTGATAGTTATCTCGCTGGCTAGTGAGCAGCGAGTCCAGCAGCAGATGGTCAAGTTGGTGGTCGTCAGGGTGGGTGATCTGCTGGATGGTTTTCTGGCATAACGCCGCTTCATCTTCCCCCAGCATATGGCATAAGGCCCGATTTGCCTGCATAAACCTGCCATCGAGGCCTAGCAAAGCCATGCCGATGGCTGCGGAGTCATAGGTTGAGCGAAACAGTTTTTCGGATTGAAACAGGGCGTGTGAATGTTCAGCCGCCATTCGCGCGTGTTTGCTTTCACGGCGTTGGAATACAAACAACATAGTGAATGTAAAGAGTGCAAAAATACTGAAACAGATGATCTGAATCATGGCATTTTCGTACCAGTATCTAAAAATGCGTTCAAGGTCGCGGCTGACCGCTACCATGAGTGTGCTATGCAGTTTGAGGTCGCCGGGGGCCAGTGTGGTTTGAGCCACCATACGCTGCTGCCGGGTTGAATATAATTGACCACTAAATACGGTCACCGCTTTGCCGCTTTGGATATGCCGGGTAAAAAATGAACCAGGGGTTGCCAGATTTGTGCCCGGCTTGAGCCCGTTGTCGGGCACGCTCATGAACAGCACGCCTTTGCTATGTATCAGGGAACTGCGGCTATCCTGCGTGTATAACACAGAGGCTAGCAGCGGTTTAAAATATTCGGGATCCAGAATGGCAGTGACAATCCCGGAAAACTCACCCTGCTTGCCAGGAATGATCCGGGTCAGGTTGAGTATATAGTTACCGCTCATGCCGGTGAACGGGGGCGAAACGTAAAGCCTATCGGGATCTCGAACCCGCCGGGCGGTCTGGTAATAATCACGGTAACTGAAGTTCATGCCGAGATATTCTGGAAAACTAGTGTATATCAGTGTTCCATCGGCATCAAACACGTCAAATCCCCGTATTCCTGGCATGGTGCTCGCCATGGTTGTCAAGCGTTTGGTCGCGACTTGCTGTTGATGTTTCCACTCCGGGATTTCTTGAATAATGGCCAGTAAGGCTTGATTGGCGCCTTGAAACTGGAAGGCCAGGTTTTTTGAAATGACATTGGCTTGCGTAATCAGGCGGTCGCGTTCATTCGCTTCAATTTGCGCATGCTCATGGTAAATATTGAGCGCAATCAAGCCGCCAAGCACAGACAGTGCGAGCACAAGTTCTATCCAGAGCACAACGGTCAAGCGAGTTAATAACTTTTTATGCGTGATCATGCGATGTTTTTTGCGCTACCAATGTTGACCAGGGCGAAGTGCGATTGTCCATAGCAGAGTAATTAGCATACTGCAATATTTACGCGATATCTATATTGTCTTTGCACGTACGCAGTGTTCATGGCATTTTTGATGGATACCGCGCATGCGCGACGGTAGATGAGGCAGAAAATTGGCCGGCCTGTGATGGTTTGATTGGCCTGACGCAGGATGAACTGGTTTAAGCGGCTGTTAACAGGAAGCTTTCCCGTTGTGGCCTGGCGGCAGCTGGCTTAGTCTATGCGGTCATAGGTATGCAAGAGGCCAACAATGAGACTTTTCACTAATGTATGGATATTGGCGACGATCTTGTCTGCAGTGGTCGGGGTGGCCTGCGCGGCAGATGCGGGCGCGACGACGCAAGATGGCCGCCCTTTTGCGAGCCTGAATGCGGAGGCCATCGCGCAGCTGAGTCCTGTCGATCAACAGGCATATGATGCCTGGAAACGGGCGTCAGCACCGCCGGTGACGACATCTACCTATCAGGAGGAAACTGGTCCCAACACCATGGATCTGTCTTCTGATTTTTCGATGTAACTGATTTTTGAATGTTGTGGCCGTTGCCGTTTAAAATGGCGGCATGTCTGCGACCTTGATTCAACAATTTCTGCCGGGGTATCCCTCGCATTTACGTGCGCAAATTGCCCAGTTGCATGCCCAGGGCCAACTGGGCAATTATCTGCAGCAGCGTTATCCCGAGACGCACACGATTCAAAGTGACAAGGCGCTGTATGATTTTTGTAATGCGCTCAAGCAGCGCTATTTGAAAAACGCGCCCTTGCTCGACAAGGTCTATTTCGACAACCGGCTCACCATAGAAAAGCAGACACTGGGGCTCAATGCCGCCATTTCGCGGGTGCAGGGCGGCAAGCTCAAAGCCAAAAAAGAAATCCGGATTTCGGCTTTTTTTAAAACGGCGCCGCTGGCATTTCTCAACATGATCGTGGTACACGAACTGGCACATCTCAAAGAGCGCGAGCATGACAAGGCGTTTTACCAGCTCTGTCTGCATATGGAACCCGACTACATGCAATATGAGTTTGATTGCCGGGTGTATTTGTTATGGGGCGCCCTGCAAAAACATCAGCTGGATGCCGGAAACAGTGTGCGGGCGACCTTGCCTGGCTCCAAGCCATAGTGTGCGCTCACCAATGCCGTGATTGCCTTATCCAGCGCCAGTGTGGGTTGCAAGTCGCGCCCCTGATACAGCTGGCTGTCTTTGAGGCCGGGCCAGTCGGCGATGACTTTGCCGGCTGGCCAGCTTCGATTGCTTGCCGTGATGGCGGGCAGGGCGCCCCCAAACGCTAGCATGGCGGCGCCTGTGCCATGGTCAGTGCCGCCTGTCCCATTGGCGGCGGCGGTGCGGCCAAATTCGGTGGCGACGATGATCAGCGTTTGCTGCCAGTGACTCCCCAGATTGGTTTGCAGGCTAGCGAGCAGGGTATCCAGGTCGGACAGCTGTTTACTCAGGCGGCTGTTTTGGGCGCTATGGGTATCCCAGCCGCCGGTTTCCAGCATGGCAATGCGCGGGCCGTCTGGCCGGCTTAAAAAATCACCAACCATTTTACCCAGCGCTGCTGGCTGCTGGCTGTTTTGTCCTTGCATGCCTTTGTCCGCCATATTCTCGACTTGCATCGCACTTTCCCAGGCGGCATGTAATTGGGCATCCTGCTGGTAAAGCTGGCTGACTCTTAACAGTAAATCATCGGAGGGTTGTGGCAGCTTGGCGCTGGCATAGGCATCGACCTGATAGTTGCCGCGCAAGGCCAGCGGAATGGTGGGGGAGAATGCAATCGCCTCGTTTTGGGCGGGCGGCAGCAGGCCGAGCAAGCGGTTCAACCAGCCATCTTTAAGCTGATAAGCACGCGTCCCCCCACTTTCCAGCACATTCTGCCCGTCAAAATGGGAACGCTCGCGGTAGGCAGAGGCCACCGCATGTACAAACAGTGCATGTTGCTGCTGGTAAAGCGCCTTGGCCGTGACCAGCGACGGGTGTAGCGCAAACAGGCTGTCCAACTTGGTGTCATTGATGTCTTGCACGGCCAAGGCGCCACGCAAGCGCTGGTAATCGGGATCTGCATACGGAATCACGGTGTTCAAACCATCGGCCGCGCCGCGCTGGATGATGAAAATAAAACGTTGTTCGGTCGCTGCTGCCGCAAAACTCAAGCTGGGGAGCCAAAAGGCGGCCAGCCCGGCGCCGCATAATTGCACAAATTGTCTGCGCTGCATGGCTATCTCCTTAAAAATTCAGGGCTGACCAGCAGAAGCGCAAAACCGGTGTGCGCAGATTCGGCGCGACTCACTTGCTGCAAGGTCTCCTGGCTGAGCCTGCCGCGCAGGACGGTATTGGCCAGCACCGCGGGTGGCATGCTCAGCTTGGTCAGCGAAGCCAGCCGCTGCGCATACTCCACCCGGCGCAACAAGGCGTTGGAGGCGAGCCAGCTTTCGGCCACATCGTCATAACCGGCGGGCGAGCCTGGTTTCCAGATCGGTTGTCCCAGCTGGGTCATGACTTGCGAGACGCGGACATGCGAAAGGTCAATGTCCAGCGCCCGTACACTGCTAATCAGCCACTCCCACGGCGTTTTGAACTTGACCGGCGTGGGCACGCGGCACTCAGGCGCTTCCATCAGCACGCGATACAGTGCCGGAAGTTGGCCCCCGGTTTGCAGATATGTGTCGCGTAGCCGGTTAATGAGGGTGGGCGGTGGCTGGTCGCCAGCAAAATGGCAGGCCAGTTTGGTCGCTACATGCGTGGCCGTGGCCGGGGCGGCGGCCAAGTCAGTGAGGATGGCTTCGGCTTGTTGCACGCCCGGTTGCGCGTAGGTTTTGCCGAGTAACTGACGGACATCAGGCTCGTGCACGCGCTCATTAAAGACAAAGCCAGGATAGCGCGCATCGGTCTCGCCTGTGAGCTTGGGGCCGGGCACGGTCCAGCCGGTCAGTGCGCGTGCAAATTCGGTCACGTCCTGTTGGCTATAACCGCTACGCACGCCCAGCGTGTGCAGTTCCAGAATTTCGCGGGCAAGGTTCTCATTGAGGCCGCTTTTCTTGTCCGGCTGGCGGCGCATTTGCCGTTGTACGGCTTCGCTTTGTGGCCCGCGTGATTGCTGCTGGTCTAGGTAGATCAACATGGCCGGATGCTTCTCGACCGCAAACAGCATGTCTTTAAACGTGCCCAGTACAAACGGACGGATGGCTTGCAGTTCAAACAATCCGGCCAGTTGTGTGACCTGCGATTTTTGTGCCGAAATTGCAAAATGGTTGGACCAGAAATGCACCAGTCTTTCCACAAACGGGGTATCGGTCTGCTGCGCCACTTGCGCGCGTACCTGCACTGCCTCGGTATAGTTGTCACGCGCTTCGTTACGCATCTGGCGGCGCAACTGCAGTTTGTCCTCAGGTGATCCGGCCTGATTAATCATGCGCATTTCCTGCATCTCTTGCTCGATGGACGGCAGCGTTTGCTGGTATTGCTGCCACAATGGCGGCAAGGCCTGGTAACGGCCAAATTCGTCCAGCAATGCCTGCGAGACACTATTTGAGGGCGTAGTGGCAGCGGCGCGTGCGCCCAGACCAAAACGTTGATCAATGATCAATGCGTCATCCGTCATCATCGACTCCAGACGTGAGGGGGGACAGAAATACTAACAGCCATGGCCAGACTAACAAAGCTGGATTACAGCGGGCTTACAATCGCACGGGGTCCAGTCTTGCGGTGTGCTTGGTCAGCCGCCAAGGCTTGTCAGCGCCAGCCTGATTGAAGCGCTGTGAGTGATGTGCTACCGTGTGGTTGCCGCTTCAACCCTCTTATTCACACCATCGACTCTACACAGGCTTTTTATGCAGACCCATACCCACAAGGTGCGCCGAGACCTGCTCCTGCTCTGGGCTGTGATTGCGGCCGTCTCGGCCTTGCTGGTCTGGCTGTTGATCGAACTGAGCCGCCAGGGCGCGGCCTCGCAGATTGCCGAGGCCAGGCTGCATGCGGCTGCCAGCTGCCAGGCCATGCAACATGGGGTACACCTTGCGAGGCTGGAGAGTGCTTCAGCGCAGGCAGGCTGGCAGGCGGTGATAGATCTTGCACTACGCGAAGAGCCCGGCAGTGAAGGCGGCTTTTGGCGGCCAGAGCAAGGCGTGTTTGCATATGCCTTTCCTACGTACGATGGCACGGGTGTCAAGCGTGATCCGCCAGTGGCCGAACTTGAAAAAATCACTGCCACCGCCGAACTGGCCAGCCGCAGCCATCAGTTGATTCTGGAGGTGCGACCCGGTTTGCGTGAAGCCATTGTGTTTGCTGCCTGCCCACTGACCCAAGCCACCGACACGTCTGTTGCCTGGGTGATGAAACGCGTGTTGCTGATTCAGGCAGAGGTGCTCAATCATTTGAGCCTGGCGTTGGCGTTGCTGATAGGCCTGGTCGTGATGTCAGGCGCCTGGCTGGCCTGGATGCTGCTGCGCTGGCAGCGCCAGATGGCTGCACTGATGCAACAGCTGGCGCAGTCTGAGCGCATGGCGACGCTGGGCCGGGTTTCTGCCGGGTTGGCACATGAAATCCGTAATCCGCTAGCCACCATGCGCATGAAGGTTGAAAATGCCATGGCCGCGGCCCCTGAGCGCTATCAGCAACGCAGCCAGAGTGCCTTTGAGGCTGTGCTGGCGCAAACCTCGCGCCTCGAAAGCCTGATCTCCAGTTTGCTGGCACTGACGCATCCCTTGCAACTACATAAGCAGGCAGTGGATTTGCGCGCCTGGCTGACCAGCCTGATCAGCTTGCATCAAGAGGCCTTGACTGCGCAGCAGGCACGCTGGAAGTTAACCCTGAGTGATGCCGTGGTGACACGTGCTCAAGCGCAGGCCGTGCTCGACCCGGATAAAATGGCGCAAGTGATGGACAATCTGATCCTGAATGCGCTGGCGCATATCCCTGTGGGAGGCGAGATTGAGTTGGGGCTGGACAGCGTCACTTCGGGGCACCTGCGATTGTGGGTGGCCGACAATGGCAGTGGCGTGCCCGCGCATTTGCGCCCCCAGGTGTTTGAACCTTTTAGTACGGCGCGCAGTGGTGGTACCGGCCTGGGCCTGGCCCTGGCGCGCGAGATTGTCCAGGCGCATGGCGGCGAGCTACGCTTGGCCGATACTGCCGCGGGCGCCCGTTTTGAGATTGAATTGCCATGGCACACCTCCTGATTATTGACGATGACCCCGCCTTTAGAAGCAGCCTGTCTGAAATGCTCTCTGACCTGGGGCACCATGTGCTGGAAGCCAGCCATGTGCAGGCGGGCCTGCACTGCTTGCGGACGGCGCCGGTAGAGCTGGTGATCACCGATCTCAAACTCACCGGGGAAGACGGCTTGTCCTTCTTGCGTCAGGCGCAGGCGATCAAGGCGGTGCCCTGCATCATGCTTACCGCCTACGCCAGTGGCAGCAATACGATTGAGGCCATGCGGCTGGGTGCGTTTGACCATTTGACCAAGCCCGTTTCACGGCAGAAGCTGATGGAAACCTTGCAACGCGCACTGCCCGAGCGCAGCGCTGACCGCGAGTCTCGCCTGGAGGCCGACGCGTCGCTGACCGCAGACAACCCAACGGCGGAACGCTTGATTGGCAACAGTGAATGCATGCGCGAGGTCTTCAAACACATCGGCCTGGCTGCGGCGACCGAGGCAACCGTGCTGATTTTGGGCGAGACCGGCACCGGCAAGGAAGAGGTGGCGCGTGCACTGCACCGTAACAGCTTGCGCGCCCATGGCCCTTTTGTGGCCGTCAACTGCGCCGCCATCCCGGCAGAATTGATGGAAAGCGAACTGTTTGGGCATGTCAAAGGTGCGTTTACCGGTGCGGTGGCTGACCGTAAAGGTTATTTGCGACAAGCGACTGGCGGCACCCTGTTCCTCGACGAAATTGGTGATATGCCGCTGGCGCTGCAAGCCAAGATTTTGCGGGTGCTGGAGGCGCGCGAGTTTAGCCCGGTCGGCGCGCAAACTGTGCTTGCGCTGGATGCGCGCATCATTGCTGCCACCCATAGAGATTTACCTGCCGCCGTCCGCGCCGGGCAGTTTCGTGAAGATTTATGGTACCGGCTGCAGGTGATGCCGATTGCCTTGCCACCACTACGCGCGCGCGGTGAAGACCTGTTGCTGCTGGCACAGCATTTTTTGGCCAGTGAAGCTGCGGGTACTCCCAAGCGTCTGACCGCTGAAGCCGCACAACAGCTGGTGCAACATGACTGGCCGGGGAATATCCGTGAACTCCGCAACACCATCGCGCGCGCGCAGATTTTGAGTCATCATGCCTGGATCGAGGCTGAACATATTTCTTTTACGCCACGTCCTCAAGCGGCAGATGCTTCTGGTCGTGGCGCCGCCACAGGCACGCTGGCCGAGACCCTGCAGCAAGTCGAGCGCGAGATGATAGAGCGCGCATTGCGCGAGAGCGGTGACAACCGCAGTGAAGCGGCGCGTAAACTGGGGTTGTCCCGTCAGCAACTTTACCGCAAGCTCGAAGAACATGGCCTGACATAAGCGCTGACAGCTGTCCGCCCAGCGGACAGTGTTGTGTCACCAAAGCGGACAAGTGTGCCAGGGTTTATTTTTCAAGCAATTGATTTAAAATGATTTTTTATCTGGCATGCCCCTTGCAATAGAGGAGATAACCTCTATCCATGACAAGGAGCATTTCATGTTAACTTCTTCTGTATGTACACGTAGCAGCCATCTTGCACGCGGCAGTCGTCCTCTGCGTGCCGCGCTGCTCGTCACTACCCTAAGTATGACCCTGCAAGCATTTGCCTTGCCGCCCTTAGCTGCGAATCCTTCTCCGCTGACGCCTGCGCCACTTAATCTGGGACCAGGCGCATCGGCACCACTGGCGCCTGCGCCTGCAGGCGCGCTGGATTTACAGGCGACGGCGGCGCTGCCCGCGGTAGCTGAGGCGACTGTCAAATCCATCCTGTTTAATCCGTATGGGGAAGCGGATGGCTTGCGCTTGGCGAATGACGTGATTGTCAAATTCCCCCCGCACCGTTCGCAGGCCTTGCTAGGCGCTGTGCAACCCGGCCAGCATGTGCGTATTCTCGGGCATGCTGAAACGCCAGCCATTATTAAAGCCGATGCCATTATCAATGTGACCACCGGCAATATTGTGGTGGACCAGCCACCAGCCAATAACCTGCCCTTGTTACCCCCACATTTGCGGGCACAGTCATTGCAGCCGCTGCAGGTGGAAGGCAAGGTCGATCTGATCCTGAATGGTCCGCGCGGCGAAGTCGATGGTGTCATCCTGGATAACCAGAGCATTGTTCACTTTCCGCCTGAAAGCCTGAGTATGCCATTGCGCCCAGGGCTGCGTATTGCGGTGGCTGGTCTAGGGACCAAGACGGCCAATGGTGTATCACTGGAGGCGATTCGCATGGGGAGCTCCGCCGCTAGGATGCAGCCACTCTATGCGCCCGCGGCCCCAGCTTGCCAGCCAGCGGCTGCGGTAGCCGGCCAGTGCTAGACCCTGATTTAGCCCAAGCCAACGCTTCATCCGGCGTCGCCTGCGATTTAAGCAAGTTAGGTATTGCTTAAATCGCTTTGGGCAACAGCGGTGCTGCCTAAAGGCCGCCGCCCACGCTGGACTCCCTCTTTTGACAGGATGCATCATGATTGCAAAATTAGCCCCTATTCTATTGTTATTGATCTCCAATGTGTTTATGACAGTGGCCTGGTATGGCCATCTCAAGTTCACCGAAAAGCCGCTGTATGTGGTGATTGTGGTGAGCTGGCTGATTGCCCTGTTTGAATATTGTTTTGCGGTGCCGGCCAACCGGATCGGCCATACCGTGTATTCGGTGGCGGCGCTCAAAACCATGCAAGAAGTCATTTCGCTCAGTGTGTTTGCCGTGTTTTCGGTGTATTCGCTCGGCGAGCATTTCACCTCCAGCCATGTTGTCGGCTTTGCCCTCATTGGTCTGGGCGCCTTTTTTATCTTTAAAGCCCCTGTGGTGTAAGGAGAAAAGCATGCGTCTATTCAAAATGCCTGCAGATTCACGGCAATGGCTGGCGGTGATGAATTTTTTCATGGCCGATGTCCGCGACGGGCTGGGCGCCTTTCTCGGCGTGTATTTGTTGGCACAATCCTGGCAGGCGGATGAGATTGGCTATGTGATGACCATAGGCGGGTTGGCAACCATGGTGGCGGGAATCCCGGCGGGTGCCCTGATGGACCGCACACATGCCAAGCGCTTGTGGCTGTCCGTGTGCGCCATCCTGATGGTGGTCGGTTGCCTGGTGTTGTTGCTGTGGCACTCGTTTGCGGCGATTGCCTTGTCGCAAGCCGCTACCGGTGTGGTCCGTGCCATGATCGGGCCCGCGATTGCCAGTATCAGCCTGGGCCTGGTCGGGTCTAAATATTTGTCCAGGCAGCTTGGTCAGAACGAGGCCTGGAGTCATGCCGGTAGCCTGGTGTCAGTCTCCGTGGCTGGCGTGCTCGGTTATTTCTGGGGCTTGTCTGCCGTCTTTATGCTACTGGCGGTGATGGCGGTGCTGGCGCTGCTGTGCATCCGCCGCATTCGCCCGCAGGAGATTGATTACCATGCGGCGCGCGGTCTGGAGTCACATGCTGCGGTAAGTGATTCTAGCCGTGCCGTATGGAAGGCCTTGCTGCAGTCACGCCCGTTATTGATGCTGGCTTGCATCATGATGCTGTTTCATTTGGCCAATGCTGCCATGCTACCTTTGCTGGGGCAAACCATGGTGTCACAAGGTCTGGTCAACGCCAGCCTGTTTACGGCTTTGACGGTAATGATTGCGCAACTGGTGATGATCCCCATGGCATTGCTAGCCGGGCGTTATGCCGAGCAGTTTAGTTACGAACGGCTGGTCACGCTGGCCTTGCTTGCCTTGCCGGTGCGCGTCGTGATTGCGTCCACCTGGAACTCGCCCTGGGCGGTGGTGCCCGTGCAGTTACTGGATGGCGTCGGCGCGGGGCTGTTAGGGGTGGCTTTGCCAGGACTGGTGGCCAAGATGTTGCAAGGCAGTGGGCATTTCAATGTCGGGCTGGGATTTGTGTTGACCATCCAGGGCCTGGGGGCAGCCTTGAGTCCGGCCATGGCAGGCTGGGTCGCGCAGCGTTATGGCTACGCCATGAGTTTTACCTTACTAACGGGGGTGGCGGTGCTGGCGATATTGTTGTGGTGGCAACAGGCCAGGCAAACGGCTGCTCAATCTGCGGCAGGCTTGCAGGCGGGGGCTTGAATGATTATCTGTACCCGCTGTTACTGGAACAAATCATCCAGCGGGTTGCGGCTCACGGTCGTGGCCAAGGTGACTGGGGTGCTCACCCGTTGGCAACCGTATGCTTCTTCGATATTATCGCGGTAGTAGCTCCACTGGGCGCTGGCGCTTTTGAAGCTGCGCCAGACGCTTTCGCCGACATTGGTATATTCGAGGGTGCTGCCGTCTTCCAGCCTCACGCGCAACGCCCGCTTGCCTGCATCATAGCCAATCGCCCGCAACTTGCCGGCATGGATGTTGATCATGTCCATCAGGGCCTAGCCGCAGCAGCCGGGTTTGCAGCCGCAGGATTTACCCGCAGGCTTGAGGCCTTTTTGTTGCCAGGCTTGCAAAAACGCTTCTTTGCTCATGGGCTGCAGTTGCAAACTTTGTTGCAAGGCGGGATCCACCACTTGCGACTGGTAATGCTGAAAATGCGCCAGATATTTGGCATACGCCCGATCTGCACCGCGCCAGGCCTGCCATTGCCGCCATATCCATTTTTTCAAGCTAAACATGTTTACTCCTTATCCTGTGCCGGACTGCCGTCATCTTACTCCAACTTGACGGTATTCAGTGCGGCCACTTCATCTTTGAAAAGGACACTCTTTGGTTTGAGCCATTGCGGGCATGCAAGTTCAAGCCCGCGTCAAACAGGCGCTTCCCCCGCACACTCACAACAGACAAATCCTGTTAACGCAAGCCTGGCGCAAGCTGCCTGTGTTAGATTAGCGGCACTGGCGCGCCTCAGTGGTGCGGTTTCATCTGTTTACATGAGGGCCTGACCCTCTCGGTCTATCATGAGTAATTCGTTTTATTTCAATTTAATCCTGTTTTTTCTGGTGGCGATTATTGCACTCGAGGTCCTGGCCAACAGGCTGCGCTGGCCGCCTGCGGTAGCACAGCTGGCGGGGGGCGCCCTGATTGCCCTGGTGCCAGAATTACCGGCGTTTGAGATTGATCCTGCCCTGGTCATGGAGGTGTTTTTACCGCCGTTGTTGATGGCGGGTGCCTATTTCACGGTCTGGCATGAGTTCAGGCGGCACCTGGGCGGCATTTTACTGCTGGCGATTGGTGCGGTGCTGTTCACCACGCTGGCGGTCGGGCTGGTCTTGCATAGCTTCAACCCTAGCCTGCCGTGGGCGGCCTGTTTTGCCTTGGGCGCAATTGTGTCGCCGCCGGATGCGATTGCCGCCAAAGCCGTGCTGCAACGCGTGGCCTTGCCACGCAAGCTGCTGGTGTTGCTCGAAGGCGAGAGCTTGCTCAATGACGCCACCGGGCTGGTGCTGTACAAGTTTTCGATTGTCGCCTTGCTGACCGGCGTGTTTTCAATGAGCGGTGCGCTCGAAACTTTTGCCTGGCTCAGTGTTGGGGGCGTATTGTTTGGCGTGGCTATGGGCTATGTGGTGTTTAAAACCCTGCGCTATCTGCATGGCACTGAGCTCATGGTGCTGGCCTCGGCCTTGCCGGGGTGGATTTGTTATGTCGTGGGCGAGCACATCGGTGTCTCAGGCGTAATCGCCACCGTCACTTACGGCATGATGCTGGGCTGGCACCAGCATGAAATCATGTCGGCCACGGCGCGCCGGCGCGGTGCCGCGTTTTGGGAAATCATGATTTTTATCTTTGAGTCGCTGGTGTTTATCTTTATCGGCCTCTCTTTGCGCGGCGTCTGGGAGCGTGTCGCCCATGCCGACAAATCCCTGGAGGCTTATGGACTGGAAGTGTTGCTGGTGCTGGCTGTGGTGATCTTGTCACGCTTTGTCTGGATTTTCATGGTTGATGGGCTGGCCAGACTCATTCGCAAGCCGCATGCGGCGCATGGACACAGCACCTGGGGCGAGTCTTTTGTCAAAAGCTGGGCAGGCATGCGTGGCGTGGTCACGCTGGCGGCAGCACTGGCGGTCCCCGCCCAGGTGCCCGGACGCGACTTGATGCTGATGTGCGCGTTTGCCGTGATCCTGGTGACGGTGGTGGTGCAGGGGACGACGATAGGCCAGGTGATCCGGGCATTTAAACTGAAGGCGAGCAAGCATGAGCATATTTACCTCAATGAGCCACAGGTGTGGGCCCGGATTGAGCAGGCACAGTTTTCAGTGGTTAACAAACTGGCCTATAACGAACATGGCGCATTAATGCACCCGCGGTTGCTGGAACAGTACAGCTACCGGCAAAGCCTGTCAGACAAACATAAACATGAAGACAGTCTGCCCGATGACCTCCGCAAAGCGCATTTTAATGTGGTACTGGCCGCCGTGGCGGCCGGTCGCGAAGAGCTGCTTAGACTGCATCGCTCGGGGCAGATTCATGACGAGTTGCTGCATCTGATGGAACGTGATCTGGACATTCAGGAAATCGCTGCCTTACATAGCCGTGGCTAAGGGCGCCTGTCCACATTTTTTGTGGATAACTTTTATGGTGAGCTGTGGGTGAGTGTCTTAACTATTTGATTTTATGTGTTAAATTAGACCTGATTAAAATCTGCACGTTAAAATTATTTGATGAAAAATCTTGCTCAAGGCGATTTTTTGTGTATTGCCAGCCTCCTGTCGACAGCGTAGCATAGGTCTTGTCTAGTGCTGTGATGAGGAGCAATTAACATGAAACGACTGTTTTATATCGACTATCCGCAAGAGCACTTTGAAGGCCAGGCCCACCGTTACCGTTGCGCCTATTGCAAGCAGGAAACCACCCATATCAACGGCAAGCTGGAAGGGCATTTGCCGGGCTGCGAGTATCGGGTTGCGCTGGAAAATGCCGGTTTTGAATGTAACCAGCTTGCGGAACCCGCCCATGAGGACATGGCCGACGAAGTCGATTGAGGGATGATGGCGCTGGCTAGACCTGTTCATAAACGCTGTTGAGGATGTAGAAAAAAGCATGATTTCTTTTACCCCCTGGCAATCACTGATGGGTGGATTGCTCATAGGTTTTTCCACCTTGCTGATGATCCGCTGGCTGGGCAAGGTCACTGGCATCAGTGGCATTGTGGGGCAGGTCTGGTCGGCCGCCGCCGGTGACCGGGCCTGGCGCCTGGCTTTTGTCGCGGGTCTGGTGCTGTCGCCATTGGTTTATGTCCTGGCACGGCCGTTGCCTATGGTGGAGATTCAGGCGTCCACGCCCTGGTTGATCGTGGCGGGATTGCTGGTGGGCTTTGGTAGTCGCCTGGGGTCGGGGTGCACCAGTGGTCATGGGGTTTGCGGCTTGTCACGGCTGTCGCCACGTTCGCTGGTGGCGACATTTACGTTTATGCTGGTGGCGATGCTGGTGGTCTGGCTATGGCGCCATGTGTGGATGATAGGGTAGAAGCAAGATGGCAAATCTGATGGCATTGATCGCCGGGCTGATCTTCGGTGTGGGGTTGATTGTAGGCGGGATGACCAATCCAGCCAAGGTGTTGGCCTTTCTGGATGTGACCGGTGACTGGGATCCGTCACTGGCATTTGTGATGATGGGTGCGATTGCGGTAGGCTTTTTTGCCTTCAAGTCTGCGGCCAGGCACTCCGCCAGTGTCTTGGGCCTGCCTGTGCAGTTACCAGGCACGCGTCTGATTGACCGCAAACTGGTGCTGGGGGCGGTGATCTTTGGCACCGGCTGGGGCATTGCCGGATTTTGTCCCGGCCCAGCCATCGCCTCACTCTTGACGGGTGGCCCGGCGGTCTGGCTGTTTGTCGCCAGCATGCTGGCGGGAATGGCCGTGCATACGCTGGCGGTGCGTCGCGGCTGGTTGTGACCGTATCAGTCTTTTTGCCAAAGTTTGCGGTAACGCCACAGTGTGGTGCGGCCAATCCCAAGTTGCTTGGCCGCCTGGGTCAGGTTGCCCTGGCAGTCAGTGACGGCTTGCACGATGGCGGCTTCTGAAAGCGCCTGGCGGCCTGGTTTGGCGACTGGCGCTGCCATTGTCTGTGTTGACGCGGGTATCGTTTGCAGTTCGGGCGGCAAGTCTGCGGTATCGATCTGCTTGCCATCTGACATCACCAGTGCGTAATTCAACACATTGCGCAGTTCGCGCACATTGCCTGGCCAGTCATAGGCCATCAGTTGCTGCATGACGGCGGCCTTCACTACGGGCAGCTGTTCCCCGGTAAATTGCTGTTTAAGCAGGTGACGCACGATGAGCGGAATATCCTGTTTGCGCGCCTGCAAGCTGGGTAAGAAGATGGGCACCACGCGCAAGCGGAACAACAAGTCCTGCCGGAAACGTCCGGCTTTAACCTCTTCGCGCAAGGCTTTATGTGTGGCGGCAACAATGCGGACATTGGCTTGCATGGCCTGACTGGCCCCGACGGGCAGGTATTCACCGGTTTCGAGTACGCGCAACAGTTTGGCCTGTAATTCGTAAGGCAGTTCGGCGATTTCATCCAGAAACAGCGTGCCGCCCTCGGCCCGGCCAAACAGGCCCTGATGATCACGAATGGCACCGGTGAAGGCACCCTTGACGTGGCCGAACATCTCACTCTCCAGCATGCCCGCATTGAGCGTGGCACAGTTGATGGCGACAAAGGCGCCGCGGTGACGCAGACTCTCGCCATGAATGGCGCGGGCCACCAGCTCTTTGCCTGTACCGGAGTCGCCGCGGATCAACACCGGTATATCTGTCACTGCCACGCGGCGTATCATTTCAAACACTTTTTGCATTTCGGGCGCATGGCTGATCAAGCCATATTTTTCACCCAGCGAGGATTGTGCGGCGGTCTTGCCTGCGTCCGCCTGCTGGGGCAGCAGGATTTCGAGGCCGCCCGCAAACGCGCCATCTTCAGGCCAGTAGGCCATGGCATATTTCAACACTGCCTGTCGTTCACCATCAGACCGGTGCAGCAGCAGGGGGGCGCCCTCGACCTTGCCAGACTCGGTGAGCCCACAGCCGCGCATACACTGTTCGCAGCGGTTGGCGGTCAGGCAGTTTTCACCCAAGAGCGCAGCCTGGGTGAAGCCTAGCAGTTTTTCGGCACCCGGGCTCCAGTAACTGATCCGCTTTTGAGCATCGACGGTAAACACGGCTGCATCTGGCATGATCAATGAAATCATGCGGGCCAGCGATTCGCCCTGTGCGCGGCTCAGGCCGGCCTGCTGGCTGAAAAAATCGGGGGTGGTTTGTTCCATTTCTTATTTGAAACGTTTCATGATTGTGGTTTTGTGTTTCATTGAAACATTTTTGGCGGGCGTGGGCAAGTGATATTTTTATATAAGTCATTGATTTTACTGTTTTTAAATTTTTATTGAAACATTGGCACTGGTTTTGCTGAATCAACGCCATCTTGATAAGGAGCACGCGGATGATTTTCAAGCAATTTTTTGAGCCTGAAAGTAGCACTTATACCTATCTGCTAGGCTGTAAAGAAACCCGGCAGGCGGTGATGATTGATACCGTAGGCAGCGAGGTAGACAAGTATGTGGCGGCTTTGCAACAGCATGGGTTGACGCTGGTGTTTACCCTGGAAACGCATGTGCACGCCGATCATGTCACCGCTGCCGCCACCTTGCGCGAGCGTCTGGGCAGTAAAAGTGTGGTGCATCGTGATGCAGGCGCGCAATGCGGCGATGTGCTGGTGACCGATGGCGTGCACTTGCAAGTTGGCACGCTGGATATCGAGGTCCGTTACACCCCCGGGCACACCAACGGCTGTGTCAGTTATCTGGTCGGTGACCGCATCTTTACCGGCGATGCCTTGCTCATTGATGGCTGTGGCCGCACCGACTTTCAGCAGGGCAATGCCGGGCAGTTGTATGACAGCATACATGCCAAAATTTTCAGCTTGCCTGAGGATACGCTGATTTATCCCGGCCACGATTATCACGGTAGGACCGTCTCCACGGTCGGCCACGAGAAGCGTGAAAACAAGCGCTTGGGCGGGCAAACTTCCCGCGCTGAATTTATCAATATCATGGCCAATCTCAAGCTGGCCTATCCCAAACAAATTGATGTGGCCCTGCCTGCCAACCAGGCCTGTGGGCAAGTGGTGATCAAGCAGTCGGCATGAGCACAGCGATGTTGACTCGGCTGGCCCATTACGTGCCCGCCCTCCGCTGGGGGCCGCATTATCGGCGTGAGCAGGCCATGCATGATTTGATGGCGGCGCTGACGGTGACCCTGATGCTGGTTCCTCAGGCGCTGGCCTATGCCATCCTGGCGGGCTTGTCGCCACAAGTTGGCCTGTATGCCAGCCTGTTGCCGTTAATCGTCTATGCTTTGTTAGGTACCAGTGCGACGCTGGCCGTGGGCCCAGTGGCGGTGGCGGCACTGATGACTGCGACCGCAGTGGCGCCTTATTCAGCACAGAGTCCCGCGTTGGGGCTGCAAGCGGCGCTGATCCTGGCATGTTTGTCTGGCATGTTTCTGATGCTGGCCGGGATGTTCAAATTAGGCTTTCTGGCAAATTTTCTATCGCACCCCGTCATGAGCGGCTTTATTGCTGGCGCCAGCCTGGTGATTGCCAGTAGTCAGCTGCCCACCTTGCTTGGCATCCACGCCGAGGGCAGTCATGTGCTGGCGCTCTGGCAGAGTATGCTGGGGCAATGGCCGCAGATTCATCTCGCTACGGCTATGCTGTCGGTGCTCACCCTGCTATTACTGGTGCTGGCCAGGCGGCAAGGGCAATCGCTGTTGCTAAGTCTGGGCTGCTCGCCGTTTTGGGCGCAGGCGTTGGTGCGGGCAGTGCCTGCGCTGCTGGTGTTGATCGGAACGATTGCCATGCATGCCGGTTGGGCCCTGCTCACCGGGGTGCGCACCGTAGGGCAGATTCCCGCCGGGCTGCCTGCGCTGGCCTTGCCGCATGGGAGTCTGGCAATGTGGCAAT
Source organism: Methylophilus sp. DW102 (assembly GCF_037076555.1). Classification (NCBI taxonomy): domain Bacteria; kingdom Pseudomonadati; phylum Pseudomonadota; class Betaproteobacteria; order Nitrosomonadales; family Methylophilaceae; genus Methylophilus; species Methylophilus sp. DW102. The sequence continues at coordinate 2,751,209 of NZ_AP029023.1, read as the reverse complement.
CTTTATTGGCCCCGGCCTTGCTGATTTCCATCATCGGCACGGTGGAGTCGATTTCTGTGGCGCAGAGTCTGGCCATGAAACGGCGTGAACGCATAGACCCTGACCAGGAGTTGATTGCCTTGGGTGGCGCCAATCTGGCGGCCAGTCTGAGTGGGGGGCAGCCGGTCACTGGCGGCGTGTCGCGCTCGGTTGTGAATATGGATGCGGGTGCGCAAACGCCGGCAGCGGGTTTGTTTACCGCATTGGGCATGTGGTTGGCCACGGTTTTCCTGGCCTCGTGGCTCAGTGCGTTACCCAGATTTATTTTGGCCAGCACGATTATCGTTGCGGTGATGAGCCTGGTGGACGGACGCGTGTTTATCGAGACCTGGCGGCGTAACCGGAGTGACTTTGCCGCCTTGCTGGTGACTTTTATGATTACCTTGCTGGTTGATATTGAACATGGCATCAGTGCGGGCGTGTTGCTGTCCATGGCCATGCATCTATACCGCAGCAGTCGGCCGCACATTGCCATTGTCGGGCAGGTGCCGGGTACCGAGCATTTTAGAAACGTGGCCCGGCACGCGGTCAGTGTGTGCCCGGATGTGATTACTTTGCGTGTGGATGAGAGCTTGTATTTTGCCAATGCGCGCTATCTCGAGCAAAAAGTGCTCGAAGTGGTGGCCGATAACACGGCATTGAAACATGTGATCCTGATGTGCTCCGCCGTCAACGAGGTAGATGGCAGTGCCCTGGAGGTGCTGGAAGTCATCAACCACCATTTATCTGCATTGGGAATTGGCTTTCATTTGTCCGAGGTCAAAGGCCCGGTGATGGACATGTTGCAACATGCTCCACTCAGGCAGCAGCTCAATGGTGAGATTTATCTGACCCAACATCAGGCTTATGCAGCGCTGTCCTGTCATTAACGGCGTTGATCGCCGCTAAATATAGGAGGCTGCCATGGCAGATAATATCGGGCAATTGGAACAGTATTTAAGAGTGATTATCGGCGCCGGATTGCTGATGTGGACCCTGTTTTTCCAGGGTCCCACCTGGGGCTGGTTTGGGCTGGTGCCGCTGGCGACCGGGCTGATCCAGTGGTGCCCGCTTTATGCCTTGCTCAAGATTAACCGTCGCTAAGGTTCTCGGTGAGGGGTTGTTTGCAACCCAGACTTTAAAATCAGCACAGAGGCTTTGCCAAAACCATAGCTGGTGGTAAAGAGGCTGGCAAACAAATAGCCCTGGAACAGCAAGGGCGGCGGGAGCTCAGGATTGTCCAGCGCCGGGAAAATGGCCGTCAGCAAAAACAGGCTAGAGTTGGTAAATGCGCCTATCACCATCGCCCAGCGTACATGCCATGGCAAAGAGACCCGGCTGGCCGCAATGCCAAAAATGAGGGCGGTCATCAGCAGAAAATCGATATGTGCTTGCAACAGCCGCGTGAATTTTCCCGCGAAAATCGCCTTGAGTGGGGCCACACCAAAGTTCAGGCCCACCATACACCATGCCAGTAACAACGCCATCAGCAGCCAGCATGCGGCCCCTTTCAATAACATCTGGTGGGCTTGTGGGGTCGATTGCATCAAAGTCTCCTGGGGGATATCGTGTCCCCAGCATAGCCGATCTGTCATGGCCTGCTTGACCTGGACGGAGCTCACGCTTGACTGAAACGGAGATGACTCGCTTGCGAAATCTAGCTGTTTGTGACTTAATTTCGCTCAGCAAAGGAGAGGGTCATGGCGCAGCAAGCAAGGACAGTAGTCGCAGCGACAGGTCGCAAATATAGCTCCGATCTGGTCGCACCCAGTCAGCGCAAGGCATGGTTGTGTGAGGTGATTGGACGTGAATATGCAGAGGTGGACATCGTCCCGCCCACGGCTGCCCCGCTTTACAACGAGATGACGCTCTATCCTTGGCAGGCGTTGCAACTATCCGTGATCCATTCCAACAGCCTGACCATCCAGCGCGGGACGCGAGAAATCTGTCGTCCGCAGTTGGATAATTATTTTGCCGTCCTGTTGCTGCAAGGCCGGTATTGTCTGCAACAGCAAGGGCGGGAAGTGTTTTTGCGCCCTGGCGACATGACTATTTATGATGCCACGGTGCCGCACTATATCCATTGTCCAGAGGCATTTTCCAAGCTGATTGTTTCTATCCCAAGAACCTTGTTGCATCAGCGTTTGCCGCAGGCCGGGCATCTGACGGCGATGCCCATGCGATTGCAGCACGGCATGACCGCCATGTTGTCGCCGTTTTTGCAACAGCTCACGCGTCAGCTGAATCAACTCTCCATGCAGGCATTTGAAGCCAGCGCGGTGCCTATGCTGGACATGCTGGGCAATGCGCTTGAAACCCTGCAAGACCATGCGCTGCCGCGTTCGCCTGGCCGCAGTTTATCGTTGTTGCAAATCAAGCAGTGGCTCAGTAAGCATCTACAGGATGCAGACCTGGATAGTGACGCCATTGCCGCTGCCACCGGATTTTCCAGCCGGTATATCAATCAATTGTTTGCCGATGAACAGACGTCTTTGATGCGCTATGTCTGGCAACAGCGGCTGGCGCTGAGTGCGCAATACCTTAAGCAACCGGCCTGGCAGCACCGGAGCATTTCCGAGATCGCGCTGGCTTGCGGCTTTAACGATTTTGCACATTTCAGCCGAGCCTTTAAGCAGCAGTTTGGCGACGCCCCCCGCGTTTTTCGGCAGCAGGGGGCTTTACTCCGTTAAATCTGCAGGCAAATTTTGCCAAAGTGCTGATTGGTCTCCTGATACTGGAAGGCCTGCACCATTTCCTCCAGCGCAAACACCTTATCCACCACCGGTTTCAGGCCATTCCCGTCTATGGCCTTGATCATGGCTTGCTGCATGCTGCGGCTACCCACCAGCACGCCTTGCAGGCGCAGTTGCTTGATCAGGGCTGTGACCAGAGGGAAGTCGCCCGCCAAGCCGGTCAATATACCAATGACAGAGACGTGGCCACCGACGCGCGCCGCCAGCATGGACTGTTCCAGGGTGGCCGGACCGCCCACCTCGACCACGTGATCGACGCCACGGCCGCCCGTCAGTTCGCGCGCCAGCGTTCCCCAGGCCGGGGTGGTTTTGTAATTGATCAGGTGATCTGCACCCATGGCCTTGAGTTTTTCCAGCTTGGCTTCGCTGGACGAGGTGGCAATCACGGTCGCGCCTGCCAGCTTGGCAAATTGCAAGGCAAAGAGGGAAACGCCGCCCGTGCCTTGCACCAGCACAGTATCGCCAGGGGTGAGCTGATCATCAGACATCAGCGCACGCCAGGCCGTCAGGGCGGCGGTAGTCAAGGTGGAAGATTCGATATGGCTCCAGCCTTTGGGGGCCAGCGTAAAAGATTCCGCGCTGGCGGTGACGATTTCACGCGCGTAGCCATCCACACCATCGCCTGGCACGGTGGCAAAGCCTTCAACCAGCGGTTCTCCCGCTTGCCAGGTGGGGAAAAAAGTACTGACTACGGCATCGCCTACTTTGAATTCGGTGACGCCTGTGCCGACCGCGACTACTTCACCCGCGCCATCCGCCATCGGGATACGCGGCTCGGTGGGGCCCCACATGCCGCTGACCACGGCAAAATCATGGTAATTAAGCGAGTTGGCATGCAGCCTGACCGTGATTTGCCCGGCAGTTGGCGCAGGGGCTTCGCGTGTGCCGACGGTGACATTTTGGTAGCCGCCGCCCGGTTGCAGAATAATGGCTTTCGTCATGGCGTTCTCCTAATCAAGCGTGACATGGGGATTGTATTCATAGGGATGAGTGTTCACGGTAAGCGTTTGATTCTGCCCTGACTTGCAGACAAAGTAAATCACCTGGCACCAGCAGGCGGACGGGAGTGAAGTCAATGTAAAGACTGTTTCAGGATCTCGTCCTGATTGGATCGACAGATGTAAAGCGGCTGCGCGACCAGCTAAATCACGGGCTGCACACTGTAGACTTAACACGATTAAATTTAAATTTATGCAGCTCCGGGACGCCCATACATACAATCATGTATGTTAGTATATTTTCACGATAGCCAACCTTAGATTGGTTTTGCGACTGCAGCATCAGATTTTAAAAAGGAACAAACACGATGAAACTCAATATCAATGGCAAAGAGACCGAGCTCAACGTGAGCGACGACATGCCTCTTTTATGGGCAATCCGCGATGTGGCTGGCATGACTGGCACCAAGTTTGGCTGTGGCATGGCGCAATGTGGGGCCTGTACGGTGCACCTGGATGGTCAGGCCATTCGCTCTTGTGTGACCCCGGTCAGTGCGGCCGCGGATAAAAAAATCACCACCATAGAAGCCATGCATGACGACAAGGTGGGACAGGCCGTACAAGCCGCCTGGCAACAGATTGATGTGGTGCAGTGTGGCTACTGCCAATCCGGCCAGATCATGTCTGCGACCTCACTGCTCAAGCAAAACCCTAAACCCAGCGACGCCGATATTGATGCGGCCATGAGTGGCAATATTTGCCGTTGCGGGACTTATCAACGTATCCGGGCAGCAATCCACGAAGCCGCTGCCAAACTGGCTTAAGGAGAGACCCCATGAATGATCTCATTAACCTCTCCCGCCGCAGTTTTATCAAAAGCACGGCCCTGGTCGCTGGCGGCCTTGTGGTGGCATTCAGTATTCCGCAAGCCAAACGCTTTATGGGTGTAGCCAATGCGGCAGAAGCGCTGCCACTGCCTGCGCCCAATGCCTTTTTGCGCATCGGCGCCGATGACAGTATTACCGTGATGTTGGCGCATAGCGAAATGGGGCAGGGTGTTTGGACCACCTTGCCCATGCTGATTGCAGATGAGCTGGATGCCGACTGGAGCAAGATCAAGGTCGAGCATGCGCCTGCGGCGCCTGCTTATGTGCATACCGCCTATGGTATCCAGATTACCGGCGGCTCTTCCACCACCTGGTCAGAGTTTGACCGCTATCGCCAGGCGGGCGCATTGACACGTGTTCTGTTGCTGGAGGCGGCGGCCAAGCAATGGAAGGTGCCAGTAGCTGGCTTGCGCACCGAAAATGGTTTTGTCATCAATGGCACGCAAAAGCTCAGTTATGGCAAGCTGGTGGAGACCGCCAGTCAATTGCCGACACCGACCAGCGTCACGCTTAAAAAACCGGAGCAGTGGAAATTGATCGGCAAGGCCACCAAGCGTCTGGACAGCGCAGAAAAAATCAATGGCACGGCCAAGTTTGGTCAGGATGTGCAGTTTGAAGGACTCAAAGTCGCCATGGTGGCACGTGCGCCGGTGTTTGGCACCACACTCAAAAGCCTGGATGATGCCGCTGCACGCAAAGTGCCGGGCGTGATCAAGGTGGTCAAAGTGCCCACGGGCGTTGCCGTGATTGCCGAGCATTACTGGGCCGCCAAGCAGGGGCGCGAGGCCCTCAAGCTGGAGTGGGCGCTGGCCGGGCATGACAAACCGGATACCCCCGCCTTGCTCAAGCAATATCAGGCGCTGGCGCAAAAGCCAGGCTTGCAGGCTGCGAAAGCGGGCGATGTCGCCACGGCCAGCAAGCAGGCCAAGCAAACCATACATGCGGAATATGTGTTGCCTTATCTGGCGCATGCACCGATGGAACCTTTGAACTGTGCCGTCAAAATCTCTGATCAGGGCTGTGAAATCTGGACCGGGACGCAAATGCAAACCACGGACCTGGCGTCAGCTGCCAAGATTCTGGGCCTGAAACCAGAACAAGTGAAAATTCACACGCTGTTTTTAGGGGGCGGTTTTGGCCGTCGCGCCAATCCCCGTGCAGACTTTGTGTCTGAAGCGGTTGAAGTGGCCAAAGCGGCAGGCATGCCGGTGAAAACGGTTTGGAGCCGCGAAGACGATATCAAGGGTGGGTTCTACCGGCCGATGTTTGTTCACAAAGCCAGTATCGCGCTCGACAAACAGGGCAAACCGCTGGCCTGGCAGCAGACGCTGGTCGGACAGTCCATCATCAAAGGCACGCCCTTTGAAGGCGTCATGATCAAGGACGGCATTGATGCCACCTCGGTGGAAGGCGTGGCTGATTCGCCCTATGTGAAAGTCACTCCGCATCATGAGGTGCAGTTGCACTCGGTGCAAAGCGATGTGCCGGTGTTGTGGTGGCGATCGGTCGGGCATAGCCATTCCGCCTTTGTCATGGAAAGCCTGATTGATGAACTGGCGCATGCCAGCAAACAGGATCCGCTGGCGTATCGCCGCCAGTTGCTGAAAGACCATCCCCGTCATTTGGCGGCACTCAATCTGGCGGCCGATAAAGCGGGCTGGGGCAAACCGTTGCCTACTGGCGTGTTCCGTGGCATTGCCGTCCACGAATCGTTTGGCAGTTATGTCGCACAGGTGGCCGAAGTCTCCGTCAAAGACGGCGAGGCCAAAGTGCACCGCGTGGTGATGGCGATTGATTGCGGGCTGGCTGTGAACCCGGATGGTGTCAAAGCGCAGATGGAGTCTTGTGTCGCCTTTGCGCTGGGTGCCGCGCTCAGTAGCGAGGTGAGCTTCAAAGACGGCCAGGTGGAACAATCCAACTTCCATAACTATCAGGTGTTACGCATGAAAGACATGCCCAAAGTGGAGGTGCATATTGTGCCCAGCACCGAAAAAATGGGTGGGGTGGGTGAGCCGGGCGTGCCGCCGCTGGCACCTGCCGTGACCAACGCCATTTTTGCTGCGACTGGTAAGCGTATCCGCCGGTTGCCGATTGGTGATCAGCTGGCTTAAGCCCTATGCAGTCCTCTGATTGGGAAGTGTTACAACGTGCCCGTGACTGGCTGGACCAGGGCTATGGCGCGCATCTGTTTACCGTGATCCAGACCTGGGGATCGGCCCCCCGCTTGCCGGGCGCCATTCTGGTGGTGCGCGAAGATGGCCATCTGGTCGGCTCTGTCTCTGGCGGCTGTATTGAAGATGATCTGGCAGACAAAGCCCGTCATCAACAACTGCCCGCACAGCCAGCGATTATGGAGTATGGCGTCAATCAGGCAGAAGCACAGCGTTTTGGCATCCCTTGTGGTGGCCAGCTCAAGATTTTTGCCGAGCCACTCACGCAAACGGCGCAATTAGCGCCTATGCTGGAGAGCTTGTCGCAGCGACGCTTGCTCAAACGTTCGGTGCATGTGCATCGCGGCGAAGTGCGGCATCAATACGTGTTGCCTGAAGGTCAGCCTTATCTGGAGCATGACTGGTTTCACAGCTATTTTGGCCCGCAATGGCGGCTGCTGATTATTGGCGCCAACCAGCTGGGCTCCGTGTTGGCGGCCATGGCACAAGCGCTGGATTTTCACGTCATGATCTGCGATCCGCGTGAGGAAATGCGTGCTGAATGGCATGTGGAAGGCGCAGACTGGTTGCCTGGCATGCCTGACGATGTGGTGTTGGAGATGGCGCCTGATCCACACACGGCGATTGTGGCCGTCACCCATGATCCCAAACTGGACGACATGGCGTTGCTTGAAGCGCTCAAGTCAGACGCGTTTTATATTGGCGCCTTGGGCTCCGTCAAAAATCAGGAAAAACGCAAACAGCGCTTGCGCAGTTTTGACCTCACCGAGCAGGAAGTGAACCGCCTGCACGGCCCGGTCGGCCTGCGTATCGGCAGCCGCACGCCCGCCGAAATTGCCGTGTCTATCCTGGCTGAGTTGATTCAGGAACGCGCACAGTTGCAGCAAACGGGTCTGGTCTCACGGGCGCACAGGCTGGCGATGGCCTGATCATTTCAGGTCGGCGGGGGTATCAATATCCCTGAAGATGCCCGGGTCCTCGCACGCAATGTGTATGCTCTGTGCCTGATGGGCGCGCACCACCTCCCGCGCGCCCTGGTCGCCTTCCACCCGGAGTAATTCAGGGATCAGTGCACGGCTGAAACCCACCGGATGACCGGGTTTGCCTGCCATGACCGGTTGTACCAATGGATGCTGAGCCAAGGCATTTGCGACGTGCTGTATGGTCTGCGGCTGGATAAAGGGCATGTCTGCCAAGGCGATCACCACGCCGGCGTACTGCGGAAAGGCCGTTAACACGGTGTTCAACCCCAGCTTGAGACTATCGGCCATGACCTGCTCCTGCTCGCCACATTCGACCACTATCAATCCCAAGGCCTTGAGGGCGGCACTCAACTCAGGCACATTGGCGCGTATCACGGCGACACTGTGAGGCAAGGCGGTGATCAGGCTGCGGGCGGCCACTACTGCCATGCACTCACCATTAGGCAAGGGCTGTAAGAGTTTGTTTTGCGCACCAAACCGGCGGGAGAAGCCAGCGGCTAACAGCAGACCTACAGGGGGGGCGTCAGAGGGAAGGGGCGTATGCATCTGGGCCTGATCGTCTAAAAAATGCTTTTCTAACATAAGGCGGTGGGTTCAGCTACAGCGCTGCGTCAACATCATCGTATACTTGAGCGTTCATGACAATATTCTGTTCTGGTTGAGGGGGTCCCCATGTCCTGGTTTCGGCGCTTGATGGTGTATTTGCTGTGCAGTGTAACCTGTTTGCCCGCCCTGTGCCGGGCAAATCTCGCCTCTGGCGATTATGCCTTTGAGGTCAATGTTGGTGGTGAGACGCGCGAGTATCTCGTGCATGTGCCCAAGCAGGTCGGCGCAGGCCAGGCCTTGCCCATGGTGCTGGTGCTGCATGGCGGGATGGGCAATATGCAGGTGCAGGCCACCGAACGGTTTTATCACCAGATTTCTGCGGCCGAAAAACATGGCTATATTGCCGTGTTTCCTAATGGCTACAGCCGGTTGCCGGGCGGCAAGTTCGCCACCTGGAATGCCGGTAACTGTTGTGGTCCCGCGCTCAAAAAACAAAGCGATGATGTGGGTGTGATTCGGGCCATGATTCAAGCCACGCAGCAAAAGACAGCCATTGATGCCAACCGCATTTTTGTCGATGGCATGTCCAATGGTGGCATGATGTCTTATCGGCTGGCCTGCGAGTTGTCAGACACCATCAGTGCGATTGCGGCTGTCGCCGGGACAGACAATACCAGGCAATGTCTGCCCAGCAAACCGGTGGCGATTTTGCATATTCACGCCAAAGACGATGACCATGTCCCATTCAATGGTGGTCCGGGCGAGAAATCCATGACAGATGTCAGTTTTAATTCGGTGCCTGCCACTATACAGAAATGGGTAAAGCTCAACCAGGCCAATCCACAGGCGGAGCGTATCCTTGAAGTCAGCGGTGCCTATTGTGAGGTGCATCGTGGCGGGTTGGCGCCCGTGCAGCTTTGTGTCACCGACAGTGGCGGACATGCCTGGCCAGGGGGCAGCAAACCCCGTGGTGGGGAGGCTGGATCAACGGCGATTGACGCCAACGATGTGGTCTGGGCCTTTTTCAATGCCAATGGCCGCCATTAAGCCTCCGTCGGCATGTACGCCGCGATGGGCGGTTTATGTTAAAACGGGATGCTATAGCCGACGTAAGCCATGGGTTGTATGCGTGTTTCTGTGATCGGGCTGTCGTATTGTTCATCACTGAGTCGGGTGATGAATGCACCAAAAAGCAGTGAGTGATTCGTCATCACAGGCATCATGCCATTGATGCCTGCCTGCCATTCAACGCCGGATCCCGCGCGGTAAAACGGCCGACTGGCGTTGACTTCATTGTTGCGCACCCCAAAGTAATAATTGTTGAATTTCTGGCTGTTCCAGGTCGCCCCCACCAGGCCGTTCAGGCGTAAGTTTGGCGACCGTAACAGGCTCTTGATGTATTGCACCTGAAACTGCTGGCCGTTACTGTTGCCACTGGCATCCGTGGTCCATTGCGCATTCAATGTGCCATAGTCTGTTTGCCAGCGGAGTAGCGGCCCAACAAAAATCGAAAAGTCGCGGTCATCCATGCCGCGCGTACGGTCGCCCTTGCTGGCATCCCAGCCAAACTTGGCCTCGGCAGACAGGCCAAAGCGTAAGCGTTTATCCTCGCTATCCACTAACCAGGCGCCCGCTTGCAGGGCATTGATAAAAAAACGGTCGCCATAATTCGCGTTAATAATCGGCAACACCAGCGCGCGGTATTCATCAGAGCCAGAGGTCTTTGGCAGGACGCCAACGCCAATCCCATACAGGTTTTGTGCTCTGGGCACGGCAGTTTCTGTTTGCCGGTCTATGCGGGATTCGGCAGACGTAAGCGGACTGAAGAAGGTGATGGCCATACAAGTGCCAACCACGGGCAATGCGTGATGAAAGTTCATGGTGTGTATCCGTGTATTATTTTATGTTGATGGCATGAGCGCTTAACGGCTGATTTAGTTCCCGCATGCCATGCAGGCTTTTTCGTCTGCAGCCCCAAAACCAAAATGATTGACCATGGTCACATCGCTGCAAAGAGGAGAAAACACATGCGACCTATACATATTCAGCTGGCTAAAACATTGACCTTTATGGGCGCGCTGCCTTTTGCGGGCGCCGTGGTGGCGCAAATGCAGGGGATGGCGCATTATCATACCGGCTATCTGGCGCTGACCTATGGCGCCGTTATTATCTCTTTTTTATGTGGGATACACTGGGGCTTGTTTTTGAACCATGCCCAAGACACCCGCCTGAATTTGCTGGTCACCAGCAATTTGCTGGCCCTACTTGCCTGGGCTACCCTGTTTTTTGTGGTGCCGGTCACCCAATATCTGGTGCAGATCGCCGCCTTTATCGTTTTATGGCTGATAGACCGCAAGCTGGTGGCTGAGGGGCTGATTGAACGCTGGTTTTACCAGTTGCGCACACAAATCACGCTGCTGGTGACACTGTGTTTGTGCGCGATGCTGGTGTTGCAGTTTTAAAAGCCAGGCCGGCGTCAGATTAGACCAGCTCAGGGACTGGCTTGCTTTAAGGTCTGGATTTGTTGCGTGACTTTTTCGCCTTGTTCCGGGTCTATCGCCTGAATCGCTGGCTGGATAGACTCTAATGTCGCCAGATCTTTTTGCACAAAAGCGACTCTGGACAGCGCAAGCATGGCATCAACATCGCGCTGGTTAAGGTCATAGGCTTTTTTCAGGTCCTGCTCTGCCTGCACATAATGCTGCAAGCCTTCTTCCGCCAGCCCCAAAAAATACCAGGCATCGGCAGAAGCCGGTTCTTGGCCCGTCCATTGTCCGGCAATGGTTTTCAAATCACGCCAGTCTGCATTGTGGTAGGGAATTACCACCTGCATGAAATAAGGCCGTTGTTCCAGCGGCAACGCCCAGAAAGGGACATCATTGGTTTTGAGTGACGTGGTTTCAGGCGCCGCCATCAGCTCCTTGATCCACTCGACTGGCAGGCTGTAATAAAACGCTGGTTGGCCCGGGCTTTTGAACGTGGTCAGGCCGATCAGGTTGTAGTGCTGGTCAAACAAGGCGCCGCCGCTAGAGCCCATGTAAAAAGAGGCGTTCGAGCGCACAATCAGGCTGCCATCAAACGGATAAATGCCCTTGATCGCGCCATAAGACAGCTGGGGCACTGGCGCACCGGCTGGAAAACTCATGCTAAAGACTTCTTCTTCATATTGCAGGCTTTGACTGTCTCGCATGGGGATGGGTTTGAATGGCAGCGGGTCAAACTTGAGCAGGCAGACATCGCGCTTCCAGTTGGCTTTCAGGCCTATCGGCTGATAACCATCTCTAAATTTGGCGATATTCACACCTTTGCTATTGGCAATCACATGACAGTTGGTCGCCACGTATTCGGGGCTGACCACGACACCAGAGCCCCTGCCGTTTGAGCCATCCGGCAAATCGGTGGTCACCATGACAATCGAGTGTCCGAGTTCCAGCGTATCAACAATACTGGGCTGAGCATTTAAAACATTGGTCAGCAAAAGCAAGCTGGTGAGCAAGATTGACTTCATAACCCCTCTATTCTTTATTCAGGTCTGTCGGATGGTTAAGTAACAAATTCTTAAGCGGTAAGACCTGTCAGGATCAAAAACGTTTTCGGGACGGTGCGAGTAAGCATTTTCTGACAGGCAAATCAGCGGCAGCCTACGTCTAAGTGCGGCGCTAACCATTAAGATGGTGCCTGACTCAACCTTCAAATATTGAGCATAAAATGCATTCCCACAAATCGTACATGCTTCCCAAACTGATTTTCCTCAACATGTTGGCCTTGATGATGATTACCTTTGAACATGAAGCGCCTGCCGATAATCGGTATTTTCTTAAAGCTGTGAATGCAGGTGAAGGAGCTAAGCCTGAGCCTGAGCAGCGCGTGCAATTGGCTGAGGCTAGTGACGCCATGGCTGATGCCGCACAAGCCACGCCAGTTCAAGCCACACCCGGTAAGGTGGAGCCTGCAAGAAAAGCGCCGGTAAAACGGCGGCTGGTCAGCCACAAATCTTCACCCAAGGCTAAAGCCATGCTTCAACGCGCCAGCTATCAAAGCAACTCCCCTTTAGGGTGCTGTTTTAGAGGCAATTACAGTTAACACGACCGTTTTAAAATCGGCTATGTAAAAGATTTGAACATTTTGCCCGCACAATACTCAAGCTCCCACATGGGGGCTTTTTTGTTGCCGGACGTTATTTGATCTGCAAAACTTGATGAATCTGATTGCATGACCTTGTTGCAGGCCAGGGCAAGAGCCAATACACTGAACACTTGTTAATAAGAATATCAATCGCCTATGTTCAAATCCTTTTTTCCCGACTCCCGCTGGTTCTGGCCGTCTGTCATTCTGTGGGCAATGGTCTGTTGCGGCGTATGGTTCGAGTATTCCTCTGCCATTGGTACCGCATTGGGTTTATCCATGGTGGAGAAGGAGCCGGTGATTGGACTCGGGCATTTTGTCACTGACCCGTTCAAGCTGTTTTATCTGTACTACCTGGTGAGCGTCGCGATTTTTGCGCTGATGTGGTTCAAGCTTAAACCTAGCCGCTGGCAGTGGTGGTCGATTGTCGGTAGCGCCTTTATTTTGTTCTCGACCTATTATTCTGTGCAGGTATCGGTAGCGCTCAATAACTGGCGCCGGCCTTTCTTTGATGCGGTGCAAGCGGCGCTTTCGCCCAACTCCAAGGTCACGACCGCGCAGTTGTATATCCTCATGTTGCAGTTTGCCGAAATCGCGTTCGTGGCCATTTTTATTTATGTCCTGACTCGCTTTTTTGTCAGCCACTATATTTTCCGCTGGCGTACGGCGATGAACGATTTTTATACCCACCAGTGGCCGCAGGTGCGCAACATTGAAGGGGCATCGCAACGGGTACAGGAAGACACTATGCGCTTTGCGACCATCATGGAGGGTCTGGGCGTGTCTATGGTGGAGGCGGTGATGACCTTGTTTGCGTTTTTGCCGGTGTTGTGGAGCTTGTCTGCGTATGTAAGTGAGCTGCCCGTGTTTGGGGCGGTGCCTGCGCCGCTGTTCACGGCGGCAATTGCCTGGTCTGTGTTCGGTACCTTTTTGTTGGCTGCGGTCGGGATTAAGTTGCCAGGCCTGGAATTCAGAAACCAGCGGGTAGAAGCCGCGTATCGTAAAGAGCTGGTGTATGGCGAAGATGACCCGGCACGCGCGCAACCTGAGACGCTAAAAGCCTTGTTTCTGGATGTGCGTAAAAACTACTTCCGCTTGTATTTTCACTATATGTATTTCAATGTCGCGCGCAGCCTTTATTTGCAGGCGGATAATATCTTTGCCTACTTGATTCTGGTGCCTACCATTGCTGCGGGTAAAATCACGTTTGGTATTTTGCAGCAGATTCTGACGGCGTTCTCACAAGTGAGTAACTCGTTTCAATATCTGGTCAACTCCTGGACCACCATTGTCGAGCTGCTGTCGGTTTACAAACGGTTGACCGCATTTGAAGCCGCCATTAAACACGAGGCCCTGCCTGAAATCGAACGCAGCAACGCTTAGTCGGTTGCAAGCTGGATATCGCAGGTGACCGCCTAGCGGCTCACCTGCAAATGGTCAAACTTGGGCCGTTGCTCGCGCATGAACTCTGCCAGCGCTTCATCCGACAAGGGCTTGCTGTAATAATAGCCCTGGCCGACATCGCAGCCGCTGTGCAATAAAAAGCGGTGCTGATACTCGTTTTCTATGCCTTCTGCGGTCACTGATTTATGCAAGCTTTTACCCAGATTGATCAATGCCAGCAGGATATTGCCATTGGTCACGCTTTGTTCCAGGTCCTGCACAAACGCTTTGTCAATCTTGAGTTCGTCAATCGGATAGTTTTTCAGATAGGCCATATTGGAGTAGCCGATGCCGAAGTCATCAATGGCAATACAAACGCCCAGGCGTTTGAGTTGCTCCAGTGTCCGCGTAAACATGGCTTCATCCTTAAAGCGCGCATTCTCGGTCACTTCCAGCGTAATCAAGTGTGGCGGGACGCGTTCCTGCCGTAAGACCCGCTGCACCGTCTCCACCAGGTTGCCGCGCAAAAACTGGATAGGCGAGACGTTGACCGCAATCGGCACCAGATAGCCCCATTCGGTTTGCATGGCTTTGATTTTCTTGCAGGCAGTCTGCAAGACCCACTCACCAATGGCAAAAATATGGCCGGTTTCTTCGGCCACCGGAATAAACTGGTCAGGCGGGATCAGGCCGCGCTCCGGGTGCTGCCAGCGGATCAGGGCTTCCAGGGCGCTGATATTGCCGTGCTGCATATTGATTTGCGGCTGGTAATACAGCATGAGTTCTTGCCGTTGCAGGGCGTGTCCGAGGCCATATTCAATTTCGTTACGTTCGCCCAGTTGCTGTGCCAGGGAGCCACTAAACATTTGCACTTTATTTTTACCGGCATTTTTAGCGCTATACAGTGCAGAGTCGGCGCACGTCAGCAAGGTATCAATGTCTTGGGCATGGTCCGGGTAGATGCTGACGCCAACGCTACAAGTCATGTTAAACACATAGTCGCCAATGGCAATCGGTTGCGAAATGGCTTCCATCACGCGTGACAGTAAGGGTTGGGCATCTTCTGCCGAGCGCAGGCCGGGGTAGAGCATGACAAACTCATCGCCGCCAAACCGCACAATGGCATCCGTTGGGCGTGTACTCTGAATCAGCCGTTGCGCGACGTTCTCCAGCAGCTTGTCACCGGCACGGTGGCCCAGCGTGTCGTTAATGAGTTTGAAATGGTCGAGGTCAATAAAGGCAATCGCTATTTTGTAGTGAAACTTGTCGGCTTCCGCAATCAGGCTGGCCAGTTTGCCACTGAAGGCATGGCGGTTTAACAACCCGGTCAGGTTGTCTGTCACCGCCAGTTGGCGGATTTGCAACTCATAGTTTTTACGGTCGGTGATGTCTTCGACCGTGCCCTCGTAGTAAAGAATACTGCCTTGTGCATCATAGACGGCATGCGCGTTTTCCGAGATCCAGATGGTTTCGCCATTCAGCCGGTAGACTTGCGACTCAAAATTCTGCACACGCCCCTGCAGGCGGATGGCTTCGGTAAAGTCGTGACGGCGGCTGTCTTCTACATACAGTTGCGTGCTGATATTGTTGAGGTCGCTGATCAGCTCCGCCGGCGAGGCATAGCCATAGAGCTTGGCCAGCGCCAGGTTGGCATTCAGGTAGGTGCCAGACTCTGTGGTTTGGAACATGCCTAGCGTCGAGTTCTCAAACATGGAGCGGTATTTTTGCTCGGTGCTGTAGAGCGCCTGCTCAATGCGTTTGCGTTCAGTGATGTCTTGAATAATGCCTTCAAGGGCGACGGGTTTGCCCTCGGGATCAAAGACGCCACTGCCGCGTTCGGCCACCCAGCTGATTTCGCCATCGGCACGCACAATGCGGTATTCAAGTGCAAACCGTTGTTTGCGACTGACCGCTTCATGAATGATTTTGCGCGCCTGTGCACGGTCTTCAGTGTGCGTGATCCGTTCGTAGGACTTGACCTTGTTCAGGATCAAATCTTGCGCTGGATAGCCGGTCAGTGTCTCGCAGCCTTTGCTGACATAAATCATGGTCCATTGATCGTCATACAGGCAACGGTAAATCATGCCGTCCAGATTATCGAGCAGCGTATCCAGTAGCCTTTGCTGTTGCGCCGCCAGTAAAGAGTCCATTATTTGCGTTTGCATCATGCCCCAGTGGATGTCGCCATTCATCAGAACAGCGCCTGTTCTGCTTGTCTTTGCTGGCTCAACGTCACTTTTTCCCACAGGCTCTGGGCATTGATCAGCGTGAGCATGCTTTGCTGGGCGAGATTGGCAATGGCAATGCCGGGGTTGTTGCTAATCCCCTTGAAAAAAGTATTCATGGGCTGAATCTGGTTGGGGGCAAGGTAAGGAATCTCGCCCAGCGCCGAGACAAAGACCCCGAATTTGAGGGCGGCTGCCTTGTCTTCAATCACCACAATCTGCCGGTAATCGGTAAAGTAGTGAGCGTGACCCAGCATGCGCGCCAGGTCAATAATAGGGATGACCTGATCGCCATAAGGGTGCATGCCCGCAATAAAGGGCGCCGACTCTGGCAGGGTGCGTAACTGCACTTCGTCAATCGCTTCGCGGACAAAGCGGGCCTCTATGCCTAGCCAGCTGTTGCCGACATAAAAGGTTGCGTACTCCTGGCTGTCTTCAGCATTTTGCAGGAACAGGTTGGGGTTAAATTTGTTGTGAATGATCTGCGACTCTGCCGTGATGCGCTGGTTGATTTCGTTGACATTGCCAAGCGGGGTAAAAATCAAGGCAAAGACTTTATTCCGGTAGTTGTCTTCTGCCCCCTTGAATTCACGGTAGCCGTATGCCGCATGCACGCCTACCGCATAATAAGTCTGCTGGTAGATGGCAATATCAAACAGTCGCTGGCCTTCATTGAGATTGCTGATTTCCGGCATCAACGCAAAGTCATCGCCGGTGGCAAAGTCTGCATGCGTGCTGGAGATCACCTTGAGCTGTTCGTTGACAAACAGCGTAAAGCTGCCGCTGACCGGGGTATCGGTTTTGTCGCGTGGAATCACATCACGAAGCATGGCCTGGAATTGCGGTTTGCTGTCAAACACAATGCCTATGCCACCGACAATACTGTTGCCATCCAAATGCCGGATCGGTGCTGCGAAGATATAGGTGGCTTGATGGTTGTACAAAGGGGTAGGTTCAAATTGCGACACCACGTAATCCTGGCTGGAGCTGCAACTGCGGGTACGGCCAACCCATTCCTCGCTCAGCTGGCTACCAATCAGATCATCGTAGCGGTCATTAGAGACGGCAATCACCGTGCCTTGCCGGTCAAAGACGATCAGGTTGTCGTAAACGGTATACAAGCCATTGATGTAGCGCAGAATTGAGCTGATCTGGTTTTTATCCTGTGCAGAGAGCTGGGCATTACCCAGGCACTCTCTGAAGACGTGGGTGAGCGCCCACCAACGGACGTCATTCGCCCGCTCGTACAGGTTGCGGTCCATGATCTCTACCGCCAGCTGCGCATAAAAACTGGAGTTTTCGAGCATCACCGAGACCACGGTCTGGTAAAGCTCAGTCACCATGTTCTCAATAATTTGCTGGGTCTTATGTCCGGTATTGCTGATCTCCGAGAGCAGGCTTTTGGAGAAGTTCTTTTGCTGGGTGTTGACGTAGTTGCTCTGCCAGATATTGCCGTTCCACACCGACTGGTTCAGCTTGCTCTGGATGTTGGCCGCCTGTTTTGGAATATTCAGCAGGCTTTCAGAAAAAATCAGCGGGCTGCGCATCACCTTGCGCAAGATTTCCGCATCAATATTGCTGATCATGCCCTGCATGCTCTGGTTGAATGCATACTCAAGCGGAATCATGGCTTGTCCCAGCCAGCCTGGCCCTGAGTAGCCTTGATAATTCTCGGCCTGCTTGGTGACACACAGGTATTCACGGCCCGCAAATCGCGCCACAAACCAGTCCTTCTCCGTGTCTGCACAGAGGGTGATGCCAATGGGGATTTGATGCGGATCGCTAGAGGCAATCACTTGACGATGCTCATCCAGCAGGATGCCTATGGTCCAGTCCGAGCCAGAAATCAGGTTTTGAAAAATGGTTTGCAGTTCGTTCACAAACTTGAAGCACAAGCACAGGACGCCTAAAGACCGCAGGCCATCACTGCTGCGCACTTCATGCGCATACATCAGGGATTGGTAAGGTTTGCCGTTGATTTCAGTTTCATAAAAATACTCGACATACGGCGCGCTGGATTGTGCTGCCAGCTTGAAAATTGCGTGTTGGTCTACCAGCGTCTGCTGGGAGGCATCCAGCTGATGCAGCAAGTTGCCCGCCATATCAAAAAGGGCAATATTTTCGTAGACGGTATATTTCTTTTGATATTCCTGAAAACGGTGCGTGATACGCGATTGCTCATGCGCCGTGATTGCGCCTGCCGCATGTTTTTCAAGGTAACCCCTGACATCATCGTCGGTGGCAAAAAAGCCGATATCCGCCGTGCGTTCAAACAGGTTGCGGATCAGCAGGTTAATGACCTCAAATGCCTTGGATGTCAGCTGTGCCGCCGTTTTGTGCAAGGTTTCTTCTGACAGGTGGCGTAACACGGCATTCGAGATTTTGTTGAATGCCGTGCGTGTTTCTTCCATTTCGGAGCCGGTGCCGGACAGTTGCGCCATCAGCGCAAGACTGTCCCAGGCATTTTGTAGCTGGTAGATGTGTGAACGGAAATCGTTGACCTTTTTAAAATGGCTGGCGAGCTCTTCAGTCAAAGGTTGTGGGTGCATATATTTCTAGTGTTCTTCCATGATTGCAATTAATTCCGCCTATTTATAGCAAGAATGGTTCCCATTTGGCGGGGTCGAATTGCAAAACAATGGCAAGAAAAATGCTTTTATTTAAATATTAAAACCTGAGGGACATGATTTCGCTGGTGATTGGTCAAATAAACGCTACCTGCTTTGTGCGCATGCCTTTTGTTGGTGCGCAGTTGGCTAAAATGGTGCACGCGTGTCTGGTGTTTTTCATGTCAAAATAGGCCTTCCTTTTTCCTGAGTTCGCCAGCGCATGATTAATACCATGATAGAAATCCACAGTGTGTCGGAAGCGATCCGCGATGCGGTGGCGCCCGTGTTTTTGCTCACTGGCATCGGGTCGATTCTCGGCGTGTTAATTGGCCGCCTGGGCCGCTCGATTGACCGTGCCAGGTTTTTAACCGATACGCCGGAGGAGAAGCGTGAGCGGTTCAAGGATGAGCTCAAGATTATTGTCAGGCGCACCAAATGGCTACGCCGGGCGATTGGCCTGGCCACGTTTGCCGCCTTGTGTATTTGTGTCTCCATCGCCAGCATGTTTATTTCGGTGGAAACCGGCTTGCGCTTGCCGCACCTGGTGATGGTCTCGTTTATTATCTCGATGGCGTCACTGATATTGGGACTGCTGTGTTTCTTGCGCGAGATTGTGCTTGCCTCACGCGAAGTGATCGTGCCGTATCAGCAATTGGAAAAACCGGCGCGCAAGCAGGCGGGCAAGCCCTAGCGGTAAAGTGCGCGGATCACGTCGGTTTGTGTCAGCAGGCCGACCAGTTTGTTGGAGGTATCCACCACGGGCAACAGTTGCAAGTGATGGCTGGTCATGAGCGGAATGGTATGCATGAGATGCATCTGGGCCTGGATGGTGATGGCTGGCGTGGTCATGATTTGGCCGACAACTTCCGCTTTGTCGCTATGCGTGGTGGGTGACCAGCGGATCAGTCGCTGCAGGGCAGGCCCCACTTCGCGATAACTGCTCGCTTGGGCATGCCGCACAAAGTCTGACAGGCTCAATATCCCTATCACCAGCTTTGCCTTGTTGACTACAGGCACCGCAGGCTCGGTCTGCGCCAGCATGGTGTGCCAGGCGGCTTCCAGAGGGTCGCCATATTCAAAGGTGGTCTCCACTGGCCGCATGATCTGTTCGCAGGTAATCGCCTCCAGTTTACGGTGGTAGGCAATCAATTCGGTTTGCTCCAGCAGGTGTTGTAATTGCGAGGGGTGAATGTCCAGCACTTCGTGAGACTGCCCCAGTGCCTGCTGCAAATCTTCAGGCGTGAATCCAAACTGGTAGCGCATGTGCGTGGGCGTCGCTGCGGCATGGTCATGATCCGCCACCGGGTATCGATAGCCGGTCAGACGATGGTAAATCCAGGCTGTGAGTACCAGTAACAGGCTGTTTGCCAGCACCGGCCACCAGATAAAGCCAAAGCCGAGTTGCCAGATTGATTCGCCGCCCAACACGGCAGTCAGGGCCACCGCGCCGCTAGGCGGATGCAGGCAACGAAAGGCAAACATCAGCACAATAGCCGACAGCATGGCAAGCGCTGCGGCGGCGACCGGAAAATCTGGCAACCATTGTGCAAACAATACCCCGCTTAAGGCGGCCAGCGTATTGCCTGCCAGCAAGGCCCACGGTTGTGCCAGCGGGCTGGATGGCAAACAAAACAAAATGACGGCCGAGGCCCCCATGGGCGCAATCAGGAACACAGCAGTATGCCAGTCTGCAGCTGGCGCTTCTGCGATGACCAGGCCGGCCATCCCGCCAGTGAGCAAAATCCCCAGGCCTGCGCCCAGCGCCGCCCGTGCGTAGTCGCGCATCGACCCGGTCATGCGCCGCGGCCAATATGGCTTTAAAAAACGGGCGAGCTTTGCCATTCCAACTCAAAAAAGCAAAGACCGCAGTGTAACACGGACCCTTTTTAGGGGTGATGTTGGTGTGACGGTGAGCGGGAATTTCTCCCGATACAATTCGGTTACAAAAATTCGGAAACTTAGGCCCTGTTTTAAAGCTCATAAGCGCTGAATGGTCCTGCAAGAAAGGACACAACTTGATTGATGCAGAAGAAAGGAAACTGTGATGCAATCGTTCTTACAATCAAAATTGACGCATTGGGTGTCTGTGCCCTTGGCCGTGGCAGCACTGTTTGGTGCTGGCTACTGGATGAAAGGCTACACGCTGGTGAATCATGCGCAGGCGACTGCGCCGGTGTCGGCCAAAACCATGACCGCGCCAAGTGCTTACATCACGCTGCCTAACTTTGCCAGTATCGCTTCTACCCAGGGCGTTGCCGTGGTCAATATCAGCGTCAGTGGCACCGTGAAAACCGCCGGGATTCCGGGCATGGATCCTAGCGACCCCATGTTTGAGTTATTCCGCCGGTTTCAGCCCAATATGCCACAAACCGAAACGCCGATGAATGGCCTGGGTTCAGGCTTTATCGTCAAGTCTGATGGCGTGATCCTGACCAATGCCCACGTGGTGGATAAAGCCGATGTGGTGACCGTCAAACTGTCTGACAAGCGTGAGTTCCAAGCCAAGGTGGTCGGCGTGGACAAGCTGACCGATGTGGCAGTGCTGAAAATTGATGCCAAAGATTTGCCGACTGTCCGTATTGGCAGTACCAAAAGCAGCAATGTGGGGGACTGGGTCGTGGCAATAGGCTCGCCCTTCGGCTTTGACAACACGGTGACAGCAGGCATTATCTCGGCCAAATCCCGCGCCTTGCCAGACGAAGGCTATGTGCCTTTTCTGCAGACTGACGTGGCCATTAACCCCGGTAACTCTGGCGGGCCGCTCTTCAACCTGAATGGTGAGGTCATTGGCATTAACTCGCAAATTTACAGCCGTAGCGGTGGCTATCAGGGCCTGTCATTTGCGATCCCGATTGATGTGGCCATGGGCATTGAGCAGCAGTTGCTCGAAAAAGGCAAAGTCAGCCGTGGCCGTCTGGGCATTGGTGTGCAAGCCATTAACCAGGATTTAGCTTCTTCATTTGGCTTGCAGGCCCCCAATGGCGCCCTGGTCAGCAATGTCGAGAAAAATGGCCCTGCGGATAAAGCCGGCCTAGAACCTGGTGATGTGATCTTGAAGTTTAATGGTCAGAGAATAGACCGCTCCAGCGATTTGCCGCCCATGGTGGGCAGTATCAAGCCGGGCAGTACGGTCAGCGTTGAAGTCTTGCGCAACAAACAGCTGAAGAAACTGACTGTGCGTATTGATGAAATGCAAACCGCGCAGGCAGACCCTGCTGCCAGCATGGATAGCAAGCAAGCCAGATTAGGCGTAAGTGTGCGCCCGCTCACTTCGCAAGAGCTGGCACAGACGCAACTTAAGCAGGGCTTGCTGGTGGAAGAGGTGGGCAAAGGTCCTGCCGCCAATGCCGGCATCCAGCCAGGTGACGTCATTCTGGCCGTCAATGGCGATCAGGTGAAAAGCGTCAGCCAGTTGCAGGACAAGTTAACGCAAAACAGCAAGAATGTGGCCCTATTGGTCATGCGTGGGGACAGCAAACTCTATGTTCCCGTTAAAATAGGTTGATTCACGTGTTGCTTCCTTAGCCATTTGCCCCGCAGTTGCGGGGCTTTTTTATTCAGGCAGCGGTGTAGACGCCAAAGCGTTTAACAATTCTGCCAGACTGACCTTTTTGCCCGGTAAAATAACAATATGCAAACATTTCAAATCACTCCCATCGAAGACCAGACCTTGCAAGCCGCGCTGGCCCAGCAGATCAACCAAAAAACCAAACCCTTAGGCGCCCTTGGGCGGCTGGAAGCCCTGGCCATGCAACTGGGGCTGATCCAGCAAACCATACATCCGGTGTTGCAACAGCCCACCATGCTGGTGTTTGCAGGTGATCATGGCATCGTCGCCGAAGGCGTCAGCCCTTATCCGCAAGCGGTGACGGCGCAAATGGTATTCAACTTTTTAAATGGCGGTGCCGCCATTAATGTGTTTGCGCGCCAGCATGGGTTTGAGCTGCATGTGGTGGATAGCGGCGTCAATGCCGTATTCGCCCCGCACCCCAAGTTGATTGATGCCAAGGTGGGCATGGGCACCGCCAGTTTTCTGCATCAGCCGGCGATGACGGCCGAGCAATGCGCACAGGCGATTTACCGCGGCTCGCAAATTGCCAGGGATGCCATTACCCAGGGCTGTAATGTGTTGGCGCTGGGCGAGATGGGCATCGGCAATACCTCCAGCGCCAGTTGCCTCATGAGTGTGCTGTGTGGCTTACCCATGCATCAATGTGTGGGGCGTGGCACAGGTGTCAGCGACAAGGGGTTGCAGCACAAACTGGCGGTGCTCACTTCTGCCTTGCAAGCGCATCATGTGCCTGCCAGCGATCCTCTGCATGCATTGGCCGTTTTTGGTGGCTTTGAAGTCGCCATGATGGTTGGGGCATTGCTTGCCGCTGCCGAAGCCCGTGTCATCTTGCTCATTGATGGTTTTATTGCCACCTCGGCCTTGCTGGTGGCCGCCAAGCTTTATCCGCAGGTGGTCGACTATTGCGTATTTGCGCATTGTTCCGACGAAAGTGGCCATGGCATCATGCTGGCACATCTCAAGGCGCAGCCCTTGCTGCATTTGTCTTTGCGTCTGGGTGAAGGCACCGGTGCCGTACTGGCTTATCCCCTGTTGCAGTCAGCGGTTGCCTTTCTCACCGAAATGGCCAGCTTTGAGAGTGCTGGCGTCAGCGAGCAAGTGCAGTGAAATCGCAATGGCGTTCCTTTTTGCTGGCCGTGGGCTTCTTTACCCGTATCCCGGTGCCCGCACTGCCTGATTTTAAAGAAAGTGATCTGAATCAGGCGGCCCGCTATTTTCCGCTAGTCGGCCTGTTGGTGGGCTTACTGGCCGCCATGGTCTGGTGGCTGGCGCACGGGCTGTTCAACCCGGCATTGGCCGTGTTGTGCAGCATGGCTGCCACCATCCTTGCCACAGGCGCCTTTCATGAAGATGGCCTGGCGGACAGTGCGGACGGCTTGGGCGGAGGCATGACGGGCGAGCGCAAGCTGGAGATCATGCATGACTCTCGCCTTGGCAGCTACGGCGCCATTGCGCTGGTGGGCATCTTGCTGTTCAAGTTTGAGGCTTTGTCTGCCCTTGCGCCCGCCATCTTGCCGTTTGCACTGATTGCCAGCCATGCCCTGAGCCGACTGGCGGCGGTGTATGTGATGGCGACGGCCAACTATGTGCGCACTGCGGGCAAGGCCAAACCGCTAGCCACTACGCTGACCCGGCAGGATATTGTATACGCCAGCGTCTTCGGCCTGCTGTGCTGGCTGGGCTTTGCCCTGATGCTGGGCATCAATCAGTCATTGATGGCTGCCGGACATTTTTTACTGATCACCAGCTTGCCTGTGCTCGTGGTCTGGCAGATGTGGCGGCAAACGATGTTACGACAGATTCAAGGGTATACCGGCGATACGCTGGGTGCGACACAGCAACTGACTGAAGTCGCTTTTTATTTGGGCCTGCTGGCCTGGGAGCGCTTGGCATGAAATTGACGTTGGTGAGACACACCAGTTTACAAATCGCTGAAGGCATCTGTTACGGACAAAGCGATGTCGATGTCTCGGCCAACTTTCATCACGAGTTGGCCAGCGTGCAGCAAAAGCTGCAAGCCGATGCTTTCCACGCCCTCTATACCAGCCCTTTGCAGCGCTGCCACAAACTCGCACTGGGTCTGGCCCACGGCCTGGGGCATGCCGGAGACATTCAGGCCGATGTGCGCCTCAAGGAACTGCACTTTGGCGAATGGGAGATGCAGGCTTGGAACGATATTCCGCGTGAGCGATTTGATGTCTGGGCCAAAAACTATGCCGAACTTTCGCCGCCACAAGGCGAAACCTTTGCCCAGTTACAGGCGCGCGGTGTGGACTTTTTGCAAGAGATACAAGCCCGCCATGCCGGTGAACATGTGCTGGTAGTCACCCACGGCGGCATGATACGCGCGCTGATTGCGCATGTGCTGAATATGCAACTCAAAGGCTTGTTCCGGTTGCATATCGATTACGCCAGCCTTACACGGCTGGATTTGTCAGGAGTGATTCCCAAGGTTGAGTTTGTGAATCGGTAATCACGAAAAGAAAAGGGCGAACCTAAGTTCGCCCCTTATATCGGTGGGTTTTTAAACCCTTGTTACCGATAGTCCCCACCATCGGAATACCTGATATATTTGCATAATACAACAAGTTGCAAATAAAAGGGGGTGTCATGCGATACAGAGTTGGTTTGGACGTAGGGACCGCTTCACTTGGTGTGGCGGCGTTTTCACTCGATGAAAACAATAATCCGCTCGAACTAGTTTGGAAGCATGTTCGTATTTTCGATGAGCCTTTAGAAAAAAGTCAGTCAGGACTTAAGTCTAAAAAAGCGGGGCGTCGTGCTGCACGCATGCAACGTCGCCAAATCGATAGACGTTTAGGAAGAACCAAAGCGATTGCTGCATTGGCATCCTTGCTTTACATCCAGTTAGGGCCGTCCATTGATAGCGGACGTACTTTATTAGAAATTCGTGCTAAGGCGGCCAGAGAGAAAATAGATTTATCCAACTTAATCCGTGTATTTATTCGTATAGGCAAACGGCGTGGTTACGGAGGTGAGTTTCGCCCAAAAAAGGAAGGTGCAAAGCTTGGGGAGGTTGAAGGCGGCAACCATGACCTTAAGACTGAAATGCAAGCTCTGGCGCAAAGCAAAGGTTTTGATGAGGTGACGCTTGGTGAGTTTTTATATCAGCGATGGCTAGATGGCAAACCAACCAAACTCAAAATAAAAGAGCCTGAAGATAAAACCACTGAAGGCAAAAATTTGTATGCGCTGAGAAGCCAGTTGGTGGCTGAGTTTGAACAAATTTGGCAAACACAATCTGCCTTTTATCCAGTCCTTAATTCCAAGCATGAAGGCAAGCCGCTTAAGGATATTTTTTATAATGCCATTTTTCACCAGCGCCCATTAAAAGCGGTAGGCGGTATGGTTGGGCAATGTAGCTTAGAACCTACACTTGCAAGAGCACCTCGCGCTCAACTCGCTTTTCAGCATTTTCGAATTGAAAAAACACTGGCTGATTTACGCTGGGGTGTGGGTAAACGAGCAGAAAAACTATCCGCAGCACAAAAGGTAGTTATTCGCCAATTGTGCGATGAAAAAGAAGTGGTGAAGTTTGATGCCATTTATAAAGCACTGGATGTTGCTGGTTGCCCAAGGCCTGACACTAAAGGTCTGAATTTAGATAGATTGAGTCGCGATGAAATCCCTGGTAACAAAACCAACCATATATTTCGCAAGTTAGAATTAGGTGATGCATGGTTGGCATTAGATGCGCGCACTCAAATACAAGTCATTAACTTTTTAGCGGATTTAGGTTCACCTGAGCAACTTGATGATCCGCTGTGGTACACACGCTTTGCAAAAGCTGATGGCACTATGCGCAAATTGCCGGAGAAGCTTGTGGAGTTTATCAATTTGTTAAAAAGCCATGACAAATTTGACCGGCTTAGCAAAATGGGCTTTGAAAGTGGCCGCGCCTCATACTCAATTAAAGCGCTAAATAAACTTACAGCGTGGTTGGATTCACCATGGTGGCCTAATGAATGGCAAGGCGAAATGCGACCTGATGAAGATGCTGCGATACGTGTCTGTTACCCTGAAAGCTTTAACAAACCAATAGCACTAAAAGATAGTTTGGATTTTGCGCCTAGTACAGGTAATGCTGTCGTTGATGGTTCGTTAAGGCAAATGCGCTATGTGCTTAATCGTATGATGGTAGATTTGGGGACTCAGCCAGAGCAAATCGTTGTGGAAATGTCCCGGGAAATGAGCGTGGGAATCAGCAAACGTAATGAGCGTGAAAGTGAAAACAATAAAAATCGTAAAGCTCGTCTAGATGCAGAAGCAGAAATCCGTGAGCATGGCGTTACGGTTACGCCATCACGTATTCGCCGCTATTTGCTATGGGTAGAGCAAGGCAAAGGCCATTGCCCTTATTGCACAAAACCAATCAGCTTGGGCGACGCGCTGAGTGGTGCTGAAACAGAATACGAACATATTTTGCCAAAATCGCTTACACAGGTTGGTTTAAAACGAAGCGAAATTGTATTGGCTCACCGCAGTTGTAATCAGGAGAAAGGCAATAAAACACCTGCTCAAGCATGGGGGCATGATGCGGAGCGTTGGCAAGTCATCAAGGTGCGGGCAAAGTACTTTTCAGATAACAAACAATATCGCAAGTCCAAATTATTGCTGTTGGAAGACTTTGAGTCTGAAGTGCTCACGGATGAGTCGATTGCAGAGTTTGCTGATCGTCAATTTCAACAAACATCTTGGATTGCCAAAGAGGCCGCGCAATGGTTGCAAGGCATCTGCAAAACCCCGGTTTCCGTTTCTCGCGGAGAACTCACTGCAATGTTACGACGCAAATGGAAGCTGGAAACAGTTATTCCACAAGCACGAACTGAGGAAGGCTTACCGGTTTTAGATGAAGAAATGCAAGTGGTCAGCGTTGAAGATTTTGAGAAATATCGAGATGTGTGGGAGGGGCATAAGGTTTTAGATGCACATGGACATATAGATAAAGCGCGCCATACGGACCGCAAGCTTAACAAGCGTATAGACCATAGACATCATTTGATTGACGCTATGACAATCGGCCTCACTTCGCGTGGTTTGTTTCAACAAATGGCGCGGCAATACAAGTTGGATTCTGAGCGTGAGATGAGAGGTTATAAACCAAAGTTGGAGGTAGCTGAACCACCTATAAAAAACATACGGGAAATTGCATTGGCTGCTGTGCGTG
Source organism: Methylophilus sp. DW102 (assembly GCF_037076555.1). NCBI lineage: Bacteria > Pseudomonadati > Pseudomonadota > Betaproteobacteria > Nitrosomonadales > Methylophilaceae > Methylophilus > Methylophilus sp. DW102. The sequence continues at coordinate 2,723,812 of NZ_AP029023.1, read as the reverse complement.
AATGTCCAATTTCGATTAAACCAGATCGTTATCCAGATGGTGCAATTTTTCAAGAGACAGCTTATGGCGCTGCGGTTAAATCTAACGAAGATAAAGCAAGGCTCACATTGCGCATAAAGGTTGCAGATTTAATTGACCGTAGAAAAGGTACTATAGAGCAAGCACACAAAGCAATTGAAAATATTGTCAGCTCAACAGTTAAAGAGATTATTCTAAAAGCATTTGATGCGAGAGTAGCCTCGGGAAAAACTGCTCCAGAAGCTTTAGCTATGCCTTTTTACCAAACCTTATATGGGCAGCGAGTAGAAATCAAAAAAGTAAAATGCTTTACAGGCAATTATGCAGATGATGTCGCGATTATTGCCCACACAAGTAAAGATGGGCGTGAACATTCTAAGCGTCTGCCAAATGCAGGATATGCCTATCTTGAAACGGAAATATTTGATGGTCGCATAGGCAAGCAAACTTTAGTAAATACGCATCAGGCTATGAAATGTAAACATCAGCCGCTAGCGGAAAATATGGTGCGACTACATAAAAATGATACGGTGTTAGATAGCAAAGTTGGTAAAAAATACCGTATAGGATATTTCACAATTGAAGGAAATTTATTCTTAATACCCATAGTTGACCCACGTGCATTTGATGCAATCAAAGAGCCAGGTTCTGGTAAGAAAAAAGTTTCTTTTACTCAAGTGCTTCGCTTAAAAAGGATAGACTAGTTTTGTCTGAGCACCGTATTTTGCTAATTGAAAATCCTGCCTCAATTTCAGTTGATTTAGGCAGGTTGCGAATTAGGCGTGACGGGTTTGATGATCACCATGTCTTACCAAAAGACATTGCTGTGCTGTGTTTACATCATCACACTATTCAAATTTCTGTGCAGGCATTACGTGGTCTTGCGGAAGCAGGAGCAAGCGTGATGGTGACTGACGAAGCTCACCATCCATGCGCATGGTTTTTACCACAAGTTGGCAATGGCGATTTAGTCCGACGCTTGCGTCAACAAATGGTGTTAGATGGCACCGAAAGTAAAGCAAAGCTTTGGCAAGCGTTGGTAAAAGCAAGACTTAGTACGCAAGCCATTAATTTACGTTTTTTGAACCGCAAAGGCGCATTAAGATTAGAACGTCTGGCGCAAGAGGTTCAACCTGCCGACAAAACAAAATGTGAGGGACAAGGCGCAAAGCATTACTGGGCGCATTTATTTGACGAAAATTTCTCTCGTGAGAAACAGGGTGCAGATGATGCTGTAAATGCTCGCCTAAATTTTGGTTATGCAGTCTTGCGATCTATGATAGCGCGCAGCTTGGTAATGGCTGGCTTAAACCCCTCACTAGGTTTAGGGCATTGCAGTATGGAAAACCCCTTTAACTTGGCTGATGACTTTATTGAGCCATACCGTTTTGTGGTGGAGCGTTACGTTTACCTAAACAATGCGGGTGAATTTAATAGCCAAGCGCGTAAAGAAATCTTGGGGTTTGTTATGCAAGAAGTAAAGTTCAATGGTGCGGGTTATCGATTGCCATCTGCAATTAACGAGACTATTGCCAGCTTTGTACGCGTATTAGATGGGAGGGGAAAGCAACTGAGTTTGCCAGAAGATTTAGTTACGGAAACTGACGACGAAACATGGGCGTAAATGGGTGGCGAGTTATGTGGGTAATTTGTGTATATGATTGCCCAATGACCGAAAAAGAAGGGCGGCATGATTACAGTGTGTTTAGGCGCTGCTTGTTACAAGAAAATTTTGTTCAACTGCAAAACTCACTGTACGTGCATCACTTTCCAACACTTGCGGTGGGAGAAGCGACCATCGTTAGGCTACGTCCGCTTATCCCAAAAGATGCACAAGTCGCATTTTTTATTGTCACGGACAAACAATATGGCATGACCAAAGAGTTTTTTGGGACCAAGCCGACAAGAAAAAAGCCCAACATGCCTGAGCAAGTTGAGCTTTTTTAACTTCTACTACCCTTTTAAATCAATAGGTTGCGAACAATCTATCTTATCAGGCATTCCGATGGTGGGGTATCGGAACGGCGGGTTTTGTGCTGTGGAGACCGTTCCTATCTTATCAGGCATTCCGATGGTGGGGTATCGGAACGCATGATTAACCCCAATTCCCAAGCAGGCAATCTTATCAGGCATTCCGATGGTGGGGTATCGGAACTTCACCGCGTAAATTATGCTGTTTTAAGCAATCTTATCAGGCATTCCGATGGTGGGGTATCGGAACAGCATTATTAGCTTGCTGTGCTACTGCTATATCTTATCAGGCATTCCGATGGTGGGGTATCGGAACACAGATTACGCTATTAAACTGGAGAGAAGGATCTTATCAGGCATTCCGATGGTGGGGTATCGGAACCAACATTCACAACAATGCGCGGCATGTCTAATCTTATCAGGCATTCCGATGGTGGGGTATCGGAACTATGGTCGCTACTGCGCAAAGCAAAAGATGATCTTATCAGGCATTCCGATGGTGGGGTATCGGAACTTGTGGCCCAGGCACTTCTTTTTGCCCAAGATCTTATCAGGCATTCCGATGGTGGGGTATCGGAACCTAGACAATGGTTTTGTAAACAGCATTGCAATCTTATCAGGCATTCCGATGGTGGGGTATCGGAACTTAGTTTCAAATACAGCAACACTGTCTTTGATCTTATCAGGCATTCCGATGGTGGGGTATCGGAACGAATACTCGGCGGGCACTTGCTTGGATGGCATCTTATCAGGCATTCCGATGGTGGGGTATCGGAACATCGCACCAGCGCCTGATACGCCAATGGCAATCTTATCAGGCATTCCGATGGTGGGGTATCGGAACTTAACAGTAATGCACCTAAAGCTTCATTAAATCTTATCAGGCATTCCGATGGTGGGGTATCGGAACTCAATGTATTTGATGCTGGTGATTGACTGCATCTTATCAGGCATTCCGATGGTGGGGTATCGGAACCTATTTGCAGGCGCTCAAGTATATCAATTTATCTTATCAGGCATTCCGATGGTGGGGTATCGGAACGTATTTTCAACGCGAGCTTGTTGAAGTTGAATCTTATCAGGCATTCCGATGGTGGGGTATCGGAACATACTTTTACTACTATGAGAGGCCAGCCTCATCTTATCAGGCATTCCGATGGTGGGGTATCGGAACACGGCGGCTGACGTGTGGAGCGCTGAAACCATCTTATCAGGCATTCCGATGGTGGGGTATCGGAACTAGATTTTTCCTTGATATGTCACTTTCCAGATCTTATCAGGCATTCCGATGGTGGGGTATCGGAACGTGCAGCTGCCGGATGATGATGCGCACCATATCTTATCAGGCATTCCGATGGTGGGGTATCGGAACTTTAACGGACTCAGGGTCATCGAGATCCACATCTTATCAGGCATTCCGATGGTGGGGTATCGGAACGAAAAAATATCCGTTCCGGCATATGTGCCAATCTTATCAGGCATTCCGATGGTGGGGTATCGGAACAATTGCCTGTAACAGTGCCTTTCGGAAAAGATCTTATCAGGCATTCCGATGGTGGGGTATCGGAACCAAAAAACTGCGGCAGTCACATGCAAAAGCGATCTTATCAGGCATTCCGATGGTGGGGTATCGGAACAGTTATGTCAAGTAAAGCAACGGTAACTAAATCTTATCAGGCATTCCGATGAGGTGAGTTCGCCAGTCACTAGCGGCTCGCTAACACTGTTTGGAGTAAGATAAATATCTTGTCCTGCTCACAATGTGCGACATTAAATCGCAGCCATGACGAAGGCTCTTGATATGGTCTGAACAAGTTGCCAGGGGCCAGCATGACATTTTGCCTTGCCCCCAGACTCGCCATTTCCGCCGCCTGCCTGCCATTGCCCAGGCTGGCCCAGACGAACATGCCTCCGGCCGGTTCGGTGTAAAGCGTCAGCCCGCATTGCTCCAGCGCCTGAATGACTTGCCCTCTTTTGACTGCCAGGCGGTTGCGTACTTTCTCCATATGCTTGCGATACCTGCCCTCCACCAGGATCTGGTACATCACGCGCTGGTTGATTTCAGAGCTGGTCAGCCCTGTCAGGAGCTTGAGGTCTAGCAGTCTGCGCGCCAATTCTGCCTGGCAGGCGATAAAGCCCACACGCAGGCTGGCAGAAATGGTTTTGGAGTAACTACTGACATAGATGACGCGGTTGAGCTGGTCCAGGGCGGCGAGCCTGACCGCCGTCTGTGGGTGAAAGTCACCATAAATATCGTCTTCCACCAGATAAAAACCATACTTTTCTGCCATCTGTAACAACTGGTGTGCCACCGCCAGGCTGGTGCTGGTGCCGGTCGGGTTATGCAGCACGGTGTTGGTGAAAAACAGCTTGGGCTTGTGTATGTGCAACAGCTGCTCCAGCTGTGCGATATCGGGACCATGGAGTCCGCGCGGCACGCCAACAATCTGGGCGCCCATGGATTTGAGCAGGCCAAATAAGGTGTAATAGCCGGGATCATCCACCAGCACCACATCGCCCGCTTTGATCATGAGTCTGGCGATCAGGTCTAGTCCATGCGAAGCGCCGTTGGTGATGAGCAGTTGCGAGGCCTCAGCGTGGATACCGATCTCGCCCAGGATTTTTTGGGCGAGCAACTGCCTGAGCGGTAAATAGCCGCTGACGTCGCCATAACTGGTTAAAAAGCCGCCAGACTTTCTGGATAATTCATTCAGACTTTTTTGAATGACTTTTTGATCCAGCCAATCCTTGGGTAGCCAGCCGCAGCCCGGCCGGATCGCCTCTGGCACATCCCTGAACGTGTTATGCAACAGCCACAATACATCATCTGCCCGCTCCAGATAAGACGTATCTGTTACCGCCGTTTGCAAAGGGGTGACGGGCGCCACATAAAAGCCAGAACCGCGCCGCGACAGCAGGTAGCCCAGTGCGACCAGGCGGTCGTAAGCATCGACCACGGTAAAGCGACTGACCCCATGTTGCGCGGCAAAATCACGGATAGACGGCAGGCGCGCACCGGTGCGTAGCACCCGCTGTGCGATCTGTTGCTGGATCCCGCTGACAATTTGCTCAACTAGTGGTACGGGTTCAAGCGGGTTAATGGTGATTAGCGGCTGTGTGACTGGCATGGTAGATGGGCCTGTACAGTTTTGTAGATTGATGCATAAATTGTATATGTAGTGTACTGGTTTTGGCGATTACGATCACGCTATCTTTCATGAAGGAGCGTCATCATGTCTTTGGTTCTGAGCAGTGTGCTGGTGCTGACACTACTGGCTGCATGTGTGATCCCTGCACATCCCTTTTACCAACAAGCGCTATCCCCCAGCCAGCCGCCGGTATGCCTGAAAAACCTGACTCGTCCTTTGGGATACGACCCTGGTAACCAAACGCGACAGGCGGCTGTGATGGTCAGGGGGCAGGTGTTGTGGGTATCGCCTGTCACCAATCAATCGCAGGTCACAAGTCAGTCACAGGCTAAGGCTCAGTCGCAGGATGAATCAAATGTATCTCCCTAAACATTTTTCTGCACCGAGTGACGAAGCCCTGCTGTCATTGATCCATCGCTATCCTTTTGCGACATTGATTACCTCGTTGCCGACCGGGCTGGAGGTGAATCACCTGCCACTGTCTTTGCAGGCTGGTCGCTTATGCGGGCATTTGGCGCGTGCCAATCCGCTTTGGCAACACTGGCGACAGAATGCGTCAGCGCAAGCCGTGATGGCGGTTTTTCATGGTCCGCATGCGTATGTTTCGCCCTCCTGGTACCACAGCAAAGCGCAGCGCGGAAAAGGGGTGCCCACCTGGAATTACGTGGTGGTCCACGTGCAAGGTCAATTACGGTTGATTGAAGAGGCGGATTGGTTGCGCGAGCATTTGCGGGCGCTGACTGCGCAGCATGAGGCCGAGTTTGAACATCCGTGGCAGCTTGAAGATGCACCGGCTGACGATATTGAGCGGATGATGCAGGCGACCGTGGGCATCTCGATAGAAATCATGCAACTGACTGGCAAATGGAAGGTGAGCCAGAATCAGCCGCTGGAGAATCAGCAAGGCGTATGGCAGGGCTTGCAGGCAAGTGAGGCACCGCATGCCAGGGACCTGGCTGCCATTGTGCAGGCGGTGAATGGGTTAAACGGCAAGTGATCCTAGCGCCTGCGCCAACCGCGGCCAGTCGGCCTCAGAGGGCAATCCAAACCGCAGCGCTTGTGGCGCGGCAAAATAACGCGTCCACACACCATGTTGGGCCAAAGACTGGTGAAACTGGTGCGCGCCAGGATGTTGTACATATTGAAATAAATCCGTGCCGCCGTAAGGGGGCAGTCCATATTGCGTCAGCAGTTGCGCTAAGTTCGCCGATTGCACAGGCAACTGTGCACGCATCTGTTGCTGCCATGACCGATCCGCCAGGGCCAACTCGGCCAGGTATTGGCTTGGGCCGGCAAGGGTCCAGGGGCCAAGCAGGGCGGCCACTTGCGCCAGGGCCGTAGGCTCCCCCAGTAAAAAGCCGACCCTGAGCCCAGCCAGTCCAAAAAACTTGCCTAGTGAACGCAACACCCATAACCCTGCCTGACCGCTCTGGCTGGCGAGGCTGTGTTGTGGCGTGCTGTCCATAAACGCTTCATCCACCACCAGCCAGCCGCCCCGCCGCGCTAATGCGGCATGCCAGGCAAGCAGCGTCTCAGCGGCGTACTTCTGGCCGGTCGGGTTGTTGGGGTTGCAGACCAGTAACACCTCGCATTGTTGCAACAGGACGTCGTCTGGGGACTGTTCAAAAAAGTGCAGTTGGTGGCCGGCTTGTTGCCAGGCATGTGCGTGTTCCTGATACATGGTGCGCGGCATGGCGACGTGGCAAGGCGCGCGCAAACGCGGCAACACTTGCAGGGCCGCTTGTGAGCCCGCACAGGCGAGCACATGCGGTGCGCCGTAATAGGCTTTTGCTATGGCGTGCAAACTGTCCGCCGCAGCAGGCAGCCGATGAAACAAGGCGGCGGGCAGTGCGGGGATCGGGTAATGTTGCGGGTTGATGCCGGTCGAGAGATCCAGCCAGTCGGCCAGTGGTCTGCCGTATTGCTGTGCCGCTTGCTGCAAATTGCCGCCGTGCTCAAGCATAGGCTAACCCTCCAATCAATAGCGCCACCATCAGCCAGCTCAGCATGCCATTGCGCACCAGTTGCAATGCGCGTGGGATATCCTCTGCAGTAGGGGGCGTGTGGGTGCCCAGACGCGGGCGCTCATGCCATTCGCCATGATAGCGGGCGCGCCCGCCGAGCTGTACATTGAGTGCGCCTGCCCCAGCGGACATGACCGGGCCTGCGTTCGGGCTATCCCATAACGATGCCTGTGATCGCCAGGATTGCCAGGCAAGGCGGGTGTGTCCGAGCAGTGCATAGGTGATGGCTGTGAGGCGGGCCGGAATGTAATTCAATACATCATCCAGCCGTGCGGCGGCCCAGCCAAAATAAAAATAACGTGGCGTTTTATAGCCCCACATGGCGTCCAGCGTATTCACAAGGCGGTAAGCCAGCGCCCCAGGGCCACCCGCGACAAAAAACCAGAACAGGGCGCCGAATACACTATCGTTGCCATTTTCCAACACGGATTCTATGGTTGCGCTGACCGGCTCTATCGCCTCCACATCGCGGCTGACCATATACGAGGTGGCAACCTGCGCATCCTGAAACAGGTTTGCTTGCAAGGCGTGATAAACGGCCATGCCATGCTGGTGCAGGCTGCGGTGGCCAATGGCAAAGTAAAGGAGATAGACATGCAGTGCAAGTGCCAGCCAGACGGATAGTTTCATGAGCAACACAATCGCAAGCATGGGTGGCAACACCAGCAGAAGCACACCAACAATACCACTGATATATTGGCCGCGTAACGTTTGCCTAGATAAAGGATTCAACCACTTTTCAAGGGAGGACGCTAACCAGCCAAAACCGACCAATGGGTGCCAGCGCCGAGGCTCTCCCAGCCAGGTATCCAGCAGCACCGCGCCACAGGCAAGCCCAGCGAGTGTGAGATAATCAGGGGATGGATAAACAGGCAGTGAAAACATTAATGGTTCAAGGCACCACGTCGGATGCCGGTAAAAGTACGCTGGTGGCCGGATTGTGCCGCGTATTGTACCGCAGCGGGGTGGCGGTGGCGCCATTCAAGCCGCAAAACATGGCGCTCAATGCGGCGGTGACTGAAGACGGCGGCGAGATTGGCCGTGCGCAAGCGGTGCAGGCCATGGCCTGCGGATTGCCGCCACATACCGATATGAATCCGGTCTTGCTCAAGCCTAACTCGGATACCGGCTGCCAGGTGATCATTCACGGTAAAGTGATAGGTAACCAGGAAGCGAGCACTTACCATGACTACAAAAAGACCGCCATGCAAGCCGTGCTGCAATCCTACCAGCGCTTGCAGCAGCAATATGGCTGCATCGTGGTAGAAGGGGCGGGCAGCCCGGCTGAAATCAATCTGCGCGCTAACGATATTGCCAATATGGGCTTTGCCGAGGCAGTGGATTGCCCCGTCATTCTGGTGGCTGATATTGATAAGGGTGGCGTATTTGCCCACCTGGTTGGTACGCTGGCGTTGTTATCTGAAAGCGAACAGGCCAGAGTGGTCGGCTTTGTGATTAACAAATTCCGCGGCGATCTTGCCTTGCTGCAACCGGGGCTGGATTGGCTGGAGCAACGCACAGGCAAGCCCGTGATTGGCGTATTGCCGTATCTGCATGACTTGCATCTGGAAGCCGAAGATGCGGTTGCCACCACAAGCGCACGCAAATCAGACATACAGTTGACCATCGTCGTGCCCATATTGCCGCATATCGCCAACCATACTGATTTTGATGCCTTGCGTTTGCACCCGCAGGTCGATCTCAGGTTTGTGCGGTTGAGTGAAGAGATGCCGGCGGCTGATCTTATCATCCTGCCTGGTAGCAAAAATGTACGCGGTGACCTGGCGGCCTTGCGTGAACATGGCTGGGAGCCCCGGATCGCGCGCCATTTGCGTTACGGTGGCAAAGTGCTGGGCATTTGCGGTGGCTTTCAGATGCTGGGCCAGCAATTGCATGATCCACTAGGGCTGGAGGGCGAGATAGGCAGTAGTGCCGGCTTGGGCTGGCTGGAAATGGAAACCACCCTAGAGGCGCACAAACAGCTCAAGCAGGTGTCAGGTCAGTTGGCGTTTGCCAATGCCCAATTGCAAGGCTATGAAATTCATATGGGCGTCAGTACCGGACGGGCATTAGCACGCCCGGTGCATCTGCTGAGTGGCCAGGCAGAGGGTGCGTTATCCGAAGATGGCCAGGTGGCAGGCAGTTATATCCATGGCCTGTTTGACCATCCGCAAGCTTGCGCTGCCTGGTTAGAATGGGCCGGTTTGTCTGAGCAAGTGGCTTACGATTACACGCAATTGCGCGAGCAGAGCCTGGAAAAATTGGCAGACAGTGTGCAGCAGCACTTCAACTGGTCTGCGCTGGCGGCTTATCTGCCGCAAGACTTTAAGCCAGATTAAGCAGCTACGACCTGGATAGTCTGTTCAAACGCCTGCACCACTTGCCCGGCGCGGATTTTGGCGGTTTTTCGGCGTTCAATTTCGCCATCAACCTTGATCAATCCTTCCGCCACCATAGACTTACCCTGACCGCCACTGTCGGCTACCCCTTCGAGTTTGAGCAAGTCACAGAGTGCGATGTATTCGCCTCTCAGTTCAAAAGTCGTCGTTTGCATGCTGTTTCCCTTCAATGCCTGAAAGCAGTCATTTTAAGGCTTGTTTTCCGTCTCTGGCGGTAAATTCACTTCCAGCGTCAGCGAAGCATTCAGGCTTTCCCACAGGTTTTCATTGAGCTGGTGATGCACCGTCACAAACAGGAAATTCAACCCGGCTTTTTGTGGTTTGAAGGTAAACTCACCTTGCTGATTGGCATGGAGGTTGGACGGTCTGACGTTTTCAACATCGTAAAGGTCTTCCATGCGGCGCTTACTAAAGTGCTCGTTATCGGTGACCACGATAATGCGTGCATTAGGCACCGGCTTGCCATGTTCGAGGACTTGCAAGCTGAGTTCACCCCCTAATTGCACACCATTGGGCGAGGCCAAGGGGATAATTTCCAGGCCTTTGTTTAAAGGCACAGGTTTGTATTTCTGTTGTCCTTTGAAAATATAAGTGTCGGCATAACTGTAATAGTTCATGGTGGTCGGCTTGCCACGAACCCGTTTCATGTCGGCCGCAAAATACAGTTTTTTGTCCGGCGTCTCCACTGCTTTATAAACAGGCCCTACACGCTGGCCGGTGCTGATACGGTAAGTGCCTTCTTCTTTGAGTTCCGGCTCCAGATAAACCGCCGCCTTTGTTTTAGCAACAGGTTTGATGGCTGAGATTTCGCCGATGGGTGAGGTGATGGTGAAGTTAGGCGAGTCCATGGCAAAGTCAGCCTGGAATGGAAACTCGGTAAACGCAGATTCAATGGTCAGACGGTGATGGGTGACATTGAACTGGTTGGGTTTTAAAAACGGCACATGCGCCTCTGCCGTTTGGGCAGTGACCAGCGCGATGAGAACGAGGAAAAACTTTTTCATAAAGGACTTTCTGGTTATTTAAGCTTTAGTGGCAAGCCTGCCGCGATAAAACTGACGTGGTCGGCAACCGCAGCTACATGCTGGTTTAAACGGCCTTGCTCATCCTGAAACTGGCGGTTGATTTCACCGAGCGGAACGATGCCCATGCCGACCTCGTTACTCACCAGAAATACGTGCGCCTGTAGCTGTGGCAGCGCGGCCAGCAAGGCCTGTTTTTCCGCCTGCCAGTCCAGCCGTTCAGGTTTGTCGCAGTCCGGGCAGATGCATTGCGCAAGCCATAAAGTCAGGCAATCCACAATCAGGCAGGTGTCGGGTGCATCATTTTCCAGCAAGGTCTGGCCCAGATTAAATGGCGCTTCTACTAAGCCCCAGTAAGGCGGGCGGCGGGTTTTGTGATGCTCCACGCGTTTGGCAAATTCGTCATCGTAGACTTGGGCAGTCGCGATATAGGTGACCGGGCATTCAAGTGCCGAGGCCAGCCGCTCGGCATAAGCGCTTTTGCCGCTGCGTGCCCCGCCTAAAATCAGGTGCCTAGTCATGCGTGACCCCCTTGTTGTTGCCAGCGTTGAATAATGGTTTGCAATTGCACCAGGCCTTCGCTAAATAGTGCTGGGCCTGGTTGCAAGATATCGACCGACTTGATTTCGTACACATGCCCGTCGCGGATCGCAGGCATGGCTTGCCAGCCTGGGCGGGCTTTGACTTTTTCCGGCTGGAATTTCTTACCGCACCAGGAGCCGATGATGATATCCGGTTGTCTGGCCAGCACTTGTTCTGCCGTGACTGTGCGGTCACGTGCGCTATGAAAGGCGCTGAGTTCTGGGAAGCAATCTTCGCCTCCGGCGGCTTCAATCAATTCAGCCGCCCAGCGGATGCTGCACATCATGGGTTCATCCCACTCTTCAAAATAGACCTTGGGTTTGCGCGGCCAATTGGCTGCCTGCTGGCGGGCTGCCCCCAATTGTGCCTGGTAGCGTGCTACTAAATCTTCTGCTTTTTCGCTGGCCCCGACCAGATTACCGACGGTGAGTATCATCTGCAGTGTTTCATCCAGGCTGCGCTGGTTAAACACATGCACCTGGCAACCGGCTTTGATCAGTGAGGCCGCGATATCGGCCTGCAAGTTAGAGAAACACAGCACTAGGTCAGGCTGCAGCGCCAGGATTTTCTCAATATTGGCACTGGTAAAGGCACTGATCTTGGGTTTTTCTTTGCGGGCTATGGCCGGGCGAGTGGTAAAGCCTGAAATACCGACAATACGGTCCTGCTCGCCCAGCAAGTAGAGTACCTCCACCGTTTCGGTAGTCAGGCAGACAATGCGTTGTGGCCAGCGTTTCATGTGTGTGTACTTTCATGAGGTTGCCAGCCGTTTTCCATCAGCATGTCAGCGAGCGGTTTTTCTGTCGTCCAGCCTTCTTCCACCAGCATGGGCGATTTGTAAAACGTATTCACATAGCCCAAGCATAAAATGGCGACTGGTTTGGCGCCCTCAGGCAGATTCAATAATTGCGCCAGTTGGTGCGGGTCAAACAGGCTGACCCAGCCCATGCCTATGCCTTCTGCACGTGCAGCCAGCCACAAGTTTTGAATCGCACAGCTGACCGAGGCCAGGTCCATTTCCGGCAGTGTACGACGGCCAAAAATATGTTTTTCACGCTGGTCGCACAAGGTGGCGACCAGCACCTCGCCACAGTCCAAAATGCCTTCCACCTTGAGCCGCATGAATTCGGCCATGCGTGCCGTGTCTTCAACTTCGCCGATGGCCTGGGCCGTGAGTTTACGTTCTTCATCGACCAGCGTGTGGATGGCTTTTCGCAATGCGACATCGCTGATGCGGATAAACCGCCATGGCTGCATCAGGCCGACACTGGGCGCGTGATGGGCGGCTTGCAGTAATTTCTGCAATAACTCGGGGGCGATAGGCGTGGGTAAAAAATGCCGCATATCGCGTCGTTCGGCAATCACTTTGTAAATCGCCGCTTTGTCGGTATCAGGGTAGGCGAAACTCATGACAGAAAAAACTGGGCCGCTAAAGCCGGATTGGACGGGAAGTAAAAGTGCAGAAAGCTGGCAGTGATGGATTGATGGCGATAGATTGGCTCGCCCGCGCCATATTTACCTTTGCCTTGCGCAATGGCCGGCAAGTCGGTGTCAAAGCGGGCATAGTGAAAAGTGTGTGCGCCTATCATCGCCGCGTCATCGCCGATTGCGCCGTTGTCAGCCGCTGAAAAGGTTGCATGCTGCGTGCCCAGGCCTTGCAGTTTGGGCTGAAGCGCTGCGTTGCCGGGCAGCAGGCCGAAGGCCGGTTGTCCATTTAGTGTTTCACCGAGTGCGAGCATGCCGCCACATTCGGCCAATATGGGTTTGCCTGATTCGGCGGCTGCGCGTAAGCCTTCACGCATGCTGTGGTTGTGTTGCAGTCGCTCCAGATGCAATTCCGGGTAGCCACCCGGCAGCCAGTAAGCATCCGCAGCCGGTAATTGCGTATCGTGCAAGGGTGAAAAAAATGCAATCTGTGCACCTAGTGTTTGTAGCAGATCCAGATTGGCCTGATAGGTAAAACAGAACGCGGCATCTTTGGCCACGGCAATGGTTTTGCCTTGCAATAATGGTGTTATCGCCTGCTGTTCGGGTGCGGCAAACTGCACGATCGGCGGCAATGGCATGTCTTGCCCCAGAAGTTGCGCAGCGGCTTCTATGCGCTGGTCTATGTCCGTGATTTCCTGGGCAAGATGCAAACCGAGGTGGCGCTCTGGCAAACTCAGTTGCGTGTCATACTTCATGGCACCCAGCCAGGGGATGTCCGAGGGGAGCGCTTCTTTAATCATGTTGGCATGGCCTTCGCTGCCGACCTGGTTGGCAATCACTCCGGCGCGCTGTAGGGCGGGCCGAAAGCCATACAAACCATAGGCGACCGCGGCACAGGTCTGTGCCATGGCTTTGGCATTGAGCACCAGTGCGACAGGGATGCCAAAGCGCTCGGCAATATCGGCGCATGAAGGCTTGCCATCATACAGCCCCATCACCCCTTCGAGCAGAATCACGTCATTGTCTTGGGCGGCCTTGTGCAGCAGCCGTTGTGCATCGGCTTCACCACACATGCCAAGGTCGAGGTTATACACTGGCTTGCCAGTCGCCACTTGCAGAATCATGCCGTCGATAAAGTCCGGCCCGCATTTGAACGCCTGCACGCGCAGGCCGCGGTTTTTATAAGCCCGGGCCAAGGCCGCGGTAGCCATGGTTTTGCCTTGCCCAGACGCCGGGGCCGCCATTAACATGGCCCGGCAGCTTGCCGCGGCTGCTTGCATTACAGATCTATCCCGGCCTGGGCCTTGATGCCTGCACGCCAGGCATGCTTGACATCCATCAGTTCAGACACCGTATCGGCAGCGTTTCTCAATGCCTCGGAAGCGCCGCGGCCAGTGATCACCACGTGCTGCATGGGTGGGCGTTTGGCGATGGCGTCCAACACCATTTGTTCATCGAGGTAGCCATATTTGAAGGTGTAGGTGAGCTCATCCAGCACCACCAGTTGAATGGCCGGGTCTTGCAGCATCCCGGCCACAATCTGCCAGCCACGCATGGCGGTTTCGGTGTCGCGTTGGCGGTCTTGTGTGTTCCAGGTAAAGCCTTCACCCAGCACATGCCAGGTCACAGCCGGGTGCTGGCGAAAAAAGGCTTCTTCGCCCGTATCTGAACGGCCTTTGATAAATTGGGCGACACCAACACGCATGCCGTGGCCCAGCGAGCGGGCCACCATGCCAAAGGCAGAAGAGCTTTTGCCTTTGCCGTTGCCTGTGAGGATGAGTAACAGGCCTTTCTCCTGATTGGCCTGCTCGATTTTTTCATCAATGACCGCTTTTTTGCGGATCATGCGCGCCTTGTGGCGACTGTCGCGATCATTGGTTTCCATGGTGCGGAATACTTAAGCGTTTTCGCGCACGGAGCGCTTGGCCAGGCCAAATGCCACATGTGCAATTACTGCAACCACAACCCAAAATGCAATCGCTTCAATTTGTTTCGGGAAGTATTTGACCAGACGTGCGCCAAACTCAACCAGGGTTGGTTCGGCGTAGCGGCCACCAAAGAAGTAAAACCCACCGCTGGAAAACAGCTCAGCAAGCACAGATCCCACCAATACCGCACCTGTCAACTTGAACAGACTGCTAAATTGCCAGGTGGTGTTCGACGCAGTCCAACGGCCAGCCAGCCACATGCTGCCATAAGCCGGCAACAAAAAGCCATAAGCAGGGGTCACGCAGAAATTACTCACACCGCCCCAGGTGATGGCTGCCATATCCAGCGCAGCACACAATGCCAGCAAGGCCACAAACACCAGCGTTGAGCGCAGGTAATAACCCGCGATAAAAAACGCTGCATAAGAAGCGCTCGGTAAAAAATCAATCGAAGCAAAATGATGACCACGCGTGATAATGACCATCAAGGCAATGAGGAAGCCAATTGCCAGAGACTGAGTTGAAAGGTTACGTGGCATGCCAACGACTCCAAAATTAAGGTTAATTATAAGACGTGGATTTTAGCCCAATTCGCACGGGCTTGGGCAAAATCCACTTTTCCTGAGTTACTTCAGGTCGTAGTTAAGGCTGATAAAAACATTTGAGCCCATGGTGTTGTAATAAGGGTTGTTGGGTCTTGAAACGGTTTTAGTTGATGCAAGCGCATAGTCTTTGTCCAAGATATTATTTGCTCTAATTTGCAGTTTCCAGTGAGGGTTTATTTGATACCCCAAAGTTGTATTCAAGAGCGCATAGCCACTTAAGCGGAATTGGTTTGCGGCATCGTCGTAACGCATTGATGAAGCTGAAACTTCGCTGTCCCAGTTCCATGGTCCTGATTTGTACTGGAGGATAAAATTGCCATAACGCTGAGCGCGCCTCGCCAAAAGATTATCAGTGGCATCACTACGCGGTGACTGCACTGTCGCATTGGCTGTGACTAGCCATTGCTCAGCAATAGGTAGACTGCCTTCCAACGTGATACCTTGCACTTCTACCTTGCCGGCATTGATTGCACAACCGTTGCTGAATCCAGCTGGGCAACCTGAGTTGAGGGTTTGAATAAAGTTGCGGATATGGTTATCAAACACTGTCAGCTTGGCTTGTAATGTTTGACCTTGGTATCGAGCGCTGGCCTCAATATTGTCTGCTTTTTCTGAGGGCAGGTTGGCATTGCCAAAGCTTGGATAATATAGTTGGTTAAAGGTTGGTGCTCTAAAGGATGAGCCATACTGGGCAGTTAAGCGCCATTCTTGGGATAAAGCATAGCCATAACCGATGCCGCCTGTTGTGTAATTGCCAAACTGACTGTTGTAATCTTTTCGCAGTGACAGTTGAGTGCTGTGTGCTTCAAAGCTACCCACGTAGCCTAAAACAAAGGCATTATTGTTGCGACTCCTCTTCAGCAAGTTGCTGCCATTCGATTGAGTTAATACATCTTGTTCCAGCCTGTCATAAGCGAAGGTAAAAGTCCCATGAGTGAGGCTATAGTCGTGTTGCCAGGATAATTGGCGTTGTTCAGTTTCAATATTGCTATTGAGCGTTGCGCTACTGACGCTAAATGATCGGTCAAAACCAATGTTGTACTCTAATTTGCTGTTCCAGTGCTCAGTCATCGCGTTTTTGAGTGCAACACCATAGCCTTGTTGATGACGTTCCAGATAGTTGCCGCCCGCATAAGCATTATCGTATTCATTATGCCCTTTGCTTTCCAGGTAGTGTATTCCCAAGGAGTGACCGGGTGCGAATGTCAAATCTGCGTATGTCGAACTGCTAAAGTTGTAATATCCATCTCTATCTTTATCAATCACAGAGGGGGGATGTTTCTTTGCAGAAATCCCATGCGTGTCGTAATTGCTGATTTGTGCACCGAGTTTTAGCGCTTTATAGGCAGTATCGAAGCCAGCATTCCCAGTATATGAGTCATAGCTACCTGCACCCGCACTGCCGTAAAGATGGGTTTTGTTGCCTTTGCCCCGCTTCGTGAAAATCTGAACAACGCCGCCGATTGCATCAGAGCCATAAAGGCTAGAAGCGGGGCTACGTAGAATTTCAATCCGCTCGATGAGTGCCAAGGGGATATTTTCAAAGGCGGTCGTACCAGTCGTCCCGGAATTGATGCGCACGCCATCAACCAATACAATCAGTTGATTGTCATTGGTACCACGTAGTGAAATGTTGCTACTTGTCCCCATGCCACCATTTGTGTAGGTTTGTACACCAGGTTGCAGTCTCAATAAATCTGCCAAAGCGCCGCCTTGTAGCCTGTTGATTTCTTCGCTGTCAATGACGGTAATATCGCCAGTGACTGTTTTGGTTGATTGTGGCGTTCTGCTGGAGGTAACTACGACTTCATCCAGGGAAGTCAGTGTGTTGTCTGCGGCATAGATGTTAAAAGAGATCGTTGTGATAGTGCCTAATAATGTTCTTTTTTTCATTTGATTTTCCTTAGCAAGTGTTGGAGGGCACTCAAGAGGGGGCGTGAGTGACGCTAATCAACAATGGAATTAAAAGTCGGCTTTTAGGCCTACTCGCCAAGTACGAACAAAATCTATTGGGTAGAGAGAGTCAACTGCTGTTTGAATATTGTTTTGATGCTCAAATAAATTATTGACTGCAGCAAAAACGGTGTATTGCTGCACCTTAACATTTAACGAAAGATTGGTTGACTCATAACGACTTTGCCTTTGCGTAGCATTGTTTAAAAAATCGTTATAAACGTAAGCTTGTGAGCGCCAAACATGATTGAGATTCAGGTTGGTGTTTGTAAATATTTTCCAATTAATATTTGCAACGAGAGACTGTCTGGGGGCGCCTGGCAGATTCTTATCTTTGATGAGGGTGCCGCTTTCTTGAAGCTCCCTGTCAATAATGGCCTTGGTGTATGTATAAATCAGGCCTACATTAAGCTCATTACTCAGGTGATAAATATCTTGTAACTCAAAGCCGAGTTTATGGCTCTTGTCTAAGTTGGTATTTATACCAAGTACAGATGGGTCATAATAAATCTCGTTATCCAAATTGGCTCTGAAAGCGCTTAATTTGAGGTGGTTGTTTGTAGTTGTGTGGTTGAGACCAATGTTCAGTGTTCTCACTTTTTGTGGTTTGATGAATCCATTGAAAACAACGTTGAATGACGCGTCATAACCGAAAAATCGATTAATGTCTGGAGCTTCAAAAGCGTAGTTGTAATTGCTAAATAATGAGAGGGACGGCATCAATTGGTAGTTGGCACCTAGGTCCCATGCGCTCAATTGGATGGAGCGATTGAGGGAGTCTCCTCCATTCGGGGTATAAGTGTAAGAGACCTGTTCTTTGCGTAATCCCGCAGATAGTCTAAGGTCTTTAATGGATTGCGGTTTGAATTCTGATGATATGAACAATCCGTGGTTATTCTTTTTCGTGAGATCTGAGGATGTTTTAATTGCTCCATTAAAATCTTGGAAGCCCGAAATCACTGACCATTGATCATTCGTGTACTTGTAAGTCGCTTTAGTGCCTTCATAGTCATAATGAGGCCGATAGCTCGGATAGATAGATGCTTTATCCTCACGAAAGTGAGTAATCTCTATCGATGAATCTGTATTGATCTGGTAGTCCAAGCCAATCTGCCACTGGTCTGAGTTAAGTTCCTGATGGGTATATGACGTAGCCGGGCGACCATTTTGGGATGGATTGTCCTCAAATTGTGCTTTGGACATCGGATTGGGATAACGCAGATCGTTTTTAGTGCTGGAGCCTTGTGCATAAACAGCTAGTTGCTCTGTTGGTTTGATCCTAAGTTTTACTTGTTGAGTATTTGAGTCGTATGCATCGCGGTGGCCTGTTCTATCTTTGGCGCTAAACCCGTCGTGACTATCATGCGATGCACTCGCCGATAAATCTATGTGCTCACTAGAAAACCCAGCACTAATAGCATGATTGCGTTGCCCATAATTACCAGCACTGGTCATGACAGAGGCCCCGTTTCGGCTTTTCGTGTAAATCTGTATGGCGCCTGCTGTTGCGCCATCACCGTAAAGTACTGACCCACTCCCTTTGCTGATCTCTATTCTTTCAATGTTTGCAAGAGGAATGCCAACCAATAGTTGTGGGCTCATGTCGATATTATTTAAGCGTTGACCATCAACGGTAATCACTACATTTTGATAGCCATTTTCACTCCCATAGCCGCGTAAGTTTATGCTTGGTGTGGCTTTGCTACCGAAGTTGGAGCTAATGTTCAATGAGCTCTGTTGTGCAAGATAGTCGAAGAGAGTACTGGCTCCTGATGCTGCAATTTGTTTTGCTGTATGAATTTCGCTGGCATAAGTGGTTTGTGATTCTTTGCGCTCAAAGCCCGAAGATTTAACACTCACTGAGTCTAGTTCTAAATCTTCAGCAAAGACGGGTGATGCGAATAGCGTAGCCATGACGCTATAAAAAAGCTTTTTTTTCATTTTCTTATCCCTGTATCACATGCGACCCCGCATGTGGGTTTACTTTCAATACCGGGGAATCGACAGAAAATGAATAAATGCATCGCTTGTTGGCAAGCCATGCATTCATTATGATCAGACACCGTCACCCCGCGGTATTGCAATTGGGTTGTAAGGCCGGTCTCCGGGCTGGCAAGTCTTGGTCTATCGCCTTCCCAAGTTTTTACTCAGTGGCATATGGATAGACCCGCACTTGCTTACCGTTGCGGGGGCAGCACAGGCATTGCGAACGAGGTTCGCGCACCTGTTTCCCAGTTTCACCCTTGTCTGCAAGAACGCAGACGCAGGCACCTGACAACTGTTCGGCATTCTAGTCTAAAGCAGTGACTTTGACCAGTTGCATGGTATCTTGCGAGGGGCTTCAAATTCTTAATTTACTTTGAAAAAATGCGCTTAGCTATTGACCACACTCGTTTTTTTAAAAGATAATGGACTGATGGATGCCGATTTGAAAAGTCTTGAAGAGCGTGTGACGAAGCTGATTGCTTTGTGCAGCCAGCTGCGTGACGAAAACGTGGAGTTACGTCAGGAGGTCACGCGTTTGCATCAGGAGTCACAATCTCTAAAGCTGAACATGACGCAAGCCAGTGTACAGCTGGAGCGGTTGTTGTCGGCATTGCCTGAGGAAGGTCGTTAGTCATGGCCAAGCAGCCGATTGATATCGAGATCATGGGCCGCGCGTTTAGCGTGACCTGTACCGACGAAGAGCGCGACATTTTATTGCAGGCGGTGGGTTACCTTGATGGTAAAATGCGCGAAATTCGTGATGTGGGCAAGATGGTGAGTGTGGAGCGCATTGCGATCATGGCCGCGCTGAACATTACCCATGAGTTGTTGAATACGCGTAGCGGCGGGGTTGATGTGGGCGATGTGAAAAAGCGCATTTCTACCATGCAGCAGCAGATCGATGATGTTTTGTCCGGCCAGCACAAATTATTGTAATCCGCTTCATTTCACAAAATTTTAACCGTCATTAGTATTAAATGACGTATCATAAAAGTGGTGTGCTAAGGCGTTGCCTGAGTCCAAAATTCCTTGAACTAGTCTTTGTTATAGGTTTCGGCTCATCAGGTGCGGTGCGATCGCACTAAGTTGGGCGGTCTTTTAAGACGCCCTTGGCGTGCGAACCTAATGTACCTTAGGCTGTTACCACCTGAACTTTTTTGGTTCAGGATTAGCGGCTCAGGTAACCCCTTAGCACATCCCCTCTCGCACCTTTGTCTTGTTATCTTAAGGCATGGTATTTCAAGTCCGCCAGGCTAATGATTTCCAGGCAGTTTTCGTGGCAAGACTCCAGAATCACTGGCGGCGCGTAACCGGCTTCACTGGCTTCCAGCCATCTTCTCGCACACAGGCACCACCGATCACCAGCCTTGAGCCCGGGAAATGCATAGTCTGGTCTGGGGGTGGACAAGTCATTGCCTTGCGCTTGCGAAAACGCCAGAAACTCATCTGTCATTTCTGCGCAGACGGTATGTTTACCTAAATCTTCCGGGTGGTGACTGCAACAACCATCACGCATAAAGCCTGTGACTGGTTGCATACTGCAAGGGATCAGAAGAGTGCCTAAAACGTTTTTTGTCATGATTTTCAACTGTGCTCTAACTTGGTTTATGATACTGGCATTTGGATGTGTAAAGAAAGTTTTCAGGCATGGCGCGTTACTGGTTAATGAAATCCGAACCCTCGGATGTCTCCATTGATGATTTGGCGGGATTCCCCAATCAAACTGTAGACTGGTATGGGATACGCAATTATCAGGCGCGAAATTTCATGCGTGACCAGATGAAGGTGGGCGATGGCGTGTTGTTTTATCACTCCAATTGTGCTGAGCCTGGCATCGTCGGCATTTGCGAGGTCAGCACCTTGGCCTATCCCGACCGTTTTCAGTTTGTGCAAGGGCACAAGTATTTTGATCCCAAGTCTACACCGGAAAGTCCACGCTGGGTGAACGTAGATGTCAAGCTCGTGCGCAAAACGCGATTGCTGAGTTTGAAAGAGATGCGGGAAACGCCTGCCCTGGCCACCATGCGTGTCTTGCAAAAAGGGAACCGCTTGTCTATTACCCCGGTCGATCCCAAAGAGTGGGCGTTTATCACGGCTCTGCTCAGCACTTAACCTTTTCTTTGGCGACTTTGGTGGCGTACATGATATGAGTATCAGGCGTAGAAAAGCAGTCTTGTATATCCTTGTCGCCGGTTTTATGATCGTTCTGATCGGTGTGCTGCTGTTCCTCTGGATTTATTTTTCCAGTATGCGGGAGATGCACCAGACCACTCGCAATTTCTATGAGCAGTCTTTTACGGTTTCCAACGCTGCGCAGGCGCTGGAGTCTCAGCTGCATCAGATCCGAAGCGATTTGCTCTATGCCACGCTGATTCAGGCAGACAGCGTGCATTTGATCAATACCGTGGCGGCGATTAAGGGGCATGAGGCTGCTGCCCAACAAAAAATCGCCAGCATAGAACATAATTATTCGGGAGATCGCGCGCCATTACCGCTGCTCAAGCAGAATATTCAAGCGCTGGACGAAATGACAGCCTCGGTAATCAAGCAATTGGCTGAGGGACAGTATGCCGAAGCAAGCACCCTGATTGAGACGGCCTGGAATGCGCGCTTTGCCAAGGTGGCAAAACTCAACGAAGCCATCCTCGCGCATGCGGACTTGCGCGCCAATGAGTATGTGGCCGAGAGTGAAAAGCGCATGGAGCGGCACACCCATCAAGGCATCACTTACGCAGCGCTGCTGGTGACCCTGTTTTTGCTGGTAGGCCTCTTTGTTGGGGGCCGCATATACCATTTGCATCTTGAAGCAGACAAATTTGCCTTTACTGACTTTTTAACCGGGATCGCCAACCGGCGGCACTTCATTCATGAGTTGGAGTCCGAAATCCGGCGCTATCAGCGTTACGGCTCCTCGTTTTCATTTGCCATGGTGGACATCGATTTTTTTAAAAAGATTAATGATCAATACGGTCATCATGCTGGAGACCTGGTTTTGCAGAATTTTTGCCTGCGCTGCGTGAGTGCCTTGCGCACCAGCGATATGGTTGGGCGTCTGGGGGGCGAAGAGTTTGGCATTCTGATGCCGATGACGGATCTGCATGAAGCGGCACATGTGATTGAGCGCTTGCGCTCGGAAATCGATCACAGTGTGATGAGTGAGCAAGGAGAGCAAATTCACTACACGGCCTCTTTTGGCTTGGTATCTACCGCGCAATTGGGGACGCAGGATGGCTTGACGCAGCTGATGAAAATGGCAGATTTTGCTTTGTACACGGCCAAGCAGCAGGGCCGTAACCGCGTCTATATTGCCAATCATTAACGATAGCGATCATTATTGCGACGGGAATTTTCTATCTTGGGCATGGTCATCAATGCCTATGAATCTGCAAAATCCTCAATTGACGCGGCGTAGCTGGTTGACTGGCTTGGCCGGTCTGCTGCTTTCGGCCTGTCGGCCAGTCACTTTGTTAAACGCGGTGATTCCCGATAAAGGTATGCGCATCCATCGCGATATCGCTTTTGGGCCGCACAGCAGGCAGCGCCTGGATATTTATCAGCCACGTGACCATGCTGCAACACCACGCCCTGTGGTGTTGTTTTTTTATGGCGGTAGCTGGGAGTCTGGCAGCAAGCAAGATTACCTGTTTGTGGCGGAGGCGTTGACGTCACAAGGCATGCTGGTTGTGATTGCCGATTACAGGCTCTATCCCGAACTTAAGTTTCCGCAATTGATGCAAGACCCCGCTCTGGCATTGCAATGGGTCAAGCAACACGTGGTCGAGTATCAAGGCGATGCGTCGCGTGTCTTCTTGATGGGGCATTCTGCTGGCGCACATCTGGCCGTTATGCTGACCTTGAATGCTGCCTATCTGGCGGCTGTCGGATTATCACCCGCCGCGATTAAAGGCACCATAGGCCTGGCCGGACCTTATGACTTTTTGCCGCTCACCTCGGATACCTTGCGCGCGATTTTTGCACCTGCTGAGCAGGAGTGGCAATCACAGCCTATCCATTTTGTCAGCGGCCAACATCCGCCTTTACTACTGCTGGCCGGCCTGAAAGACCAAACTGTTTGGCCTAGAAACTCGATCAATCTGGCGCGTGCGCTTGAGGCGCAAGGCAGCGAGGTCAAGTTGCTGACTTATGCCAACTACAACCATGTGGATATGGTCGCCAAGCTGGCCAGACCCCTGCGCGGCAACAGTCCATTGCTGCAAGATATTTGCGACTGGATTGGCCAGCATGCCTCTGCGTGATGTGCATGTGGTCTGGTTTAAGCGCGATTTACGTGTCGCGGATCATGCCGCGCTGTCTGCCGCCTGTGAGGCTGGGCCGGTTTTGCCGCTCTTTATCTGGGCTCCACAAGTGTGGTCGGCAGAGGATGCCAGCCTCAGTCAGGCCATGTTCGTGCGCGACTGTTTGCAGGACCTTGCACATGCCTTGCAACAGCTGGGATTGCATTTGCATGTCTATCATCACGACCCCTTGACGCTGTTACAGAGGCTGCATGCAAAATTCGGGATCGCCGGACTGTATAGCCATGAAGAAACCGGGAATCAACACACCTACACCATCGACCAGCAGGTACAAGCGTGGTGCAGGATGCAAGGAATCGTCTGGCAGGAATGGCCTCAGAATGGGGTGGTGAGACGCCTGTCAGACCGGCAACAGTGGCAAGCGCAGTGGGCGTTACGCATGCAGGCCCCTGTCATTGCGGTGCCTGCATCCGGACTTGCTGTTCGGTTACCGGATCATGGCTTGGAGCGGTTGCCAGCAGTGGCTGGCCACGCGCAAGCGGAACGTCAGGTTGGCGGTATAGTAGTGGCTGAGGCGGTGATGGCGGATTTTTTGACGCGCCGCGTACATGGTTATCAGCGGGGGATTTCCAGCCCGCTCAGTGCTGTCCAAGCCTGTAGCCGCCTGTCACCTTATCTGGCATGGGGCGCTGTGAGCCTGCGTACCGTGGTACAGGCTACCCGGGCCCGTGCGCAGCAGACTGAAAACGTGCAACAGCGCCGTCAGCTGCACAGTTTTGAAAGCCGCTTGCACTGGCATTGCCATTTTATGCAAAAGCTTGAAAGCGAACCACGGATTGAACACCAGAGTTTTTACCGGGGCTTCGAGGCACTACAGTCCCGGTTACCCGATGCTGGGGTCGCCTTACGTTTACAAGCCTGGCAGGCTGCCCAGACTGGCTGGCCACTGGTAGATGCCTGCATGCAGATGCTCAATCAAAGCGGGTGGCTGAATTTTCGCATGCGCGCCATGCTCATGAGTACCGCCAGCTATTTGTTGCAACTGCCCTGGCGGCCAAGCGGGTTGCATCTGGCCAGAGCTTTTGTTGATTACGAGCCGGGGATTCATTGGCCGCAAGTGCAAATGCAGTCTGGCACGACCGGCATCAATACATTGCGCATTTACCATCCGGTTAAACAAGCCTTGACTCAGGACCCTCAGGGGGTGTTTGTCCGCCAGTGGCTGCCTGTTTTGCGACAGGTGCCAGACAGCTGGATTTTTGAACCCTGGCGCATGCCTCCGAGTTTACAGCGGCGGTATGGCTGCCTGATTGGCCGCGACTATCCTGCGCCCATGGTTGATATTGGCGAGGCCATCCAGACAGCCAAGCAGGATTGGTTTGCAATCAGGCAGACCATGCCAGCGCATGCTGTCGCAGATATTTTGCAGCGGCATGCTTCGCGCAAATCGCGCCATTTTCCCAAGGTAGACCGTGGCAGTCTCCGCAAAAAATCAAATCGGAGTACGGCTTCCGTGAGTGCACAAAGCCCGGCAGCATCCCAGCTTTCACTGCAGTTTTAGCCTTTCACCCGTTGCTGATGTTTGCGAAACCGATAAGGCGTGCGACTCGGTAGTGCATGCACTGATTTTGCGCACTGATTTTGTGCGTGTGCTGAGCGGTCTGCTGCGGCACTTCTGGCCGCTCGCTCAAGCAGTCGACTGAGCGACTACAGTGATACGACAGTTATTTTTCCGTATCTAATTGATTTTTATATATAAATATAAAATCTCTCCTTTCTTTCTCATGGTCTCCCCATGGTCTGGCGGTAAATGAGGCCGCATTCTCCAGCTTGGAATACGTTTTGCTATTAACAGTTTAAGAAGCTTTCCAAAACGTATTACAGGTAGTGCATTCCTTGTTGCCTACCTTCGCAGATTGGAGCAAGACATGGCAAAATGGTTGATCGGATGTTTGTTAGGTTGCCTGGCAATCCCATTGATGGCAGAGCCTTCTGCCGAGCTCATGCAGGCGTTGAACAGCCGCGTGCTACGTGTGCAGGTCGGCCTGAAAAATGGGCAATACGGGCTGGGTTCAGGCGTCGTGGTGGCTGAAAATCAGGTCGTGACCAACTGCCATGTGGTCGCCAATGCCACCAGTATCAGCGTGGTCAGTGGCGGGGCGGCTTACCATGCCGTGGGTGTCAAACCGGACTGGAAGCATGATGTTTGCATGCTGCAAATGGATGACCTGCCGATTAGCCCAGTCACTATGAAGTCCAGCCGCGATCTCAAATACGAGCAAGCAGTGTTTAATATCGGCTATCCGAGTTTTGTCGCCGCGCCTGTAAGCAGCCAAGGGGTGGTGAAGGGGCTGTTTGCCATGGATGACTCCGTGATTGTGCGTGCGACCAGCAGCTTCAGGCAAGGCGCCAGTGGTGGCGGTCTGTTTGATGAGACGGGCGCATTGGTCGGCCTGATTACACTCAAGAGCCCTGGTAAAGATGCCTACTACTATTACATGTCGATTGATTGGGTTCAGGCTTTGATCGCGCAGCCAGCGGGCCCGATTGTGGTCAAAAGCGAGCTGCCTTTCTGGGGCAAGCCGGCAGCTGAATGGCCTTATTTCATGAAAGTGGTGTTTCCTTACCTGCACAAGGACTGGGATGGCCTGAAAGCGATTGCCCAGCAATGGACGACTCAGGAACCTCATAATACAGAAGCCTGGTTTTATCTGGCTGCAGCTGAATATGAAACCAAGGATCTCACCATGGCTGAGCAACACTTGCACCGTGTCGTCAGCATGAACGATCAGCATAGTCAGGCTTTTTATTACCTGGGACTGATTGCGGAGTCCAACGGTAAACATATCGAAGCCTTGGCCAATGTGGATACACTGACACAGTTGGATGCCGAAAAGGCTGAAGAGCTCAAAGTGGCGATGAAAACCTTGCCTTGATGCGAGGCTGGCGGTGTTGTGTCAGCCCCAATAAAAAAGCGCCTTAACTGGCGCTTTTTTCTTTTGATGTCGGGACGGTTTGCTTAGGCGACGGCCAGATCCAGCTCTTCGACATGATAGTAATGTTCATCATCCCACAGGGTGAAGTCTTGTGCGGTATACATGGCTTCCTGAAAATGATGAAAGGTTGCGATGCAATGATTTTCTTCATCCATTACTTGATACATGGTCATAGTAATCACCTTTCTATACTAAATGAGGATATTTGAGAACGTGATGTCATCATGGCACAGGCGGGTGAAACTGATTTGACAGAGTAGCAGCATGTAATTCGGTCAATTTAATGAATCGGTAAAGAGGGTATTTCTAGGCAGCTATTTGAGCAGGTTTTCAGTGGTTGTTCTTTGATTGCTCAGGATTTGTTTTTTGTAAAATCCTTGGGTTCGCGTATAATTCGCAACTTCTGAGGAACGCTGCGAGAGTCACTCGACTCCCAGGCTCAGAGCATTTGCTGTAAAGCATCTCAACGGCGTTCACTTTTCACTGTGCGAGCACGGAAAAAAGGTGAACAACGTTGCCACCGGTTCTTATCGAACTTTTCCTGCTCAGTTTTCATTTTTTTAAGGATTTGAAACATGAATACTGTAGCTGATATCAAAGATTATGTAGTCGCAGACATGGGCCTGGCCGCCTGGGGTCGCAAGGAAATTGCGATTGCCGAGACTGAAATGCCTGGCCTGATGGCAATTCGTGAAGAATATGCTGCTCAACAACCGCTCAAAGGCGCCCGTATCACTGGCTCCTTGCATATGACTATCCAGACCGCTGTACTGATTGAAACCCTGAAGGATTTGGGTGCTGAAGTGCGCTGGGCTTCTTGCAATATTTTCTCAACCCAGGACCATGCCGCCGCTGCGATTGCCGCGACGGGCACTGCCGTGTTTGCCGTGAAAGGCGAAACGCTGGAAGAGTATTGGGATTACACCCACCGTATTTTTGAGTGGACGGATGGTGGCTACTCCAACATGATTCTGGATGATGGTGGCGATGCGACCCTGTTACTGCATTTGGGTAGCCGTGCCGAAAAAGATTTGTCTGTGGTGGCGAACCCCACTTCAGAAGAAGAAATCTGTCTGTTCAACGCCATCAAGGCCAAGCTGAAAACAGACCCGACCTGGTACTCCGTACGTTTGGCCGCGATTAAAGGTGTGACTGAAGAAACCACCACGGGCGTGCACCGTTTGTATCAAATGCATAAAGAAGGCAAGTTGGCTTTCCCTGCGATTAACGTGAATGACTCTGTGACCAAGTCCAAGTTTGATAACTTGTATGGTTGCCGTGAGTCTCTGGTGGATGGCATCAAGCGTGCGACCGATGTCATGATTGCAGGCAAGATTGCCGTTGTTGCCGGTTACGGTGACGTGGGTAAAGGGTCTGCACAAGCGTTGCGTGCTTTGTCAGCCCAGGTTTGGGTGACCGAGATTGACCCGATTTGTGCCCTGCAAGCCGCGATGGAAGGCTACCGCGTTGTGACCATGGATTATGCGGCTGAACATGCGGACATTTTTGTCACAGCGACGGGTAACTACCATGTGATTACGCATGAGCACATGGCCAAAATGAAGGATCAGGCGATTGTGTGTAACATTGGTCACTTCGACAATGAAATCGATGTTGCCAGCATCGAAAAATACCAGTGGGAAGAGATCAAGCCACAAGTCGATCACGTGATTTTCCCGGACGGTAAGCGCATCATCTTGCTGGCCAAGGGCCGTCTGGTCAATTTGGGCTGCGGCACAGGTCATCCAAGCTATGTGATGAGCTCCAGCTTTGCCAACCAGACCATTGCGCAGATTGAGTTGTTTACCCAGACCGACAAGTATCCGGTTGGCGTTTACACCCTGCCTAAACATCTGGATGAAAAAGTGGCGATCTTGCAGTTGAAGAAACTCAATGCGCAATTGACCACCTTGACCGATGCACAAGCAGCCTATATTGGCGTAAGCAAAACCGGCCCATTCAAACCTGAGCATTATCGCTATTAATCACGCGCTTTTCAGCGTGCGCTAAACCATGCCGCCCTGCGCCAGATGTTCTGGCGCAGATTTGGTGTACACTTTGCCTCATCTTTCATCCAAGGAGGCGGCATGTTTAAACTACTGGTTGTTTGGGTACTCAATGCATTGGCACTGATGGCCGTGGCTTATCTGGTCCCAGGCATTCAAGTGGCCAATTTCAGCGCTGCGCTGGTGGCTGCTGTCGTGATTGGTCTGGCCAATATGCTGGTGAAGCCGATTCTGGTGCTGTTGACCTTGCCGATTACCTTGCTGACGTTGGGATTGTTTCTGTTAGTCATCAATGGCCTGCTATTCTGGTTTGTCGGCCACCTGTTGCAAGGCTTTGTCGTCAGTAGTGTGATGACTGGCGTCATAGGCGCCCTGGTGTATAGCGTGATTGCCTGGATCCTGAGTGCGATTGTGTTCAACGAAAAAGACTGACACCTGACCATCCCCGCATCTGCCTGAAATCAAGCGTTTAGAAATAAAAGAGAAAACAGTGAATCAAAAAATCGCTTACAGTTTTGAGTTTTTTCCGCCTAAAACGGCGGAAGGCATGGCGAACCTGCGTCAAGTACGCAAAGAGCTGGCCGTATTTTCTCCCGAGTTTTTCTCCGTCACGTTTGGTGCGGGGGGCTCAACCCGCGACCGTACCATGGACAGTGTGCTCGAAATCCAGGCTGAAGGCCATGGTGCAGCCCCACATATCTCCTGTATTTCTTCCAGCAAAGAAGAAATCCGCGAATTGCTGCAAGCCTATCAGGCGAAAGGCATCAACAGACTGGTGACCTTGCGTGGCGATATTCCTTCAGGCGAAGTGAGTGCGGGGGACTTTAAATATGCCAATGAGCTGGTGAGTTTTATCCGCGCCGAGACCGGCGACTGGTTTCACCTGGAGGTGGCGGCTTACCCCGAGTTTCACCCGGAAGCCGGCTCGGCACAAAAAGACCTTGAAAACTTCAAGCGTAAAATCGATGCTGGCGCAGATTCGGCCATTACACAGTATTTTTACAATGTGGATGCCTATTTCCGTTTTGTAGAAGCGGCGCAGAAGCTGGGTGTCACTGCACCGATTATTCCCGGCATCATGCCGATTTATAACTACACGCAACTGGCGCGCTTCTCCAGTGTCTGTGGTGCCGAGATTCCACGCTGGCTGCGTATGCGGCTGGAAGCCTATGGCGATGATATGGCTTCATTGCGCGCTTTTGGCGCAGAGGTGGTCACTGATATCTGTACCAAACTGATTGAGGCAGGCGTAGATAAAATGCACTTCTACACCCTGAACCAGGCGGGCATTATTGGCCAGATTATTCGGCAACTGTAGTCGTAACAATACGGGCAAACAAAAAAGCGCGGACTGAATCAGCCGCGCTTTTTTTGTGTCGCTCTGTTGGGTTATTGCAATGACAAACCTTGCGGGTTAAACAAGGCATCTTCAACAAACAGGTAATCCTGCTTGCGCGTTTCGTCCCACAGCACCATCATGGTGATCCAGCGGATATCTTCCATGCTCAAGGTTTCTTGCGGCAAGACCATGGCACGATCAATAATCAGGTCGCGCTCATAAGCCGTGATGATGTCGCTTCTTTGTAGCAAGCCCAGAAAGTTCAGACTGTCGTCACTAATCTTGTTGCGTTCCATCTCGCAAAATACGCGAATCGCAAACGGGTCGTGCTGGTATTGCGGCTGTTGCACCGAGCGACGCAGGTCTTTCACCCAGCCCACGGCGTGTAAAATATCCTGGTGGTTAAACCCGGCCTGGGAGAGCTCATAGGCCATGATGGTTTCGTCTGTTTCTTTCAGCTCAAGCGCATCATGCTTATCCCAATAATTTTGATAGATAAATATCAGTACTTCCAACATGTCTAAATTCTCCTCAAACACGCTGCTCCGCTATTAGTAGTGAATAGCAGCGATACTGGGGTGGGTCTGAACCGAGCTTTAAACCAATCGCTGGAATTGGCCGTTGGCGAGATGGCTGACCACACCTTCTAATTCAAGTAGTGTTAGCATGGTGGAAACTTGTTCGGGCGTCAACCCGGCGCGGGCCGCAATGAGCTCTGCAAAGATGGGGTCAAACCCCATGCAAGCCAGGACAGGACTGGCTTCGGCGGGTAGATTAGTCCAATCGGGTAGTGACCCATTCGGGCTAATCGAAAGTGCGGGGTTGGGCAGGCGGACATGCTTCAATTCGCTGACAATGTCCTCGGTGGACTCGACAAGCTTTGCCCCTTGTTTGATCAGCGCATGGCACCCTTTGGACACCGGCGAGTGAATAGAGCCCGGAATGGCGAAGACTTCACGGCCCTGTTCGATCGCTAGTCGAGCAGTGATGAGTGAGCCGCTATCAATATTGGCCTCTACCACCAGACAGCCTTCAGACAGGCCGCTGATAATACGGTTGCGTCTGGGAAAGTTGTGCGTCAAAGATGGCGTCCCTAGCGGGTACTCGGAGAGCAACAAGCCATACTGCACAATCTGGTGGGCCAGGGCTTTATGCCGTGCCGGATAGACAATATCCAGCCCGGTGCCGACCACGGCAATCGTGGCACCATCTGCTTTGAGCGCGCCTCTGTGTGCGGCGCCGTCTATGCCTAATGCTAGCCCGCTGACCACGGCAAATCCGGCCCGGCACAAGCTTTCGGCAAACTGCTCGGCGGTAGACTCGCCCGGCGGTGTGGCGTGGCGGCTGCCGACAATGGCCAGGCCAGGCCGCTTGAGCATTTGCAGGTTGCCTTTGGCATAGAGCACGGGCGGCGGCTGGTCTATGCTGAGCAGGCGTTGCGGATAGTAGGCATCCGCCAGTGTGATCAGGTGGTTATCTGGTTGTGAGAGCCAGTCTAGTGTCTTGGCAATATGCGGGTCTTCTGGCGCTTTTTGTATCCCTTCGGCGACGTCTTTGCTGACCAGTTCGCACAAGCTGCTGTAGGAGGCGGCCAGAATCGCCTGCGGGGTTTTAAAGTGCAGCAACAGCTGGCAATAGGTGACACTGCCCAGCCCTTCGACCAGGCTTAAGGCAATCCAGGCTGCGCTCTCTTCAGGATCTGTGACCATCAGTGCGGAGATCAGGGGGTACGCACCACGTCTTCCACATGGATAGGTTGCGAGGCCTGCATGACGAGCGCGTATGACAGTTTGGGAAAGGTTTTGAAGACCATCACCAAGCCGACAGGCTCATCCGGCAACTGGATCATGACCGGATGTTTAGGGTCTGCTGATTCGGGGTCTACCATGCTGGCGCCTTTGCGCAGCACCGAAAGCACGTGACCGCGCTCCAGGCCTTGCGCTTCGCCGCGATTGAGCACCACCACACGGCCATAGCCAGTCTCGTTGATGCCTTCGCTCACGCGTGCAATCTGGCCTTCAATCTGGCCTTCGGGCGCATGTGGCAGATAAGGCGGGCTAAGGGAGTCTTCCATCGCAATCAGTTTGTCTTTAACCGCAATTTCCTCTTTGGCCTGGGTTACGGTCAAGGTGGCAGGCTGGCCTGAGCGCAGCAGTTTGGCCTCCCCCAGATAATGCGCTTCTGTGCCCAGCAGCTCACCATTTTCAGGGTTTTTGATCGCCTCCCCCTCGCGGTAGATTGCCCAGGCGTTGCGTGGAGCGTCTGGCAGGCCCTGCACATAAATGCGTGTGCCTGGGCTCAGAATCTCACGTTCTTCCTGCGCCGCCACAATTCTGGGTGCTGACTTGAGCGCCTCTGGCGCAATCAGCATGGGCTTGGTCAAAAACGGCTGGATGATGTTGGGTTGTATGGCGGGGATGGCATCGCCTTTGATTGGCGTGACGATCATGCCAGGCTCCAGGGTGACAGATTCGCGCACCAGTTTGAGTACGGGTTGCCCGCTGCTGGTGTCGAGCACGATGATATCCCCCGGATAAATCCAGTGCGGATTTTTAATGCTAGACCGGTTTAATTGCCAAATCTGTGGCCATTGCCATGGATTTTTCAGAAACTTGGCCGAAATATCCCACAAGGTATCGCCTTTGACGACGACATGCCGGTCGGGGTGCTGCGGCCGCAACGGAATTTCTTCTGCCTGTAACAATAAGCTGCTACAAGCCAGCGCAAGCGAGGTTATAATTTGAACAATTTTCGTCATGTGGCGTCTCTGTTTTATGCGACACAAATGGATGGGCTGTACCTGCGCACAGCCACTGCGCAATATCAACCAATCTAGCATGGCTTTAAAGTTCTGATCAAGGTGAAAAAGCAGGCGTTTTGCCCTGTTTTTGCACAAACTATTTGAATGGAAAGATTTGTAGAGCATGGCACTACTTCCAATTTTGCAATATCCGGATCCACGCCTGCATACGGTGGCCAAACCGGTGCAAGTATTTGATGAGGCATTACAGCAACTGGTCAGCGATATGGCTGAGACCATGTATGATGCGCCAGGCATAGGCTTGGCTGCTACGCAGGTCGACCAGCACATCCAGTTGATCGTGATTGACTTGAGCAAGGAAAAAGACGATTTGCTGGTGCTGATCAATCCTAAAATCATTGCCCAGTCAGGTAGCCAGGATTATGAAGAGGGTTGCCTGTCAGTGCCCGGCATCTATGAAAGTGTGACGCGCGCTGAATTTATTACCGTCGAAGCGAAAGATGTGCATGGCAACACTTTCAGGTTGGATGCGGATGGTTTGCTGAGCGTCTGTATCCAGCATGAAATGGATCATTTGCTGGGCAAGGTGTTTGTGGAGTATCTCTCCACGCTCAAACGTAACCGTATCCGGACCAGAATGGTCAAGCACGCGCGCGAAATCGAGCGCAACAGTTATTAAGTCAGGAAGGTTGCATGCGTATTATTTATGCCGGGACCCCGGAGTTTGCAGTACCGGCTTTGCAAGGACTCATAGACGCGGGCCATGACATTGTCATGGTGTTGACGCAACCAGACCGCCCCGCGGGCCGTGGCATGCAGTTAAAAGCGAGTCCGGTCAAACAGCTCGCCTTGCAACACGGCTTACGTGTTTTTCAGCCAGAAAGCCTTAAGCCCGCCGAGGTGCAGTCCGAGATTGCAGCGGTCAACGCCGAGGTGCTGATCGTTGCGGCCTATGGCCTGATTATTCCGACCGCGGTGCTGAACATCCCGACGCGAGGCTGTTACAACATCCATGGCTCCTTGCTGCCACGCTGGCGCGGGGCTGCGCCCATCCACCGGGCCATTCTGGCCGGGGACACCGAGACGGGTGTCACCATCATGGAGGTGGTGCCCAAGCTGGATGCCGGCAATATGATCAGTAAATGGTCGGTGGCGATTACTGCGGCAGATACCACGCAGACCTTGCATGATGCGATCAGTCGCGAAGGCGCGCGCTTGATGGTCGAGGCGATGCAGACCTTGCAAGATACCGGTTGCCTGGCCTCTGAAGTACAGGACGAGACGCTGGTGACCTATGCGCACAAGCTGGAAAAAGCCGAGTCTGCCATTGACTGGACGCAATCTGCCCAGCAACTGTCTCGTCAGGTTCGTGCATTTAATCCCTTTCCGGTGGCTACAGCCAAATTTAATGATCAAGTCTGCAAACTGTGGTTTGCTCAAGCCGTGGCGGGTCAAGGCGAGCCAGGCACTGTGTTGCAGACACATCCGCTACAGGTGGCCTGTGGCGAAGGCGCATTAGAACTGCATGAGTTGCAGATGCCGGGTGGCAAGCGCCAAACGGCACAACAGTTTGTGCAAGGTCAGCATGTGCAAGTGGGCGACCGCTTTTTCTAGTCAATCTGGTGCAGGCATTGAAAAATGCCTGTCATCCCCGCATATTAAAGTCGATATTACTCACCGAATTGTGAAGGAGTCACTATGTTAGGTAACTGGACCAAAACCTTTGTGTTGATGGCCGCGATTACTGCCCTGTTTGTTGCGGTGGGCGGCGCGCTGGGTGGCCAGGGCGGCATGTTGCTGGCGCTGTTACTGGCAGGCGGCATGAACTTCTATGCCTACTGGTTTAGCGACCAGGCGGTGCTGAAAATGTATGGCGCAGTTGAGATCAATGCTGAAAATAATTTTGGTAATGGGCAGTTCCGCAACTATTACAACATGGTCAAAGAGCTGGCCGAGCGGGCCCAACTACCCATGCCGCGTGTGTTCGTGATCAATGAAAGCCAGCCGAATGCGTTTGCTACCGGCCGCAACCCCGAGAACGCTGCCGTGGCAGCTACTACCGGCATCATGCAGATTTTGAGTGAGCGCGAATTGCGCGGTGTGATGGCACATGAGCTGGCGCACGTGAAACACCGCGATACCTTGATCTCTACTATTTCCGCCACCGTGGCCGGGGCCATTTCATCGATTGCGCAATTTGGTCTGATGTTTGGCGGGCATCGGGAGGGCGAAGACCGACCCAATCCCATTATTGGTATTTTGATTATGATTCTGGCACCGTTGGCCGCTTCGCTGATCCAGATGGCGATTTCACGGTCGCGCGAATATGAAGCAGACCGCATGGGGGCTGAGATCAGCCGCGACCCGAAAGCCTTGGCAGCCGCGCTGGAGAAAATCCACAATTATGCGCACCAGATTCCCAATATGACTGCCGAGCAACACCCGGAAACCGGGCAGATGATGATTATCAACCCCTTATCAGGCGCAGACCTGGCGGGGTTGTTCAGCACCCACCCGCAGACCGAAGAGCGGATCCGCCGTTTGCTGGCGTTGGCTAACCAGTATTAAACGCGATTTCAACAGACAAAAAAGGCTTTCGCAAGAAAGCCTTTTTTATTGCGTGAGTTTTTGTCTGTGTATTTTGGGCGCATCAAGTAGAATAGTCTTTTTTTCACCAGAGTATTCTTTTGCAAGTTGCCCAGCTCATAGCCGCATCTGCGGTGGCCGAAGTGTTGGCCGGACATAACCTGACTGTTTCCATGCCCAAGGCATTGCGCAGGGTCAAGTCGGCGACGCCGCAACAGCAGGCGGCTGCACAGGATTACAGCTACCTCACCTTGCGCTTGTATGCCGAAGCCGCGGCTTATTTGCAGGCGCTGACGGCCAAGCCAGTGACGGATGCACGTGTACATGCGCTGTTGCTGGTTGCCCTGTCGCAGCTGTTGCATGGGGCAGAAGATGATTTTACGGTGGTCAATCAGGCTGTGGAAGCTGCGGGCAAAACCGGGCTGCGCTGGGCAAAAGGGCTGGTCAATGCGGTATTGCGTAATTTTTTGCGCCAACGGTCAACCTTGCAGGCGCAAGTGAGCCAGTCGGAAACGGTGCAATTTAACTATCCGCAATGGTGGATTGATACCCTCAAACAACAATATCCTCAGCATTGGCAGTCGATTCTGACCGTAGGCAACAGCCACCCACCCATGACATTACGCATTAATCAGCGCAAAACGGATGTCGCCAGCTACATGCAGGCGCTGGATGATGCGGGGATTGCGGCGCAAGCGTTGGGCGGTACGGCGATTCAGTTGCAGCAGCCGTTGCCGGTGCACAAGCTGCCGCATTTTGATCAAGGCTGGCTCAGTGTGCAGGATGCCGGCGCACAGTGGGCGGTTCCTTTGCTGGATGTGCAAGCAGGCATGCGCGTGCTGGATGCCTGTAGCGCGCCGGGCGGTAAAACTTGTCACTTGCTTGAAGCCAGTGATATTGACTTGCTTGCCCTGGATGTGGAGGCAGAGCGCCTGCGCCGCGTCCACGACAACCTGCAGCGTCTGGGCTTGCAAGCCAAGGTCAGGACAGGCGATGCGGCAAAAGCCGACTGGTTTGATGGTCAGTTATTTGACCGCATTCTGGCTGATGTGCCCTGCAGCGCCTCAGGCATCGTGCGCAGGCATGTCGATATGAAATGGTTGCGTCGGCCACAGGATTTGACGGTATTTGCCCAGATGCAACAGCAAATATTATTGAATTTGTGGCATATGCTGGCAAAAGGCGGTAAATTGCTGTACGTCACCTGTTCGATTTTTCAACAAGAAAATGAAATGCAGATTCAACAGTTTTTAACCATGCATGCAGATGCGGTCAGGTTGCCAGTGCAGTTTGATGCCTCGGGCCTCCCTTGCCAGCAGTCAATTGGCGGGCAATTGCTGCCCACTGCCGCGCATGACGGATTGTTTTATGCGCTTTTACAAAAACATTAAATATTATTCGGCGCTTTTTTTTCTGCTGACCATGACAGCATTGGCACTGGCTGCCAATAACAATCATGCCCATGTCAAAAGTGCCGAGCTGGTATTGCGTGAAGATACCTGGGCGCTGGATGCGGATCTGGACATCCATTTTGGCCGCGCGCTTGAGGAAGCGTTGAGTAAGGGCATCGCCCTGACGTTTTTGTATGAATGCCAGATCATCAAACCCATGAAGTACTGGTTTGATGATGAGGTGGTGACCGAGCGTCGCGCCGTCACGCTCAACTATCACGCGCTGACCAAGCAATATCTGCTTAATTATCCGCAACAGCAAAAAGGATTCGACAGCCTGGCTGAAGCCAGGCGTGAGTTGGGCCTGATCCGCGACTGGCGCTTGACGCCGCATGCCACACTAGAAAAAAATCAGCCCTATCAGGCGGCGCTGAAAATGCATCTGGATACCAGCAAGCTGCCTAAAGCCTTGCAGCTGGATGCCCTGGGCGAAAGTGACTGGGAGCTGGTCACGCCGACGTTTAGCTGGTGGGTAAAGGACACCCAGCGTTAGCCCTATGCGGTATGTCCTGATTTTGTCCATTCTACTGGCGGCAGCCCTGCTGTACCTGCTGTCTCTCGCCAGTGCCAACACCGCCATCAGTGGGGATTATTACCTGATCCTGCTGTATATCAATGCTGGCCTCGCCGTGTTGTTGCTGGGGGTGATTGCCTATCAGTTACGCCATCTTTACCAGACCACCAAAGCCAAACAGGTAGGCAGCAAGCTGAATTTCAGATTGCTGGTGTCTTTTGCCCTGATGGCGTTGATTCCAGGCATGATCGTTTATCTGGTTTCCGTGAATTTTCTATCACGCTCGATTGAGTCTTGGTTTAACGTCAAAGTCGAATCCGCACTCGATGGGGGGCTGAATTTGGGGCAACGGGCGCTGGATATCATGCTGGAGGACGTCAAGGAAAAGGCGCAAAGCATGGCGGTCTCGCTATCACTGCAAACGGCCCGCTCACATTATGGACAACTGAACGATCTGCGTGAAAAAGCCGGCGTTCAGGACGCGGCATTACTGACCCCGCAAGGTGCGATTCTGGCTGTCAGCAGCTCTGACCCCAGCAGCTTTTTACCTGAGCTGCCTTCTGTGCCGCAGTTGCGCCAGGCACGTAGCCGTATCTACGGCAAAATCGAGCCTATCCCCGGCAAAGGCCTGTACATGCGTGTGCTGATTCCGGTGGAGTCCTTGGGGATCACGGGCGAGATGCGGATTCTGCAATTGATGCAACCGGTGCCCAAGGCGCTCTCGAATACTGCCGAATCGGTGCAGGAGGTCTACCGCGAGTACCAGACCTTGTCGTACAGCCGGCAGTCACTCAAAGACATTTTCATGCTGACGCTGACCATGATTTTGCTGCTGTCCATGCTGGGCGCATTGACCATCGCATTTGCACTGAGTCGGCGCATGGCGCAACCCTTGACGGTGCTGGCAGAAGGGACGCGGCTGATTGCCAGTGGCGATTATTCGCAGCAGCTGCCCTCATTTGGCAAGGATGAGCTTAGTGTGCTGGTGAAGTCGTTCAACAGCATGACGCGACAGTTGCAGGAAGCGAAAAATGCCTCCGAACAGAGCCGTCAGCATGTGGAGTCTGCACGTGCCTACCTGGAAGCTATTTTGTCGCACCTGAGCTCAGGCGTGATGACCATTAATGAACAGGCGGAGCTGCGTGTTTACAATCTGGCTGCCACCAATATTTTGGGGATTTCGCTGGTGGGCTTTAAAAACAAAGTCTTTACCGACATTGCGGCCGAAAATGATTACCTCACGCCTTTTACAGCGTTGGTGATGCAGCACTATGAAGATACGTTGCAATTTGACCACCATGAGCGGCATTTAAGCAGCCAGATCGAAATTGAAGGGGTGCATGGCAAGCAGATGCTGATGCTGCGGGTGACGCGGTTGCCGGAAGGGGCGGGGCACGGCCTGGTAGTGGTGTTTGATGATGTGACCGCCATGGCGCAAGCCCAGCGCGATGCCGCCTGGGCCGAGGTAGCCAGACGGCTGGCGCACGAAATCAAGAATCCGCTGACACCGATACAGCTGTCTGCCGAGCGCTTGCAGCTGAAGCTGCGCGACAAACTGGAAGAAAAGGATGCGGAGATGCTGTTTAAGTCTACCGATACCATCGTCAACCAGGTGCAGGCGATGAAGAATATGGTCAACGAATTTAGTGAGTATGCCAGAACGCCTGCCGCCCAACTGGTAAGGCTGGATTTGAATGCCTTGATCCGCGATGTGAGCCGCCTTTATAACGCCTCTGTGGTCAAGCTGGTACTGTCCCTGCATGAGCAGCTGCCCGAGATTTATGCCGATGCCACCATGATGCGCCAAATCCTGCATAACCTGCTGCAAAATGCCCAGGATGCATTGGTGCAAACTGAACAACCGCAAATTGTGATCTTGACCGATTATGATGGCGAGCGTATAAAATTGTCAGTGACGGATAACGGCAGTGGTTTTCCAACCGAGGTGATGGCGAGGGTGTTTGAACCTTACGTCACAACCAAGTCACACGGTACCGGGTTGGGATTAGCCATTGTCAAAAAAATGATAGAAGAGCAGCGTGGACAGATACGCATTGATAATCTGCCACAAGGGGGCGCCAGCGTCACCATCAGCTTGCCGGTCGATAAACAACAACAACGTCGGCGCGTTGAGCGCATCGTGTAAGGAAGTACCATGGCTTCACGTAATATTTTGGTCGTCGATGATGAAATCGGCATCAGGGAGTTATTAAGCGATATCTTGCGGGATGAGGGGCACGTCGTGCGCCTGGCAGAAAATGCACAAATTGCCAGGGACGAGCGGCTCAAGCAGCGACCGGATCTGGTGTTGCTTGACATCTGGATGCCCGATTGCGATGGCATCAGCCTGCTTAAAGAATGGGCCAATGCCGGCTTGCTGACCATGCCGGTGATCATGATGTCAGGGCATGGCACCATAGATACCGCGGTCGAGGCCACTCGACTCGGAGCGTTCGACTTCCTCGAAAAACCGATTGCCTTGCAAAAGCTGCTCAAAACCGTAGGCGCAGCGATCAAACATACCGAGCATCTGGCGCATACCGAAATTAACCTGTCCAGCTTTGGCAAAAGTGCCGTCATTCAGGAGCTCAAGCAGCGCTTGGAGCAGCTGGCGCGCCATAAAAACACCTTGTTCCTGATTGGTAAAAAAGGTGGCAGCGTGCCATTGTGCGCCAAGTTTTTGCGTCCGCAGAATACGCCGTGGGTGGCCTTGACCGAGTATGAGAAGCTGGTCACCGCACCGATGGAAATTCTCGAGCAGGCCCGTGAAGGCGTGGTGTTTGTCGATGAAGTCACCAGACTGGGCAAGACCGAACAAAAAGGCCTGCACCTGCTCATCAATAAATCCGAAAAATACGGGGTACGCGTGATTTGCGCCAGTGAGCATGGCTTGCCGCAACTGATTGAAAAAGCCATGCTGGAGCAGGCCTTGCTGCAAACGCTGGCCGGGTCAGCGGTGAAGGTGCCTTGCCTGGATGAGCACAAAGAGGATATTCCCGATCTGGTCAATGCGATGGCGACCCTGATGGTTGAAGCCAGCAAGATTGACTACAAGGCGTTTGATGTGGCGGCGCTGAATGCGCTGCGCAATGCTGACTGGCCAGGTGATTTGGACGAGCTGGAGTCCGTGGTACAGAACCTGCTCATGACGAGTTTGGGTGAAAGCATTACCCAGACCGATGTGCAGCGTGTTCTGGCCAATTTTCAAGGACAGCGCGGCGAGTCGTCCGAGCAGCATATGCCGCTTAATCTGGATCAGCCCTTGCGTGAAGCGCGCGATGACTTTGAGCGTTTTTACTTCCAGTACCACATGCGGCTGGTCAAAAATAATATGAGCCGGTTGTCAGAAATTTCGGGGCTGGAGCGGACACACCTCTATCGCAAGCTCAAACAGCTGGGGATCAAAATCAAGGGATAAAAAAAGCCGGGCTAACCCGGCTTTTTACGACTGAATCGTTTATTTTTTGCGGTTATCCAGACTGCAAGCAGTTTGCGGATAAATACTCAACAACCACATGCCACCGGCGATGCCCAGGTAGGCAAAAAACGCGTCCAGCGAAGCCTGGCCCAGCACCAGTGCCATAAATACCGCCAACACGCCTAAAACGCGCGCAGAGAGTTGGGTTTTGTACCCCACGATCAGCAACAGGCCAAACACAAACTGAATGAAAATCAGCAGTGGTGCAAAGACGGCTGGCAGGCCAAATTGCCCTAACATCATTTGGTATTGCAGATAACCATCAGGCGTATTTAAAATGGCCATCAGCTTTAAAATCACCACCCCAAAAAACACCAGCCCCAGTAAAATTCTGGCCGCTGCGGTTTGAAAACGACACATAACTTTTCCTCAAATCCTGTTTTAATAAAGGATGTATGATGCCTGCGGGCTGTGACAATTGCAATATTTGCTCTGGAGACTGTCATGTCTGTAAAGCGCGTTGAGCTCCGAATCAGTACACTGAGTAAGCAAGATCCTTTATGGGCAGACTGTAGCCGGATACGGCAACAGGTCTTCATAGATGAACAACAGGTGCCCGAAGCGCTGGAGTGGGATGCTGCGGATGACACTGCAGTGCATCTGTTAGCGCATTACGCGCATGATGCCGTGGCGTGCGCCCGCGTTCTGCCCGGGGGCTATATAGGCCGCATGGCGGTATTGCCCGCATGGCGGCGGCGAGGAATTGGCGAGGCCATGCTGTTGCAGGCAATACAGATCTGTCGGCAATGGGAGCTCAGCGATGTGCGCTTGTCGGCGCAGAGGCATGCAATTGGTTTTTATGAGCAAGCCGGGTTTGTTGTTTGCAGCGAGCCGTATCTGGATGCCAATATCCTGCATGTCGATATGCAGCTTGAACTGATATAATCACGGTTTGAATTTTCTCCAACATCCAGACATACAAAGGAATTCTCATGTCAAAAATCGTATTTAAAGCGGGTGAAGCTACCGTGTTTTCCGAAGGCAAGGACGTGACTGCCGCGATGCCAGAAATCGTGATCGGTGCCGTGGACGGCCCAGTGGGTACGGCTTTCGCGAACATGATGGCGCAAACCAAAGGCCACACAGCCATGTTTGCCGTGCGTGACATCAACCAGATGGTGCGCCCAGCGACCATGATGGTGCCAAAAGTCACCTTGAAAGACTCCTTGAATATCGAACTGTTCGGTGGTGTGGTGCAAGCCGGTGTGGCTGATGGCATTACCGATGCAGTGATCGAAGGCATTGTTCCTAAAGAGCTGGTCAATGATCTGTGCATTATTGCCTTGCTGTGGATTGATCCGGGCTGTGCCAAAGAAGCCAATCTGGACAAAGCCGATCTGTACAAAAACAACTACGAAGCGATCAAGCTGGCCTTGAAACGCGCGTTGAACGACGAGCCTAGCATTGATGAGCTGATTGCTAACCGTCACAAAATCAAGCACTGCATGTGGGAAGATAGCTGGGATCAGAAATAAGTCAGGATCCCCCGTTTATCCTGTGTGAGATAGGCCCCGCATGTGCGGGGTTTTTGTTATCCGGCGAAAGTGGGCAGACGCGCAATGAAATATTTAATTAAACGATATCTGGCCGTGATTTATGAAGCCTTGTTGATGCTGGCCTTGGCCTTGGCACTGACCGCCGCTTATGTGCTGGTGGTGGGGGATGCCAGTCATGGCTGGCGGCGTTTAGGTTTGCAGATGCTGTTGTGGCTGTCGATAGGCGCTTACTTTGTGCGCTGTTGGGTGGTGACCGGCCAAACGCTGGCCAGCCAGACCTGGAAGCTGAAAGTGGTAGATGCCGAGGGCCGTTTGCTGGACTGGCGCGTGGCTTTGCTGCGCTATGGGGTGGCAACACTGTTGTTGCTCCCGGCTGGGCTGACATTGTGGTGGGCAGTACTGGATCGCGAGCAGCAGTTTTTGCATGACCGGCTGCTAGGCACGCGGATAATCCGCATCACATAAGCACGAGTCAGGCGCGTTTTAACGCCGCTCTACGTAGTAAAGCATGCCCAGGCCGACCAGCAAAAACAGTAGCGTCGGGCTGATGGCACTCACCAGCGGTGGCCAGTCATTGAGCACACCCAAATGCACGAACACGCGGTTCATGATCTGGTAGACCACGCCCAGAAAAATACCGGCAAAGATTTTGGCGCTGATGCCACCGGCACGCTGTTGCAAAAAGCCAAATGGTAAGGCCAGTACCACCATCACCAAACAGGCCAGTGGATAGACCAGCTTAGCCCACAGTGCGACCTGATAGCGGGTACTGCGTTGTCCATTTTGATGTAAGTATTGAATGAAGCTATACAGGTTCCAGGCCGACATTTTTTCTGGCAATACCAGCAGCACATTCAACAGTTCTGGCCGGATCAGTGACTCCCAGCGCGTCTGCTTGAAAAACTGTGAGGTGATCGAGTTATCCTGAATCTGTTTGCTGTGATTGATATTGGTCTGGGTGACGTTAGACAGCACCCAGTGGTCATCCTGAAAGTAGCCTTTCTCTGCATGGCTGATGTGCTTTAACTTAAACTGGGGGTCGAAATCATAAATGCGGATATCGACCAGGCTGGTGTCTGGCATGACCGAGCTGACATTGACAAAACTGCTGCCGTCTTTAATCCAGAGGCCGGATTGAAAGTCCTGCGCGACGACGGAATCAGTGGCTTGAATACGGATGCGCTGCGCCAGTTTTTCACTGATGGGTGCAATGATCTCGCCAATCAGAAAGGTCACAAATGCAAACACTAGGCCGATTTTAAGCAGAATCATGGCAATCGATTGCAATGAAATGCCGCTGGTGCGCATGACAATCAGCTCCGAGTTCCCGGCCATCGCGCC
Organism: Methylophilus sp. DW102; assembly: GCF_037076555.1. NCBI lineage: Bacteria > Pseudomonadati > Pseudomonadota > Betaproteobacteria > Nitrosomonadales > Methylophilaceae > Methylophilus > Methylophilus sp. DW102. The sequence continues at coordinate 2,680,523 of NZ_AP029023.1, read as the reverse complement.
CAAGGTGTAAACGATGCCCAGCAACACGGCGACTGGTGCCACCTCATATATATGGCCAGGGATACTGAGGGCGACATAGGTGAGCATGCTGTTGATGCCATAGTGACCTCGTCCCAGGCTGTCCAGCTCCTGTAGCAGGTCAAAGAACGAAAACATGGCAAGCAGGCCCAACAGCACCAGCATGATGCTGAAGCTGATCTCTTGCCAGAAATAACGGTTTAAACGGGTCAGGGTCATGGCTTAGCGATTTTTGGAGTGCGTTTGAGCCAGCCCGGCATCAACGGTTTCAGATGTTTGCGTCGGTGGTAAAGATACCAGCCGAGCAGGATAAAACTCAGATGCACGGGCCACAATCCCACCAGTACCGAGATTTTTCCTTGCGTAATCCAGGCCTGAAAAATGCTGAGCAGGTTGTTGTAGATGATAAAGATCAGGATCGCAAACATGATGTTGAGCGAGCGGCCTGCGCGTGGATCGACAAAACTGAGCGGGATGGCAAGCAGGACCATGACGATGGTTGAGATCGGAATCGCCATGCGCCAGTGCAGCTCGGCATGGTCTGCGGCGCTGGCATCGCTCAGCAGCGATTGCGTGGACTTAATCTGCGCGGTGGTGGTGGCGGGCGCAGTCTCTTTGGCTTCGACCCGGATATCATAGCGCTCAAACTCTGTGGTCATGACCTCCAGACTGTTGGGCGTGGTTTCATAGCGTCGGCCATGTTCCAGCCGTAAAAAATTATCACCGTTGCTGGCTTTGTAGCGGCTGCCACGATTCGCAGTAATAATGCCAATTTTGCCGTTTTGTTTGGATTGGACGAACACGTTTTTGACTTCGTAGCCAAGCTTGTCAAAGCTCTCAATAAAGTAAATGCGATCGCCCGCGCTCGACTCCTTAAAGGTCCCGGGGCTGATTGATGACAGTTCATCCCGTTTTTTGAGCTGCTCGCGGTAGCTGTCAGCCTTGCCACTGGCCCAAGGCATAATTATCAGGCTGAACAGACTGATGATGAGCACAATCGGCGCCAGAAACCGCATGATAGGCAAGACCCATTGTCTTAAACTCAGCCCTGCGGACATCCAGATCACCATTTCTGAGTCGCGGTGCCAGCGTGTCAGCGTCAATAGCACGGCCAGAAAAACGGCGAGCGACATCATCATGGGCATGAATTGCACCAGGCTAAAGGTCAGGATGGTGCCAATGGCATCGTTAGGTAAAATGCCTCTGGAGACCTGGCGTACGATATTGCCAGCGCGCTGAGCGACAACGATGCCGAGGATAATCAGGAAGATGGCAGAGGCAGAAGACATGAGCTCTGCAGACAATGCACGTTTGAAAATTTTCAATTTAAATGCACCGCTTTGAAATCAGCATAAAACACTAGATAATACAACCATCACTTAAGCTAGTTGCATGGAACCAAAAAGGATAAAGATGGAATTTAGCATAAAAAGCACTTCCCCGGAAAAATTGCGTACAGATTGCTTGCTGGTGGGCATTTTTGAAGGCCGTAAACTCAGCGATTTAGCCAAGCTGCTGGATGGCGCCACTGAGAAAGCCATCTCGGCGGCCGTCAAGTCTGGCGATATGGAAGGTAAGGCTGGTACCACTCTGATGTTGCGCCAGTTGGCAGGCGTCGCGGCGCCCAGGGTGCTGCTGGTCGGCCTGGGTAAAGCCGATGAGCTGAATCTCAAAGGATTGCGTGCCAGTTTCCGCGCCGCGATTAAAGCGTTGCCAGCAGGCGTAGACCATCTCGCCACTGACTTTGCCGCGCTTGCGTTGAAAAAAGTCAGTGTGCAGCAAAAAACGGCAGCTTTGGCCGAGGTGGCGCTCGATGCCACTTACAAAGTGAATGCGGTCAAAGAGAAATCGGTGGAGCCGCATCCGCTGCAATCCGTCAGCGTGTTGCTTGAAAAATCCGCACAAGCCGAGGCTGAGCTGGGGCTGAAACAAGGGCAGAGCGTTGGCCAGGGCGTGGCGTTGGCCAAAGATCTGGGCAATTTGCCACCAAATATCTGTACGCCCAGCTATTTGGGCAAGCAGGCTGAAAAGTTAGCCAAGGAATATGGCTTCAAGGTCGAAGTGCTGGATCAGGCTGCGATTGAAAAACTCAATATGGGCTCATTTTTAGGCGTGACCCGTGGCAGCGAAGAGCCGCCGCGCTTTATTGTCATGCAGCATTTGCACGGTAAAAAATCGCAAAAACCGGTGGTGCTGGTGGGTAAAGGCATTACGTTTGATACTGGCGGCATTTCACTCAAGCCAGGGGCTGAGATGGATGAGATGAAGTATGACATGTGCGGCGCGGCATCCGTGTTTGGCGTGTTCAAGGCCTTGGGTGAGTTGAAGCTGCCACTCAACGTGGTTGGCTTGATCCCGACCTGTGAGAATATGCCAAGCGGCCGCGCGACCAAACCTGGCGATATTTTGACCAGTATGTCTGGCCAAACAATAGAAGTATTGAATACCGACGCCGAAGGCCGTTTGATTCTGTGTGATGCCTTGACCTATGCCGAGCGCTTTGAGCCTGCCGCGGTGATTGATATTGCAACCTTGACCGGTGCCTGCGTGATTGCACTCGGCCATCATGTCAGTGGCTTGTTTGCCAATAATGACCAGCTGGCCAAAGCGTTGCTGGAGGCGGGTGAGCAAGCCGGTGACCGTGCCTGGCAAATGCCGCTGTGGGATGACTATCAAGCGCAACTGGACAGTAATTTTGCAGACATGGCCAATATTGGCGGGCGCGCCGCCGGCAGTATTACTGCCGCCTGCTTCCTGTCGCGCTATACCAAAAAGTATGACTGGGCACATCTGGATATCGCAGGGACTGCCTGGAAATCTGGCAAGGAAAAAGGCGGCACTGGCCGGCCAGTGCCTTTGCTCATGAGTTATCTGTTGGCGCAAGCCGCACAATAAAAGGCATGACCAAAATTCGTTTTTATACGGATGTGCCGGATACGCCTGCATTGATGCAACATTTAATATCGCAGGCGTTTTCCAGGCAGCGCAGTGTCACCGTCTATTTGTCAGATCGTCAGCAGGCTGAGCAGTTGAGTACTCAGCTTTGGCAGCAGCCGGTTGAAGGCTTTTTACCGCATGTGCTCGCCGATGCCGACCATGCAGCGCTGACGCCTGTGCAGATTGCCTGGGCGCCTGAGCAGATCCGGCAGGATGATTTATTGTTTAACTGCCAAACAGCATTGCCCAAGTTTTTTAGCCGTTTTCGGCATGTGTTCGAAATCATTGGGCAAGACGAAACTGAAAAAGCGGCTGGTCGCCAGCGCTGGGCGTTTTACCGTGATCGGGGCTATGAGATTCAGCATATCAAGTCCATGCAGTCACAAGCATAACGGGGAGGGTGTGTGGAAACTTCAGAAATTCCGGTGTTAACCAAAGTTGTTCAAAAATCTGCGGCGCCAGTGGCCGAGGTGGTGATGCCAGACATGAACGAACTGGTGGCACAGCTCAAACAGGCTTTATTGCCTGAGATCACGCAACTCATCACGACGCAGTTGGCCGAGCAGTCCAGTGAGTCGCTCGCGCAGCACCAGCAAGGGCTGACCCAGTATGCCAACGCGTTGCAACAGACCGTGTTGTCACAGGCACAAACCCAAATCGGCGAAAGCATACAGTCGATTGAGCAAGCTTTTCGTGAAGCGATGGGCAATGTCAGCAAGCAACAGGTGGACGGTTTGGAGGCGCGCCTGAGCGCGCTGACAGAGGGGCAGCTCGCGCAGATGCAACAACGTGAACAAGCGTTTACCGAGGCGCTGGAAAGTCAGTCCGAGCAACAGTTGCAGGTGGTCGAAGATAAGCTGGTCCAGCTGAATGCGTCGCAGCAGGCCACATTTGCCGCTACCGAACAAACACTGCTTGAGCGGTTGGAGGCCAATAGCCAGCAATGGCTGGATGAACGGCTCGCCAGTTTGTTGGCGCAACAACAAACCGAACTCGAAAGCAGAGTATTGGCATTGCGTAGCCAACTGGAAGCAGCGTTGGAGACGCATTTGCAGCAATTACAGGAACAAGCCAAGTCTCGCTTGTCCGCCAGCCATGAGCTGGCTGCGGCGACTCTGGCTGCAGACTATAAACAATCGTTGCAGCAAGTGTTTAACGAACTGTCTGCACAACAACTGGAGGCCTTCAAGCAGGGCATGCAGGACGACTTGTCGGTCAATGCTGCCAGCATGCAAGAAAAAGTCGCTGCCTTGGTGGCGATGCAACTGCAGGCGATGGAAGGCGACATGAACAAACGGCTTAAGTCACGCATTCTGGAGGTGTTGCAGGGCATCAAGTTTGTGATGCCAACGGTTTAAGGGATTGCGTTGGCCAGGGTCAGCACCACGGGCGTATGGTCGCTGGGGCGTTCGAGCTTGCGTGGTGTTTTATCTATCACACAGCTTTCGCAGTGTGGTTTGAGGGCGTTGCTGACGAGAATGTGATCAATCCGCATGCCCATATTGCGGCGAAAGGCGGCCATGCGGTAATCCCACCAGCTAAACTCGCCTGCCTGATCATTAAACAACCTGAAGCTATCATGCAAGCCTAAGGCCAGCAATTGCTGAAAGGCGGCCCGCTCCGCCGGGCTTACCAGCACCTGGCCCAGCCAGGCCTGCGGGTCGTGGCAGTCACGGTCGTCTGGTGCAATATTGTAATCGCCAAGAACTATCAGTTTTTCATGTTGACTCAGTTCTGCTTGAAGCCAGCTTTGCAGTCCATTAAGCCATGCCAGCTTGTAATGGTATTTGTCCGAGTCTACTGCCTGGCCATTGACGACATAGGCGCAAATCACCCGAATGCCTTGTATGGTGGCCGCAATAATGCGTTTTTGCGTGTCAGCATAGTCTGGCAAGTCCAGGTGAACAGCCTCTATTGCATGCGGGCTTAGGATCGCCACGCCATTATAGGTTTTCTGGCCGTTATGCACGGCATTGTAGCCAGCCTCTTTGAGCGCCGCATACGGAAACTTGCTATCTTCCTGTTTGGTTTCCTGCAAGCACAGTACATCCGGTTGATTCGCACTGAGCCAGTCCAGCACATGCGGCAAACGCACGGTCAGCGAGTTAACATTCCAAGTAGCGAGTTTCAACCATCTTCCCCTTAAATTCAGTGCAACAAGCCGTGCTGGCGTTGATTTGCCGCTATTTTACACGAGCAACTGAGATCACAGGCAATGCCTGCATGTCGGTCTAAACCGGCTTGTTAACTCACACCCAGAGCATTGATGAGATCAATTCTCCGGATACCTCATGGATTCTGTGTTTATTTCTGCAATCTGTTTGCATATCACTGCCGTATAAATACAGTTGGGCCTGACAGAACACCTCGCATCCAGTCAGGATATCTTTCATGTTGTCTGGATCCGCATGACACGCCGATGGATTGTTTTAGTCTGCACCGCGCTGCTGGCCATGGTTTGGTCAGCATTCGCCTATGCGGCACCCCCGACTGCGCCTATCCGCTTACAACTCAAATGGCATCACCAGTTTCAATTCGCCGGTTATTACGCTGCCTTGCAACAGGGTTACTACCGTGATGAAGGATTGGCGGTCGAGATTATCGAGGGTAACCAGTCCATCGATCCCTTAAAGCAGGTCTTGTCTGATCAAGCAGATTACGCCATCGGCGATTCCGAAATTCTGATTTCACGCTTGTCTGGCCAGCCGCTAATCGCACTGGCCGCCATTTTTCAGCACTCCCCGTATGTGTTACTGAGTTTGCAAAACAGCGGAATCAAGCGGCCTCAAGACCTGATCGGCAAACGTATTATGCTTTCGGGTGAACATGGCCGTTTGCAATTTCAGGCCATGCTATTCAAGCAACATCTGGATATTCATCAAATGACCCTTCTGCCTTATCGCTCAAATCTGGATGATTTGATTGAGGGGCGCGTGGACGCCATGATGGCCTATGCGATGGATGAGCCCATGCAATTACAGCAAAGAGGCTATGCCCCCGCTATTCTTAGCAACCAGGCCTATGGCGCAGATTTTTATGGCGATGTACTGTTCACGACTGAACAGGAGCTGTTGCAACATCCCGCACGGGTTGAGGCTTTTTTGCGCGCCACCAAAAAAGGCTGGAAGTACGCGTTCAATCATCAAGAGGCCATGGCCAATGCGATAGCCAGCATGCCTGGCGTTGCGCAACGCGACATCAATCAACAGTCTCTGTTGCAGGAGGCGCGTTTAATGGCGCCTTATGTGTTGTCTGAGGTGGTGCCCTGGGGACATATGAATGAAGAGCGCTGGCAGTCGATTGCCCAGACCTATGCCGCGCTGGGGCTGGTTCCTGCCAATGCGCAACTACAAGGCTTTATCTACCACCATGATGTTTCTATAGAACGCCCCTATGTGAACTGGCTAATACGCGGGGTGTTTACACTCGTGCTGGTGGTGGCTGTCACCGTGTTGTGGAACCTGCAAATGCGCAGGCAGGTCTCTGAGCGAACGCGGGCCTTGCAAGAGGAAATAGATCAGCGGCGCCAGACTGAGTATTTGCTCAAAGTGGCGGGCAATGTGGCAAAAATCGGTGGCTGGGTCATAGACCTGCCCACAAAGCGCATGCGCTGGTCTGACGAAGTGGCAGCCTTACATGAATTGCCACCTGGATACTCTCCCAGCCTTGAGGAAGGCATGGGCCTTTTTGTGCCAGCCTATCGGGCGATCATGTCCAGCGCGCTTGAGAAATGCATGTCGGAGGGAACCCCCTATGATCTGGAGCTGGAAAAGGTCACCGTGCATGGCCGCCGGTTCTGGGTGCGCGCAATGGGGCAGGCGTTGCGCGATGAGCACGGCCGGATTGTTCAGGTGCAAGGCTCGTTACAGGATATTACGGCACAAAAACAACTCGAAGCGATCAAGCAGGGACAAGACAAAATACAGGCGATGCTACTGGCAGATATCCCGTTACCTGAAATTTTGCATGCGGCCGTGCAGCTCATCGAGGCGCATTTTTCCGAGGTCTATTGTGTGATTTTACAGATGGACCAGGATGGGCGGCATCTGCATCATGCTGCCTCGCACCGCTTGCCAGCCAGCTACGCACAAGCGATGAGCCAGCTGCCTGTTGCAGGCTATGGCATGCTCAGTTTGACCCAGAACCGGGTGATAGCCGAAGACATCAGCACGCATCCGCTATGGGCCGACTATGCGGACCTTGCGCTGAAACATGGCTTGCGTGCCTGCTGGAGTTTGCCCATCTTCTCACGCAGCCAACGGGTGCTTGGCATGCTGGCGATGTATCGTCAGTCTCGCCACCTGCCAGAGACAGCCGAGCTGGACATGGTCGAGAGTTATGCCCATATTCTGGGGTTGGCGATTGAGCGCGAGCAGGCCGATGAACAATTGAAGCTGTTACAAAGCGGTGTGTCACGGCTGAATGATATGGTGATGATTACTGAGGCGCCGGTACACACCCCTTTACAGCAAAAAATTGTCTTTTTAAATGAAGCGTTTACACGTATCACCGGCTTGGCCGTGGACCAGTACAATCATCTTTCGCCGTTTGAGCTGTTTAAAAACAGTACGCCTGCCAACGATTTGCAACGCATTAAGGAAGCCTGGCAACAGCAATTACCGATTAAAACGGAAGTGGTGACTGTCGACCATCAAGGCAACGGCATTTCATTGGAAATGGATGCCTTGCCGCTGCATGACAAGCGTGGCCGTGTGACGCATTGGGTGGCTGTACTCAGGGACATCAGCGAACGCAAGCGCACCGATGCGCAAATTCGCCAATTGGCCTACTACGACACCATGACCGGCCTCCCCAACCGGCTGTTGCTGCAAGACAGGCTGGCGGCCCATATCCATAAATCCCAACTTAAAAAAACCGGCGGCGCCTTGATGTTTATCGATATTGATAACTTCAAAACACTCAACGATACCCATGGGCATGCGGTAGGTGATGCCTTGCTGATTGAGGTCGCCAAACGCATTAAACACTCTGTGCGGCGGCAGGATACGGTTAGCCGCCTGGGCGGCGACGAGTTTGTGGTCGTGCTCGATAGTTTGGCATCCGCGACGGACCAAGCGGAAAAGCAGGCGCGCAAAATTTGTGAAAAAATCGTAGGCGCCTTTAAAAAGCCGTTCAAACTCAATCACTACCAGCATTACACGACCCCCAGCATTGGCGTCGTCTTGTTTGATCCTGACATGAGTCAGACCGATGAGCTGCTCAGACGCGCCGATATGGCCATGTATAAAGCCAAAGAGGCCGGCAGAAATGGCTACCGGTTTTTTGATGCGCAGATGGAAATCGAGCTCCGTCAGCGCGTGGCGCTGGAGGCGGAGTTGCATGAGGCCATAGAAAAACAGGAGTTTGTCTTGCATTTGCAGCCACAATATAACAGACAGCACCAGATGGTCGGTGCAGAAGCACTGTTGCGCTGGCAACATCCTGAACGTGGCCTGATCATGCCCGGTGAGTTTATTGCCCTCGCCGAGTCTAGCGGACAAATTGTCGCCCTGGGACGCTGGGTCTTACAGCAGGCCTGTGCCTTATTGCAGCAGTGGGCATTTCATCCGCAACTCAGTCAAATGGTGCTGGCCGTGAATGTCAGCCCCAAGCAGTACCTGCAATCAGCATTTGTCACGGAGGTGCAGCAGTTGCTGACGGAGGCCAATATTGCCCCGGGCCGACTGCAACTTGAGTTGACGGAAAGCATGTTGATCGACAATGTGGAAGATATCATCGCCAAAATGACCGCGCTCAAAGCGGCGGGTGTCAGTTTTTCGCTGGATGATTTTGGCACGGGCTATTCTTCCCTGTCTTATCTCAAGCGCTTCCCGTTTGATCAGCTCAAGATCGACCAGTCGTTTGTACGCGACATGTTGCAGGGCCAGGATCATCAAAGTATCGTCAATGCCATTATTTCACTAGGGATCAGCCTGCAACTCGACGTATTGGCCGAAGGGGTGGAGACCGAGGCGCAGCTCGACCTTCTCACCCGTTTGGGATGTAATACGTTCCAAGGCTATTATTTCTCAGTCCCGCAGCGTACGCAGGATTTTGAACGTTTAGTCGCAACCGGACGGTCTGTCATGACAGGCTGATGCTTAGCAGCGCCAGCATCTAACGCACCTTACATAAAAAAACTCCCGGTCAACCGGGAGTATGAGAGAGGACTGTGTGTGGTCGCTAACGGCCTGGAGTGGCGCTCCAGGCTGCGCCAGTCGCATCAGACTGACGCGCGACCACGGATCAAACGCGGCGTTGATCAGAAGGTAGAACTTACTGTGACCATCCAGCGATTATCAGTCAGGTCTTTGGATTTTGTGCCGCCATTAAAGCTGGAGCCACCAAATCCGCGGCTGCTCCAGTAACCGGTATCATCCGCGCCAACGTAGTAAAGACCCAAGTTAATGCCATTGGTATTCGCAATTGCGATATTCTTGCTCAAGCCGATTTTATAGTCTTTGTTATCCGGCACTCCTTTGCCTGCGTCATAGGTACCATATGCGCCTGGCGTTACCCTGGTTGACACATCCAGGATGCCAATATGCCCAACAAGTATCAAATCATAAAATGGCAGTGGATAATTTGCATTCAACTCTAGATAGGTCGTACCTTTGCTCCCACTTTCAAAGCCGGTATTTCTATTAGCACCAAACCAGTCGGTCAGTGTGACCGAGGCTTTTGCACTGATCCAGTCATAGCTGAGTCCCACGTTTGCCTCAACTGTTTCAAATCCCTGATTGGCTGTGACTTTGGTAGTGCCATCACTTAAGGTACAAGTGGGACATTTGTTCCAGTTCCCGCCTGGATAGACATAGCCAATTACACCCGCTGACCAGGCGAGCTTTTCAACTGCAGCAAAACTGCCGTTGTAGCCCGTGTAAATATCAATTTCAGTTGTACTATCGACATAGGTTTGTGGCGAAATACTTGAGCCCCAAACGCCTGCATAAAAGCCGCTCTCATGGGCAATATCAATCCCCGCCTGCACGGCAGGCATGTGCCATGACTGAGAAATACCCCGGGAATAGTAGTCCGACACAAAGGCAATATTTCTGGACAATGTCCAGGCAGATTTTTCTTCTGCTTGGCTAAGCGTGGAGACGAAACTTGCAGAGACGAGTGCAAGAGCAAAAAGGATAGATTTACGCATAAATAGGGTCCCTGTTAATAAATAATGTGAGCTCATTCTGCGGATTGCAGTGCCCTGCGGCTATCCCAAATCGGCAAAGATGCCTATAAAAATGGTGATGCGAGGTTTGAGGATTAGGTGAGCAACCGCATGCGCAGACAGTGCTTTTTGCGCCCATGCAATGCACTAAAAATAGGCGCAGTATGCCTAATTGCACCTGGATTGATAACTTTGTGATGGGGGTAACCACTGCTACGAAATAAAAGCGCACAGGAAATGCTTTGTAAACCTGCATGGCAAGCTGAATGCTGGGCGGTGTGCTAAAACAGGAGAGTTGGAATGTTATTTGCTAACACAGCACTACAGTTAGCTCACACAATAATAAAGCAGACTCAGGGATACCATAATGTTAGAACACTGCGCGCGCACTGCGGCATTATTGACGCTGCCACAGTCAAACTATTTGCATAGGGAAAGTCAGGATTTTGATGAGCAGTCTCAGTTCCTGCAAGGCTGGCATCAGGATTACTCACAGCTCTCGGCCGGGCACTTTAATGGCTTTTTGACCCATGTACACTTGCCTGAGGTGTCATTATTCCTTGAGTTTACTAATCAGCAACTCCATCAACAAGGCTATCTGGATGAAGAGAAAATCTCCATCGGGGTGCCGATGAATAGCATTGAAAAGGGCATGTTTTGTGGCAGCCTCTGCGAGCAGCAGGCAGTGCATATTTTTTCTGGCAGAAACGGTTTTGAGTTTGTCTCGCCCGCAAAACTCACCATCGGCCTGATTGTGATTTCGAGAAAATTTCTGATGCAGTACTTGTCAGATGACGATCAGGAGCGACTGGACCAGCAGTGCAAGAGTGCCAAGATTTTATATTTGAGCCAAACAAAGTATCAGAACCTGGTCCGATTTGTGCGTTCTGTTTTCACGACGCTCAAGGCCCTGCCTGGCTTTATTCAATACCCTACGCTGGTGCAAGAAACACAAATGATGGCTTTGCAAATGGTAGCCGATACATTGCTCTGTGACGATTCGGCGCCAAGGACGGTTTATTATCAGAATCAATCCTGGCAAGTGGTCACCAAAACCAGAAAAATCGTGCGTGAACGCCAGGATGATCCTATCACTGTCGTCGAGTTGTGCGAGTCTTTGGCCATGAGCCACCGTACCTTGCAATATCACTTTCAAAGAACCCTGGAGAAAAGTCCGATCGTCTACCTGCGCACCGAGCGGCTTAATGGTGTCCGCCAAATGCTGAGGCACGCCAATTCTGTGACGGAGGCAGCCACTTCATGGGGCTTCTGGCATTTTGGACATTTTTCGCAGGAGTATAAAAAGATGTTTGGTGAAGCGCCCTCTACCACCTTCAAGCGCTTTCATGGATGAGGTGGCAGTTTAGCGTCATTGGCCGGAAGGCGCGTCTTGAACCATAACGACATCGCTTTCATCTTTGAGTGCAACGCCGGACAATTTTAAACGGTTGGCTTCTTTTGCCAGCCATAACAATTTTTTTGCGGCGGCAGCATAACCCAGGCCATCTGGCCTGACATTGGAAATACAGTTCCTGTCCGCATCACTCCGGCCACGCCGTGGCTGATGCGTCAAATAAATCCCCAGACTATCCGGCGAGCTGAGTCCAGGCCGCTCACCAATCAGCATGGCTACCATGTTTGCGCCAAGCATTTCGCCCACTTCATCGGCCAGTGCAACCCTGGCCTGGGAGGCAATCACCACCGGCCCCAGATGCCATTCCGCAGGGGCTTGCGCATGAATTTCTTGCAATAACGGCAGCGCGTGATTTTTGATTGCCAGTGAAGACAAGCCATCCGCCACCACCAGTAATAAATCAATCGCTTGTTTTGGTTTGGCTGCTTTGAGGAGTAGCCCGCTGTCTTCACTCAGTTGACGGCCCCAATCGGGCCTTAATAAATAAGAAGCCCGGTCTGGTGCCTTGCTCTGAACCTGATGGACATCGACTGACAATGTCGCTTGAATTTGCGCCATCAACGCCTGGGTATCCAGGCCAAGATGAACCGCATCCCTGGCCAATGCATGGCTCAAGCTGAAATCCAGGACTTCTTGCGTAGGCAGGCTGCTACCTACCCTGCCGAGTGCAATCCGCGCTTGCGTAAAGCTTTTAAGCTGTGACCAGGGATCTTCGCTGACGATGCCTGTGCTAGGGGCTGCAGGAGGCTGATGCATATTAAGGGGCACTCATTAATTGCTTGGGTTTATTTTGTAACAAGGCATGGCTATTGTCTACCGGGCGGATCATGCCGGTGTGATCCATCAGGTTCATGCGTTGTAGCCACTGCTCAAACTCCGGTGCTGGCTTCAGGTTGAGTGTTTTACGCAAATAGAGGGCGTCGTGAAAGGAGGTGGTCTGATAATTAAGCATGATGTCATCCGCCCCTGGAATGCCCATGATGAAGGTAATACCAGCCACAGACAGCAAGGTCATCAAGGTGTCCATGTCGTCTTGATCTGCCTCGGCATGGTTGGTATAGCAGACATCACACCCCAACGGCAGGCCCAGCAACTTACCGCAGAAATGGTCTTCCAGACCGGCGCGGATGATCTGTTTGCCATCGTACAGGTATTCAGGCCCGATAAAGCCCACCACCGTATTGGTGAGTAAGGGAGAAAAGTGGCGGGCGACGGCATAGGCACGTGCCTCGCAGGTTTGCTGGTCCATGCCAAAATTGGCGTTGGCCGACAGTGCCGAGCCCTGGCCGGTTTCAAAATACATGACGTTTTGGCCTACCGTGCCGCGTTGCAGTGACAAGGCTGCAGAATAAGCTTCATCTAGAATGGAAAGATTAATGCCAAACGTTTTATTGGCTTGCTCGGTGCCGGCAATCGATTGAAACACCAAATCAATCGGCGCGCCTTTTTCAATGAGTTGAATCTGGTTGGTAACATGGGTCAGGATGCACGACTGGGTGGGAATCTCATATTGGTTAATGACTTCATCAACCAGGTAATATAAGTTCATCAAGCCAGGAATGCTATCGGTGGCCGGGTTGATGCCGATCACCGCATCCCCGGAGCCATACAGTAATCCGTCTAGCAGAGAAGCGGCAATGCCGCGGGCATCGTCGGTCGGGTGGTTGGGCTGCAAGCGCACAGACAGCCGACCCGGCAGACCGATGGTATTTCGGAATGCGGTCGTCACTTGGCATTTTTTGGCGACCAGGATCAAGTCCTGGTTGCGCATTAGTTTGCTGACCGCTGCCGCCATTTCCGGCGTGATGCCTTTGGCAACCCGTGTCAGCGTGGCGGTATCCGTGGTATCCAGCAATAGCCAATCTCGAAAGTCGCCTACGGTGAGATGGCTGATTTCACTAAATGCCTGCGCATCATGCGTATCAATGATCAAGCGCGTCACTTCGTCTTGTTCATAAGGCAGCAACAACTCCTCTAAAAAGCGTTTGAGCGGCACACTGGCGAGGCACATTCTGGCGGCCATCCGTTCGACATAAGTCTCTGCAGCCACGCCTGCGAGAAAGTCGCCAGAGCGCGGCGGTGAGGCTTTTGCCATCACTTCTTTCAAGTCTTTAAACTGATACTGGTGTACGCCGACGCTGTAACTGTAAGCCATCTTTTTCTCACTCTCCAAGGAATCAACAGGGGACTCCTTTACGTACCTTGCATGGATTGTCCGCGTTTAATGGTCAGTCGCGGTGTCGCGTTGCCCTTTTGTCAGGCTGAAATAAATATAGCCCACTGCCATCAGCACGGCAAACACCAGCGCCAATGCCTGATTGTAGTAGACCATGGTCAGCAAACTGATCACGGCAAGGCTCAAGGCAATGGCCGGAAACAGCGGATAACCCATGGTACGGAACGGGCGATCCAGCGCAGGCTCGTTTTTTCTTAGCGCAAAAAAGCTCAGCATCGAAACGATATACATGACGATGGCCCCGAATACCGCCATCGTGATCAAGTTTGCCGTGAGCGTCATGCCATTAAACTGTAAGTCATCACTCAAAATAGCTGCCAGGCCGACCACGGCCCCAGCGATCAACGCGCGATGTGGGGTTCTAAAGCGCGCATGCGTGGCTTCAAAGTATTTGGGCATAAATCCGGCGCGTGCCAGGGCAAAAATCTGCCGTGAGCAACCAAGCAAAATTCCGTGAAAAGAGGCAATCAATCCTAGCAAGCCAATCCAAACCAGCATATGTAACCAGCCACTGTTCTCACCCACCACCACTTTCATTGCCTGTGGAATAGGATCGTTGACATTGGCCAGGGTTCTCCAGTCACCTACGCCACCTGCATATAACATCACGCCTATGGCCAGAAACACCAGCGTCAGAATCCCGGCAATATAGGCTTTGGGGATCGTTCTTCTCGGATCTTTGGCTTCTTCTGCCGCCATGGCCACGCCTTCAATGGCGAGAAAAAACCAAATGGCAAATGGAATCGCCGCCACCATGCCTGGAATCGCTGCGCTGCTAAAAACGTCATTACCTGCCCAGCCATGTGCGACAAAGTTTGTCATCGAGAAACCGGGGGCAACCACGCCCATAAACACCAATAACTCAATAATCGCGAGCAAGGTGACCAGCAGTTCAAAGGTGGCCGCGATATGCACCCCAACAATATTCAAACTGACAAATACAATATAAGCACCCACGGCAAAAAGCTTGGGGTCTATGCCCGGATATTGCACATTCAGATAGGCGCCAATCGCCATCGCAATGGCCGGCGGTGCGAATAAAAACTCAATCAAGGTGGCATAACCGGCAACATACGCCATCTTAGGACCAAAAGCCCGTCTGGCGTAAGCAAACGGCCCACCGGCATGTGGAATAGAAGTAGTGAGTTCGGTAAAACTGAAAATAAAGGTGGTGTACATCAGCGCGATAAAGAGCGTGGTCACCAAAAAACCCAAGGTTCCCGCTTTATCCCAGCCGTAACTCCAGCCAAAATATTCGCCAGAAATCACCAGCCCGACGGCCAGTCCCCATAAATGCCAACCATTCAGCGTTGGCTTTAACGATACGCTCATGACAGCTTCCCCTAGCAATTAAAAATCATGGTCGTATCATGCGAGTTTCGTGTGAATTCAACTATCCCATTTTCGCAATGATGGGTTGCGCGCTGTAGATTGCCTAAGGTTGGGCTTGAATCGTATAAGCTTGGGCAATGGCAACGAAGTAAGCTACATCAGCAAAGTCTGCTTGATCACAGACGTGCTGTTAAAAGAATAAATACGTCGTCTCACGCAAGGTGAGCGTTAAGTGAGCGACCCTTTAGGGCGAGTGCTGTTGCCATTTCATGGTTTATGATCCGGCAACTTTCATGAGTATCAGCCCAGAAATGATTAAGGTTGCCGCAAGCAATCGCAACATTGTGATGGGTTCAGAGAGCACCGTGATGCCAACGATAAATGCACCAACGCCACCAATCCCCGTCCAAACAGTGTAAGCAGTGCCCATGGGGATGGTGCGCATCGCTGAAGACAGCAACCAAAAGCTTCCTATCACTGTAAGCAGCGTCATAAGTGATGGTAGCAGTTTTGAAAAACCATCCGACTCTTTGATCGCGTAAGCGAAGATGATTTCCAGAATGCCAGCGGCGAAAAGTTGTAACCAAGCCATAAACTATCCTAAAGTGAAGCCAAGCTGTCTTGTGAAAACGCAATGGCTGGAGGGCCTCCCCACTGCGCGTGATTACTACAGTACTTTGCCTGGACGATTGTGTACCCTCTGATCAAGCTGGGTACTTTTTTATAATATTGAATACAGCGTCCAGCGCTTTTGCAGAGTGCTCTGCTCAAAGCGAAAACCATTCGACTGTCATTCAAGTTCTTAACCTCCCAAAGCCCGTTGCTGTTAGTTCTGCCGGCGCTTGAACTTCTCCCCAACGTTGAGGCTGAAACGAGGGCGCTTAGCCACGCTGCTCTAAAAATAGTCATCTTTTTGTGTAACATCCTTATTAAAAGCAAAAAAGATTTTTGAATGGATAAGGGAAACGTCAGTGGTCAGCTGACAGACCCAGCAAAGCTATTGGTGTTGCAAGTAATCTCGCCATCCAGAAAACTGAGAGATTTGATCTGCCGTTTCCAGTGCGTAGTCCTCACAAATAAAGCCGGTGACCCACGACCCATCCATCAGTTCAACCTTGCCGAGTCCTAATGGTGCCGGAATATCATTTAGAAAGGCACCTAGCTCTTGGGTGGGGATTTCCCAGATTTCCACCTCAAATGACCGGCCCCCTGTTGCAACTCTTCTTAACCCTGGTCGTTTGGGTGGTGAGCCCGCCAAGGCATAAAACTGGTAAGCAGAGGAGGTCTGTGTTTTCTTGAGCAATTGCCCGCCTTTGTCTTTTAATTGCCAATTCAAGGGCAAACCGTCTAAATGTGCGCCACACACCAGCAGCTGTGAGCGATCATTTTTTGCCAAGGTGGTTGGGGGCGCGGCCATGTGTTCGAATTGACCAATCAGCGGTAGTTTTGAGGTGCGCTGAAAACTGTCAGCAATACTTAAAAGATATTGGTCACAGAATGCCCGCCCAAACAAAGTCACCCCTGAAGGCAGGCCATTCCGCATGAATCCAGCCGGAACCGCTACCGCCGCATAGTCCAGCAGATTCATGAAGTTGGTGTAAGTCCCCAAATCAGAGTTGCGTTTCACAGGCTCTGCCGCTAGCTCAGCCAAGGTGACCGGGCGCGGATAGGCTGGCGTGATAATAAAATCCAGATTGGCAAGAATGGCATCCGTCTTGACTTTTAGCGCTTGTAATTTGTATTGTGCTCTAAACGCTTGCACCGCTGTAGCAGTTGGTGCTTTCTGTAGCACATCTCTGATGACGGGCAGCACCGCTTCAGGAGTGTTCTCAATCAACTCGCCAACGACGCTGTATCTTTCAGCGACCCAAGGGCCCTCGTAAAGAAGCTTCGCAGCCTCCAGAAAGGCACTGAAGTCTATTTCAATGGCGATGCCTCCCATGGTCTCAAGGGTGGAGACTGAGCGCTCAAAGAGGGCCTGACTTTCAGCGCAACCTAGAAACTCTAATTGTTTAGGGACGCCAAACTTAAATCCAGTGGCGGGGATGCCAAACGATCTGCCCGTGTTCCAGCCAACATTGGCACGACTGTATTCGTCATCTGGATCCTTATGCGCAGTGAGTGCTAGCAGTTTGCTTGCTTCCAATGCAGTCGCGGTAAAAAAGGTCGTGCAATCCAGTGTGCGACAAGCTGGCACCACGCCAGCTGTTGAAATTAAGCCCTTGGTGGCTTTCAATCCAATCAGGTTGTTGAGCGTTGCCGGAACACGCCCGCTGCCTGCGGTATCCGTCCCGAGTGCAAACGATGCCAGTCCCAATGCCACTGCCAGCGCGGAGCCTGCACTGGAGCCGCCACTGGGATATTCAGCAAGGACGCTATTGCGGCAGAGTCCATAGGGGGAGCGGGTGCCGTTCAGGCCAGTTGCAAACTGATCAAGATTCGTTTTACCGATGGGGATCGCGCCTAGTGCGATCAACTGCGCAACAATGGTGGCATTTTTTGCCGGGATGTAACTAAACGCAGGACATGCCGCCGTGGTCGGGACACCGGCCAGGTCGATGTTATCCTTGACCGCAAATGGGACGCCATACAGCGGTAAGCTTTCCGGCCCGGTTGCCTCTAGATTTGCCAGATAAGGCGCTAATTCTTCTTCGGTCAGAATGTGGATGAAGAGCTTGTATTCTGGATTTAACTGGAGGGCTCTTTCGCGCAATGCTTGAATGAGTTCACGGGGTGAGAGTGCATGGTTGGCATACGCACTTTTAAGGGCATCCAATTGCAGGTTATATGGGTGTTTCATTTCAATGTCCTTTAAGCTTCGTTAATCACGACCACACACTGCCCGGCTTTGACTGGTGAGCCAGGGGAGACACGTATCTCTGCCACGACACCATCGACAGGTGCTTGGATTTCAATTTCCATTTTCATGGATTCAAGAATGACTAAAGATTCGCCAGCGGTCACCTGTTGCCCAATCTGCACAACGACTTGCCACAAATTCCCAGCAATATGACTCTCCACGCCGATCTGCCCCTCGGCCAAAGTGGATTCTTCAGTATCACTGGCTAAATTTTCATCTATTTCAAAATGGGCCTGGCCAGTGTCAATCCAGCGCTGACGCTCCGCATCGAATGCGGTTTTTTGATGGGTCCTGAACGCTTGAATCGATGATGCTTCCCGCGCCAAGAAGGACTGATATTGCGAAAGATTGAGGCTGGTCTCTTCAATCTTTAATGGATAGCGACCGAGTGGAAAATCACGCCGGATGACAAGTAATTCTTCGGCCGACACTGGGTAAAAGCGAATCTGGTCAAAGAAATTCAATAACCATGGCTTTCCTTCAAACGCAGCTACCTTTTTATAGCGACTCCACATTTGCAGGGTGCGGCCCACAAACTGGTAACCCCCTGGGCCCTCCATACCGTAAACGCACATGTAAGCGCCGCCAATGCCGACGGAGTTCTCGGCCGTCCAGGTTCTGGCCGGGTTGTATTTGGTAGTGACTAATCGGTGCCTTGGATCCAAGGGGGTGGCGACTGGCGCGCCAAGGTAAACATCACCCAGCCCCATGACCAGGTAACTGGCGTCAAAAACGATTTCCTGCACTTTTTGAATATCCGGCAATTCATTAATGCGGCGGATGAACTCCAGGTTGCTCGGGCACCAAGGCGCATCTTTACGCACGGTGGTCATATATTTTTCGATCGCCAATTGGCAAGCGGGATCGTCCCAGGACAATGGCAAATGCACTACCCTGGATGGCACGGTAATGTCTTGCGTTGAACTGAGTTTGCCCCAAATTTCTTGGATCAACGCCAATAATGTTTTTAATGGCAGCTGTTCAGGCTGGTAATGCACTTGCAAGGAGCGTATGCCAGGGGTGAGGTCAATAATGCCGGCAGGATTACTTTGTTCGATGGCTTGCATCAAAGCATGCGCTTTGAATCGCAAAACAAGGTCTAGCTCAGGCGCGCCGATCTCAATCAACAAGTGCGTATCGCCAGATAGTCTTGCGACGAGCTTGGCATCCTTTTCCCCAATTTCCAGCACGATAGGGGTCTGCAGTTCTGCCGCCTGCCAAGATGCAGTGATTGGACTCAGGCCTGCGATTTGTTGCTGTTGTTCTTTAAAAGCCTGTCTGGCGGTGGCGATGGTCACCGGGATAAAGCGAACTTTGTCACCTGCCTTGAGTTGTCCCAAGTGCCATAAATCTGCTTCAATCATCGTCACCGGGCAGACAAAGCCGCCCAGGCTGGGCCCATCAGGCCCGAGAATCACCGGCATGTCACCGGTGAAATCAACCGCACCAATCGCATAGGGGTTGTCGTGAATATTGGATGGGTGTAAACCCGCTTCACCGCCACTCTCTCTGACCCACTCAGGTTTCGGTCCAATCAGGCGAACACCGGTTCTGCTGGAGTTGAAATGCACTTCCCAATCTGTGTTTAAAAACTGATCGATGTAGCGCTGGGTGAAATATTCCGGGGCGCCATGCGGCCCATAAATGACTCGGATCTGTCTGGTCTCAGCAAGGGGAGGGTAGAGGTCTGGCGGTAGCGCGATGCCCGCAGCAGCATCCTCTAATGCTGGCAGGTGGATGACATCCCCGGCCCTTAAAGCGCGCCCCGCATGCCCGCCGAATTGGCCCAGCGTAAACGTACTTTTACTGCCCAAATATTCAGGAATCTCCAGGCCGCCCCTGAAAAGCAAATAGCTGCGGGCGCCTGTTTCGGCAATTTTGCCTAAGGTTAACGTTGACCCTCGCTTGATGTGGAGAGAAACATGTTGTGGCGCCTGCTCGCCATCCACTTTTACCGGGATGTTTGCACCCGTGATAGCGACAACGGCATCCGTATTGAAGCGCAAGGTGGGACCACTCATGGTGATTTCCAATCCGGCGGCACGTTCTTCGTTCCCCAGCAAACGATTCCCCAAACGGAAAGCCAGGCTATCCATTGGGCCTGATGGCGGAACACCGACGGCCCAATATCCCTGGCGACCAGGATAATCCTGAATGGTGGTTTGCGTGCCTGGAACAAGGACTTCAAATGTGTGAGATTGATAGGCTAAACCCTCAAGACAGCGCGTCCAGGGATGGCCTTCTGAAAATGGCTGGTCGGATAATATTTGTCTGAGGTAGTCACGGTTGGTCTCTACGCCGTATAGCACGGTCTCTGCGAGCGCGTCATCCAGACGCTTTCTGGCCTCCTCCCTGGTGGTTGACCAGCTAATCACTTTTGCAATCATGGGGTCAAAATAGGGCGGCACTTCGCAGCCTGCCTCAACCCATGTGTCTACACGCAATGCTTTTCCATCCGCATGTGGAAACGCAACATTGGTCAACAAACCAGGGCTGGGTTGAAAGTCTTTTCCAGGATCTTCCGCATACAGGCGGGCTTGTATTGCGTGGCCATGGGGTTGCAGTGTTTGGCGAATGTCTGACAAAGGCGGTAAGTCGCCAGCCGCCAATTCAATCATCCAACGCACCAGGTCAACACCCCATACTTGCTCGGTAACACCATGCTCTACCTGTAAGCGGGTATTCACTTCGAGGAAATAAAATTGCTCGGCAAGGCTGTCATACACAAATTCTACGGTGCCCGCACTGCGGTAATTAACCGCTTTTGCTAATTTAATCGCCGCTTCACATAGCGCCTGCGCCATGCCGTCCGGCAAGTTGGGCGCCGGGGTTTCTTCTAATACTTTTTGGTTTCTGCGCTGCACAGAGCAATCACGCACCCCCAAGGCAATGACCTCACCTTTGCCATCCCCAAACACCTGAACCTCTAAGTGTCTGGCGCGTTCAATGTATTTTTCAATAAACACGCCAGAGTCACTAAAGTTGTTCTGTCCCAAGCGCCTTACGGCTTCAAACGCTTCGGCAAGGTCGCGTTCGTTCCAGCACACGCGCATACCTATGCCACCACCCCCTGCGGTACTTTTCAGCATGACCGGGTAACCTACCTGCTTGGCTGCAGCGGTCGCCTCGTGCACGCTCTCCAACAACTCAGTGCCCTCCAGCATGGGCACCTGATGGGCTTTTGCAATGGCCCTTGCCGTGTGCTTAAGCCCGAAAACGCGTAATTGTTCCGGGGTTGGGCCAATAAAGGCGATGCCTGCTTGTTCGCAGGCTTCTGCGAACGCTGCATTCTCAGATAAAAAACCATACCCAGGATGAATGGCAGTCGCCCCTGTGGTTTTTGCGACTTCAAGTATTCGCGCTACATTGAGATAAGTATTTGCAGCGGGGCCATCACCTAGGCTAATCGCCTCGTCGGCCTGCTGAATATGTAAACTGGCAATATCCGATTCTAAATAAACCGCCACCCCTTTCACGTTCAGGGCTTTTAGGGTGCGGAGGATGCGGCAAGCAATCGCCCCTCGATTTGCAATCAGTAGTTTATTGAACATACAAATGATCTTCTGAGGGCGGGTCGTCCCGCATGTAAGAAACCACGCTGAGGTCGTCCACAGCGGGATCCACTGGCTAGGTGATCGTTTGGGTAGCCGGCGTGACTTGCTAAAAGCGCACTATTTGGAAAAGTCTGCTCTTGCAACCATTCCTTGATAGAGCGTCGTGAGCATTTTTCTAAAGACAGTGCGCATACTTTTTTTCAGCCTTAATTCCATACAAACACCTCCGCTTGGGTTGGGTTCCATCCATTACATGGGTTGTTAAGTTGTGGGCAATTCGAGATCAACACAATTAGATCCTGGTGCGCTTTTAATTCCACATATTTGCCTGGTGCTGAAATGCCATCTGCAAAGGTCAAGCCGCCCTCCGGAGTGACCGGAACGTTCATGAAGAAGTTAATATTTGCGCCAATATCCCGCTTGTTCAATCTGCCATCATGCAAACATGCACACATGAAATTGTCTCTGCAACTATGCATGTAGCGCTTGTCGAGTGAATAACGCACGGTGTTGCTTTCCTGAGCGCATGCGCCTCCCAGCGTGTCGTGGCGACCGCAGGTATCTGCCACAATCGTGGCTAATGGATTGCCCAGGTTTGAGTACAGCGTTGTACCCGTCGTCAGGTAAACCTTATTCTGATTGCGCATGGTCCGTTGCGCGTCATAACGCTCTCTTGGATTGCTCGCGCTATAAAAAAGGGTATCCACGGCCTGGTTACCTTCACTGTCTAACAGCCTGAATGTCTGTCCTGCTTTGACTTCAAACAAGTAAGGTTCGCCTGCCGGAATGACATGGTGGAAAAAGGCGTTTTCAGCAACTAATTGGCTTGAGATGATGTTCATATTCATTCCTTCCTCACAGGTAGAAGCGTTCAGTGTTATGAAAAGCTCTACCGTTTTCCGGCCGAGACTGTCGACACACTTCACTGATACTTTCACTCTCCGCGTTGCGCCATGACAGTTGCACAGGGCGGGGGTGGTATTCAGGATTGGGATCCAATGGATGTTGAATGGCGGTCAGAATCACCAAGGTGTCCATCGGGGCATACAACTCAACGTAATTGCCTGCACTAGAATGGTTGGGCTCAAAGAACAGGGATCCCTCGTCATCCACGGTCACTTTGCTAAAAAAGTTGACGACCATGAGCAAGTCTTGAAGATCAAGGTTCCATTTACCCATCTCAACCAAAAGATTATCCGTGCCATTGCGATAGAAATTATTTCTGAGTTCCTGATAGCGGCCAACGCCATATTTCGTTAGGACTTCTTGAGCGTTTAATACCCCGCCCAAACTGTCATGCCAGCCGCATGTATCTTCTGTGATGGCGGCGAGTACTCTCCCCATGTCCGAGTAAAAGCAATGTCCTTTTGTGAGCTTGGCCGTGTGTTGTGCTTTTAAGGTGTCTGGTAAGTTCAGCCGCTCGCTGTGTTGATGTGCATTCAACATCATGAGGCTGACATTGGCGTGACCTTCGACGTCTGTCATGCGCAAAACCTGGTCTTTTTTCAGAATGAAGGAGGTGTGACCGCCGCCTGGAACAAGCTCTTCATAGAGGATGTTGGATGTATTTATATCGTTGTTCATGGGTAAACCTTTTAATTCGTTTGATTAAGCACATGGGTGGGCAAGGTCGCCACCTGTGCTTGTTGCTGGTGTCTGTCCTGATTGAGCTTGATGTCGTAGGTGATACGCGCACCGTAGGCTTTGGGTGCATGTGGATCGACTCTGACCTTATCAAATACCATCAATCGGGTGCCCAAATGAAAGCCCTCAGACAAGTCATGGGTGACCATGAAGACCGTCAATTTTGTCTCTTTGCATAGCTCTAACATGAGTGCATGCATATCTTTGCGAATGCCGGGATCCAGCGCGCCAAAGGGTTCGTCCAGCAACAGGATGCGAGGTTGAGCAATCAATGCCTGCGCGATGGCGAGGCGTTGCTGCATGCCGCCCGATAGCGCAGAAGGGTATTGATGTAAATGGTGATCCAGACCGACACGGGTGAGTATTTGCGTGGCCCTCAGTCTTGCTTCTTTCTTTTTAGCTCCCCACAGGCGCCCCCAAAAAGGCGATGCTAAAAACTCCATACCTATGACTACATTTTCCAGAACCGTCAGGTGCGGGAACACCGAGTATTTTTGGAATACCACCCCGCGGGATGGGTCTGGCTCTGCCCGGAGTTTTTGCCCATCCAAAAGAATCTCACCTTTGGTGGGGGTTTCCTGGCCCAGCAACATGCGCAGGAATGTAGATTTTCCGCATCCGGAAGCGCCTACCAGCGTGCAAAACTCGCCTTCTTCAACCTTCAGATTCAGGCCTTCTAAAACGACATGGTCTCCGTAGCTTCGCCACACATTCTTAAACTCTATAAAACTCATGCGTCCGCTCCTTCAGCCCAAGGAAAGCAGACTTGATGCAGTTTTTTGAGGGCATAATCTGTCAGCCAAGCGAGCAAGGTGATCCACAAAACATAGGGCAAGATCACATCCATTGCCAGATATCTACGCACTAGAAAGATGCGATATCCCAGGCCTTCTGTGGATGAGATAGCTTCCGCAGAAATCAGAAACAACCAGGCTGAGCCCATCAGTAAGCGCAGGGAAGTCATCAGTCTAGCCAGCAATTGCGGTAGTACCACCCGTATCATTAACGTCCATGAGTTAGCGCCTAATGTCTGTGCTTTAATGATGATTTCCTTGGGCAATTCTCGTGCCCGTTGTTCGAGGTCGCGCGCCAGCATGGGCGTGAGTCCGATCACGATCAGCATGACTTTAGAGAGCTCATCCAGGCCAAACACGATAAACAGGATGGGAAGAATCGCCAGCGGCGGCACCATGGAGATGATCGCGACCAAGGGGGAGAGTGATGCCCGTAACAACGGGATCGACCCTAATAAAATACCGAGCGTTAACCCAAGCGATGCAACAATGGCTAAGCTCATCCCTAGTCGCTTCAAACTGGACAAGGTGTCATCCAGCATCAGAAAGGTCCCTGTGGAGGGATCTTCTGTAAAGGCCATCAGCTTCAGGGCTTCCCACATTTGAGAAACACTAGGCAGGAGCTTGTCCTCTGGATTTTCAACCAGGCGAAGATGTGAGTTCACCAAATACACAACAATGATCAAGATCATTGGTATTGCGGCAAGCATCCATCTCGTCCCCCTGCTGGGGTGTTGATTAATTAATCTCATGATTGACCTGTTTAGAGCTTGCCATCAACCGCCATTTGCAGATACGTGTCAGTGAATCTGAGTTTGATATTTTTGCTATTACCGATGACGACGCCGTTGGGATATTCAATGCCAATGGCGGTTGCGGATTTTGCTGCAGGCCCCAGCAATCCATTCTCGAAAGAAAAACTAGAGACCTTTTGCATCACCGTTGGCAGTTTCGCGTCCCTGACAAAGGCCAGTGAGGCAGCAGGTTCATAAAACAGGGCGGTGGTGGAAATTTGCTGCATGTATGAATCCAGGGTTGTGCCAGAGTGCTTTGCCATGTATTGCAACGCCTCTTTATCTTTTGCTTTCATGAGTGCCATCACTTCAAACCATGCGCCCGTTAAAGCTTTCCCTAGCGATGGGTTTTTTCGTAAAGTGTCTGTATTGACGACCATCAAGTCGATGATTTCGCCAGGAATCTGGCTGGAGGTGAATGCTTTTGAGGTATTTGGCAGCGCGGCTAACTCAGAGAGTTGAGGGTTCCAAGTTGCCATTGCTTTCACAGAGGGTGTGCTAAAGGCGGCGACAACATCTGCATCTGAGACATTGACTAACTTCAAGTCCTTTTGGGTGAGTCCGGCCTGTTCCAGAGCCCTTGCCAGTAAGTAATGCGATACAGAATATTGAACCAAGTGTACGCTTTGCCCCTTGAGGTCCTTGATCTGTTTATTCGCGCCTTTAATGACAATACCGTCGTTACCGTTTGAATAGTCGCCGACAATTAATGCGGTGGAGTCAACGCCACCCGCCGCTGGCACAACCAACGCATCCAGATTGGCCATACTGCAACCATCAAATTGCCCCGCGGTGTATTGATTAATGGACTCAGCATAATCGTTCAACTGAGTGACTTTAATCGTGATGCCGTATTTCTTTGCCCATTTGGCAACGATGCCTTTAGCTTGCGCATAATCCCATGGCATCCATCCAGCATAAATGGTCCAGCAAATATTGAATTGTTTTTTTGAGTCAGCAGCGAATGCTGTGGTATTGAACAAAGAAAAGCAAAGCAGCGTCAGTGCGATTGTAAAGCGTCGAACTAGCATAGGAGAACTCCAAGTAAATTATTCGGCAAGGGAGCAGCTAACATTCAAAATGTTGCTATCTCCCGGGCTTTTATCCCGCCGTGTAACCTCTTGGAGGTCGTCAGCTCTCGGACCAGCACTCACTCACGTAAGCCGGAACCCTAGCCAACCATTAGGTAATGCAGCGTTCATACCTGCTGCCCCACATGACTAAACTAGCAACTAATATGCCAGTCAGTAAATCCTTGTTTTAAATGGAATTCCTATAAAAGTGATCAATATTTATGCACTTTGATAGTGCGTTAAGTCCAAGTTTGGGCGTGATTAAAATCGTGCAATACGATAAAAATGCAATCATTCACTTGTAAATGACAGAGAAAATACTTTCAGAGAAAGTCAGCCTCACCTCACAAAGGCATGATTACCAAGCGTCTCTATTCAAACTGATCAACCAGGAAAAAATAAAGCCCCAGAAGGTCCGGGGCTTTAGCGCAGGTGTTTGGTATCACCAAACAACGCTTTTAATATACAGGTTAATGTTTGCGACTTTTAGTTTATTGTCGCCAACGACTCTGCGAATTAAGCAAAGTTTTTTGCTGCAAATTCCCAGTTCACCAGATGATTAAGGAATGTTTCCACGAATTTAGGACGGGCATTGCGGTGGTCGATGTAGTAGGCGTGTTCCCAAACGTCGATGGTCAACAATGCAGTGTCGCCTGTGGTCAATGGGGTGCCCGCGGCGCCCATGTTGACGATGTCTACAGAACCGTCGGCTTTTTTCACCAACCAGGTCCAGCCTGAACCAAAGTTGCCGACTGCTGAAGCTTGGAAAGCTTTTTTGAACTCTTCATAAGAGCCCCATTTGGCATTGATGGCTGCAGCCAATGCACCTGTTGGCTCACCACCACCGTTTGGAGACAGGCAGTTCCAGAAGAAGGTATGGTTCCAGATTTGTGCAGAGTTGTTGTAGATGCCAGCAGAAGATTTTTTCACAATCTCTTCCAGGCTGGCATTTTCAAACTCGGTGCCTTTGATCAGGTTGTTGAGGTTGGTGACGTAGGCTTGGTGGTGTTTGCCATAGTGATAGTCAAAAGTTTCTTCAGACATGTGTGGGGCTAATGCATTTTTTGCAAAAGGCAATGCTGGTAAGACGTGTTCCATGGAATTTCCTTTTTTAGGTTTGATTGAAATAACTGCCTGTCATGACTAAACGCAGGCGATGTGACTTTAGAGTCACGAGACTGGTAGAAAGTTTACCAATTTAGTAGGGTTATTTTGCCACAATTTATGCACTTGCAAAACCATGTGAGGACTAGGGTAAAGGCTAGGCCATTGATTCAGCCATTTATTTTTTTTTGGCACGCGGGTGTGCAGCGTCATACACTTTGCTCAAATGCTGAAAATCCAGATGTGTATACACCTGGGTGGTGCTGATATTGGCGTGCCCAAGCATTTCTTGTACGGCACGTAAGTCACCGCTACTTTGGAGTACGTGACTGGCAAAGCTGTGACGCAGCATATGAGGATGCACCTGGTTATGCAGGCCCTGCTTGATGGCCCAGTCACTGATGCGCTTTTGGATGCTGCGACCATTGAGGCGGCGACCTTGCTGGCTAATGAAGACCGCGGGTTGCTGTGGCTGTTTGAGCAGCCACAGTGGTCGCTGGGCCAACCAGGCCTTCAGTGCAGCAACGGCTTTGCTACCCAGCGGGACCATCCGTGTTTTATTGCCTTTGCCGGTGACGGTGACCATGCCTTCATTTAAATCCAGCCTGTCCAGGTTGAGGCCGACTAGTTCGCTCAGTCGCAAGCCTGAGGAGTAGAACAGTTCCAGCATGGCGCGGTCGCGCACAATGATGGCGGTATCGCCCTCCAGTTCGACCAGTTTGATGGTTTGCTCGATGGATAACGCGTGTGGCAGCGTTTTGGCGGCTTTGGGTGCGCGCAAGCCGATGACAGGATTGGAGGGGAATTGGTGATGCAGGACCAGATAACGGAAGAAGCCGCGCCAGCTGGAGAGCATGCGCGCGATGCTGCGGCCACTCAGGCCTTGGCTATGCAGGGTGGCGATGCTTCGACGGATGTGTTGCGGGGTGATCGATTGCAGCGTGTGCCCGTGTTGCGCGAGCAGTTGTTCTAGGTCACGCTGGTAGTTGTTGCGGGTGTGTTCACTGAGACCACGCTCGAAATGCAGAAAATCGAGGTAGTCATCTAGCAATTCATGCATGCGAGTATCCGCAGTACTTTAAATATGAGTCAGCGGTAGCCAGTGCCCGCCGCAGTTGGAGTGACCATGCTTGTTCATGCGGACTCTGGGTCACAGCCAACGCGGCAATCTGGCTGCGTTGCCATGGTTGATTTACGCTGACAATTGCCGCAAGAAGATCCCTCTTGGCGGAAACCTCAGCGGGGGCTTTCATACGATATAGCGTGCCAGCGAGGCGCTGACCAGTTCACCGATTCGGTTAAGGAACAACGTGCCCATGCCCGCATAAAAGCGGCTGCGTTGCTCGCTGGGGATGGCCATCAGACCAAACGTCACTTCCTGGTAGCGCATCGGAATCACGGCCAGCGAAGCCGGGGTTTCACTAAACCAGCCAGCAATATCCATGGTCGGCAGCGTGCCACAGTAAGGTTGGCTCAAGTCTTTGGCCCAGTTTTTGAGCGAGTCTTCTGCCGCAATAAACAGGCTGTCTGGCGCATGGGCGTCATTGGCCCATAGTTTGAGTTGTGTATTTGGCAACTGAAACTGGCTGGACAAAAACTCGACCAGATGCGCATGCAAGGCCGGCACGTCTTTGGCATACAGCAAGCCTAAAGTCAGCTCGTGCACCTTGTTGGCCGTGGTTTCGTTTTCTTCAGCAGTCAGGATCAGCTCGGTGAATCTGGATTCCAGTACACGAATTTTGTCGCGCTGGGCGATTTGCTGGCGTTCAGCCAGTGAAATAGTGCCTTTGCCATGTGGACTGGGCAGGAACAGCTCTGCCAGTAGGTGGGCATGACGCTCAAAGAAGTCAGGGTGTGCTTTGAGGTAATGCTTGATGTCGTTTTCGTTAATGCTTTCTTCCATGATACTGCTGTTCTTTATCTTAAGTTCTTTGTTTTAAATTTCAATTTCGCCGTCAAATACAATCTCTGCCGGCCCGGTCATCAAGACGGGCGACTCTCCGCCTGCCCATTGGATAGTGAGGATGCCGCCACGGGTATGGACTTTGATCGGGCTTTGTAGTGTACCCAGTTGGATGCCACTGACGGCTGCCGCGCAGGCGCCAGTGCCGCAAGCCAGCGTTTCACCACTGCCGCGTTCATAGACACGCAAATTGATCTCATGCTCGTTCAGGACCTGCATAAAACCAGCATTCACGCGTTGCGGAAATTGAGGATGCGATTCTATTTGCGGACCAAGGCTGGCGACTTCAGCCGTATGCACATTGTCTACCAGCATGACTGCATGCGGGTTGCCCATGGATACTGCGCTGACTGTGATGGTTTCGCTCGCCAATGGCAATTCATAAGTGGTTGCTTGTTGCTCAGCCTCAAAAGGGATCTGCGCGGGTGTAAAACGAGGCGCGCCCATATCCACGGTGACTTGTCCGTCTTCTTGTAATTTGAGCGAAATCACGCCACTGGCGGTTTCGACCTTGATTTCGTGTTTGTCTGTGAGCCCTTTATCCACGACAAATCGCACAAAACACCTGGCCCCATTGCCGCATTGCTCAACTTCGCCACCATCTGCATTAAAAATGCGGTAACGAAAGTCCACGTCAGGCGTGGTCGTCGACTCGACCATCAATAACTGGTCGCAACCCACGCCAAAATAGCGGTTGGCGATGTGCTGGATTTGGGCATGGGAGAGGTTGACGGGTGCTCGTGTCGCATCAATGACGACAAAATCATTGCCGGCGCCCTGCATTTTGGTGAATCTTAATTTCATAGCTCAAGATAATACCTTATCGGGCCGTTGAAGGCATCTATGGACATTATATTTATTCCTAGTTGTTTTTAAACTCGGGTAGAATCAGCCATCCCACGATTTGTGGCGGGCTTTAGCCTTTAGTCCGCTGCTTTTATTAACTTTATACTTTTCAAGGCGTCAAACATGAGTGAATATCTTTTTACCTCGGAATCCGTTTCCGAAGGTCATCCTGACAAACTGGCCGATCAAGTTTCTGACAGCATTCTCGATGCCATTCTTGCCCAAGATCCGACAGCACGTGTGGCGGCGGAAACTCTGGCAAATACCGGCCTGATTGTGTTGGCCGGTGAGATTACAACCACAGCCAATGTTGATTACATCAAAGTGGCCCGGGATGCAGTCAAGCGTATCGGCTACGACAATACCGATTACGGCATTGACTACAAAGGTTGTGCGGTACTGGTGGCTTATGACAAACAGTCCCCGGACATTGCGCAAGGCGTCGATAACGCCAATGATGATCCTCTGGATCAGGGCGCGGGTGATCAGGGTCTGATGTTTGGCTATGCCGTGAACGAAACGCCACAACTGATGCCTTTGCCCATCTGGTTGAGCCACCGTGTCATGGAGCGTCAATCGCAACTGCGTAAAGATGGCCGCTTGCCTTGGCTGCGTCCGGATGCCAAATCACAAGTCACTATCCAGTATGTCGATGGCAAACCGCATAAAATTGACACCGTGCTGGTGTCTACCCAGCATGCCCCTGAGATGACTTTAGAAGCCATTCGTGAAGCTGTCATTGAAGAAATTATCAAACCGACTTTGCCCGCAGAATTGATCAAAGGCGAGATCAAGTATCTGGTCAATCCGACCGGTCGTTTTGTCATAGGCGGCCCGCAAGGTGATTGTGGTCTGACTGGCCGAAAAATTATTGTGGATACCTATGGTGGTGCTGCACCCCATGGTGGTGGCGCGTTCTCTGGCAAAGATCCTTCCAAGGTTGACCGTTCAGCCGCTTATGCAGGTCGTTATGTCGCCAAAAATATTGTGGCGGCAGGCTTGGCTGACAAGTGTCTGGTGCAGGTCAGCTATGCGATTGGCGTGGCGCAACCGACCTCTATCATGGTCGAGACCTATGGCACTGGCAAGGTGTCTGATGAACGACTGACACAATTGGTGCGCGAGCATTTTGACTTGCGTCCCAAAGGCATTGTCAAAATGCTGGACCTGTTGCGACCCATTTACAGCAAAACAGCAGCATATGGTCACTTTGGCCGCGATGAACCTGAGTTCAGCTGGGAAAATACCGACAAGGCGGCAGCACTGCGCGCGGCGGCAGGATTGTAAACAACATTCACGTAAAAGTAATTTTGAAGAGGGCATTTGCCCTCTTTTTTTATGGCTATTTGACCTGAATCAATTGTAAAATTGTTAGCAGTTGTATGGGGGTTGTAAACGGGATGCTTAAAACAATTAAAGTGAAGGACGTGCGCCTAGGCATGTACATTCATGAGCTCAAGGGGCCGTGGATGGATCATCCATTTTGGCGCAGCAAGTTTGTGCTCAAGGACCCGGAAGACTTGCAGAAGCTTCTTGCCAGCCGCATCCAAGAAGTGGTGATTGATGTCAGCCAAGGCCTGGATGTTGCTAAGGCCAAAAAAACCTTATCCGAGCCCCCTCCGCAGCCAGCCTTGTCCGATAAGGAGCTGGTCATGCTTGAGCTGGATGGTCCGGCACCGTCCCCACCGCCCGCCTCACCTGATCCGAATAGACACACCCCGACCACGATTGAGGCTGAGCGAGAGCAAGCGGTTAAGATCATTGCTTCTTCGCGCAAAGCCATTAACTCAATGTTTCAGGATTTGCGCCTGGGTAAAGCAATAGAGGCGGAAGCAGTGATGCCCATCGTGGAAGAAATTTCTGCCTCTGTTACGCGTAATTCGCATGCGCTGATTAGTCTTGTACGGCTAAAAACGGTAGATGATTACACGTATATGCACTCGGTGGCGGTATGCGCACTGATGGCGGCCTTGGCAAAAGAGCT
Source organism: Methylophilus sp. DW102 (assembly GCF_037076555.1). Classification (NCBI taxonomy): domain Bacteria; kingdom Pseudomonadati; phylum Pseudomonadota; class Betaproteobacteria; order Nitrosomonadales; family Methylophilaceae; genus Methylophilus; species Methylophilus sp. DW102. The sequence continues at coordinate 2,648,799 of NZ_AP029023.1, read as the reverse complement.
CAAGCTTTCTGATGCAGAGATCCGTAAAGCCGGATTGGCCGGATTAATGCATGATATGGGCAAAGCTGCGATTCCGCTGGATATTTTGAATAAACCTGGCGCACTCTCTGATCAGGAGTTTGATATCGTCCGCCAGCATCCGCAGTTGGGCTATGAGATGTTGCTTAAAGCGAATGTTGCCGATGAAGTCACGCTCGATGTTTGTTTGCATCATCATGAGAAAGTGGACGGAAGCGGCTATCCCAAGCGACTGTCTGGAGACCGCATTAGTATTTTTGCCAAGATGGGCGCTATTTGTGACGTGTATGACGCCGTTACGTCGACCCGTTCATATAAACCGGCTTGGGAGCCAGGTATGGCACTCAAACGTATGGCCAGTTGGGCCGGGCATTTTGATCCGGTCATCTTTAAGGCTTTCGTCAAGAGTTTGGGTATTTATCCTGTGGGGACTGTGGTAATTTTGAAGTCTGGCCGTTTGGCTGTCGTGGTCAGGCAATCGCCTGACAGTTTACTCAAGCCGGTCGTGAAGGTGTTTTTCTCCACAAAATCCAAAACGCGTATTCCCGTGGTTGAATTAGATTTATCCAAGGGAATGGATGAGATTGTAGGCAATGAGTCCGCTGCAGCCTGGGGCGTAGACAACATTGATCATTTATGGACAAATCATTAGTCCTCGCCATCGCAGCAACAATAAATAAAGGGAGCTTAGCTCCCTTTATTTATTCTGCTTCGGTTTTTTTTGTGCGTTTGCTGGTGGTTGTCTTGGTTGTTGTCTTTTTGGCAGGCGCTTTTTTAGCTGTCGTTTTTTTACCAGTTTTAGTGCCGCCGTCTTTCGCTGCCTTTTCGGCCAATAACTCTAGCGCTTGCTCAACGGTTAACTCTTCCGGCGTCACACTCTTTGGCAGTGTGGCGCGGATCCCGCTATGTTGTACATAAGGACCATAACGTCCTGAGAATACCTCAATACGCCCCTCGCCTGAAGGGTGCGCCCCCAAATCAGCCAGCGGTGCCGGGCCCCCGGCAGCCGCCAACAGTGCGACTGCGCCTTCCAGCGTAATGCTGAACACGCTTTCAGTTTTTGGGATGGACTTGAACTTGCCGTCGTGATTGACGTAGGGGCCAAAGCGGCCAATATTGGCGACGATTTTTTTACCGGTTTCCGGGTGTGCGCCCAGGTCCCGAGGCAGACTGAGCAGCATGTGCGCCGTATCAATATTGATCTGGCTGAGGGGAATCTCTTTGGGGATGCTGACGCGTTTTGGTTTTTTCTTTTCGCCTTCCACAGGCTGACCTACCTGCAAATAGGGGCCATAAGGGCCGTTCATCAGGTAAATGTCTTTTTGGGTTTCCGTATCCTGTCCGATGACGACCGGTTCGGCGGCGGCGTTGGTTTCACCATCCAGGCTGCGTTTGTAGTCACATTTGGGGGTGGCGTTGTAGCCGGTACACCCAATAAAGCTACCATAGCGGCTCAGTTGTTTCTGCAACTGGCGGCCACATTTGGGACATTGTTCATCGATGAGCTCATTGCCCGGACGTTCGACATCGGCCTTGACCTGAATCTGCTGGTTAAACCCTTGCCAGAACTTGTCCATGACGGGCACCCAGTCTAAATTCCCCTCCGCAATTTCATCGAGCTCGTTTTCGAGTTTGGCGGTAAAGTCATAATCCACATACTGGGTAAAGTGCTCGGTCAAAAACTTGTTGACGACACGACCTACGTCCGTAGGGGTAAAGCGTTTCTTATCCAGTAGCACATACTCGCGGTCTTGCAAGGTGGAAATAATGCTCGCATACGTCGAGGGGCGGCCAATACCGTATTCTTCCAGTGCTTTGACCAGGCTGGCCTCAGAGTAACGCGGCGGCGGCTCGGTAAAATGTTGCTCGCCATAAATACGCTCTACGTTCAGCACTTCGCCTGTTTCCAGGTGCGGTAGTTTGGCCTCGGCATCTTCGTCGTCTTTGTCGTCGTCCTTGCCTTCCATATAGACGGCAATAAAGCCAGGGAAGACCAGCGTTTGCCCACTGGCCCGGAACAGGTTGGCTTCGGAGCCGACGGCCAGATCAACACTGACTGCGTCATATTTGGCCTGTGTCATCTGACAAGCCAGCGTGCGCTTCCAGATCATTTCATACAGTTTGAACTGCTCGTCATTGAGATATTGACGCACACTGGCTGGCGTCCGTGTAATGTCGGTAGGGCGGATCGCCTCATGCGCCTCTTGAGCATTCTTCGCTTTGGTTTTGTACATGATGGGCGCTTTAGGCAGGTAGTCTGCGTCAAAATGCTTTTTCACGTAGTCGCGGATTTGCATGACGGCTTCGGTGGCCAAACTGAACGAGTCGGTACGCATGTAGGTAATCAAGCCGACGGTGCCGCTACCCACGTCTACCCCTTCATACAGTTGTTGTGCAACACGCATGGCGCGGCTGGTGGTAAAGCCCAGCTTGCGCACGGCCTCTTGTTGCAAGGTTGACGTGGTAAAGGGGGCGGCCGGACTCCGGCTGCGTTGTTTTTTCTCAACGCGGGTGACCGTTGTTTTGCCGGCAGATGCCAGCAGCAGTTTGCCGACGATATCGGCTTGCTGGTCATGATTGATGACGGTGAACTGTTCGACTTTTGCCCCATTGAGCTGCACCAGCTTAGCTTCAAAACCATGCGCATGCTTGAGCGCACCCATATGGATGCTCCAGTATTCCTGACTGGTAAAGGCTTCGATTTCGAGCTCGCGTTCGACAATCAGGCGCAAAGCAGGGCTCTGCACGCGGCCAGCCGAGAGGCCGCGGCGGATCTTTTTCCATAGCAGTGGCGATAAATTAAAGCCAACCAGATAGTCCAGCGCGCGGCGCGCCTGCTGCGCATTGACCAGGTCCATCGAAATGTCGCGCGGATGATCAATCGCATACTTGACGGCGGTTTGCGTGATTTCGTTAAACTCAACGCGTTTGAGCAATTTGTTCTTGATCAGCTTTTTCTCAGCCAGAATCTCGGCAATATGCCAGGAGATGGCCTCGCCTTCGCGATCCGGGTCGGTTGCCAGATAAATGCTGTCTGCATTTTTGACTGCTTTGGCAATCGCATCTACATGCTTGCTGTTGCGGTCGATAATGCCGTACTTCATGGCAAACTGCTGGGTTGGATCGACGGCGCCATTTTTTGGAATCAGGTCTCGTACATGCCCGTAAGAGGCCAAGACTTCAAAGTCGCCGCCCAAATACTTTTTTAGGGTTTTGGCTTTGGAAGGGGATTCTACAATCAGTAGTTTGGACATTGCGTAGTCTGTTTAAGCGTTGGCTAGATAATAGCAAGCGTTGCAACGGCTAGACAACCTTCCATACAAGAAAGTGCCGTTTTATACACCTGCCATCCTCAAATAGTTGTTTTATTCTTCAGTGGACACCGCAACTGGAAACGGTTTGCGTGCAAAGGCAATATGTTTTTCGTCTTGCGTGGCAATGGTCAGTGCCATGTCGTTGCTCGAAAATTTCTCATGGTCAAACATGGGATCTTCATCCTCCTCTTTGGCCTGGCTCAAATGCTTGAAGTCATACAAGTCAAAATCTGCCAAGTGTGAGGGCTCTACATTACCAATGGCACGGAAAATATTATTGATGCGACCGGGTTGTTCACGCTCCCAGTTGTTAAGCATGTCTTTCACTTTTTGCCGCTGCAAGTTTTCCTGGCTGCCGCACAAATCACACGGAATAATCGGAAACTGCATGCCGCGTGCATAAGCGGCAATGTCTTTCTCGGCACAATAGGCCAGCGGGCGGATCACCATGAATTCGCCACGGTTGGTCGCCAGCTTGGGCGGCATCGCCTTCATCTTGGCCCCGTAAAACATGTTTAAGAACAAGGTTTGCACAATGTCATCGCGATGGTGTCCCAGCGCAATCTTGTTAGCACCCAATTGCTGTGCCGTGGTGTAGATAATGCCTCGACGCAGGCGTGAACAGAGGCTGCAAGTGGTTTTACCCTCAGGGATTTTTTCCTTGACGATGGAATAGGTGTCGGCCTCGACGATGCGATATTCAACACCCAGTTTTTCAAAGTAGGCCGGCAGAATGTCGGCTGGAAAGCCCGGCTGCTTCTGGTCCAGATTCATCGCAATCAGTTTGAAGTTGATCGGCGCGCGTTCTTGCAGCGCCAGCAGAATCATGAGCATGGCATGGCTGTCTTTGCCGCCACTCATGCACACCAGCACGGTATCGCCTTCCTCAATCATGTTGTAGTCACCAATGGCTTTACCGGTGGCACTAATCAACTGGTTGCGCAGCTTTAAAAAATTCTGGCTGACATCGTCAGGGTAATGTTTGATCTTCATAGGCGCGCATTATAGCGGAAAGCCGGGCGTAAAAATGGTAAGTGTTTGATTATTTGAGGTGATTTTGTTTATTCCAGCGTAACATCTGCATCGCATCGCGTATCTGCAGCAATCCAGCGTCTGAATAATCGGCTGGCCGCACGGTTGAGCCTGGTCGGTAGCCAGCTTAAAAATTGCGCCGGCGCACTGACCATGCCGCAAAAATAACGTTTTTCAACTTCACTCCAGATCAGGGCGCGGCACGGGGTTTGATGCGGCAAGAGCAGGGTCAGACTCACCGGGCAGGGCTCGGCCGCACAACAGACACCACAGCCATTACAGGCTGCCCCCAATTCGGGTTTGGGGGGCGCAGCAGCATGGATAGTGATGGTCTGCTCTTTAATCCGCATCGCTGAGTTACATACTTAAATGGCGGCCGCCATCCACGGCCAGCACATGGCCGGTGATAAACGGCGCGTCATACACCAGAAACTTGACCGCCTTGGCAATGTCATCCGGTTCGCCTGTGCGCTTAAGCAGGGTCTGGTTGACGACCTGTTGCCGGTAGGTTTCATCAAACTCCTGATTGTCTTCTGGCCACAACACTGGCCCTGGTGCAACCGCATTGACGCGTACATTAGGCGCCAACTCCTGCGCCAGCGATTTGGTCAGGTTGACCAGGCCGGCTTTTGCGGCACTGTAAATGATGTAATGCTTTTTGGGGCGCTCTATGTGCATGTCCGTGATGTTGACGATGCATCCCTGGCTGGCGAACAGGGCATCGGCGGCGGCCTGGCTTAAAAATAAGGGTGCTTTAAGGTTGCTGCCGGTGAGTTCATCCCATTGTGCTTCGCTAATGCCACCGAGGGGTGTCGCATAATAGCTGGAAGCGTTGTTGACCAGTGCATCGAGTCGGCCGAATTGTTGCAAGGTGGCTTGGATCAGTTTGGGTAAATCTGCCGTTTGCAGTAGGTTGGCCTGCATGATCGCTACACTGTCGGCACGCGTCTGGTTGAGCTCTGCTTGCAGTGTTTCGGCTTCTTGCTGACTGGTGTGGTAGTGCAACATCACATTGGCCCCTTGCTGGTGCAAGGCGCGGGTGATGGCTGCGCCTACCCGCTTGGCACCGCCAGTAATCAATACTACTTTATTGTTAGGGCTGAATTTCACGTTGTACTCTTTTCTAAACGGCTCACATTATAATGATTGAATGACTGTTCAACCCACTTCTTCCCGCTTGCCTGTGCCGGATGCGCTGATGCAGGCGCACAGCGACGCCCTGCACCAACAGATCAAAGCGCATATTGAGCAACAAGGCGGCTGGATTTCCTTTGCGGATTACATGCAGCAAGCCTTGTATACGCCACACCTCGGATATTACAGCGGCGGCGGCAATAAGTTCGGTATAGGCGGCGATTTTGTGACTGCTCCCCAAATTTCGCCTCTCTTTGCGCAGGCCATCGCCAACCAGCTCGCCCCTGTGCTGTTAGAAACCGGGGGGGCTATTTTGGAGCTAGGCGCAGGCACCGGCAGATTGGCGCAAGGCTTGCTGCAAGCGCTGCATACCCAGCACCAGCTACTCCCACACTACTCTATCCTTGAGGTAAGTGCCAACTTACGGATGCGCCAGCAAGAAAGCTTGCAGGCAGGCTTGCCAGCCGAGCTTTATGCACGGGTGCAATGGCTGGATCGTTTGCCTGAACAATTCACGGGCGTGGTGATTGGCAATGAAGTGCTGGATGCGATCCCGGTACAGCTGGTGGAGTGGCATGGCGGCCGCTGGCTAGAGCGCGGGGTTGGCTATGAACATGGGTTTGTATGGCAAACGCGCCCTTTGCAAAATGAGGCAGGCGTCGCACACATCGACGCCGCTCAGTTGCCAGAAGGATATCTCACCGAAGTTAATCCTGCGGCACAAGGATTGATCGCCAGTCTCGCCGCGATGTTGCAGCAAGGATTGATCTTGCTGCCTGATTACGGCTTCAGTGCCCGCGAGTACTATCACCCGCAGCGCAACCAGGGCACGCTGATGTGTCATTATCAGCACTATGCGCATGATGATCCGTTGCGGTATCCCGGCTTGCAAGACATCACCGCCCACGTCGATTTTACCGCCATGGCCGAAACGGCATTGGCACATGGACTCGATTGCGCGGGATACACCAATCAAGCCCAGTTTTTGATCAATTGCGGCATTCTGCAATTGCTACAGCAGATCAATCCCGAAGACAGTGCCCATTATTTGCCGCAGGTGGCTACGGTGCAAAAGCTGTTGTCACCGGCGGAGATGGGCGAATTATTCAAGGTATTGGCTTTGAGTAAAGGGATCTCATTGCCATTGCTGGGCTTTTTGCAAGGGGATAAGCGTCATCAGCTTTAAGTTTGGGCTGGTTGATGGCGGCCGTGTATGCTTGAATCAGCCATGTTTGCGCTTGAGTGCACGCAACCTTGATTGACACATTGTTGTACTCGCGACTGGTTGCAATGAAGCTGAAAGCACAGACCGTAAAAATCACAAAATCAAAAGCATGCCTCTCAAGTATAATGCGCCCCATGAGTGAATTAGACCAAACCCTCCCGATTGACGAAGCGCCTTATCAACGCCGTATCCGCAGTTTTGTGCTGCGTCAGGGCCGCTTGACCAAGGGCCAGGAGCGCGCATTACAAACGGCCTGGCCGCAATTCGGGATCGAGTATGCAGCGCAGCCGCTCGATCTGAATCAGGCATTCGGGCGTAGCGAGAGCAAAAAAATCCTTGAGATCGGCTTTGGCATGGGGGATGCGACGGCAAAGATTGCACAAACCTTGCCTGACTATGACTTTCTGGCAGTCGAGGTGCATACCCCAGGCGTGGGGAGTCTGCTCAAGTTGATGCAGGAGGGGGATATCCAGAATATCCGTATTATTCAGCATGATGCGGTTGAGGTGTTACAGCAGATGTTGGCAGACGGTTCGCTGGATGGCGTACACATTTTCTTTCCCGATCCCTGGCACAAAAAACGTCATCACAAACGTCGATTGATCCAGGCTGAGTTTGTAAAACTGTTGTGCTCAAAATTGAAAGCGGGCGCTTACATTCATGTGGCGACTGACTGGCAGGAGTATGCCGAGTGGGTACTTGAGGTATTGCGCGCAGAGCCACAGTTGCAGAATACTGCGGCAGATTATGCCGAGAAACCGGCCTACCGTCCGCTCACCAAGTTTGAAAACCGGGGTCTCAAGTTGGGACACGGGGTGTGGGATTTGGTGTTCAGGCGCGTTTAAGGTCCACTAAAAAGGCAGACTGTGCGTCTGCCTTTTTTATTCGCTGGCTGGCGCCACCGCTTCCGTTTGGGTGTCACCACCGAAGAACCATTCGCCCAGCACTTTTTCTGCTTCATCAACCCCTTGCTTTTTCAGGCTGGAAAAGAGTTGCACGGAGATGGCATTTCCCCAGTTGGCTTGGAGCTCTTTGCGGACTTTACCTAAGGTGATGGTAGATTCGCTGCGCGACAATTTGTCGCTTTTAGTCAGCAGTACGTGCACCGGTTTGCCGCTGGGACAGAACCAGTCCAGCATTTGCCGGTCTAGTGGTGTGAGTGGGTGACGGCTATCCATGACCAGTACCAGGCCGGCCAGGCTGCTGCGTTCGCTCAGGTAGCGGGACAGCACGTTTTGCCAATGCATGCGCATGGCTTCAGGCACCTTGGCGTAACCGTAGCCAGGCAGGTCAACCAGGTGCTTGTCATCGCCCAGGGTGAAAAAGTTAATCAGCTGTGTGCGGCCTGGTTGCTTGCTCACAAACGCGAGCCGGTTGTGGTTGGCCAAAGTGTTCAGCGCGCTCGATTTTCCGGCGTTAGACCGGCCGGCAAATGCTACTTCAATGCCACTGGCTGGGGGCAAGTCCCGCAGGTGGTGTGCAGAGAGGTGAAAGCTGGCATTTTGGAAAACAGGCATGATGGCGTTGAGCTGACTCAAGATTTGTGGACTATTCAGGCTTGCATGCTATCACGAACAGGCTTTGTTTGATAAAATGCTGCAGAATAAAAACGTTGGGGCATTCAGATATGTTAAAGAGTTTTAAAGCGGGATTGTTTTTATTGCTGGCAACTGGCTTGCAGCCTGTTTTTGCTGAGGAAGCGGCCCCTGCGGCGGCGGCGGCGGTCAATGGCCCTGAGAAAATCGTGCAGAACGTCTGTGCGGCTTGTCATGGCGCAGATGGTAACAGTGTGATTACGACCAACCCCAAGTTGGCGGGTCAGCATCCTGAGTATCTGGTCAAGCAGTTGACTAACTTTAAAGAAGGCACGCGTGCCAACGCAGTGATGTCCGGCATGGCCGGTGCCTTAAGCCAGGAAGACATGGAAGGCCTGGCAAAATACTTTTCTTCCCAAAGCATCAAGCTGAACAAGGCGAAAAGCAATGGTAAAGGCTCACTGGGTGAGAAGATCTATCGCGGCGGGATTGCTGCAACGCAAGTGCCTGCCTGTGCAGCTTGCCATGGCGCGACGGGTGCCGGATTGCCCAAGCAGTTTCCGCGCTTGGCCGGGCAGCATGCAGATTACACCTTGCAGCAACTGCGTACTTTCCGCACTGGTGAGCGCGCCAATGCACCAATGATGATGACCATCGCCGGTAAAATGAGCGATGCCGAGATGCAGGCTGTTGCAGACTATATCCAAGGCTTGCGTTAATTTTTGACTGCTCGAAAAAGGTGGCTTTGGCCACCTTTTTTACTGTAGCCGTATGCAACCTTTGCAGTTTTGTGTCGTCCACAACAGCGGGCCTTGCGTTAAGACCGTGACTGACCAGCAACCAAACTTATCCATCTTTTGACGAGAACGATTTGAAATCTCCAGCTTCATTTTCCCTGCGTGTTTATGAGTTACTGAGTTCCATGCGTTTTGCCGTGAGCTTGTTAACGCTGTTGGGCGTTGCGTCGATTATTGGTACCGTACTCAAGCAGAATGAGCCCTATACCAATTACATCGTCAAGTTCGGTCAATTCTGGTTTGAATTGTTCGAATTGCTGGGGTTGCTGGATGTCTATCATGCGGCGTGGTTTTTGGTGATTTTACTGTTTTTGGTGATTTCAACTACCTTGTGCGTGCTGCGGAATACACCGCTCATGCTCAAGGAATGGAAAACCTATAAAGAGCATGCGACTGAAAAGTCCTTACGTTTATTTGAGCATCAGGCCAGCCTGACGACGGCTTCGGCAGCAACCGCCTTACAGTCACAGTTGTCCGCCTGGTTGACGGCAGAGCGTTACACGTTCAAGGCGACGCCACAAAGAAATGGCGATGTGCTGATTGCGGCCAAATTGGGGACGCATCAGCGCTTGGGCTATATCTTTACGCATGCCGCGATTGTGGTGATTTGTTTTGGTGGCCTGCTCGATGGCAATTTGCCGTTCAAGATTCAGGAATTGCTGGGTTATAAAAAGGTTGAGACGCGCGATATTCCTTCACGCCAGGTGCCGCCTGAGAGTCGGCTGGGGGTGGGCAACCTTTCATTCCGCGCCAATATGACCTTGCCGGAAGGCGAACGGGATAACGTGTCTTTCTTGCGGGTGCGTGATGGCTATCTGGTCCAAGAATTACCTTTTACGGTCATGCTCAAGGACTTCCGTATCGAGCATTACCCGACCGGGATGCCGAAATCGTTTGAAAGCGATATCCTCATCACTGATTCAGACCTGAAGCAACCGATTGAGGCGACGGTCAGAGTGAATCATCCTTTTATTTACAAAGGGATTGCGATTTATCAATCTGACTTTCAGGATGGTGGCTCACAGCTCAAATTCAAACTCTGGGATTTGGCCGCTAATCAGCAGGATGGATTTGATGTGGATGGCGTGATCTTGCAAAAAGGCTCACTCGGTGACGGCGCGCAAAAGCTGACAGTCGAATTCAACGAGTTTCGCCAGTTTAATATCCTGAATCTGTCGGCGGATGGTAAAGGTAAGCCGCACAATGTGGGTCCAAACACCACGTTCAAATTGCGCAATGCCAGTGGCCAGGCACGTGAGTATGTCAATTACATGCAGCCTCTGATACTGGATGGCCGCGCTTATTTCGTCTCTGGCATGCGTGAGACCGTGCAGGAGGACTTCAAGTACTTGCGCATTCCCGCAGATGACGACATGGAAATCACCGGTTTTATGCGATTGCGCCAAACCTTGCGCGATGACAAGTCGATTCAGGCGATCGCGCAGCAGGTGGCCGCGCAAATGCCAGGTAATAACCCCACATTACGAGCGCAGTTTGAGCAAAGCTTGCAGCAATTGCTAATGACCTTCAAGCGTGGCGGCTACAGTGAGTTGTCGCGCATTATTGAAAGCGCTGTGCCCAAAGACCAGCGCGAGCAAGCGGCACAAACTTATCTCAAATTGTTGAACCGTGCAGCGATGCAGGCATATCAAATGAGCCGTGCACAACGTCACTTGCAGCCTATCGCAGAGGATCAGACCAGCGCCATCTTTATACAGGATAGCCTGAATGCCATGAATGACTTATTCTTTTATGGCACACCGTATTATTTTCAGCTCAAGAATTACACGCTGAAACAAGCCAGTGGTTTCCAACTGACGCGCTCGCCTGGGCAGAATTGGGTATATCTGGGTTCGGTGATGTTGGTACTGGGTATTTTTGCCATGTTCTATATTAAGGAACGTCGCTTGTGGTTATTGATCAAACCTGCACAGCACGAAGTCCTGGTGGCCATGTCGTCTAACCGTAAAAATATGGACTTGGATCAGGATTTTGCGCGTGCGCGCCAGCAACTTTCAACGCTGTTGCAAGCACCTTCAGCATAATGCGTTATTGAATCGGGGAATAAGATGAATACGTCAACGTTATCCAAGCCAGTATCCTTCTGGCAGTCGTTAAGCAAGTTTGATTGGGTCTATGCCATTCTGTTGCTGGCGGGTGCGGTGTTTTCGTATCAGCGCTATGCAGGCTTCATGGATATTTACGAGGTCAGCTTTCTGTTTGGGGCAGTCGCGGTATTTAGTTATTTGGGCTGGCGCTGGTCAGCCATTGCCCGCCTGGTCTTGGGTGTGGCTGTGCTGAGCCTGATTGGCGTCTACGTTTATCAGGGCGACTTGAGTCAGGGTGGTCAACGCTTCTTGCTCAAGTTTCTGTTGGCCAGCCAGTCTGCCATCATGTGGATGAATGTGCTGTTTGTATTGGCTATGCTGACCTATTGGCTGGCCATGTTCCAAAAATCAGAGTTCACCGCCAAAGTGGCCTCGGCCCTGACATGGACGGCGACCTTGTTTGGGTTTGTCGGCCTGATGGTGCGCTGGTATGAGTCCTACCTGATTGCACCCGATATCGGCCATATTCCGATCAGCAATTTATACGAAGTGTTTATCCTGTTTTGCCTGATCACGGCTTTGTTGTATTTGCACTATGAGCAATTGTTTAAAACGCGCCAATTGGGTGGTTTTGTGCTGGTGGTGATCAATGCCGCGGTGGGCTTTATTCTCTGGTATACCTTCGATCGTCATGCCAACGAGATTCAGCCATTGGTGCCTGCCTTGCAAAGTTACTGGATGAAAATTCATGTGCCCGCCAATTTTATTGGCTATGGCGCCTTCTCGCTGGCGGCGATGGTTGCCGGGGCTTACCTGCTGGCAAAGCGGGGCATTCTGGCGAGTCGCTTGCCCGCGCCGCATGTGCTGGATGATCTGATGTATAAAGCGATTGCGGTCGGTTTTGCATTTTTCACGATTGCAACGATTTTAGGGGCAATGTGGGCCGCAGAGGCTTGGGGAGGCTACTGGTCATGGGACCCTAAAGAAACCTGGGCACTGATTGTCTGGCTAAATTATGCGGCCTGGCTGCATTTGCGTCTCATGAAGGGCTTGCGCGGCAGCATGTTGGCTTGGTGGGCGCTGGTGGGGCTACTGGTGACAACGTTTGCATTTTTGGGCGTGAATATGTTTTTAAGCGGGCTGCATTCTTACGGTACGCTTTAATTTTAAGTAGCCATTTCAACGGGCAGATGTTTACACATCTGCCCGTTTTCTTTGGTCTTTTTGCTAGATTCCTGGTGTTTTATTTGTTAAATATATTTAATTAATGTTAAAGTTGTTGCTGTGCCGGTCTATTCATAGCATCGGTGCAGATGCGTCTTGGGTCATGCTTTTAACAACAGGTTTAAGCTATCAGGAGGATTTAACATGAAAACACAACAAGGGTTTACTTTGATTGAATTGGCGATTGTGCTGGTGATCGCCGGGTTGCTATTGGCCGGGGTGATGCGCGGGCAAGAATTGATTGCCAACGCCAAGGTGAAAAGTCTCGCCAGTGACTTTAGAAATATCCCCACTTATTTTTATGGCTATCAAGACCGTTTTCGCGTCTTGCCCGGGGATGATCATGCGGCGGATATCCATGTCAACGGCACCAATGCGACTACGAACGGGCAAACACAAAATGGCTTGATTCAGGGTGCTTGGAATTCAAACACGGATACGGATGAATCATTTTTAATCTGGCAACACCTGCGATTGGCGGGCTTGGCTACCGGATCAACCGACCCCACCAGTACGCAGTATGTGCCACGTAATAGCGAAGGCGGGCAGTTGGGTGTCAGCAACGTGACAGCTTTGACAGCGGTCACCGCAGGCGCGTTTAGCAGTGCGCACGCCATGTGTTCCGATGCGATTTTAGGACGTTATGCGGCGCAATTGGATACCATGCTGGATGACGGTGTAGGCAATACTGGCGCCATGCGTGTTGTCCTAAATGGCACACCTAGTGCCGGCGTTGCCACACCGCTACCCGGCACGGCCTACTTAGTGTGCATGAGTTTTTAGTGTAGAATACAACAGATTGCTGATACAAAAAGCCTGGTTTTTCAGGCTTTTTGTATTATGAGGTTTACATACATCTTTTCAATTTGAATCTGTTTTAGAATAAGAGCCGATTTACAACTCCCACTTCCTATGGCGAACGCAATTGTAGAAATTCAAGACCTGTCTTTCGGCTACAAAGGCCGATTGTTGCATAAAGGCATCAACATGACGTTTCCCAAAGGTAAGGTGGTTGCCATCATGGGCGGCAGTGGCAGCGGTAAAACCACATTGTTGCGTTTGATCGGTGGGCAGTTAAAGCCGACCAAGGGGCAAGTCAAAGTGGTTGGTGAGGTCGTTCATGAGCAAGATCGTGAAGGCATTTACCGACTGCGCCGAAAAATGGGCATGTTGTTTCAACATGGTGCCTTGTTCACCGATTTATCCGTGTATGAAAATGTTGCGTTTCCGATGCGCGAGCATACCAGCTTGCCCGAAAGCATGATTCGTGACCTGGTGCTGATGAAGTTGAATGCCGTTGGTTTGCGGGGTGCGCATGCCCTGATGCCTACAGAGCTGTCAGGCGGTATGGCCAGACGTGTTGCACTGGCGCGCGCAATTGCCCTGGATCCCAGCATTATCATGTATGACGAGCCATTTGCCGGACTGGATCCGATTTCCATGGCCGTTATTTGCGACCTCATTCGCAGTCTGAATGACGTGCTGGGGGCAACTTCTATCATCGTCACGCATGATGTTGAAGAGACGTTCCAGTTTGCTGACTACGTCTATTTCGTCGCCGACGGCATTGTCGCTGCCGAGGGCACGCCCGATGAGCTGCGTCAGTCCGAGTTGCCGTTTATCCATCAATTTGTGCATGGTGAAAAAGACGGTCCGGTTCCTTTCCATTATGCGGCGCCTGAATATCATGCCAGTTTGTTAAGAGGGGCGCGTTAATGATTGTGCATAAAATCAAGCGGCTGCTGACCAAGCTGGGGGCGGGCTTTATCAATAAAATCTGGCGTCTGGGAGCGGGTGGTCGCTTGTTGTGGTTAACGCTGATTTCCTCCGGCGAGAGTTTTCGCCGCTTTCGGCTCACGATCCGCGAAGTTTATTTTACTGGCGTCCTCTCGCTGATCATTATTCTGGTCTCCGCGTTTTTCGTCGGCATGGTGCTGGCCTTACAGGGCTATAACACGTTGCAAAAATACGGCTCGTCGGAAGCGATTGGCGTATTGGTTTCGTTGGCCCTGGTGCGCGAGTTGGGGCCGGTGGTTACGGCCTTGTTATTTGCCGGACGTGCCGGTACCGCCATTACTGCTGAAATCGGGTTGATGAAGGCGACAGAGCAGCTTTCTGCCATGGAAATGATGGCGGTCAGTCCCATCGCACGCGTCATTGCCCCGCGTTTCTGGGCGGGGGTGATTGCCATGCCGATATTGGCGGCCTTGTTCTCGATGGTGGGTATTTTGGGCGGCTATTTGGTGGCAGTGCCTTTGATTGGCGTTGACGCTGGCGCATTCTGGTCACAGATGCAAGCCAATGTGGACTGGCAGTATGACATCCTGAATGGCGTGTTGAAGAGCCTGGTGTTTGGCGTGGCTTGTACCATGATTGCCTTGTTTGAGGGCTATGATGCACCGCCGACCGCTGAGGGGGTCAGCCGGGCCACAACACGCACAGTGGTGAGTTCGTCACTGGCGGTATTGGGGCTGGATTTTATATTAACCTCGTTCATGATCGCGGTTTAGCAGGACAACGTACGAGATATTTGCGGGAGCAGCAATGGAAAGAACAACAATTGATTTATGGGTAGGGATCTTTGTGGCATTAGGATTGGCCGCTTTATTGGGCTTGGCCATGAAAGTGGGCAATCTCACCACCAGCAATATCGGCCAGACCTATACCGTGACGGCGAACTTTGAGAATATTGGCGGCCTCAAACCTCGCGCCCCTGTGAAAAGCGCAGGGGTGGTTGTCGGTCGCGTCAATGATATTGTGTTTGATCCTAAAACTTATGAGGCCGTCGTGAGTCTCAATATTGATTCCCGTTATGCATTCCCCAAAGATACGTTCGCCAACATTTACACTGCAGGCTTGCTGGGTGAGCAATACGTTGGGCTCGAAGCCGGTGGTGACGAGATCAACCTCAAAAATGGGGACAAGATCACACAGACCCAGGATGCGGTTGTGCTGGAAAAACTGATTAGTCAGTTCTTGTATAGCAAGGCGACAGAAAGTAACGACAATGGAAATAAAACGGCAGCTGCATCAACCGAAAGTACAGTTGATGCGTTAGATGCCAGCCCGCTTGATAAAGTGGGCAAATAACTCAAACGATATAAAGGGATAGCGATGAAAAAGTGGTGGATGGCAGCAGCCATATGGTTGGTCAGTGGTGTAGCAATGGCAGCAATGGCACCCGATCAACTGGTGAAAAAGACCGCCGACGATGTGATTGAAGTCATCAAAAGCGATAAGGATATTCAAGCGGGCAACCAGCAAAAGATTTTCAGTCTGGCAGAAGAAAAGATACTGCCAAACTTTGATTTTGAGAAAGTGTCACGTCTGGTGTTAGGTAAAAACTGGACCAATGCGAGCCCAGATCAGAAAACAGCTTTCCAGGCTGAGTTCAAGACGCTGCTGTTACGCACTTATGCTACTGCATTGTCTAAATATAAAAATCAGGTAATTGAATACAAGCCTTTCCGCATGGAGTCCGGGGCGGATACAGCAACGGTCAAAACGGCGATACAGCAGCCTGGTGGCGATCCGATTGCCGTTGATTACACGTTGGGTAAAAAAGGCGACGACTGGAAAGTGTTTGATATTGTCATTGAAGGTGTGAGTCTGGTCACTAACTACCGTAGCCAGTTTGCTCAAGAAATTCGCCAAAATGGGCTGGATAGCCTGACGAAAAAACTGGCGGACAAGAACAAGGCAGCCACAGGTAAATAACTGTGTGGTCTGAAAAAATCGGGAGAAACGGGTGGCTCAACTGACGCAACAACAAAATAGTTTGCACTTTAAAGGTGATTTGCTGATTGCCAATGTCAGCGAAACTTTAGCTGACTTGCAAAAATTGCAGCTGGCCTCGCCACTGACCCTGGACTTTTCAGGGGTGAAAGAGGTGGATACGGTGGCGATCAGTATGATTCTTGAGATACAGCGCAGACTTAATCATGACTACACGCACCCAGGTAACATGTCAGTCGTCGGGGTGCCAGACAATCTGCGAAGTTTAATGCAGCTATACGGTGTCGATGGATTCTTGTTGAATTAACCACTCACAAAATCGAACAGCCCCAGCTCGGACGAGGTGGGGTTTCGTTTTTTTTGGGATAGCGAAAGGATAGACGTGGCCGCTGCCATAGAAATCACAGGAATTACCAAACGGTTTGGTCAGTTTGAAGCCCTGAGGGGCGTGGATTTGCAGATTGAGCAAGGCGAGTTTTTTGCCTTACTTGGCCCTAACGGGGCAGGTAAATCCACGCTGATCAATTTGATGGCGGGCTTGTTGCAACCCACGAGCGGCAGCATCCGCATCATGGGGCACGATGTGCAGTCTGATTATCAGCGTGCGCGTCAGGCATTGGGCGTGGTGCCGCAAGAGCTGGTATTTGATCCGTTTTTCAATGTGCGTGAAATGCTGCGTTTCCAGGCTGGTTATTTCGGGCATGGCCCCGAGAATGATGTCTGGGTCGATGAGATTATCGAAGGGCTGGGGCTCACTGACAAAGCCTATACCAATATGCGAAAACTGTCAGGCGGCATGAAGCGTCGGGCCCTGATTGCGCAGGCGTTGGCGCACAAGCCCCCCGTCATCGTGCTCGATGAGCCAACCGCGGGGGTGGATGTCGAATTGCGGCAAATGCTGTGGGCCTTTATTCAAACACTGAATCAGCAAGGGCATACGATTATTTTGACCACGCATTATCTCGAAGAGGCTGAGGCTTTGTGTCAGCGCGTGGCAATGATGAAGCAAGGCCGCGTTGTGGCGCTAGACAGCACGCGCGCTTTGCTCAAGAGCCATGCCGCAAAGCAGTTGTCGTTACGCTTGTCGGCGGCCTTGCCTGCCGTGTTACAGCCGCTACTCAAGCAGCAAAACGGGGAGGAGGTCGTCCTGGCGATCACGGAGTTAACGCAGGTGGAAACGGTGCTGACTGCGTTGCGTCAGGCGGGCGTGAATGTGCTGGACATGCAACTGCAGGAGGCGGATCTGGAAGATGTCTTTCTTAACCTGGTGGGGAATCAGCAAGGAGTGCTGGCATGAAGTGGCTGAATCCATTTTTTTGGCTGGATGACAAAATCAGCCCGCAGCGGCGCGGTGTTTATACGCTGTTTAAAAAAGAGCTGTTGCGTTTTTGGCGCGTGGCATTTCAAACCATTGCTTCGCCCATTCTGACGGCATTGTTATACCTGCTGATTTTTTCGCATGTGCTGGAGTCCCACGTCAAAGTCTACGATCAGGTCAGTTATACCGCGTTTCTGGTGCCCGGTCTGATGATGATGTCCTTGTTGCAGAATGCCTTTGCCAATAGCTCATCGAGCCTGATCCAGTCTAAAGTGATGGGTAACATTGTCTTTCTGCTGCTTACGCCGCTGACGACCATGGAGTTTTTTATCGCTTTTCTGGCGGCATCCATGATCCGTGGTTTAGTGGTTGGGTTGAGTATTTATCTGGTTGCCTTGTGTTTTGTGTCGGTACCAACAGTGCATCCCGGGTGGATTATCACGTTCGCCCTTTGTGGTAGCGCATTGCTGGGCACGTTTGGTGTGATTGCCGGTATCTGGGCGGACAAGTTCGACCAGATGGCCGCTTTTCAAAACTTTGTCATCATGCCGCTGACGTTTTTATCCGGTGTTTTCTATTCGATTCACTCGCTCCCCCCTTTCTGGCAGGCGGTCTCGCAATTGAATCCATTTTTTTACATGATAGACGGTTTTCGTTATGGCTTCTTCGGGCAGGGAGACGTGTCGCCATGGCTGAGTCTGGCAGTGGTGGCTAGCTTCTTGCTCGGATTGGCGTGGCTATGCCTAAAGATGTTAAAATCCGGTTATAAATTACGCAGTTAGCTGGCCAGACCCCTGGCTAGATTCAACTGTATTTTGTAGAACAAGAGAGGTTTTGTGTTAACAGCAGCGCAATTAGAGGCTTATATCCGCAACGGGTTGGAGTGCGATTACCTGAAAGTCAATGGCGATGACGGCACGCATTTTGATGCGGTGATAGTCAGTCCGGCATTTGAAGGTAAACGCATGGTGCAGCAGCACCAGCTTGTCTATGCCGCACTGGGAGACCGGATGCGCGCTGAAATCCATGCGCTGTCTATGCAAACCTATACCCCGACGCAATGGCAGCAACTGCAGACCTGAAGCGTTCTTAACACGATGGAGTGATTAATCATGGATGTACAAGCAAAAATCAAAGAGACAGTGACCAGCAACAAGGTGGTGCTGTATATGAAAGGTAGCCCCAAGTTTCCGCAATGCGGTTTTTCAAGCGTGGCTGCGCAAATCCTCAACGCCTGTGGTGCCGAGTTTGTTGCGGTAGACGTGTTGCAAGACATGGAGGTGCGTGAAGGCATCAAACAATTTGCTAACTGGCCGACTATTCCGCAACTGTATGTAGGCGGGGAGTTTATCGGTGGTGCCGACATTATGCGCAGCATGTACCAGAGTGGTGAATTGCAAGAACTGTTGGCGAAAGCGTAATTTTGGATAAACTGATTATTGAAGGTGGCGTGCCTTTGCACGGCGAAGTCGTCGTGTCTGGCGCCAAGAATGCCGCGTTGCCAATTTTGTGCGCTGGCTTGCTGGCGGAAACGCCTTTTACGCTCACGGGGGTGCCTGAATTACGTGATGTGGCGTCTACGCTGAAGCTGCTGGACACCATGGGCGTCAAGGTCAGCAAACAGGCGGATCAGGTCATACTGGATGCCAGCGATGTCGCCTCGTTTGAAGCCACCTATGACATGGTAAAAACCATGCGTGCCTCGATTCTGGTACTGGGGCCATTACTGGCCCGTTTTGGCACTGCCCGCGTGTCTTTGCCCGGCGGATGCGCCATTGGTTCGCGTCCGGTCGATTTGCATATCAAAGGGCTGCAAGCCATGGGGGCTGCCATGCACATCACGCATGGCTACATCCAGGCCAGCACCTTGCACTTGCCTAACCGCCGCCTGCAAGGCGCTAAGTATTATATGGATCTGGTGACTGTCACCGGCACAGAAAACCTCATGATGGCCGCTGCGCTGGCGCAGGGCACGACAGTGCTGGAAAACGCCGCCAAAGAACCTGAGGTGGTTGATCTGGCCGAGTGCCTGAATAAAATGGGTGCCAACATTAAAGGCGCTGGCACAGACACGATTACCATCGAAGGGGTGGAGCGTTTGCTTGGCGCACAGCATCATATTGTGTGTGATCGTATTGAAGCCGGCACCTATATGGTAGCCGCTGCCATGACCGGTGGTGAAGTGACCTTGAAAAACGCACGTCCTGATTTGCTGGAGGCGGTGATCGAAAAACTGCGTGAAGCTGGCGCCCAAATCAGTCATGATGCGAACAGTATTACGGTCAAAAGTGATGGCAAACTCAAAGCCGTCAATGTGCGTACGGCGCCGCATCCTGCCTTTCCTACCGATATGCAGGCGCAGTTCATGGCCATGAATACGGTGGCAGAGGGCGTATCTACGGTGATTGAAACCATTTTTGAAAACCGCTTTATGCATGTGCAAGAGTTGCAGCGCATGGGTGCCAATATTGATGTGCAGGGCAATACTGCCTTGGTGAAAGGTGTCTCCGTACTGGAAGGCGCAAATGTGATGGCCACCGATTTGCGTGCATCTGCCGGCTTGGTTCTGGCTGGCCTGGTCGCTGAGGGGGAAACCGTGATAGATCGTATTTACCATCTGGACCGCGGCTACGAAAAACTCGAAGAAAAATTGAATCAACTGGGCGCCAAAGTGCGCAGATCGAATTAATCATGATTACTATCGCACTCAGCAAGGGGCGTATTTTTGAGGAAACCACGCCCTTGTTGGCCGCAGCAGGGATTCAGGCATTAGAAGACCCTGAGTCCTCACGCAAACTGATTTTGCCTACCAACCGTGAGGATGTCCGGTTGGTGATCGTCCGTGCGACCGATGTGCCCACTTATGTGCAATATGGTGCAGCAGATATTGGTATTGCCGGTAAGGATGTCCTGGATGAGCATGGTGGAGAAGGCCTGTATCAACCGCTGGACTTGAATATTGCGCGCTGCAAAATGATGGTGGCGGTGCGTGATGACTTCGATTATGAAGCCAGCATCCGTCAGGGCGCGCGCCTCAAGGTGGTGACCAAGTATGTGAAAACTGCACGCGAGCATTTTGCCGCCAAAGGCATGCATGTGGATTTGATCAAGCTTTATGGCTCGATGGAATTGGGCCCGTTGGTCGGCTTGGCCGATGCGATTGTGGATTTGGTCAGCACCGGTGGAACTTTACGCGCCAACAAGCTCAAAGCAGTAGAAGAGATTGGCGCCATCAGCTCACGGCTGGTGGTCAATCAGGCCTCTTACAAAGTGAATCGGCCTTTGTTGCAGCCGATTATTGATAGCTTTGCGGGCGCTGTCCGCAAAGATTAATGTTTAGAAAATGATGAAGATTAAACGCTTAAATACACAGGATCAGGGCTTTGATGCCGAATTGAAGGCATTGCTGGCTTTTGAGACCGCGCAAGATGACAGCATAGACCTGGTGGTCGCCAACATTCTCAAGGATGTGAAGGCACGCGGCGATGCAGCTGTGCTTGAATATACCAACCGCTTTGATAAAACCAATGCCTCCAGTCTGGCTGCATTGGAAATTCCTCAAGCGGAGTTGCAAGCGGCCTTAACCAGCCTGCCGGCGGCACAGCGCGAGGCTTTGCAGGCAGCAGCTGACCGGGTGCGTAGCTATCACGAAAAGCAGGTCATGCAGTCCTGGCAATATACCGAGGCTGATGGCACCTTGCTTGGTCAACAGGTGACGGCGCTGGATCGCGTGGGCTTGTATGTGCCTGGCGGTAAGGCGGCTTATCCCTCTTCTGTGCTGATGAATGCGATCCCTGCCAAGGTGGCGGGTGTGCAAGAGTTGGTGATGGTTGTGCCTACGCCGAATGGCGAGAAAAATTCATTGGTGCTGGCTGCGGCAGCGGTCTGTGGCGTTGATCGCGTGTTCTGTATTGGCGGTGCACAAGCCGTGGGGGCGCTAGCATATGGCACTGAAACCGTGCCACAGGTAGACAAGATTGTCGGGCCAGGCAATGCCTATGTGGCTGCGGCCAAGCGTCGGGTGTTCGGGGTCGTCGGCATTGATATGGTGGCAGGCCCTTCTGAGATTCTGGTCATCAGCGATGGCAAGAGCAATCCAGACTGGACAGCCATGGATCTGTTCAGTCAGGCGGAACATGACGAGTTGGCACAGGCGATATTGCTGTCGCCAAGCGCAGAATTTCTGGATCAGGTGGAGGCCAGTATTGCCCGTCAGGTGGTCGACATGCCGCGCCAGGAGATTATTCGTACCTCGCTGCAAAACCGGGGTGCACTGATACAAGTAAAGGACCTGGCTGAGGCCGCCGAGATTTGTAACTACATCGCGCCAGAACACCTGGAGTTATCCATGGATGATGCCTTGGCCTTTAGCAAGCAGATCAAGCATGCCGGGGCGATCTTCATGGGGCGTGACACCTGTGAGGCGCTGGGCGATTATTGCGCCGGCCCAAACCATGTGCTGCCGACTTCACGTACCGCCCGATTCAGTTCGCCGTTGGGGGTCTATGATTTCCAGAAGCGTTCCAGCCTGATTATGGTGTCGTCTGCGGGGGCGCAAACACTGGGCAAGATTGCTGCGACGTTGGCGTATGGCGAAGGCCTGCAGGCGCACGCGCGTAGTGCTGAGTATCGCTTGAAATAAGAGGCAGCCATGAGTCAATATTGGAGCAAGATTGTTCATGAGTTGACCCCTTATGTGCCGGGCGAACAGCCCAAGTTGCAAAATCTGGTCAAGCTTAATACCAATGAAAATCCTTATGGTCCCAGCCCCAAGGTGATTGCTGCCTTGCAGGCAGAAGCTGCAGACAGTTTGCGCCTGTATCCCGATCCGGATTCCAGTCGCCTCAAGGCGGCGTTAGCTGAATATCATGGGCTGCAAGCCAATCAGGTGTTTGTCGGTAACGGTTCCGATGAGGTGTTGGCGCACGTGTTTCAGGCCTTGCTCAAGCACGACTTGCCTTTGTTGTTTCCTGATATTAGTTACAGTTTCTATCCGGTCTACTGCGGCTTGTACGGCATCCACTTTGAAACCATTGCGCTCAATGCGCAGTTTGAAGTGGCGATAGACGATTATTTGCGCCCCAATGGCGGGATTATTTTTCCTAACCCCAACGCGCCAACCGGCATTCCGCTGGCATTAAGCGAAATTGAGCGCTTGCTGGCCCACAATACGCAATCTGTGGTGGTGGTCGATGAGGCCTATGTTGACTTTGGCACCGAGTCCGCGGTCGCACTGATTCATCGTTACCCAAATCTGCTGGTGACGCATACCTATTCCAAATCACGTTCGTTAGCAGGCTTGCGCGTGGGCTATGCGTTGGGCAATGCAGCGCTGATTGAGGCATTAATCCGGGTCAAGGACAGCTTTAACTCATATCCGATTGATCGTTTTGCCGAGGCGGGTGCCATTGCGGCATTGCAGGATGAACCTTACTTTCAGCAAACGCGTCAACAGGTCATGGCATCGCGTACTAACCTGGTCAGTGCGCTAGAAGCATTGGGATTTGAAGTGTTGCCTTCCGGGGCAAACTTTATTTTTACCCGTCACCCAGCGTATGCGGGTGAGCAGTTGGCCGCAGGGCTGCGTGAACGCGCCGTGATCGTCCGCCATTTCAAAAAACCAGCCAGAATTTCTGATTTTTTACGGATTACCATCGGCAACGAGTCGCAAAATCAGGCCTTGATGCAGGCAATACGTGCGCTTGTGCAAGCCTGATGTCGTCAAAAGCGCGGGATTTGTACTAAATTACGGGCTAATCGCGGTTAATTGATTGTAATCGCACATAAAAATATCCAGCGAATATTGTCATTGTGTGGCAAATCCGGTTATGATGCACCCTATTGTACATAATGTGCAGTGACGGTTGCGTTTGCATGATTGCTGCGCATAGATTCATTGGATTGAAAATAGAGCAAACTCGGAGGAAGAAAAATGGCACAAACCCAGATGGCATTGGACTCATTGGATTTTGACGCGACGATCGCTTTAGCAGCTAAAGTGGCGCCACACGTTGATATCTTGGAAATCGGTACCCCTTGCATCAAGCACAACGGTATCGAACTGCTGAAAGCACTGCGTGCAAAATTCCCTAACAACAAAATTTTGGTTGACCTGAAAACCATGGATGCTGGCTTCTACGAAGCTGAGCCATTCTACAAAGCAGGTGCTGACATTTGTACCGTTTTGGGCACTGCTGACATCGGTACCATCAAAGGCGTGATTGATGCTGCCAACAAATATGGCAAAGAAGCGCAAATCGACCTGATCAACGTAAAAGACAAAAAAGCCCGTACGCTGGAAGTTGTTAAGTTGGGTGCACACATCATCGGCGTGCACACTGGCTTGGACCAACAAGCGGCTGGTCAAACTCCATTCGCTGACTTGGGCTTGGTGTCCGGTCTGAAAACAGGCGCTAAAGTGTCTGTGGCTGGTGGTGTAAAAGCTGCAACGACTAAACAAGTGGTTGACGCTGGTGCTGATATCGTCGTTGCTGGTGCAGCGATCTACGGTGCTGCTGATCCTGCTGCTGCTGCAACAGAAATCACCAAAATTGCACACGGTGCAGGTGCTGGTGCTGCTAAAGGTGGTAACAAGTTGCTGCCATGGATTATTGCTGCAGTTGCTGCAGTATTGGTATTCTCTTTGTTGGGTAAAAAATCTGAAGAAGCTGCGCCTGCTGCAGAAGCACCAGCTGCTGAAGAGGCTGCCCCAGCTGCTGAGGCGCCTGCTGCCGAAGCACCTGCTGCTGAAGAAGCTGCTCCAGCCGCTGAAGCGCCTGCTGCAGAAGCTGCACCAGCGACTGAAGAAGCAAAATAATCCGCTTTTATTTCTGATAAATGCACGATTCAAAAAAGCAGTCCATTGGGCTGCTTTTTTGTTTTTCACAACTGGTTTTGCCTGTCTGCCAAGACTTGCTGTAAAATGCGTGTAATACTTGCAAACTCTCAGTGATCACCTTCCTCTCTCATATGTCACGTCAAGCCGAAGTTACGCGTAATACGCTAGAAACCCAAATTACTGTGTCGATTAATCTCGATGGTACAGGGCAGTCTGAACTGGACAGTGGGCTGGGCTTTTTGGATCACATGCTAGATCAAATCGCCCGTCATGGCATGATAGATTTGAAAGTGCATGCCAAGGGGGATTTGCATATTGATGCCCACCATACGGTTGAAGATATCGGGATTACCTTGGGTCAGGCATTCAGCAAAGCGTTGGGCGACAAAAAAGGCTTGACGCGCTACGGGCATAGCTATGTCCCGCTGGATGAAGCCTTGAGCCGTGTGGCGCTGGACTTGTCCGGTCGTCCGGGCTTGGCGTTTGATTGCACCTTTACGCGTGCCATGATCGGTGAGTTTGATGTAGATCTGATTCACGAATTTTTCCAGGGCTTTGTCAATCATGCACTGGTCACGCTGCACATTGATAATCTCAAAGGCCAAAACGCTCATCACCAGGCGGAAACGATTTTTAAAGCGTTTGGCCGTGCCTTGCGTATGGCGGCCACCCAGGATCCTCGCATGGCCGGCTTGATGCCATCAACCAAAGGTGCGTTATAGCCCGATTGTTTATGATGAATCGTTTGCAAGTCGCCATTGTTGATTATGGCATGGGAAACCTCCGTTCAGTTGCCAATGCTTTCAAAGCGGTAGCGCCTGATACCACGGTTGCAGTCACCAGCGATCCTGCGCAAATTGCCCAGGCGGAGCGGGTAGTGTTTCCGGGGCAGGGCGCCATGCCGGATTGCATTCGTGAATTGGATGCGCGCAGTTTGCGTCAGGCAGTGATGGATGCAACACAGCAAAAGCCTTTCCTCGGCATATGTATTGGTTTGCAAATGTTGTTTCAGCATTCTGAAGAAGGCAATGTGCCTGGGCTAGGCGTGTATGCCGGCGAGGTCAAGCGCTTTCCTCAGGCAAAAATGGTGGATGTGCATGGTGAAAAGCTCAAGGTCCCGCACATGGGCTGGAGCCAGGTACATCAGACTCAGCCGCATGCCTTGTGGCAAGAGATTCCTGACCAGGCCCGTTTTTACTACGTGCATAGCTACTATGTTGTCCCGGATGAGACGGCATTGACCGCTGCGACTACCGCCTATCCATTTGATTTTACCGGTGCGATTGCACGTGACAATGTATTTGCCGTGCAGTTTCACCCGGAAAAGAGCGCCAGTGCAGGCTTGCAACTTTTACGTAATTTTGTAAACTGGAAGCCCTAAGACGGGCTACAGTCGTTTTAGTCACTACTCGTTATTTATCTACTGAAAACAACATGTTAATCATTCCAGCAATTGATTTAAAAGATGGCCACTGCGTGCGTTTGAAGCAGGGACTGATGGAAGAATCCACCGTATTTTCCGAAGATCCTGCAGCGATGGCCAGACATTGGGCAGATAAAGGCGGTAAGCGTTTACACCTGGTGGACTTGAATGGGGCCTTTGCGGGCAAGCCTGTCAATGAAGGTGCGATCAAGTCTATTGTGGCTGCAATAGGTGGGGATATCCCTATTCAATTGGGCGGTGGCATCCGTGATCTGGATACGATAGAGCGCTATCTGGATGATGGTATCAGCTATGTCATTATTGGGACCGCCGCTGTGAAGAATCCGGGCTTTCTGCATGAGGCCTGCTATGCTTTCCCAGGCCAGATCATGGTGGGGCTGGATGCCAAAGACGGCAAAGTAGCTGTGGATGGCTGGTCCAAGTTGACGGGGCATGATGTGATTGACCTGGCGAAGAAATTTGAAGATTACGGTGTGGAAAGTATTGTTTACACGGATATCGGCCGGGATGGCATGTTGACCGGCGTGAATATTGAAGCGACTGTAGCATTGGCGCAGGCATTAACGATTCCGGTGATCGCCAGTGGCGGGGTGACCAATCTGGATGATGTGCGCAACTTGTGCGCCGTGCAGGATGAAGGCATCATGGGTGCCATTACCGGCCGCGCCATTTATGAAGGGACACTGGACTTTTCTGCTGCGCAAGCATTAGCTGACCAGCTGAGTGGTCAATAAAAATGGGCTGCGCCAAACGCATTATTCCTTGCCTGGATGTGACTGATGGTCGTGTCGTCAAAGGCGTGAATTTTCTGGAATTGCGCGATGCAGGCGATCCGGTGGAAATCGCACAGCGCTACAACGACCAGGGCGCGGACGAACTGACGTTTCTGGATATTACCGCCAGCTCAGACAATCGTGACTTGATTCTGCACATTATTGAGCGTGTGGCCGAGCAGATCTTTATCCCGTTAACCGTCGGTGGCGGCGTGCGCAAGGTTGAAGATGTGCGGCGGCTACTGAATGCGGGGGCCGATAAAGTAAGCATCAACACCACTGCCGTGGTCAATCCGCAAGTGGTTGAGGATGCTGCCGGACGTTTTGGTTCGCAGTGTATAGTGGTCGCGATTGATGCAAAAAAAGTAGATAACCAGCCGTTTGAGTGGGAAGTGTTCACCCATGGCGGGCGTAATCCGACTGGTCTCGATGCCGTCAAATGGGCGCAAAAGATGGTGAGTCTGGGGGCCGGTGAGTTGCTGGTCACCAGCATGGACCGCGATGGAACCAAAATCGGATTTAATAACCCGCTCAACAAAGCGATCAGCGAAGCAGTGGATGTGCCATTGATTGCTTCCGGCGGCGTGGGGAATCTGCAACATCTGGTGGAGGGTGTCACCGTTGGTGGCGCCGACGCTGTTCTGGCTGCCAGTATTTTTCACTATGGCGAATTCACTGTACAGCAAGCGAAAGACTATATGCGTGAACATGGGATAGAAGTGCGATGAACTGGCTGGAGCAAGTGGCCTGGACGGCAGAAGGCTTGGTGCCGGTCATCGCCCAGGAAAAAGACACCGGTAAAATTCTCATGTTTGCCTGGATGAACCGCGAAGCCTTGCAGTTGACTAGGGACTCTGGTCATGCGGTTTACTATTCACGCTCGCGCAACAAGCTGTGGCATAAAGGTGAAGAGTCTGGGCACACGCAAATCGTGCACGACATTCGTCTCGATTGCGATAATGATGTCGTGCTGATCACGGTCGAACAATTGGGTGGCATCGCCTGTCACACAGGTAGGCATAACTGTTTCTTTCAGCAATTACAGGGCGATACCTGGGTGACTGTAGAGCCTGTGCTCAAAGACCCGAAAGCGATTTACCATGAGTGATGACGTATTAAGCCGCTTGTCTGAGTTGCTGGAAGCGCGTAAAAGTGCCGATCCGGCCAGCTCCTATGTCGCCAAACTCTATGCCAAAGGCATGGACAGCATTCTCAAAAAAGTGGGTGAAGAAGCGACGGAAACAGTGATTGCGGCCAAAGGCGGCAACAAGGAAGAGCTGATTTATGAAACCGCCGATTTATGGTTTCATACCCTGGTGATGTTAAGTCATGCCGGCTTGCAGGCGCAGGATGTGCTTAATGAGCTTGCGCGGCGTGAAGGGCTGTCGGGCATCGTTGAGAAAGCGAGCAGAAAAGAATGAGTGCAGACTGCATTTTTTGTAAAATTGTTGCTGGCACTATTCCGGCGAAATTGCTGTATGAAGATGACGAGGTCATCGCATTTCATGATATTCGGCCACTGGCGCGGGTGCATTTTCTGATTGTCCCCAAAGCACATATTGAAACGCTTAAAGAATGTACTGCTGAGCATCAGGCGCTCCTTGGTAAAATGATGTTGCTGGGTGCCAAGCTGGCTGCTGAGCAAGGGTTGGTTGGCTATAAAACAGTGATGAATGTCGGGCGTGAGGGTGGCCAGGAAGTGTTCCATATCCATCTGCATGTCTTTGGTGGCGGGCCTGCCGCTTAAAAGTTGACGCGTTAAGGAGATTGCAATGGGTTCATTCAGTTTATGGCATTGGCTGATCGTGTTACTGATCGTGGTGCTGGTGTTTGGTACCAAAAAGCTGCGTAATATTGGCGGTGATGTAGGTGGCGCGGTCAATGAGTTTAAAAAAGCAATGAATGACGGCAAAGAAGGTTCTAAGCCTGATGAGATTTCTGACAAAAGTAAGTAACTACTGACCGATTGTGTTTGATATTTCGTTTTCAGAATTACTGGTGATTGCGCTGGTTGCCTTGGTGGTGATCGGGCCGGAAAAACTGCCTAAAGTCGCCCGCACTGCGGGCGCTTTTTTTGGGCGCATGCAACGTTTTGTCAGCCAGGTAAAAGATGAGGTTAATCGTGAAGCCAGATTTGCCGAGTTGCAACAACTGCAAGATGAAGTAAAGTCGGGCTTGCAGTCGGTATATGACGATGCGGCACAGCATATTTTGCCTGAGAATTCTATCGCCGAAACCAGTGTCCAGCCAGAGAAGGTTGTTGAGCCGGTTAAACCGCCACGCAAACCACGTCAACGCAAGTCAACACCGGTGAACGATGAACAGCCTGCTGAAGCAGCAGTGCCTAGCGCATTGGTGGCTTTTGAACCTGCACCAGCGCCACAAGCCGAGTTATTTGCAGAAGCCCCTGCGGCAAAGCCGAGACAGCGCCGCGCACGGCAGGCGGCGAAGGCGGCAAACGATACGCCACCGAATGAACCCATCCTCTAAGCGTTTGTAGTTTGATCGCGCTGTATAAATTATGACGCCTACTGAAAGTTTTATTTCCCACCTGATTGAGCTGCGTAACCGTTTGTTGCGTGCGGTTGCGGGCTGGCTGGTCATTTTTGTGGCTTTGTTTCCGTTTGCTGACCGCATTTATCATTTGCTGGCGGCACCCTTGCTGGCAAAGTTGCCGCAAGGGGCGCAAATGATAGCGACAGCAGTCACCACGCCCTTCTTTGTGCCGATGAAAGTAACCATGATGGCGGCCTTTTTGATCGCGTTGCCATGGATGATTTATCAGTGCTGGGCATTTATCGCACCGGGGTTATACGCACATGAAAAACGATTGATTCGGCCCCTGCTTGCGGCGGCCATCGGGTTATTCTTTATGGGCATGGCCTTTGCCTATTTTGCCGTGTTCCCGGTTGTGTTTGGCTTTCTGGTGGGTAGTGCGCCGGCGGGTGTCGCGGTGATGACAGATATTGCTGAGTATCTCGACTTTGTCATCGGCATGTTTCTGGCGTTTGGCTTTGCGTTTGAAGTGCCCATCGCCGTCATATTGTTATCATTGATGGGGTGGGTGACTTTGGCGCAACTCAAGGAGGCGCGCTCTTATGTAATCGTAGGCGCTTTTGTGTTGGGCGCCATTTTTACGCCCCCTGACATTGTCTCACAATGCATGCTGGCCATCCCGTTGTGGTTGCTCTATGAGCTGGGCCTGCTGGTGGTGCGCTGGTTGCCGCAATCGCCAGCGGACAATGCTACGCCCACATAATTCTACTTTCTAGTTATTGCGCTACCTTGCTTGGTAGTGGGCGCTTACCTACGATCAGGCTGATCTCCATTTTCTTGCCTGCGCGCAAGATTGCCAATGTTGCCTTGTCACGTGGCTTGAGCATGGCGATTATATTTAGCATTGCCTGGCTGTCAGACACAGGTTTGTTGTCGATGGCAATCAGGATGTCGCCAGGACGCAAACCGGCGCGATCAGCCGGGCTGTCTAACAACACACCGGCAATTAAGGAGCCGTTGACATTCTTAAGGTTAAAGGATTCCGCCAGTTCTGGCGTAATGTCTTGCGCTTCTATGCCTATCCAGCCACGCGTCACCGACCCATTAAAGGTAATTTGTTCCATGACCTGTTTGGCGATGCTGACCGGAATAGCAAAGCCTATCCCCATGCTGCCGCCATTGCGGGAATAAATGGCACTATTGATGCCTATCAGGTTGCCGTTGACGTCGATCAGCGCGCCACCGGAGTTGCCAGGGTTAATGGAGGCATCGGTTTGAATAAAGTTCTCAAATGTATTGATGCCCAGATGGTTGCGTCCCAGTGCGCTAATAATGCCTTGGGTCACGGTTTGTCCAACGCCAAACGGGTTGCCAATTGCCAGGACGACATCCCCTACCTTCATCTGGTCACTATTGCTGAATGTGATGGCAGGGAGTTGTTTGCGGTCTATTTTGAGCACGGCCAGGTCGGTCTCGGGATCGGTACCGACCACTGTGGCTGAGGACTTGCTGCCATCGCTGAGCGCAACTTCAATTTGATCGGCCGAGCTGATCACATGGTTATTGGTCAGGATCAGGCCATCGGCACTGACAATCACGCCGCTACCGAGGCTGTTTTCAGGTTGCTCATCCTCTTCTTCTACTTCATCACCGAAAAAATGACGAAACAATGGGTCATTCTTCAATGCGCGGTGTGGATCCTGACTCATGCGGGCCGTGGTGAAAATATTCACCACTGAGGGCATGGCCTTGCTGACGGCATTGCGGTAGCCGGACTTCGCGACCATGGCCTGGCTAGTGGCGGCCGTTTCCTTGATCACCAGGGTTTTGTTCACGGGTTGCGTGAGCAGGGTGGGATAAAAAAGTTTTAAGACAAACAAAATGCCCAGACAAACGGTGACTGCTTGTGAGAAGATAGACCAGAGATGTCGCATAGATGCCAAAAGAGAGAATGTGCAATAAGTGAATATCTTTAACAACGACTAGTATATGAGACTCAGAGATGGAATTGAATCTTCTTGTTAGTGAATTGGCTAATTTTTTGCAAGTAAGCAAATTCCAGGACTATTGCCCCAACGGCTTGCAGGTGGAGGGGCGGCCGCAAGTGCGGCGCATTATCAGTGGCGTAACTGCCAGTCAGGCGCTGATTGAGGCGGCCATTGCCGCCAATGCGGATGCGATTCTAGTGCATCATGGTTATTTCTGGCGTGGCGAGTCAGCCGAGGTGACTGGGCTCAAGCGTCAGCGCCTCAAGCGCTTGCTCACACATGATATCAGCCTGCTGGCGTATCACCTGCCGCTGGATGCACATCCGCAGGTGGGAAACAATGTGCAACTGGGACAGGTGTTCGGCTGGCCGGTGACACGCTATCTCGATGATAAGAATATGCTGCCTGTGACCACCTTGGCGCAACCGATGTTGCTGGCGCAGGTGGCAGAGCATGTTGCACAACGATTGGGGCGGCAGCCACAAGTGCTTGGGGCCCCTGATAAGTTAGTACACACTGTCTCCTGGTGTACTGGCGCTGCCCAATCTTATATTCAACTGGCGGTCACTGCTGGCGTGGATCTGTTTATCAGTGGTGAAGTCTCCGAGCAAACCTGGCATACCGTCTGCGAATCAGACACGGCTTACCTCAGTGCCGGTCATCATGCCACTGAGCGTTATGGCGTGCAGGCGCTAGGGCAGTGGCTTGCACAAACGCATGGCTTGGAACATGTTTATGTTGAGTTGGGCAACCCTGTTTAATTGATTAATATCAATGACTTATTGAAATAAATTTGGCTTGTTTCTGCGAAAAATGTATAATCGCGACTCAAGTTTTATACTCACTGTTACCTCAAAAGGGTAGATTAAGGAAGCCAATGTCAGAAAACAAAATTGACAACAACTGTTTGTCGTTTTGCCAGCCATCTGAGGTGGATTTGCAAAAACGCGATTTTTTGGTGAAAGCGACTGCCGCCACCGGGGCTGTTGGGGTTGCTGCAGTAGCGGTGCCGTTTGTTGGTAGCATGCTGCCAAGTGAACGTGCCAAAGCGGCGGGCGCACCTGTCGAGGTGGATATCAGCAAGTTGAAGCCGGGCGAGAAAATGACGGCTGAATGGCGTGGTCAACCGGTGTGGATCGTGCGTCGTACGCCAGAAATGCTGGATAAGTTGGTCAAGCATGATGACCAGTTGTCGGATCCGAATCTGGAGGTGCCGCAACAGCCTGAGTATTGTAAAAACAAGGATCGTTCTATCAAGCCAGAGTTCGGGGTCATGTTGGGGACCTGCACGCATCTGGGTTGTTCACCAAACGACAACTTTGCAATGACAGCAGACTGGGATGGTGGTTTTGTCTGTCCTTGCCACGGCTCTAAGTTTGACTTGGCTGGCCGTGTGTTCAAAGGCTCTCCGGCACCAAAAAATCTGCTGGTGCCGCCGCATCAATATCTGACTGACACGACCTTGCTGATTGGCGAAGACAAAAAGGCGGAGGCTTAACTATCATGGCAACGACTAAAAAAACAACTGCCACTGGTTTATTGGGCTGGTTTGATGCCAGATTCCCTCTGACCAGTACCATCAAGGGACACCTTACCGAGTATTACGCACCGAAAAATTTCAACTTCTGGTATTTCTTCGGGTCATTGGCTTTGTTGGTGCTGGTGCTGCAAATTGTCACCGGTATTTTTCTGACCATGAACTACAAGCCAGATGCCGAGTTGGCCTTTGCTTCGGTGGAATACATCATGCGGGACGTATTTGGCGGCAACATTATCCGTTACATGCACTCGACCGGCGCCTCCATGTTCTTTGTGGTGGTCTATTTGCATATGTTCCGTGGCCTGATTTACGGATCTTATCGCACGCCGCGTGAGTTGATCTGGTTGTTTGGTGTGGGCATTTTCCTGGTGCTGATGGGCGAAGCGTTCTTTGGCTACCTGCTGCCATGGGGTCAAATGTCTTACTGGGGTGCGCAGGTGATTGTGAATCTGTTCTCAACTGTGCCGTTTATTGGTCCTGACTTGTCTGAGTGGTTGCGTGGTGACTATCTGGTTTCCGATGCTACCCTGAACCGTTTCTTTGCTTTCCACGTGATCGCCTTACCGCTGGTGTTGCTGGGGCTGGTTGCTGTGCATATCGTGGCTTTGCATGAAGTGGGCTCTAACAACCCTGATGGCGTTGAAATCAAGGCCTATAAAGACAAGGCAACCGGTATTCCATTGGATGGCATTCCATTTCACCCTTACTACTCTGTGAAAGATCTGGTGGGTGTAGTTGTCTTCCTGATGGTGTTTTTTGCGATTGTGTTCTTTATGCCTGAAATGGGTGGTTACTTCCTCGAAGCGAATAACTTTATTCCGGCAGATCCTTTGAAAACACCGCCGCATATTGCGCCAGTCTGGTATTTCACGCCTTACTACTCCATTTTGCGTGCAGTGCCGCCTATCGGTATCTCGCAATTCCCTGGTGTGGTAGCCATGGGCTTGTCAGTCGTGGCCTTTGCGTTCTTGCCGTGGTTGGACAAGAGTCCGGTGAAGTCTATTCGTTACCGTGGCAAGTTGTACAAACGCTGGTTGGCTGCTTTTGTGATCAGCTTCGTGATCCTGGGTTATTTGGGAACCGTGCCAGGTGATGTCTGGGGTCAATTTGGACCATGGATGGGTCGTGCAGACCGCGCGACTGTGTTGGCTCGTATTTGTTCAGTGGTGTACTTTGCATTCTTTGTCTTGATGCCTTGGTATACCAAAAAAGATCAAACCAAGCCTGTGCCAGAAAGGGTGACATACTAATGATGAAAAAATTGTTTTTGCAGGCCTTTGCAGGTCTGGCCCTCTTGGCGTCAGTGATGGCGTTTGCAAATGAGGTGCATATTGATGTCAAGGCGCCAATCAAGATGACGGATAAAGCGTCATTGCAGCGTGGTGCCAAGATCTTTGTAAATTACTGTCTGAATTGCCACAGCGCCAACTACATGCGTTACAACCGCTTGCAGGACATTGGCCTGACCGACAAAGAGATTAAAGACAATCTGTTGTTTGCCGGTGAGAAGGTGGGCGAAACCATGCGCATTAGCATGAATCCTAAAGATGCGAAAAAATGGTTTGGTGCTGCACCGCCTGATTTGAGCGTTGAAGTGCGTGCGCGTGGTGCGGATTGGGTGTATGCCTATCTGCGCAGCTTCTACAAGGATGAGTCACGTCCCACTGGCTGGAATAACCTGGTGTTTGACAAGGTGGCCATGCCGCATGTGTTATATGAGTTGCAAGGCGTGCAAGTACTCGATCACGAAACACACACCCTTAAACTGGACAAAGCCGGTAAGCTCAATCCGCAAGAGTATGACCAGTTTGTCGGCGATCTGACTAACTTCCTCGCATTTATGGCAGAGCCAGCCAAACAATCCCGTTTGTGGATTGGGGTGGCAGTGTTGCTGTTCCTGTCAGGATTGTTCTTCTTGGTGAAAAAAATCAAAGCCGAATACTGGAAAGATATTCGCTAATTGCCAACCAAGTCTGACACCAAGGCGTGAGGCCTTGGTGTCTTTTTTTATAGGGAAAATAAATTATGATGAGATTGTATTCGGGTACCGTTGATCCTTACAGTCACCGTTGCCGTATCGTGCTGTTCGAGAAGGGCATGGACTTTGAAGTCATTGATGTGGACTTGACCAATAAAACTGAAGATCTGGCCATTTTGAATCCTTATGGTGAAGTGCCGGTGTTGGTCGAGCGTGACCTGGTCTTGTCAGAAGCCAATATCATCAATGAGTATATCGATGAGCGTTTTCCTCATCCTCAACTCATGCCAGCTGACCCGGTCATGCGCGCACGTGCAAGACTGTTCTTGTATAACTTTGAAAAAGACTTGTTCAGTCATATCAAGGATGTTGAATCTGATAATCAGGAAACCGCGGATCGTGCACGCAAGGTCATTCGCGATAACCTGACGCAGTTGGTGCCGATTTTTGGCAAGCAAAACTACCTGATGGGCGACGAGTACTCCATGCTGGATGTGGCGATCACGCCATTGTTATGGCGGTTAGGGCATTATGGCATTGAGTTGCCAAACCAGGCTTCGCCATTGCTCAAGTATGCCGAGCGTTTGTTCTCTCGTCCAATGTATGCAGAGGCTATGACACCCTCTGAAAAGGCGATGCGTAAATAACATCAGTCATGCATAAACAGCGCGAATCCATATTCGCGCTGTTTTTTAAGGAAGTCCAACATGAGTACATTGATTCCGACCACGGCTTATTTGATTCGCGCCATACATGAATGGTGTCTGGATAATAATCTGACGCCGCATTTGCTGGTCAAAGTGGATGCGCAGACGCGTGTGCCGATGGCTTATGTCAAAAATGGCGAGATTGTGCTAAATGTGAACTACACTGCTGTCAAAGATTTGCATATTGATAATGATGCGGTTGTGTTCTCTGCGCGCTTTAATGGCGTTGCGCAACATATTTATGTCCCGATCAACCGGATCGGAGGCGTATTTGCCAGGGAGAATGGGCAGGGTATGTTTTTTGAAGTTGTGGATGGCGTGCCGCCAGCGCCTGAAAAAATGGTGTCCCCGGTAGCGTCTGCGGTGGATGCGCAAGCGAAAAAGTCACACCTTAAAGTAGTGAAGTAAGGGTGCTGTGCTCGGTGTTTAGCCGATGCTTCATTTTGAATGCAATTTTTTCAACAAAAAATAAAAAAAATCATAAAAGCACTAGATCACATCCCAAAAAAAGTGATATAGTTGCGCCTTCCTGAAATGCCGGGTTAGCTCAGTTGGTAGAGCAGCGCACTTGTAATGCGAAGGTCATCAGTTCGATTCCGATACCCGGCACCAAATTTATGTCAGTTGACATTGACGTTGATGACATAAACCGCGATAATCGCGGTCGATTTTTTGGAGGGGTGGCCGAGTGGTTAAAGGCGACGGACTGTAAATCCGTTCTCTCTGAGTACGCTGGTTCGAATCCAGCCCCCTCCACCAAAAAATGATTGCCTGTAGGTGTTGCTGTAAAGCGGGTTGGTGAGAGCCTTCCTTGGGTGTTCTGCATAGTGCGGGTGTAGCTCAGTTGGTAGAGCACTTGCCTTCCAAGCAAGATGTCGCGAGTTCGAACCTCGTCGCCCGCTCCAACAATAACAAAAGGCAAAACGCCCATGTGGCTCAGTGGTAGAGCACTCCCTTGGTAAGGGAGAGGTCGCGGGTCCGATTCCCGCCATGGGCACCAGATGCGCTCTGTAGTGATATGGGGCTTGGTAAGTAGTCGCGCAAGGGTGCTGTCATCCGCGTCGCATAATTTGTGAAAACAATATTATTGGCTTTATTTAGTACTAATAAAGGAAAAACATCATGGCAAAAGGCAAATTTGAACGTACCAAGCCACACGTGAACGTTGGTACGATTGGTCACGTTGACCACGGTAAGACAACATTGACAGCGGCGATCACCACAGTGTTGACCAAGAAATTTGGTGGCGAAGCAAAAGCTTACGACCAAATTGACGCGGCACCAGAAGAAAAAGCACGTGGTATTACCATCAACACAGCACACGTTGAGTACGAGACTGCAAGCCGTCACTACGCACACGTTGACTGCCCAGGCCACGCCGACTACGTTAAAAACATGATTACCGGTGCTGCCCAGATGGACGGCGCGATCCTAGTATGTTCCGCTGCTGACGGCCCTATGCCACAAACACGTGAGCACATCCTGTTGGCCCGCCAGGTTGGTGTACCATACATCGTTGTATTCCTGAACAAAGCCGACATGGTTGACGACGCTGAGTTGTTGGAACTGGTTGAAATGGAAGTGCGTGACTTGCTGAGCAAGTATGACTTCCCAGGTGATGACACCCCAATCATCAAAGGTTCTGCTAAATTGGCCCTTGAAGGCGACCAATCAGAAATCGGCGAACCAGCGATCTTCGCATTGGCTGACGCATTGGACAGCTACATCCCAACGCCAGAGCGTGCCATCGACGGTACCTTCCTGATGCCAGTAGAAGACGTATTCTCTATCTCTGGTCGTGGTACTGTAGTTACCGGCCGTGTTGAGCGTGGTATCGTTAAAGTCGGCGACGAAATCGAAATCGTTGGCCTGAAGCCAACTTTGAAAACCACCTGTACTGGTGTTGAAATGTTCCGTAAACTGCTGGACCAAGGTCAAGCAGGTGACAACGTAGGCGTACTGCTGCGCGGTACCAAGCGTGAAGAAGTTGAGCGTGGTCAAGTGCTGGCTAAATCCGGTTCTATCAAACCACACACCAAGTTCACCGCTGAGATCTACGTGTTGGGTAAAGATGAAGGTGGTCGTCATACACCATTCTTCAACGGCTACCGTCCACAGTTCTACTTCCGTACCACTGACGTGACTGGTGCAGTTGAATTGCCAGCAGGTACCGAAATGGTGATGCCAGGTGATAACGTATCTATCACTGTGACATTGATCGCGCCTATCGCGATGGAAGATGGTCTGCGCTTCGCGATTCGTGAAGGTGGTCGTACCGTTGGTGCTGGCGTCGTTGCCAAAATCATCGAGTAATTGTTGATGTAGGTGAAAGCTGCGCTACAACCCGTGCAGCTTTCGCTTTAAAGAGTACAGGCCAATAGCTCAATTGGTAGAGTATCGGTCTCCAAAACCGAGGGTTGGGGGTTCGAGACCCTCTTGGCCTGCCAAACACCCAGAATAGTCTGTGGTGTTAATCATAAAGTTAAGTATATGATCGATAAAATCAAACTGGCTTTATCCCTGTTGTTATTAGCTTTGGGGATTGCCGGTTTTTATCTTTTTGAAGATAAAGCAATGGTTATCAGGATACTTGCCGTGTTGGCAGGTATTGTCGCGTCTGTAGCGGTCGCGTGGACTGCGCCACAAGGTAAGCAGGCGCTGGTTTTCTTTAATGAGTCTGTTGCTGAAGCCAAGCGTGTGGTGTGGCCAACGCGTCAGGAAACTATGCAAACGACACTGGCTGTTGTGGTGCTGGTTGTGATCATGGCTGCTTTCTTGGCGTTGGTAGACATCAGTTTTGCCTACATGGTGCAATGGATTATGGGTAGGGGGGCTTAATGGCTATGCGTTGGTATGCAGTTCAGGCCTTCTCCGGCATGGAGAAATCCGTCAAGGCCGGTTTGGAAGAGCGCGTCGCAAGATCGAATATCCCGGATCAGTTCGGTGACATTCTGGTGCCGGTAGAAGAGGTGATTGAGCTGAAAAATGGTCAGAAGACCATTTCTGAGCGTCGCTTGTATCCCGGTTACGTGTTGGTGCAAATGGAAATGACTGACGAAAGTTGGCATTTGGTGAGAAGTACACCAAGGGTGACTTCATTCATCGGTGGCACTGCACAACGTCCAACCCCGATCAAGGATAAGGAAGTCGAAATTATTCTGCGTCGCATGGATGACAGCAAATCTAATCCGACACAGAAGATGACCTTTGAAAAGGGCGAGAGTGTTCGTGTGATCGATGGTCCATTCAAGGACTTCTCTGGCAGCGTAGAGGAAGTGAACTACGACAAAAACAAACTGCGTGTTTCAGTGGTCATTTTTGGCCGTGCGACACCGGTTGAACTGGATTTTGCACAAGTAGAAAAAGAAGTCTAGTTGTGCATTGTGTCGACGGCCTGACTGGCAGTCGATATTTTTTAACGGGGAGCCTGCGACAGGCGCTATTACCCATTCAAGGAGTCAAACATGGCAAAGAAAGTCATTGGCTATATCAAGCTGCAGATCCCTGCAGGTAAAGCCAACCCAAGCCCACCAGTCGGTCCAGCACTGGGTCAACGTGGTCTGAACATCATGGAATTCTGTAAAGCGTTTAACGCGGCAACACAAGGCGTTGAACCAGGTCTGCCTATTCCAGTGGTGATCACTGCGTTTGCAGACAAGAGCTTCACATTCGTGATGAAAACCCCTCCTGCAACTGTGCTGATCAAAAAAGCAGCCAAGCTGGAAAAAGGGTCTCCACGTCCTCATACGGACAAAGTTGGCAAGATTACTCGTGCACAAGCCGAAGAAATCGCCAAAACAAAAATGCCTGACCTGACCGCTGCCGACATGGACGCAGCCGTTCGCACCATCGCTGGTAGCGCACGCAGCATGGGTATCGAAGTGGAGGGTCTATAACATGGCTAAAAGAATTGATGCGTTGCGTGCAAAGATTGACCGCAACAAGCTGTACCCGGTAGTTGATGCGCTGAGCCTGGTAAAAGAAGGCGCAACTGCCAAATTTAACGAATCTGTAGACGCAGTGATTAACTTGGGTATCGACCCACGTAAATCTGACCAGCTGGTGCGTGGCGCGATCGTATTGCCTAACGGCACTGGTAAAACAGTGCGTGTGGCTGTGTTTGCACAAGGCGCACAAGCTGAAGCTGCAAAAGCAGCTGGTGCTGATATCGTTGGTTTTGAAGATCTGGCCGAGCAAGTCAAAGGCGGTATGTTGGATTTTGATGTAGCCATTGCTACACCTGATGCGATGCGTATCGTTGGTGCGTTGGGTCAAGTGTTGGGCCCACGTGGTTTGATGCCTAACCCAAAAGTGGGTACCGTGACACCAGACGCAGCGACTGCAGTTAAAAATGCTAAAGCTGGTCAAGTGCAATACCGTACTGATAAAGGCGGTATCGTTCACTGCACCATCGGCCGTGCTTCATTTACTGTTGAGCAACTGCAAGGCAACCTGTCTGCTTTGATCGAAGCATTGAACAAAGCCAAGCCAGCCAGCTCCAAAGGCGTATACCTGAAGAAATTGTCCGTCTCCAGCACCATGGGTCCTGGCGTACGTGTTGACCAAGCTTCAGTCGCTGCTTAAGCATTGAATCAAGTCCCGGTCCGTTAATGGATCGGGCAAGTACTTTGGGCTTGAGTGTTTATGCAATTATGTAAGCACTCAAGAACATCAAAGACCGTTGGTGTTTTACTTAATTGAAAATTGAATGCAAATGGGTGAGCAATCCTCTGTTTGCAGCAGTTTGAAACCAACGCAGATGGCGATCCCCAACACAGGATATATCCATGCCCTGCACAAGGACGCCGTGAGTGGCCCGGTGATTTAACCGGGCTTTCATTAACGGAAGGAGAACAGACCTTGAGTCTTAATCTTACAGAGAAAAAAGAAGTCGTTGCCGAGGTTGCTGCGCAAGTAGCAAACGCACAAGCAATCGTACTTGCTGAGTATCGTGGTATTGGCGTAGCCAATATGACGAAACTGCGTGCTGATGCACGTAATGCAGGTGTGTATCTGCGTGTGTTGAAAAACACCTTGGTTCGTCGTGCAGTAGAAGGTACGCCTTTTGCCGCATTGGCTGACGACATGGTTGGGCCACTGGTGTACGGTATTTCTACCGATCCAGTTGCAGCCGCCAAAGTCATGAACAATTTCGCAAAAGATAACGAATTGTTCGTACTGAAAGCGGGCGCGATGCCTAATGAGCGTCTTGATGTGGCTGGCGTGCAAGCGTTGGCATCTACATTGAGCCGTGATGAGTTGCTGTCCAAATTGGCTGGCACACTCAACGAAGTCCCAACCAAGTTTGCTCGTGCCGTTGCTGCAATACGCGACGAAAAAGAAAAGCAAGCGGCTTAATTTTTAATCAAATTATTTTAGGAAATTTATATCATGGCAATTTCTAATGCTGACATCTTAGATGCAATCGGTGGCATGACCGTATTGGAACTGACTGCGTTCATCAAAGAAATCGAAGAGAAGTTTGGTGTTTCTGCTGCTGC
Organism: Methylophilus sp. DW102; assembly: GCF_037076555.1. Taxonomy (NCBI): domain Bacteria; kingdom Pseudomonadati; phylum Pseudomonadota; class Betaproteobacteria; order Nitrosomonadales; family Methylophilaceae; genus Methylophilus; species Methylophilus sp. DW102. The sequence continues at coordinate 2,608,154 of NZ_AP029023.1, read as the reverse complement.
TGTTGCAGTGGCTGCTGGCGGCGCTGCTGCTGGTGCTGCTCCAGCTGCTGCTGAGCAAACTGAGTTCAACGTCATCTTGAACGGCGCTGGCGACAACAAAGTGAGCGTGATTAAAGCAGTTCGTGAACTGACAGGTTTGGGCTTGAAAGAAGCTAAAGACCTGGTAGACGGCGCACCTAAAGCGGTTAAAGAAGGCGTAAGCAAAGCTGACGCTGAAGCCGCTGTGAAGAAATTGATTGAAGCGGGCGCTACTGCTGAGATGAAATAATTCACAATTGTGAATCTGGCTGGGCTGACGGGAGACCGTCGGCCTTCGCCATTTCTGGCGTTGCAGATTGTAAATAAACTGTAATTGTCTGGAAGCCTGTTGTAAAAGCGGTATTGTGGCCACATATAGATAAGCTAACCGGCTAATTTAAGTGGCTGATTTTAAATGCGAAGTTAGATGTCAAAACATTGCAGTGGATGAAAAGTGTTTTGTCTTCTACCCTCAAAAATTTCAGGAGACGCTATGAGCTATTCCTTTACCGAAAAGAAACGCCTTCGCAAAAGCTTTGCCAAGCGTGACAGCGTTCAAGAGGTACCTTATCTGCTGGCCATGCAGCTGGAGTCCTATAAATCATTCCTGCAGGAAAATGTACCAGCGGACCAACGTAAAAACGAAGGTCTAGAGTCGACTTTCCGTTCCATTTTCCCGATTGTGAGTCATTCAGAGAATGCCCGTCTGGACTATGTGAGCTACCAATTAGGCGCAGAGCCATTTGACGTGAAAGAATGTCAGCAACGTGGCCTGACTTACGCCGTGCCACTGCGTGTCAAGGTGCGTCTGACCATTATGGACCGTGAAGCGTCCAAACCAACTGTCAAAGAAGTCAAAGAACAAGAAGTCTACATGGGTGAATTGCCGCTCATGACCGAAAATGGCTCTTTCGTGATTAATGGTACCGAGCGTGTCATTGTGTCCCAATTGCACCGCAGCCCTGGCGTATTCTTTGAGCACGATCGTGGTAAAACCCACAGCTCCGGTAAGTTGTTGTTCTCTGCACGGATTATTCCTTACCGTGGCTCCTGGTTAGACTTTGAGTTTGACCCTAAAGATTATCTGTACTTCCGTGTGGATCGTCGCCGCAAGATGCCAGTGACCATCCTGCTGAAGGCATTGGGCTACACCCCAGAACAAATTCTGGAAACCTTCCACGACACCGACACTTTCCACATCGGCCCGAAAGGCGTGGAGTTTGAGTTGGTGGCAGACCGCCTGCGTGGTGAAGTGGCCAAATTCGACATTACTGACAAAGACGGTAATGTGCTGGTTGCCAAAGACAAACGTATCACCGTTAAACATATCCGTGACATCGAAAAAGCGGGCGTAACCACCATGGCGGTACCGACCGACTTTATGATGGGTCGCGCAGTTGCCAAAAACATTATTGATACTGAAACCGGTGAGCTGATTGCTAACGCCAATGATGAAGTGACACCATCATTGCTTGAAAAGTTGGTCGCGGCAAAGATTTCAGAAATCGACACCATTTACACCAACGACTTGGATCATGGTAATTTCATTTCGCAAACATTGCGCAGTGATGAGATTCCTGATCAGTACAGTGCACGTGTAGCGATTTACCGCATGATGCGCCCAGGCGAGCCGCCAACCGAAGAGGCTGTAGAGGCCTTGTTTAATGGTTTGTTCTTCTCTGAAGATCGCTATGACCTGTCCGTAGTCGGTCGTATGAAATTCAACCGCCGTGCTTATCCAAGCAAGCTGGAAGACCGTTCAGCAACCTGGATGCGTCGTTTCTACGAAAAAGTCGGCCCACAAGGCGATACCGGTAGCAATGTGCTATCCAACGAAGATATCCTCGCTGTCATTGGCGTGCTGATTGAGCTGCGCAATGGCCGTGGCGAGATTGACGATATTGACCACTTGGGTAACCGTCGTATCCGTTCCGTGGGTGAATTGGCCGAGAACCAGTTCCGTGCCGGTCTGGTCCGTGTTGAGCGTGCCGTCAAAGAGCGTCTGTCACAGGCTGAGTCCGAGAACCTGATGCCGCATGACTTGATCAACGCCAAGCCAGTCTCCAGTGCGATTCGTGAGTTTTTCGGTTCTAGCCAGTTGTCGCAGTTTATGGACCAGACTAACCCATTGTCCGAGATTACGCACAAACGCCGTATCTCCGCTTTGGGCCCAGGTGGCTTGACCCGTGAACGTGCTGGTTTCGAAGTGCGTGACGTACACACTACCCACTATGGCCGTGTGTGTCCAATTGAAACGCCTGAAGGTCCAAACATTGGTTTGATCAACTCACTGGCGCTGTACGCCCGTACTAACGAATATGGTTTCCTGGAAACCCCTTATCGTCTGGTTGAAGGCAACAAGGTGTCGGGCAAGATTGATTTCCTGTCAGCCATTGAAGAAAGCCAGTATGTGATCGCACAGGCTAACACCGAACTGTCTACAGACGGTGGCTTCAAGGAGGAATTGGTCTCTGCGCGTTTCCACAACGAATTTACCATGACGCAACCTGAGCGCGTACAGTATATGGACGTGGCACCAGGCCAGATCGTGTCTGTTGCGGCTTCATTGATTCCTTTCCTGGAACACGATGACGCGAACCGTGCCTTGATGGGTGCCAACATGCAACGTCAAGCCGTGCCTTGTCTGCGTGCTGAAAAAGCCGTAGTCGGTACAGGCATTGAGCGTACAGTCGCGGTGGACTCCGGTACTGTCGTGACTGCCCGTCGTGGTGGCGTGGTTGATTACGTCGACTCAGGCCGTATTGTGATTCGTGTCCACGATGCTGAAGCGCAAGCCGGCGAAGTGGGTGTGGATATCTACAACCTGACCAAGTACACCCGTTCTAACCAGAACACCAATATTAACCAGCGTCCGCTGGTTAAAGTAGGCGATATCATTAGCCGCGGCGACGTGGTGGCGGATGGTGCTTCTACGGATATGGGTGAGTTGGCGCTGGGTCAGAACATGCTGGTTGGCTTTATGCCTTGGAACGGTTACAACTACGAAGACTCGATTCTGATCTCCGAGCGCGTAGTGGCTGATGACCGTTACACCTCCATCCACATTGAAGAGCTGTCAGTGGTGGCACGTGATACCAAACTGGGACCTGAAGAGATTACCCGCGATATTTCCAACCTGTCCGAGCGCATGCTGGGCCGTCTGGATGACTCCGGGATTATCTATATTGGTGCCGAGGTGGAAGCGGGTGACGTGCTGGTAGGTAAAGTGACCCCTAAAGGTGAAACCACTTTAACGCCAGAAGAAAAGCTGCTGCGTGCGATTTTCGGTGAAAAAGCGTCTGACGTGAAAGACACTTCACTGCGCGTGCCTTCTGGCATGACCGGTACTGTGATCGACGTACAAGTGTTCACACGCGAAGGTATCGACCGTGATGCCCGTGCGCAACAAATTATTGATGACCAGTTGTCTCACTACAAGAAAGATCTGGGCGACCAGATGCGTATTGTAGAAGACGATACTTTTGGCCGTATCAGCCGTCTGTTGACGGGTAAAGTGGCCACAGGTGGTCCGAACAAGCTGAAAAAAGGCGACACCCTGACTCAGGAATATCTGGAGAGCGTGGGTCGTTATGACTGGTTTGACATCCGTTTGAGCGATGAAGAGGCTGCCCGTCAACTTGAGCAGTTGAAAGACAGCTTGAGCCAGGCCCGCATCGAATTCGATAACAAATTCGAAGAGAAGAAGCGTAAACTGACACAAGGTGACGAACTGCCACCAGGTGTACAAAAAATGGTCAAAGTCTATCTGGCTGTGAAACGCCGTATTCAGCCTGGTGACAAGATGGCCGGTCGTCACGGTAACAAGGGTGTGATTTCAAAAATCTGCCCGGTCGAAGACATGCCATACATGGCTGATGGTACACCGCTGGATATCGTGTTGAACCCGCTGGGCGTGCCTTCACGGATGAACATCGGTCAGATTCTGGAAACCCACCTGGGTTGGGCTGCCAAAGGTTTGGGCAAACGCATTGGCGATATGCTGCAAGCAGAAGCCAAAGTGGCTGAAATCCGAGGCTTCCTGGACAAGATCTATAACAGCAGCACTGGCAAGAAAGAAGACATTGCTGGTCTGACAGATGTGGAAGTGATTGACCTTGCGCAGAACCTGAAACACGGCGTGCCGTTCGCGACACCAGTGTTTGACGGTGCCGCTGAGTCTGACATTAAAGCCATGCTGGATCTGGCTTTCCCTGATGATGACGAGCACACCAAGAAATTGCAGTTCCACGCTGGCAAAACACAGGTCAAACTGTTTGATGGCCGTACCGGTGATGCGTTCGAGCGACCAGTGACTGTCGGTTACATGCACGTGCTGAAACTGCACCACTTGGTCGACGACAAGATGCACGCACGTTCTACCGGTCCTTACAGCCTGGTGACGCAGCAGCCGCTGGGTGGTAAAGCCCAGTTCGGTGGCCAGCGCTTCGGTGAGATGGAAGTGTGGGCACTGGAAGCCTATGGTGCGTCATACACCTTGCAAGAGATGTTGACCGTGAAATCAGATGACGTGAATGGCCGTACCAAAGTGTACGAAAACATCGTCAAAGGTGAGCACAAAATTGATGCGGGTATGCCTGAATCATTCAACGTGCTGGTGAAAGAAATCCGTTCACTGGCCATTGATATTGATTTGGACCGTAACTAAGCCCCGCCATTAGGAGAGTCTCTATGAAAGCGTTATTAGATTTATTTAAACAGGTTACGCAAGAAGAAGAGTTCGACGCGATCAAGATCGCGCTGGCTTCACCTGAAAAAATCCGTTCATGGTCCTATGGCGAAGTGAAAAAGCCAGAAACCATCAACTACCGTACCTTCAAACCTGAGCGGGACGGTTTGTTCTGCTCCAAAATCTTTGGCCCGATCAAAGATTACGAGTGCTTGTGCGGTAAATACAAGCGTTTGAAACACCGCGGTGTGATTTGTGAAAAATGTGGCGTTGAAGTCACACTGAGCAAAGTGCGTCGTGAGCGCATGGGTCATATCGAGCTGGCCTCACCTGTCGCCCACATCTGGTTCCTGAAATCCTTGCCTAGCCGCTTGGGCATGGTGCTGGATATCGCCTTGCGCGACATCGAACGTGTGTTGTACTTTGAAGCATTCATCGTGATTGATCCAGGCATGACGCCGCTGACCCGTGGCCAGTTGCTGACTGAAGATGACTACCTGGCCAAGGTGGAAGAATACGGTGACGAATTCAACGCCGTTATGGGTGCTGAAGCTGTGCGTGAATTGTTGCGCACCATGGACATTGAGCGCGAGATTGAAACATTGCGTAGCGAACTGTCCGCGACCAGCTCTGAAGCCAAAATCAAGAAGATCGCCAAGCGTCTGAAAGTCCTGGAAGCGTTCCAGAAATCTGGCATCAAGCCAGAGTGGATGATCCTGGAAATCTTGCCAGTGTTGCCACCAGAGCTGCGTCCATTGGTGCCACTGGATGGTGGCCGCTTTGCGACCTCGGATCTGAACGACCTGTATCGCCGTGTGATCAACCGTAACAACCGCTTGAAGCGTTTGCTGGAGCTGAAAGCGCCTGAAATCATCGTCCGTAACGAAAAACGTATGTTGCAAGAGGCTGTTGACTCTCTGCTGGATAACGGTCGTCGCGGTAAAGTGATGACCGGCGCCAACAAGCGTCCGCTCAAATCACTGGCTGACATGATCAAAGGTAAAGGCGGTCGTTTCCGTCAAAACCTGTTGGGTAAACGTGTGGACTACTCCGGCCGTTCCGTGATCGTGGTCGGTCCGCAGTTGAAACTGCATCAGTGCGGTTTGCCTAAGAAAATGGCGCTGGAATTGTTCAAGCCTTTCATTTTCCACAAGCTGGAAGTGTTAGGCTTGGCAACCACCATCAAGGCTGCCAAGAAGAAAGTGGAAGAAGAAGGACCAGAAGTTTGGGATATCCTGGAAGACGTGATCCGCGAGCATCCGGTGTTGTTGAACCGTGCGCCTACGCTGCACCGTTTGGGTATCCAGGCATTTGAGCCCGTGCTGATCGAAGGTAAAGCGATCCAGTTGCACCCATTGGTGTGTTCAGCCTTTAACGCTGACTTTGACGGTGACCAAATGGCGGTACACGTTCCATTGAGCCTGGAAGCACAGATGGAAGCCCGCACCTTGATGTTGGCTTCCAACAACGTACTGTCTCCAGCCAACGGCGAGCCTATCATTGTGCCTTCGCAGGATATCGTGTTGGGTCTGTATTACATGACTCGCGAAAAAGTGGCTGCACGTGGCGAAGGTATGATCTTCAGTGACATCAAGGAAGTACAACGTGTGTACGACCAGGGGCTGATCGATTTGCACGCCAAGATTACGGTGCGTATCCGTGAGTTCGAGATGGATGTGACCGGTCACAAAACCGAGAAATTCAATCGGTATAACACCACCGTTGGCCGTGCTTTGCTGTCTGAAATTCTGCCACCAGGCATGCCATACAGCTACATTGACAAGGCACTGAAGAAAAAAGAAATTTCACGCCTGATCAATGCCAGCTTCCGTAAGGTAGGCATCCGTGAAACCGTGATCTTCGCGGATAAACTGATGTACACCGGTTACTCATACGCAACCAAAGCCGGTATCTCTATCAGCATCAATGACATGTTGGTGCCACCAGAGAAAGAGCAATTGATTGCGGCTGCCGATGCTGAAGTGAAAGAGATCGAAGACCAGTATGTATCCGGTCTGGTGACACAGGGTGAGCGTTACAACAAGGTGGTCGACATCTGGGGTCGTGCTGGTGACAAAGTGGCTGAGGCCATGATGAAGCAGTTGCGCGAAGAAGATGTCAAGGACGCTGACGGCAACGTGGTCACCAAAGACGGTAAAGCTGTTCGTCAGGAATCCTTTAACGCGATTTACATGATGGCCGACTCCGGTGCGCGGGGTTCCGCAGCGCAGGTGCGTCAGCTGGCTGGTATGCGTGGCCTGATGGCGAAACCAGATGGTTCCATTATTGAAACGCCGATCAAGGCGAACTTCCGTGATGGCTTGAACGTGTTGCAATACTTTATTTCAACCCACGGTGCGCGTAAGGGTCTGGCCGATACGGCGCTGAAAACAGCGAACTCCGGTTACCTGACACGCCGTCTGGTAGACGTGACACAAGACTTGGTTGTGACCGAGACCGATTGTGGCACCACCGAAGGCTTGGTCACCAAGGCGCTGGTTAAAGGCGGTGAAGTGGTTGAGCCCTTGCATGACCGTATCCTGGGTCGTACCTCTGCTCTGGATATCTTGCATCCTGAAACACAGGAAGTGGTATTCGCAGCCGGTACTTTGCTGGGTGAAGACGAAGTCGAGAAAATTGATGCGTTGGGCATTGATGAAGTCAAAGTGCGTACTGCCCTGACTTGCGACACACGTTACGGGATTTGTGCCAAGTGTTATGGTCGTGACTTGGGTCGTGGCAAGCTGATCAGTATCGGCGAGTCTGTCGGCGTGATTGCGGCACAGTCCATCGGTGAGCCTGGTACACAGTTGACCATGCGTACATTCCACATTGGTGGTGCGGTATCCCGTGCAGCTTCTGTGTCACAAGTAGAGAGCAAGTCTAACGGTACTGCTGGCTTCACATCGACCATGCGTTACGTGACCAACTCACGTGGTGAGCAAATCGTGATTTCCCGTAACGGTGAGGTTGTGATTTCTGACGACAATGGCCGTGAGCGTGAGCGTCATAAAGTGCCTTACGGTGCGACACTGACCATCAATGATGGTAAGACGGTTAAAGCGGGTCAGGCCTTGGCGACTTGGGATCCACATACTCGTCCGATTATTACCGAGTATGCGGGTCGCGTGAAGTTCGAGAACGTTGAAGAAGGCGTCACGGTTGCCAAGCAGGTGGATGAAGTCACTGGCTTGTCCTCACTGGTGGTGATTGATCCTAAACAAAGAGCGGGCTCGACTAAAGGCTTGCGTCCACAGGTGAAATTGCTGGATGCAAATGGTGTGGAAGTGAAAATTGCCGGTACTGAAACGCCGGTAAACGTCACCTTCCAGCTGGGTTGTATCATTACCGTGAAAGATGGTCAGGAAGTTGGTGTGGGTGAAGTGCTGGCACGTATCCCGCAAGAATCCTCCAAAACACGGGATATTACCGGGGGTCTGCCACGTGTGGCTGAGCTGTTCGAAGCACGTTCACCCAAAGATGCCGGCATGCTGGCAGAAGTGACCGGTACTGTGTCATTTGGTAAGGACACCAAGGGTAAGCAGCGTCTGGTCATTACTGACCTGGACGGTATTACCAGCGAGTTCCTGATTGCCAAGGACAAGCACGTGACCGCGCACGATGGTCAAGTGGTCACCAAGGGTGAAACGATTGTCGACGGCCCGGCAGATCCGCAAGACATCTTGCGTCTGCAAGGTCGTGAGGCACTGGCACGTTATATCATTGACGAAGTGCAAGACGTGTATCGTTTGCAGGGCGTGAAGATTAACGACAAGCACATTGAAGTCATTGTGCGTCAGATGTTGCGCCGTGTGAAAGTGCAAGATGCCGGTGATACCAGCTTCATCCCGGGTGAGCAGGTAGAACGTGCAGACTTGTTGACTGAAAACGAACGCGTCATTGCCGAAAACAAACGTCCGGCAACATTCGAGTACGTATTGCTGGGGATTACCAAGGCATCGCTGTCTACGGACTCCTTCATCTCTGCCGCATCCTTCCAGGAAACGACAAGAGTGTTGACCGAGGCTGCGATCTTGGGCAAACGCGACGATCTGCGTGGCTTGAAAGAAAACGTGATTGTCGGCCGTCTGATTCCAGCCGGTACCGGTTTGGCGTATCACGAGTCTCGCAAGCGTGCAGCAATTGCGTCGTTGACGCCAAATGTCGCTGAGCCTTCAGAAGCGATGTTGGCCGCTGAAGCGATGTTTGCACCAGAAGAAGTGGTTGAAGAAACCGCAACGGACGACAACGCGACCGAGTAATTTTAGGCTTTTCCGGTCGTCAGGCCGGGTAATAAAACAAGGGGTGTTCAAGTGTGAATAATGCTTGACACCCCTTGACTCGTTTATTAAAATGCTGGGTTTCTCAGAATAGCCTTATTGTCTCAATGAGGTGTTATTGTTGATATGCCGCCAGTCCTGAGTTTCCTGCTCAGTTGGTGGATTTTTTAAGGTGAAGAGGTTAAGGCAATGCCAACCATTAATCAGTTAGTACGTAAACCACGCGTTAAAGTGGTAACCAAGAGCAAGGTTCCAGCCCTGGAATCCTGCCCACAAAAGCGTGGTGTATGTACCCGTGTGTACACCACTACTCCTAAAAAGCCAAACTCCGCCTTGCGTAAGGTTGCCAAAGTGCGCCTGACTAACGGTTACGAAGTCATTAGCTACATCGGCGGTGAGGGCCATAACCTGCAAGAGCACTCTGTGGTGCTGATTCGCGGTGGTCGTGTAAAAGACTTGCCAGGTGTGCGTTACCACATGGTGCGCGGTAGCTTGGATACGGCTGGTGTGAAAGATCGTAAACAGTCACGTTCCAAATACGGTGCTAAACGTCCTAAAGAAGCTAAAGCTTAATTTGTTAAGTTGGTTTCGGACATTGGTCCAATTTTTAATAGCGGCTGAAATGCCTTGCAGTGTTGTAGCTAGCAAAATTTAATTGAAAGAGAATAGTTATGCCTAGACGTAGAGAAGTCCCCAAACGTAATATCTTGCCGGATCCAAAATTTGGTAGCCAGGAAGTATCCAAATTCGTAAACGTACTGATGACAGGTGGTAAGAAATCTGTTGCTGAACGTATTGTTTACGGTGCATTTGATCAAGTAGCCAGCAAGAGTGGCAAAGATCCGCTGGAATTATTCACCACAGCGTTGAACAATCTGCGCCCTATCGTTGAAGTGAAAAGCCGTCGCGTCGGTGGTGCTAACTATCAGGTGCCTGTTGAAGTGCGTCCTAGCCGCCGTAGCGCCTTGGCGATGCGTTGGTTGCGTGATGCAGCGCGCAAGCGTGGCGAAAAGTCCATGGGCTTGCGTCTGGCTGCTGAGTTGCTTGAAGCCTCAGAAGGCCGCGGCGCCGCAATGAAGAAGCGTGAAGAAGTTCATCGTATGGCAGAAGCCAACAAGGCTTTCTCACACTTCCGTTTTTAATTAAACGACCTCGTTCTTTAATAATTAGTTGAATTGATAGCAAAGGTAAAGCATCGTGGCACGTAAAACCCCTATTGAACGCTACCGTAATATTGGTATTTCTGCGCACATTGACGCAGGTAAAACAACCACGACAGAACGTATTCTGTTCTACACTGGTGTGAACCATAAAATTGGTGAGGTGCACGATGGTGCAGCGACCATGGACTGGATGGAGCAAGAGCAGGAGCGTGGGATTACCATTACTTCCGCTGCGACCACCTGTTTCTGGAAAGGCATGGACCTGTCTTTGCCTGAGCATCGATTCAACATTATTGATACCCCTGGGCACGTAGACTTCACGATTGAAGTTGAGCGTTCCATGCGTGTGCTGGATGGCGCCTGCATGGTGTACTGTGCCGTGGGCGGTGTGCAACCACAATCTGAAACTGTTTGGCGTCAGGCCAACAAATACAAAGTGCCTCGCTTGGCCTTTGTGAATAAAATGGACCGTTCTGGTGCCGACTTCTTCAAAGTGGTTGAGCAGATGAAAACGCGTCTGCGCGCAAGCCCAGTGCCTGTGGTGATCCCAATTGGCCGTGAAGATACTTTCACTGGCGTCGTTGATCTCATGAAAATGAAAGCCATCATCTGGGATGAGGCTTCTCAAGGCATGAAATTTACTTACGGTGAGATTCCGGCTGATCTGGTTGAGACTGCTAAAAAATGGCGCGAGCAGATGGTTGAATCTGCGGCTGAAGCCAGCGAAGATCTGATGAACAAATACCTGGAAAACGGTGATCTGGAAGAGAAAGACATCGTGTTTGGTCTGCGTACGCGTACCATTGCGGGTGAAATTCAGCCGATGCTGTGCGGTTCTGCCTTTAAAAACAAAGGCGTGCAACGTATGCTGGATGCGGTGATTCAGTTCCTGCCATCTCCAGTAGATATTCCTGATGTGACCGGTGAAGACGATGATGGCAAACCAGCCAGCCGTAAAGCCGATGACAAAGAAGGGTTCTCTGCACTGGCATTTAAATTGATGACAGACCCGTTTGTCGGTCAGTTGACCTTTATCCGTGTTTACTCTGGTGTGTTGAACAAGGGTGATACCGTGCTCAACTCTGTGAAGGGTAAAAAAGAGCGTATTGGTCGTATCGTGCAGATGCACGCGAATAACCGTGAAGAAGTGGATGAAGTGTTGGCAGGCGACATTGCAGCCTGTATCGGTTTGAAAGAAGTGACCACAGGTGAATCTCTGTGCTCTCCAGACAAGCCTATCATCCTTGAGCGCATGGTATTCCCTGAGCCAGTGATTCACGTGGCTGTTGAGCCAAAAACCAAGAGCGATCAGGAAAAAATGGGCTTGGCCTTGGGTCGTTTGGCACAAGAAGACCCTTCTTTCCGCGTGCGTTCTGACGAAGAATCTGGCCAGACCATTATTTCCGGTATGGGTGAATTGCATCTGGAGATTCTGGTTGACCGTATGAAGCGTGAATTCAACGTTGAAGCCAACGTAGGTGCGCCACAAGTGGCTTACCGTGAAGCGATCCGTAAAGCGGTTGAGGTTGAAGGTAAATTCGTTAAACAGTCCGGTGGTAAAGGTCAGTACGGTCACGTATGGCTCAAAATGGAGCCAAATGAGGCTGGTAAAGGTTACGAGTTCGTGGATGCCATTAAAGGCGGTACTGTGCCACGTGAATTTATCCCTGCAGTAGATAAAGGGTTGCGTGAAACGATTCCAGCAGGTGTTCTGGCAGGCTTCCCAGTGGTCGACGTAAAAGTGACCCTGTTTGATGGTTCCTACCATGACGTTGACTCGAACGAAAACGCGTTCAAGATGGCTGCTTCTATCGGTTTCAAAGATGGTATGCGTAAAGCAGATCCAGTCTTGCTGGAGCCAATGATGGCGGTTGAAGTTGAAACGCCTGAAGAGTACATGGGTGATGTGATGGGTGACTTGTCATCTCGTCGTGGCATCATTCAGGGCATGGATGATATGCCTGGTGGCGGTAAAGCGATTAAAGCTGAAGTGCCGCTGTCAGAGATGTTTGGTTACTCCACTGTCGTGCGTTCCTTGTCACAAGGTCGTGCAACCTACAGCATGGAATTCAAACACTACGCAGATGCGCCGAAAAACGTTGCTGATGCAATCATCAACAAAAAATAATTGATTTTTAAAGTATTGAATTAAAGGAAAAACATCATGGCAAAAGGCAAATTTGAACGTACCAAGCCACACGTGAACGTTGGTACGATTGGTCACGTTGACCACGGTAAGACAACATTGACAGCGGCGATCACCACAGTGTTGACCAAGAAATTTGGTGGCGAAGCAAAAGCTTACGACCAAATTGACGCGGCACCAGAAGAAAAAGCACGTGGTATTACCATCAACACAGCACACGTTGAGTACGAGACTGCAAGCCGTCACTACGCACACGTTGACTGCCCAGGCCACGCCGACTACGTTAAAAACATGATTACCGGTGCTGCCCAGATGGACGGCGCGATCCTAGTATGTTCCGCTGCTGACGGCCCTATGCCACAAACACGTGAGCACATCCTGTTGGCCCGCCAGGTTGGTGTACCATACATCGTTGTATTCCTGAACAAAGCCGACATGGTTGACGACGCTGAGTTGTTGGAACTGGTTGAAATGGAAGTGCGTGACTTGCTGAGCAAGTATGACTTCCCAGGTGATGACACCCCAATCATCAAAGGTTCTGCTAAATTGGCCCTTGAAGGCGACCAATCAGAAATCGGCGAACCAGCGATCTTCGCATTGGCTGACGCATTGGACAGCTACATCCCAACGCCAGAGCGTGCCATCGACGGTACCTTCCTGATGCCAGTAGAAGACGTATTCTCTATCTCTGGTCGTGGTACTGTAGTTACCGGCCGTGTTGAGCGTGGTATCGTTAAAGTCGGCGACGAAATCGAAATCGTTGGCCTGAAGCCAACTTTGAAAACCACCTGTACTGGTGTTGAAATGTTCCGTAAACTGCTGGACCAAGGTCAAGCAGGTGACAACGTAGGCGTACTGCTGCGCGGTACCAAGCGTGAAGAAGTTGAGCGTGGTCAAGTGCTGGCTAAATCCGGTTCTATCAAACCACACACCAAGTTCACCGCTGAGATCTACGTGTTGGGTAAAGATGAAGGTGGTCGTCATACACCATTCTTCAACGGCTACCGTCCACAGTTCTACTTCCGTACCACTGACGTGACTGGTGCAGTTGAATTGCCAGCAGGTACCGAAATGGTGATGCCAGGTGATAACGTATCTATCACTGTGACATTGATCGCGCCTATCGCGATGGAAGATGGTCTGCGCTTCGCGATTCGTGAAGGTGGTCGTACCGTTGGTGCTGGCGTCGTTGCCAAAATCATCGAGTAATTCTTTTTATGAGCGGCAGGCGTATCCTGCCGCTTTTTGCTCTTTTTAAGGAAAAAACATGGCAGCTCAAAAAATTCGTATCCGTCTGAAAGCATTTGACTATCGTTTGATCGACCAATCTGCTTTGGAAATTGTGGATACTGCGAAACGTACTGGTGCAGTTGTAAAAGGTCCAGTGCCATTGCCAACACGTATCGAACGCTTTGACATTCTGCGTTCACCACACGTGAACAAAACCTCCCGTGACCAGTTTGAAATCCGTACCCATCAGCGTTTGATGGATATCGTTGATCCTACAGACAAGACTGTAGATGCATTGATGAAATTGGATTTGCCAGCTGGCGTAGATGTAGAAATCAAGCTTTAATTTTTAAAGTTGTCATTAGAAATAACCTTTTCGAAAGAAAAGGTTATTGTCAAATCAAGAATAGTTCGGTATAATCCGCGCTCTTCGGTGGACGGTCAATTGTAATCGTTCACTTTAACTATTATAAGGAACTGATCATGAGCTTAGGGCTTATTGGTCGCAAGGTGGGCATGACCCGCATTTTTACAGAAGAAGGCGCAAGCGTTCCTGTGACAGTGCTGGAAGTGATTCCTAACCGCGTGACACAAGTAAAGACAGTCGCAACTGATGGTTATACTGGCCTTCAGGTTGCTTATGGTGAGCGTCGTGCTAGCCGTATCAACAAAGCGTTGACTGGTCATTATGCCAAGGCTGGCGTTGCTGCCGGTGCTGGTATTAAAGAATTCAATGTGGCTGAAGATGTATTGGCTAACTTCCAAGTGGGCGGCAATGTCACTGTAGACATTTTCTCCGTTGGTCAGTTGGTTGATGTGACGGGTACGTCCATCGGTAAAGGTTTTGCCGGTGCGATCAAGCGTCACAACTTCTCCTCTAACCGTGCATCTCACGGTAACTCACGTTCACATAACGTACCAGGTTCTATCGGTATGGCGCAGGATCCAGGTCGAGTATTCCCTGGTAAGCGCATGCCTGGTCATTTGGGGGATGCTAAAGTCACAACCCAAAACCTGGAAATCGTCCGTGTAGACGTAGAGCGTAACCTGTTGTTGATTAAAGGTTCCGTGCCTGGCTCCAAAGGTGGCAATGTCGTTGTACGTCCAGCCATCAAAGCGAAAGGGGCTAAATAATGGAACTGAAACTTATTGATCAAAACGGCAAGGTTGCTAAAAAAGGCGTAGATGCCTCTGATGTGACGTTCGGTCGTGAATTTAATGAGTCATTGGTGCATGAAGTGGTTGTTGCTTATATGGCAAATGCCCGAACCGCAACCCGTGCTCAAAAAACACGTGCTACTGTAGCTCACACGACACACAAGCCATATGCACAAAAGGGCACTGGTAACGCCCGTGCCGGTATGGCATCCAGCCCGATTTGGCGTGGAGGCGGTCGTGCATTCCCAAACAGTCCTAACGAAAACTATAGCCACAAGGTGAACCGTAAGGCTTACCGTGCTGGTATGCAGACGATTTTGTCTGAACTGGTGCGTCAGGACCGTTTGAAGGTGGTAGACAGTTTCACTGTTGATACGCCAAAAACTAAACAATTCGTACAGAAAATCAATGCTCTGGGCATCGATGGCGGTGTTTTGCTGTTGACTGATGGTTTTGATGAGAATTTGTACTTGTCTTCCCGTAACCTGCCAAACGTATTGGTGGTTGAAGCGCAATATGCTGATCCAGTAAGTCTGGTGCGTTTCCCTAACGTTTTGGTCACAGCCGGTGCTGTGAAGAAACTTGAGGAGATCTTGGCATGATTACCGCAGCTACAAAAACACAAGATCGTTTGTTGCAAGTGATTTTGGCTCCACAAATTACTGAAAAAGCAACATTCATTGCTGACAAGCATCAGCAAATTGCTTTTAAAGTGCGTACTGATGCGACCAAGCCAGAAATTAAGGCGGCTGTTGAATTGGTGTTCAAGGTCGAAGTGGCTTCTGTGTCTGTGATTAATGTCGCAGGTAAAGTGAAGCGCGCTGGTCGTCGCATGGGTAAGCGTAGTGACTGGAAAAAAGCTTATGTGAGCTTGAAGCCAGGTCAAGAAATTAACTTCGCAGCTGGCGAATAAGGAGAGAAGACATGGCATTAGTTAAAGTCAAACCAACTTCCCCCGGTCGTCGCGGTGTATTGAAAGTCATTACACCAGATTTGCATAAAGGCAAGCCTTACGCGCCGCTGTTGGAAAGTCAAAGCAAGAACGCAGGTCGTAACAATAATGGCCGTATTACCACTCGTCATCAAGGTGGTGGTCATAAGCAGCATTACCGTATTGTCGACTTCCGCCGTAACAAAGATGGTATTCCTGCAACTGTTGAGCGTATCGAATACGATCCAAACCGTACAGCAAACATTGCTTTGTTGTGCTACGCGGATGGTGAGCGTCGTTACATCATTGCGCCACGTGGCATCGCTGCCGGTGCGCAACTGTTGAGCGGCTCTGAAGCGCCTATCCGTGCTGGTAATGCTTTGCCGCTGCGCAATATTCCAGTTGGTAGCACCATTCACTGCATCGAGATTCAGCCAGGTAAAGGTGCCCAAATCGCCCGTTCAGCTGGTACTTCTGTACAGCTGTTGGCACGTGAAGGTTCTTATGCTCAGTTACGTTTGCGCTCTGGTGAAGTTCGCCGTGTGCACGTGGATTGCAAGGCAACCCTGGGTGAAGTGGGTAACGAAGAGCATTCATTGCGTTCTATCGGTAAAGCTGGTGCGATGCGCTGGCGCGGTATCCGTCCAACCGTACGTGGTGTGGTGATGAACCCGGTTGATCACCCGCACGGTGGTGGTGAAGGCCGTACTGCTGCCGGTATGAACCCTGTGTCACCATGGGGTCAGAAAACTAAGGGTTATCGTACTCGTAAGAACAAGCGTACCGATAACATGCGCGTAAGTCGTCGTCCGAGAAATGTAAGGTAATCGCTATGGCACGTTCTATTAAAAAAGGTCCATTTGTGGATGCACATTTGGCGAAGAAAGTCGAAACCGCTGTTGCGGGTCGCGATCGCAAACCAATCAAAACTTGGTCACGTCGCTCGACAGTTTTGCCAAATTTCATTGGTTTAACCATCGCAGTGCACAACGGCAGACAGCATGTGCCTGTGTTGATTTCTGAAAACATGGTTGGTCACAAGCTCGGTGAATTTGCGTTGACACGCACATTCAAGGGTCACGCGGCTGATAAAAAAGCGAAGAAGTAAGGGGCTGATAATGCAAGTGACTGCAGTTTTAAAAGGCGTACACCTTTCTCCGCAAAAAGCGCGTTTGGTGGCTGACCTTGTGCGTGGCAAAAAAGTTGATCAAGCGCTGAATATCCTGGCATTCACGCCCAAGCGTGGTGCTGAGATCATCAAAAAAGTGGTTGAGTCAGCCATTGCTAACGCTGAACATAACAATGGTGCTGATATCGATACGTTGAAGGTGACTTCAATTTATGTCGATAAAGGCTTGGTGATGAAGCGTATCCGTGCACGTGCAAAAGGTCGCGCTGGTCGTATTACGAAGCCAACCTGTCATATTCATGTGACAGTCGGTGACTCAAAGGAATAATATGGGACAGAAAATTCATCCAATTGGGTTCCGTTTGAGCGTTCAGAAAAACTGGGCCTCACGTTGGTACTCTAACAGCCAGAACTTCCCTGCGATGTTGCAAGGCGACATCAAAGTGCGTGAGTTCTTGAACAAGAAACTGGCAAGCGCTGCTGTAAGCAAAATTATTATCGAGCGTCCGGCTAAAAACGCAAAAATTACAATTCACAGTGCCCGTCCAGGTGTTGTGATTGGTAAAAAAGGTGAAGACATCGAGTCTTTACGTTCTACTCTGCAAGGGTTGATGGGCGTGCCTGTTCACCTGAACATTGAAGAAGTGCGTAAGCCAGAGTTAGATGCAACATTGATCGCACAGTCGATTGCTCAGCAATTGGAAAAGCGTGTGATGTTCCGTCGTGCCATGAAACGCGCCATGCAAAATGCAATGCGTTTGGGTGCACAAGGCATCAAGATTATGAGTTCCGGTCGTTTGAACGGTATCGAAATTGCACGTACAGAGTGGTATCGCGAAGGTCGTGTGCCTCTCCATACACTGCGTGCTGATATCGACTATGGTGTGGCAGAAGCTTCTACCACCTACGGTATTATCGGGATTAAAGTTTGGGTATTCAAAGGCGAGATTTTTGGTGACAACGCTGCTGCTAATGCTGCGGTTGCCGATGCTGAGCCAGAGAAAAAAGTAAGAAAGCCGAGGGCTAAAGATGCTGCAACCAGCTAGACAGAAATACCGCAAGATGCAAAAGGGTCGTAATAAAGGCATTGCGACTACTGGTAACAAGGTAAGCTTTGGTGAATTTGGTTTAAAAGCGATTGGTCGTGGTCGTTTGACCGCACGCCAGATTGAAGCTGCCCGTCGTGTGATGACTCGTCACATTAAACGTGGTGGTCGCGTTTGGATCCGTGTGTTTCCTGACCAACCAATCTCTAAGAAACCAGCTGAAGTGCGTATGGGTAATGGTAAAGGTAGTGTTGATTACTACATCGCTCAAATTCAGCCAGGCAAAATGTTGTACGAGATGGATGGCGTGAGCGAAGAGTTGGCTCGCGAAGCTTTCAAATTGGCTGCTGCTAAGTTGCCAATTGAAACTACATTCATGACCCGTCAAATTGGCAGTTAAGGAGTAGTTAAATGAAAGCTTCAGAATTCAGAGCAAAATCGGCAGATGAGCTCAATAACGAGTTGGTAGAGTTGCGTCGTGCGCAGTTTTCATTGCGTATGCAATTGGCGACTCAACAATTGAACAAAGTGGATCAGCTGGCTAAAGTGCGCAAAGATGTTGCTCGCGTCAAGACCGTGCTGGCTGAGAAGGCGAAACAGGCATGATGACTGAAAAAGCGAAAGTTGTACGCAGTTTGACTGGCCGCGTCGTAAGCAACAAGATGGATAAAACCGTGACTGTGCTTGTCGAGCGTAAAGTGAAACACCCTTTGATTGGTAAAGTGGTTGTGAAATCGAACAAGTTCCATGCACATGATGAAAACAATGCATGTAACGAAGGCGATGTTGTGACGATCACAGAAACCCGCCCATACTCCAAGACCAAAACTTGGATCGTAAGCAAAATCGAAGCTAAATAAGGCTTCAAATATATAAAACCGGAAAAACGCTTGTCATAAGCGTTTTTTTGGTTGTATAATGTTGGACTTTTCGGTGCCCGCCTTAGTTGGCATGTAGCTGGCACCCCAATACTGACCGTGGTCTATTGGCCTTAACGTGTTTTTTGGGCGCAAGTTCAAAAAGCGGGCGGCTGGTAGTGGTTATAACGGATTAAGTTGGAGATTATTTCTCATGATTCAAATGCAATCTCGGCTGGAAGTGGCCGATAACACTGGTGCGCGTTCCGTTCAGTGTATCAAAGTTTTGGGTGGTTCCAAGCGTCGTTACGCCAGCATTGGCGACATCATCAAGGTCAGCGTGAAAGATGCTGCGCCGCGTGGTCGCGTCAAGAAAGGTGAAATCTACAACGCTGTGGTTGTGCGCACTGCTAAAGGTGTTCGCCGTCCAGATGGTTCGTTAGTTAAATTTGATGCCAATGCTGCAGTGTTGTTGAACAACAAGCTGGAGCCGATTGGTACACGTATTTTTGGCCCTGTGACACGTGAATTGCGTAGTGAGCGCTTCATGAAGATTGTTTCACTGGCGCCTGAAGTGTTGTAAGGCTTGGAGACAATCAAATGAGCAAAATTCGCAAAGGTGACCAGGTCATTTTGAATACAGGTAAAGATGCAGGCAAAACAGGTACTGTTTTGAGCGTCTTGCCAAGCGGCCATGTAGTGGTTGAAGGTTTGAATGTAGTGAAAAAACACACTCGTCCTAACCCCATGCGTGGTATCACTGGTGGCATCATCAGCAAGGAAATGCCGGTTGACGGCTCCAATGTGGCGATTTACAACGCTGCAACACAAAAAGCTGATCGTGTTGGTTTTAAGGTACTGGAAGATGGTCGCAAGATTCGTGTATTCAAATCTAGCGGCGAGTCTATCGACGCATAGGAATAAATATGGCACGTTTAAAACAGTATTATAACGATACAGTAGTGGCCAAATTGACAGAACAATTTGGTTATACCTCTCCAATGCAGGTGCCTCGTATCGAAAAAATTACCCTGAACATGGGTGTGGGCGAAGCCGTTGCTGACAAGAAAGTCATGGAAAATGCGGTGTCTGATATGCAGAAAATTGCCGGTCAGAAACCTATTGTGACCAAGGCTAAAAAGTCTGTGGCTGCATTTAAAATCCGTGATGACTATCCTGTTGGTTGTAAAGTAACTCTGCGTCGTGAGCGCATGTATGAGTTTCTGGATCGCCTGATCACTGTGGCTATTCCACGTATCCGTGACTTCCGTGGTATTTCCGGCAAATCATTTGATGGCCGTGGTAACTACAACATGGGTGTAAAAGAGCAGATCATTTTCCCGGAAATCGAGTACGACAAGATCGATGCGCTGCGCGGGATGAATATCACAATTACCACAACAGCAAAAACAGACGAAGAAGCGAAAGCTCTTTTGGCTGCGTTTAGTTTCCCTTTCAGAGGTTAAGTCATGGCAAAAGTATGTATGACAGAGCGCGAGCAAAAGCGTCGCGAAACCGTTAAAAAATTTGCAGCTAAACGAGCTGAATTGGTTGCTACTGTGAATGACCAGTCTGCCAGTGTTGAAGATCGCATGGCTGCACGTTTGAAATTGCAAAGTTTGCCACGTAATTCCAGTCCTGTTCGCACACGTAATCGTTGTGCTTTGACTGGTCGTCCACGTGGTGTGTTTAGTAAATTTGGTATCGCACGTAACGAGTTGCGTAAATTGATGATGGCTGGTCACGTACCAGGTGTCACCAAGGCCAGCTGGTAACGGAGGAATAGAACATGAGTATGAGTGATCCGATTGCCGATATGTTGACCCGTATTCGTAACGCGCAACGTACGAATAAAACAACCGTTTCAATGCCTGCTTCCAAGTTGAAGGGTGCAATTGCAAATGTGTTGAAAGATGAAGGTTATATCGACGATTTCAACGTTCAAAACAATGACGGTAAGCCAGTTTTGAACATTAGCCTGAAATATTACGCAGGTCGTCCAGTGATTGAGAAGATCGAGCGCGTATCCAAGCCAGGTTTGCGTGTTTATAAAGGTAGCGAAAATCTGCCTAAAGTAATGAACGGTTTGGGTGTGACGATTGTTTCAACATCCAAAGGCGTGATGACCGATCGTAAAGCACAAGCTGCCGGTATTGGTGGCGAAGTTCTGTGCATCGTGGCCTAAGGAGAATCAATATGTCACGTGTTGCTAAAAATCCGATTGCAATTCCTGCGAAAGTAGAAGTTGTAATCTCAGCCTCAGAAGTCGCGGTGAGCGGCCCTTTGGGTAAGTTGACTCAAGCGTTGTCTGCTGATATTTCAGTGGTTCGCGATGGTGAGCAGTTGTTGGTTCAAACGAATGGTGAAACACAGCATGCAAGAGCGATGTCAGGTACAACCCGCGCATTGCTGGCCAATATGGTGCAAGGTGTTTCTGCCGGGTTTACCCGTAAGCTGTCACTGATCGGTGTGGGTTACAAAGCCAATGCTCAGGGTTCTACCTTGAACCTGGAGTTGGGCTATTCCCACCCAATCAACCATAAAATGCCTGAAGGCGTGACTGTACAGACACCTACTCCTACTGAAGTAGTGTTGACAGGCGCCAACAAGCAAGTGGTTGGTCAAGTGGCTGCTCAAATTCGTGCTTATCGTGCACCAGAGCCTTATAAAGGTAAAGGTGTTCGTTATGCGGACGAAGTGGTGGTCATCAAAGAGACCAAGAAAAAATAAGTAAGACACTTGTAGGTTACAGCTCCTAATTAGAAGCTCGCCTGAACAGTGATTCAACATTAAAGGTAAATTCAATGAAAAACGTAAATAACCGCTTGCGCAGAGCACGTAAAACCCGTGCCAAAATCGCCGAGTTGAAAGTGACACGTTTGAGTGTACATCGCACCAACACCAATATCTACGCACAGATTATTGCTGAAACTGGCGATCGCGTGTTGGCGAGTGCATCCACCGTTGAGGCTGAAGTGCGTCAACAACTGAAAAATGGCGGCAACATCGAAGCTGCAACCCTGATTGGTAAGCGTATTGCTGAAAAAGCAGCAAAAGCAGGTATTACCACTGTTGCATTTGATCGTTCAGGCTACAAGTATCACGGTCGTATCAAGGCTTTGGCTGACGCTGCCCGTGAATCTGGTCTCAAATTCTAAGGGTGAGATAAAGAATGGCTAAAGATATTGAACAACAGCAGCAAACTGACGGTTTGCGCGAAAAGATGATTACCGTTAACCGTGTAAGTAAAACGGTTAAAGGTGGTCGTATCATGAGCTTCGCTGCGCTGACCGTGGTTGGTGATGGTGATGGCGCCGTTGGTATGGGTAAAGGTAAAGCACGTGAAGTGCCTGTGGCTGTACAAAAAGCCATGGACGAAGCCCGTCGCAGTATGGTTAAAGTGAACCTGAACAATGGCACATTACACCATGCAGTGACCGGTGTTCACGGTGCCGCTAAAGTGCTGATTCAGCCAGCTTCTGAAGGTACCGGTATTATTGCTGGTGGCGCAATGCGTGCGATCTTCGAAGTAATGGGTGTGACTAACGTCGTTGCAAAGAGTATTGGTTCAACCAATCCTTACAACCTGGTTCGCGCGACCTTGAATGGTCTGGCATCCATGAATACACCGGCTGAAATCGCCGCTAAACGTGGTAAGACCGTAGAAGAAATCAGAGGTTAATCATGGCTAAAGCAAAAAAAGAAAGCGCTACTTTGAAAGTGACGCTGGTAAGAAGTTTGATTGGTCGTATTGAAGCACACAAAGCTACTGTTCGTGGCTTGGGTTTGCGTCGTATGCACCACACTGTAGAAGTGCAGGACACTCCTGAAATTCGCGGCATGATCAACGCTGTGAGTTATCTTTTGAAGGTTGAATAATCATGCAATTAAACACGATTAAGCCTGCTGCAGGCGCAAAAAAAGCACCTCGTCGTTTAGGTCGTGGGATTGGTTCTGGCTTGGGTAAAACTGGTGGCCGTGGTCACAAAGGTCAAAAATCCCGTGCTGGCGGTTTCCATAAAGTAGGTTTTGAAGGCGGTCAAATGCCTTTGCAACGTCGCTTGCCTAAACGTGGTTTTAACTCCCTGACTCATGCAGACACCGCACGTATTCGTACTAGCGAGTTGGCTTTGGTTGATGCTGAGGTGGTTGATATCTTGGCATTGAAAGCAGCGAAATTGGTTCCAGCTGCTGTGAAGGCAGTGAAAGTCTATCTGTCTGGTGAAGTTTCAGCCAAGGTTCAAGTGCAAGGGTTGTTGTTGACCAAAGGTGCTAAGGCAGCCATTGAAGCAGCTGGCGGCAAAGTGCTGGAAGTATAAACGTAGTCAAAAGAGAGTATCAGCTTGGCACAGGATAATATCTTAAGTTCCGTTGGCAAACTTGGCGAATTAAAAAGCCGTTTGTGGTTCTTGTTGGGTGCATTGGTGGTTTACCGCCTCGGAGCACATATTCCAGTGCCAGGCATTGATCCTACAGTGTTGAAGCAGTTGTTCGACACGCAGAAAGATGGCATTTTGGGCATGTTTAACATGTTCTCTGGTGGGGCGCTGTCGCGTTTTACCGTATTTGCCCTGGGGATCATGCCCTACATTTCTGCGTCGATTATTATGCAGTTGCTCACGGTGGTTTCACCACAGTTGGAGCAGCTGAAAAAAGAAGGTGAAGCTGGTAGACGCCAGATCACGAAGTACACGCGTTACGGCACGGTATTGTTAGCGACTTTCCAGGCGCTGGGTATTGCGATCGCACTTGAAGGTCAGGCTGGTCTGGTATTGGATCCTGGCTTTGCTTTCCGCATCACTGCAGTTACCACACTGGTGGCCGGGACGATGTTCCTGATGTGGTTGGGTGAGCAGATTACCGAGCGTGGCATTGGTAATGGTATTTCTATCATTATTTTTGCCGGGATTGTAGCGGGCTTGCCGCATGCAATTGGTAGCACCTTGGATTTGGCTAAAACAGGCGCATTCTCTATTCCATTAGTGATGTTCCTGTTTGTGGCAGTGATTTTAGTGACAGCTCTGGTGGTTTTTGTTGAGCGCGGTCAACGCAAAATCACAGTGAATTACGCAAAGCGTCAGGTTGGTAACCGCATTTACGGCGGTCAATCGACGCATTTGCCTTTGAAGCTAAATATGTCTGGTGTGATTCCACCGATTTTTGCTTCAAGTATTATTTTATTCCCGGCTACTTTAGCTGGTTGGTTTGGTAGCAGTGAGCACATGTATTGGCTCAAGGACGTCAGTGCAAAACTGTCGCCTGGTCAGCCCTTATACATCTTGTTGTTTGCTGCAGCGATTTTGTTTTTTGCTTTTTTCTACACGGCATTGGTGTTCAATCCCAAGGAAACTGCAGATAACCTGAAGAAGAGTGGCGCATTTGTGCCAGGTATTCGCCCAGGTGAGCAAACCGCAAAATATATTGACCGCATCATGGGTCGTTTGACATTGATTGGTGCGCTGTACATTACGCTGGTTTGTTTATTGCCAGAGTTTTTAGTGTTGAAATTTAATACCCCGTTCTATTTTGGTGGAACTTCATTGTTGATTATCGTTGTTGTGACGATGGACTTTATGACGCAGGTGCAATCTCATCTGATGTCGCAACAGTATGAAGGCTTGCTGAAAAAGGCAAACTTTAAGGGGACGGGTAAGTAGAAGATGGCAAAAGAGGATCGCATTGAGATGCAGGGGGAGATTGTTGAAAATCTCCCGAATGCAACTTTTAAAGTGAAACTGGAAAATGGTCATACAGTACTTGGTTACATTTCAGGCAAAATGCGTATGCATTACATCCGTATTCTGCCAGGTGACAAAGTCACGGTTGAGATGACCCCTTATGATTTAACCCGTGCGCGAATTACATTCCGCGCAAAGTAAGTGAATTAATTAAAGGAAAGTAAGATGAGAGTTCGCGCATCAGTTAAAACATTATGCCGTAACTGTAAAGTCGTAAGACGTCGCGGTGTTGTTCGCATTATTTGTACTGACCCACGTCATAAACAACGTCAAGGTTAATGGTAAACAATTGCTTGTGAGAGCATAGTGAAGCTGATATAATATGCGGCTTTTCTTTTCTACGCACAAGTTTGATCGTGAAAAACGATTGATTATTGGAGTTTAAGTATGGCTCGTATTGCCGGGGTAAATATCCCAAACCACAAACATGCAGAAATTGCGTTGACCTCTATTTATGGTATTGGTCGCGATACTGCGCAGAAGATCTGTGCTGCAGCTGGTGTTTTAACTACTGTAAAGGTTAAAGACTTGAGCGATGCAGAAGTAGAGAAGCTGCGTGACGAAGTGGCTAAATACACTGTAGAAGGTGATTTGCGTCGTGAAGTGACCATGAATATCAAACGTTTGATGGACTTGGGTTGCTACCGCGGTATTCGCCATCGTCGTGGTTTGCCAGTGCGCGGTCAGCGTACCAAAACCAATGCGCGTACACGCAAAGGTCCGGTTAAAGCGATCAAACAAGCTAAATAATCTTTATTGAACAAAAGTAAATATTAAGGACAGTACAACATGGCAAAAGCTAATGTACGCGTTAGAAAAAAAGTTAAAAAGAATATTGCCGAGGGTATTGCCCACGTGCACGCTTCTTTTAACAACACGATTATCACGATTACCGATCGTCAAGGCAATGCATTGTCATGGGCTACTTCCGGTGGTCAAGGTTTTAAAGGTTCACGTAAGAGTACTCCTTTTGCTGCTCAGGTAGCTTCTGAGGTGGCTGGTAAAGCCGCTCAGGAGTCTGGTGTGAAGAATCTGGAAGTGCGTATTAAAGGGCCAGGTCCAGGTCGTGAATCTGCTGTGCGTGCGTTGAATGCTGCTGGTTTCAAAATCACTAGCATTACGGATGTGACCCCGGTACCTCATAACGGTTGCCGTCCACCGAAAAAACGCAGAATTTAATTCATTTCGCTGTCACAGATTAGCGAATCGATTACTGGAGAACTATTTTGGCTAGAAATTTAGACCCTAAATGCCGTCAATGCCGTCGTGAAGGTGAAAAGCTGTTTCTGAAAGCAGAAAAATGCTTTACAGACAAATGCGCGATCGAAAAGCGCAACTTCGCACCAGGTCAGCATGGTCAACGCCGTAACTCACGTTTGTCAGACTATGGTGTCCAACTGCGTGAGAAACAAAAAGTACGTCGTATCTACGGCGTATTGGAAGGTCAATTCCGTACTTACTACGCTGAAGCTGACCGTCAAAAAGGCATTACTGGTGAGAGCCTGTTGCAGTTGCTGGAGTCCCGTTTGGACAACGTTGCATACCGCATGGGTTTGGCAGGTTCTCGCTCTGAAGCACGTCAAGTGGTCCGTCATAACGCTATTTTGGTTAACGGCAAGCGCGTAAACGTTCCTTCCTATCAAGTGAAGGCTGGTGACGTGATTTCTGTGGCTGATAAAGCAAAAACACAATTGCGTATTAAAGCAGCTGTTGAAGCAGCTGAACAGCGTGGTTTCCCTGAGTGGTTGGAAGTCGACGTCAAAGCATTGTCTGGTAAGTTTAAGGCTAAACCTCAGCGTGATGAGTTGCCTGCTACCATCAATGAATCATTGATCGTTGAATTGTATTCTAAGTAATCGCTTAGTCTAGGCTAAGGTTTATTTTTTAATACCCAATTACTTCAAGGAATTGTATGCAAAATAACCCTACAGATTATTTGAAGCCACGTGTTGTTGACGTTGAAGTGATAACGCCACTCCGCGCACGTGTGACTTTGGAGCCAATGGAACGTGGCTTTGGCTATACCTTGGGTAATGCGTTAAGAAGAGTCTTGCTCTCTTCCATTCCGGGTTTTGCCATTACTGAAGTAAAAATCGATGGTGTCGTACATGAGTACTCCACGATCGAAGGTGTGCAAGAAGATGTTGTTGATATCTTGCTTAACCTCAAAGGTGTTGCTTTAAAACTGCACAACAAAACTGAAACCATTCTGGTTTTGAGCAAAAGCGGTGAAGGGATTGTGACAGCTGGTGATTTTGAAGTGGGTCATGATGCTGAGATTGTGAACCCAAATCATATCCTTGCTAACATCACTAAAGGCGGTAAGTTGAATCTGGAAGTGAAAGTTGAAATGGGTCGTGGTTATCAACCTGTTCCAGCGCGTCAAAAAGCCAACGATGAAGACCGTGTGTTGGGCTTCATGATGGTGGATGCGTCTTTCAGCCCGATCAACAAAGTCAGCTATCATGTTGAAAGTGCCCGTGTTGAGCAGCGTACTGACCTCGACAAGCTGATTATGGATGTGGAAACCAACGGTATCATCGAGCCTGAGCAGGCGATTCGTGATGCTGCACGTATCCTGATTGGTCAGTTGTCAGTATTTGCGAACCTGGAAGGTGCTTCTGCTGACGTTGAAGTGAAAGCAGCTCCACAGGTAGATCCTATCCTGTTGCGTCCAGTAGATGATCTGGAATTGACAGTACGTTCTGCCAACTGCCTCAAAGCAGAAAACATTTTCTACATTGGTGATCTGATTCAGCGTACTGAAAACGAATTGCTGAAGGCGCCTAACCTGGGTAGAAAATCATTGAATGAAATTAAAGATGTGTTGGCCTCCAAAGGCTTAACACTGGGAATGAAGCTGGAAAACTGGCCACCTGTTGGCTTGGAAAAAGCTTAATTTCTAATAAGATAAATACTTAAGGAAATTACTATGCGTCACGGTAATAGCAATCGTAAATTGAACAGAACCAGCAGCCACCGTGCTGCCATGTTCCGCAACATGGTGACCTCTTTGCTGCGTCACGAAGTGATCAAAACAACTTTGCCAAAAGCAAAAGAGCTGCGTAAGTACGCTGAGCCTCTGATCACTTTAGGTAAAACACCTACACTGGCAAACCGTCGTTTGGCGTTCAGCCGTCTGCGTGATCGTGACATCGTTGGTAAACTGTTCGGTGAACTGGGTCCACGTTACAATGCACGCAATGGTGGTTATCTGCGTATTCTGAAATGTGGTTTCCGCAACGGTGACAATGCGCCTATGGCGTTTGTTGAGTTGGTAGACCGTCCAGAAGTTGCAGAAGCACCAGCTGCAGAGTAAGTTCTGACGCATCAATAAAAAAGCCAGCAATCGCTGGCTTTTTTATTTGGTACGATGCGATAACAGCCATTGACTGACTTGTTCGCTATTAAAAGGCCAAGCCAGTATATTCTCCTGATCTGACGTGTTTTCTAACAATACTGGAATGCTGATTTGATAGCGTTCTAGCAATTTTTCATCTTCAATAATGTCTACGTATTGGTAAGGCAGTTTTAAGGCCTGCAAAATACGCTCTGCATCCTCACAGAGATGGCACCCAACGGTGCCAAATAATATCAATGGCTTTTGCATAAAAGTCTAGGTAGTGTCATCAACGCTTTGTACAATAATACCTGCAAAAAATAACGGCTGCTCAATATTGGATCCTGCATGACAGAAATTCACGAACATGATGAAAAAGTAATTGAAGGCAAAGAAAGCCTCAGTGAGACTTTGCAGCAAGTGATCCATTTATTGGGTAAACACAAGCTGGTTGAGCATGTCGTGCATAGGCAGGATATGCCGAATCATGATCTGGTTGAGACGCTGGTACACAGGCAGAATTTGAATGTGCTGCAGCACAAATTGGATCAGCTACATCCGGCCGACGTTGCCTATATTCTGGAGTCGCTGCCATTAGACGATCGTTTAATGGTTTGGGATCTGGTAAAAGCAGAACGCGATGGCGAGATCTTGCTCGAAGTGTCGGATGCGGTGCGCCAGACACTGATCGCCGACATGGATAGCGAAGAGTTGCTGGCAGCCGCCGAGCAGCTTGACACCGATGAGCTGGCTGATCTTGCGCCTGATTTACCTAAAGATGTATTGCAGGATCTGCTGTATAGCCTGGATACACAGCATCGTGAGCGTTTGCAGTCTGCGCTGTCTTATCCCGATGATACTGTCGGTTCGATCATGGATTTTGATATTGTGACCATTCGGGACGATATCACGCTGGAAGTGGTCTTGCGCTATCTGCGCAGATTGCCTAAGTTTCCCGACCATACCGACAAGTTGTTTGTCATTAATCGCGATGACATCCTGCAAGGGGTGTTGCCACTCAAGCGTATTATTCTGAATGATCCGGAGACCAAAGTCGGCGATATCATGTCTACCGATGCTGTGGTGTTTCACCCTGAGGATATGGCGGACCAGGCGGCGATGGCGTTTGAACGTTATGACTTGGTAACTGCCCCGGTGGTAGATAATAATCGCAAGCTGGTCGGCAGGATTACCGTGGATACGGTGATGGATATCATTCGTGAAGAGGCCGAGGCGGAAATGCTGTCTTTGGCTGGTTTGCGCGAAGAAGAAGACTTCTTTGCTTCTATCTGGAAGTCGGTGCAAAACCGTTGGGCGTGGTTGGCAATTAACTTGGTGACGGCGCTGGTTGCTTCCCGAGTCATTGGCTTGTTTGAGGGTAGTATTGAGCGAATTGTAGCGTTGGCTGCACTGATGCCGATTGTTGCCGGCATAGGCGGCAATTCCGGTAACCAAACCACCACCATGATTGTACGCGGTCTGGCTTTGGGGCAAATTTCTGGCTATCACATGAAGTCTCTGTTGCAAAAAGAGATGGGCGTGGCTTTGCTGAATGGCTTAATCTGGGGCAGTGTGCTCGGCCTGATCGCTTTTTGGCTCTATCATAGCGCGGCCTTGGGGCTGGTCATGATGTCGGCGATGACACTTAATTTGTTGTTGGCGGCCATTATTGGCGTCACCATTCCTTTGGTGATGAATAAACTGGATCGTGACCCCGCCGTGGGATCCAGCGTCCTCATTACGGCAATCACCGACAGCGGCGGCTTTATGATTTTTCTCGGCCTGGCCACCATCTTCTTGTTATAAGCGGTAATACATGGATAGCGATATTGATATTCTCTGGAAAGAAATTGCGCACGACCTGAGCTCGGTGTCGGCGTTATGGCAATTATTTATCATTGGTGCCGTGCTTGCTGTCAGCGGGCTGTTAAATCTGCACTTACGCAAGCAAATTGCGGCAGGGCGCGTAAACATCGTGTACAAAATACTGCTGGGCGGAATTGAGCGGCTGTTTTTTCCTCTGGTCGCATTTTTAATGTTACTGATTACCCGGCTCAGCCTGGAGCATTGGATGCATGTGGGGCTGATCAAGCTGTCAGTGCGCATGCTGCTGGCGATGGTGGTGATTCGCAGTTTTGTTTATGTATTGCGTTATGTCTTTTCACCTGGCGCCTGGCTGCATTCGTTTGAGCGCGTGATCGCCTGGTGTGTCTGGGTCATTGTTGCTTTGCATATCAGCGGTTTTCTCGATCCGGCATTGCAGATTCTCGAAGACGTGAAATTCACTGTCGGCAGGCAAAAGCTGAACCTGTTGTTGCTGCTTCAAGGCAGTCTGACCATCGTCATTACCATGCTGGTGGCATTGTGGCTGAGCCGCATTATTGAGATGCGCTTGATGGCTGCTACCAATATCAATGGCAACTGGCGCGTGATTATGGTCAAGCTGGTGCGCATGGTGGCGATTGTGATTGCCTTGCTGATGTCCATGGCGGCGGTGGGCATAGATGTCACCATGTTGTCCGTCTTTGGGGGCGCGCTCGGTGTTGGGTTGGGGTTTGGCTTACAAAAGATCGCCAGTAACTACGTGAGCGGCTTTATCATTTTGATGGATAAGTCTCTGCACATGGGTGACCTGATTACCATTGGGGAGCATCATGGTGTTGTGCAAGAGTTGCGCTCTCGCTACATGATCCTGCAGAAGCCCGATTCGACAGAAATCATCATTCCTAACGAGAAGATGATTACGGATGTGGTAATCAATCATACCTCTGCAGTACATACAGCCAAGGTGCCTATTCCTATTCAGATCTCCTATGAAAGCGATCTTGATCTGGCGATACAGTTATTAAAAGAAATCGGCAGAACACATGAGCGCACCATACAGGATGATACGGCGGTAGATGTGACAATCAAGTCATTTGGTCAGAATGGCATTGATTTAGTATTAGCGGTTTGGGTTCCCAACCCTGAGGAAGGTACAGCCAAATTACAAAGTGACATTTATTATGAGATTTGGCGGCGCTTCAAAGCCAATAATATTCGGATTCCATACCCACAGCAGGAGGTCCGTATTATTTCCTCTTCAAACGCTGTTAATGGCGATGAATAAACGATGAATCACGGCCAATAAAAAAGCCTGCATATGCAGGCTTTTTTATTAAACACTTGAAACTGAAATTATTTCAATTTAGTTTCTTTGTACATGACATGCTTGCGAGCAACTGGATCAAATTTTTTGATCTCCATTTTCTCTGGCATGGTACGTTTGTTTTTAGTGGTGGTATAGAAATGACCTGTACCAGCACTGGATTCCAATTTGATTTTTTCACGCATGATATTGTCCTTTGCTCACTAGTGCTGCGAGTTAGATTTTTTCGCCAGCAGCGCGCAAATCAGCCAATACTGCATCGATACCATTTTTGTCGATGGTACGCAAAGCGGCGTTAGTAATGCGCAGGCTTACCCAGCGGTTTTCGCTCTCAACCCAAAACTTACGGTTTTGCAAGTTAGGCAAGAAACGACGTCTTGTTTTGTTTTGTGCGTGGGAAACGTTGTTGCCCACCATTGGTTTTTTACCGGTTACCTGACATACACGTGCCATGGTTGTCTCCAAATACTTTTATCTTTTCAGAAAGAGCGAGATTATAGATTGAAATCTATGATCAAATCAAGCAATTATTGCAACTTTTCAAATAATTAGTGCTTGCCTGTGCTGCCAAAGCCGCCTTCACCGCGTTCACTGCTGGTAAATTCATCCACGATATGAAAATCTGCCTGCACTACCGGCACAATCACCATCTGCGCGATACGTTCCATCGGGTTCAAAATAAACGGTTCTTTACTGCGGTTCCAGCACGAGACCAGCAGCTGCCCCTGATAGTCAGAGTCAATCAGGCCGACCAGGTTGCCCAATACGATGCCATGTTTATGGCCCAAGCCAGAGCGCGGCAGAATCATGGCAGCGTAATAAGTGTTATCGATATGAATCGCCATACCGGTCGGGATCATGATGGTTTCCCCCGCTTGTATGGTTTGCGTATGTTCAATACATGCTCTTAAATCCAGCCCTGCAGACCCAGGCGTCGCGTAGCTTGGCATCATATGATGCAAACGAGGATCAAGGATTTTAAGGTCTACGGTAATTGACATGCGGCTGGCTCCAGAAACTGATTGCGCTATTAAACACGAAATGGCGTCGAAAATCACTAATCGCGGCAAGGCTATTCAATAAAAAAGCCAGCGGATGCTGGCTTTTAAGAAGAGATTCTTCTTTAGAACTTGTATTGTGCATTTATTCCAACGAGGTAATTGCGACCTGCAGCAGGCTCATAAAAACGTGCATTGGTATCATTGACGCGAACAGCACCTATGTACTCGCGATCAAACATATTTTCTAATCTAATATATTCTTTAAAATTCCAATGACTGAGATTTTGTTCGAGGCCTGCGCGCAGGTTAAAAATTGTATAAGAAGATGCGCTTTGCGAGTTAATATCATCAACATAAACTTTGCTGTTATATCTTCCCTCTAACGCTGTATAAAATCCCAAAGGCTGATATTTCCAAGCCACCTCGCCGTAAAGTTGATTTCGATATGTACCAGGGATGTAATTACCCGATTCAATCAGTCCGTTATTTCCAACATAGGACGAGCTATATTTCGCATTGAGAAATGAGTATGAAAAGTAAGTGGTGATATTGTTTTCATAACGGGTATCAAGGGATATCTCGGTACCGTAACGTTTAGTATTGTTCGCATTCGCGTAAACTGATCGCCCATTACTGTTTGCAGAAACAACGAGTTCATCTTGGGTGTTAATCCTGAATGCAGTTAGTGTAAGTAAGGAGGAGTCAGTAATATATGCTTTGGCACCTACTTCATAATTGTTACTTTGACTCGGTTTGAGCGTTAAATTTGGTGTCGCAGAGGCGGCCGTACTATTGTAAGCAGCTTCAATAAAAGTGGGTGTCTCAAATCCTTTGCCAAAATTTGCATAAAGATTGAGCGCTGGTGTAACTTTCCAGGTGGCTCCCAAAACAGGGTTAGTCTTTTGGTAGTCAACTGAGCCGCTATTATCAGGTGGAGTTAACTGGTCATTTACTTTTAGAGTGACTTTTGTATGACGAACACCAGCATGCACGTCAAAATTATCGGTTAACGCAAGTTTTCCTTGAATGTATTGGTCGAAGTTATCGACAATATTATCTTCGATTCTATTAGGGCCTAAGCCTGTTCCCTGAATATTGGTGTCTTTGCGCGCATCAGTCGATTTTCCATAATTCAGTCCAAGGCTGATATTGTATTGTTTTCCTGCTACCTCACCTCTATTGTCCCAGCGTAAGTCTGAACCATAGAACTCTCTGGAAATTTGACTTGATCTAGCATTCGATCCTGTCGCATTTGTTGCCAAAATCTGGTTGTTTTCGCGCGTGCCAACATAAGTAATCAAGTTGATTGTATTGTTTGGGTTGATTGTATGTTCAAAATTAAAACCAACTTGCGTGTGGCTGCGAGATACTCTTGTGTTCGCGTTCAGAGTAGCTGGAACGACCCCTTTTCGATCACTTGCAACATCAGCTTTCGTCAATCCACCAGGATCCTGGGCATCTTGATCAAACCAGTTAACTAAAGTGGTGACTTTGGTATCTTCTGTGAGGTTGAATTTGAATTTGGCAGTGGCCATCTGCTTGTTGCTTCTACTATGGTCACGGTAACCATCAGACTCAAAGTTAGAAACATTCAGCATGTATTCCATCCCTTCAAGCTGGCCGGAGGCTTCCAAGATGTTGCGTTTGGTGTCATAGCTGCCAAACATTGCGGTTGCACCTAGTGTTGGCGTTGCAGGGGCATCTTGGGTGAACATTTGAATTACGCCACCGGACGAGTTGCCGTAAAGCGAAGAGAATGGCCCGCGCATGACTTCTATACTTTTAATTGCTGACAGGTCAACTACGCCGGGTTGGCCTTGGCCATCTGGCATGGTCAGCGGAATGCCGTCGACATAAATACGAATGCCACGCACCCCAAACGATGAACGTGCACCAAAACCCCGGCTGGAAATTTGTGGATCTTGTGCCTGCTGCGTGCGATTTTGCGCGGTAATGCCGGGTACGCGAATCAGACTTTCCGAGAGGTTGATTTGCAGTTGGCCATCTTTGATGTTTTTTTGCTCTACGACGTCAATCGCGACAGGGAGGTCAAAGCTGTTTTGTGCTTGTCGGGTGGCTGTGACCACAATCGGAGACAGGGTGACGGCTTTTTCTTCATCTGCCAATCCGCTGGTGGGGGCGATGAAGGCGGTTGCGATAGCCATCGATAAAGGCGTGAGGCGGAATACGCGCATGTTCTAACTTTCTACTTAAAATCGAATCGCGCGATTGTAAGCTGTGCGTAAGCTTTCGCTCCTCAGTATTTTCATGAAAATACTGAGGAGGCCTGAAGATATTTAATGTGGATCAAGTCTCGCATGCAGATGGCACAGAATCTCGAACGCGATATTAATTTTTTCATCGGCTTGCAGGGGCGTTTCAGCTTGGTCATCTATGATGGTCACTGTGTTGCGGTCACTGCCCAAGGCGGAATTGGCATGATTCGCCACAATCATGGGAATCCGCTTCGCCAGCCGTTTTTGTCGGGCGTGTTCGAGTATTTGTTCTGACTCTGCTGCAAAACCGACACAGTAAGGCGGATTAGGCAAGGACGCGACATCTGCCAGAATGTCTTTGTTTTTGATCAGCGCTAAGGTGAGTGTAGACTCACTCTTTTTGATTTTTTGCTCTGATATTTGTTGTGGTCGGTAGTCGGCCACGGCGGCGACGGCAATAAATACATCTTGGTTGGCAATATGCTGCATCACGGTTTGATACATCTCACCGGCGCTGCCCGCGAAGCAGGCTTGGCTGACTTCGGGAGGCGTGACTTGATGGTGGCCATAGACGAGCGTGACCGTTGCGCCCATACGGGTGGCGGCTTGCGCCAGAGCAAAGCCCATTTTGCCACTGCTCAGGTTGGTGATGCCACGCACCGGATCCAGCATTTCCATGGTCGCACCTGCAGTTATCAGGATGTTTTTTCCAGCCAATAACTTGGGTGTGAAAAAACGGGTGAGGGCCTCCAGCAGGTGATCTGGTTCCAGCATTCTACCTTGCCCGACTTCGCCACATGCCTGCTCACCGCTGTCCGGCCCCAGGACGGTGACGCCATCTTGCCTGAGTTGTTGCACGTTGCGCTGGGTCGCCGCACTCTCCCACATTTGTCTGTTCATGGCGGGTGCAACCAGAAGTGGGCACTCACGTGCAAGGCATAAGGTGGAGAGCAGGTCGTTGGCAAAGCCATGCACCAGTTTGGCCATAAAATCGGCACTGGCTGGTGCAACCAGGATGGCATCTGCCTGACGGCTGAGCTCAATGTGCGGCATGCCATTGGCGATACGCTGATCCCAGCTATCGATAAAAACGGGTTGCCCGGACAAGGCTTGCAAGGTGGTTGGGGTGATAAAGTGGGTGGCTGCTTCAGTCATCACCACTTGTACACGGTGGCCTTGTTTAATCAGCAAGCGCACCAATTCTGCTGTTTTGTAAGCAGCGATGCCGCCAGTGACGCCCAGCAGAATATTCAAAGGTTTTGCGTAGATCGCATTCATGGCAAGTATTTTAACTGCAAAAGCGCGCATCGAAGCATTTTTGAGCGCCGCCGGCTGTCTTTAAACATGTTAACATCTATCCATCCTTTGGGTGGCAGGCATGATAAAGACAGTCCGAATTTTCTTCTGGGTAGTAGTGGTGAGTGCGGCTTTATTGCAGCTTTGGCAAGAGTACGAAGTCCTGCAATGGCGGCATCCGCTCAAGGTAGCTTTATATCCGGTCAATGCCGATGGCTCTGCGACTTCAGCCGCGTATATTGCAAGCTTGCGGGCTGAGGATTTTGAACAGTTGGCGGCCTTTTTCTCGCGGGAGGCTGCCAAATATCAATTGCCCTTGAGGCGGCCAATCACGTTTTATCTTGGCCCGGAAATTCATGAGGTGCCACCTGCGCCACCTGCAGTGAGTGCGCCGTTGCATGAGATTATTTTGTGGAGTCTGCAATTTCGCTGGTTTGGCTGGCGGCATCAGCCGGAGGTTGGTGTCCCGCTAGACATCAAGTTGTATTTGCTCTATCACGATCCGGCCCGGCAACGGCATTTACGTCACTCCACCGCCTTGCACAAAGGCCGCATCGGCCGTGTCAATTTGTTTGCCGAAAACAGCCAGCACTCTGTGAATGCTGTCATTGTGGCCCATGAGCTGCTGCATACCCTGAGTGCCACAGATAAATACGACCTCAACACCCATCAGCCCCAGTTTCCGCAAGGATATGCAGAGCCCTATGCCCAGCCGCTGTATCCGCAATCCATGGCCGAGCTGATGGCGGGCCAGATCCCTCAATCTACGCAAACCTCGCGCATGGCAAAAAGTTTGGATGAAGTGGTGATTGGTCGACCGACAGCACGTGAGATCGGTTGGCTGCATTAGGCGATAAAGGGGGGCAACATGGCAATTACAGATTGGCCGGAACAGGAACGGCCACGCGAAAAATTGCTGCGCACCGGCGCAGTGTCATTATCGGACGCAGAGTTATTGGCGATTTTCTTACGTGTTGGGGTGGCTGGTAAAACCGCTGTGGATTTGGCGAGAGAGTTGTTGCAACATTTTCATAGCCTGAATGGCGTGTTTTCAGCAGATCTTAAACAGATGTCACGGGTGTCTGGCATGGGGGTGAGTAAATATTGCCAGTTGCAGGCGGTGCTGGAAATGAGCAAGCGAGCCTTGGGCGAAACCTTGCAGCAAAATGACAGTTTTCGCTCGCCACGCCAGGTGAAGGATTATTTGCAGTTACAACTGTCGGCCTTGCAGCGCGAAGTGTTTGGTATTTTGTTTTTAGATGCGCAAAATCGGCTGATCGCCTATGAAACCTTATTCGAAGGCAGCTTGATGCAAACCAATGTTTATCCGCGTGAGGTGGTTAAACGTGCGCTGGCGCTCAATGCGGCCGCGGTGATCCTGAGCCATAATCATCCCGGTGGGGTCGCCAGTCCGAGTCGAGCCGATGAGCAATTAACCCACAGTTTGAAAGAAGCGTTGATGCTGGTGGATGTGAAAGTGCTGGATCACATTATCGTCGCCAAGCAGGAGACGTTTTCTTTTAGCGAGCAGGGGATGATTTAAAGCTGATCTGCTGAAGGCTGGGAGTGGTGGGTGCTAACGGGGTCGAACCGCTGACATTCGCCTTGTAAGGGCGACGCTCTACCAACTGAGCTAAGCACCCGTGCCTTGCAACGAAGCGCGCATTATACCGAAACTCTTTTTTAGTGCAAGCAGTTACCCGGAATAAATGTGAAAGACTGCAGATGTTGACGCGGCTGATGGATCGCCAGAAACCGTCAAGGACGATTCTGGTTCAAGGATGGTGGCTTTAGGTGGTGAGTCGTTTGGTGATGTTGACTAACTGTAGCGAAATATCGGCGATGCCGGTTTTACGCTTAAAAGCCATTTCAGCCAGGAGTGAATAAGCCTGGTCTTCGCTGAGATCGCGCTGATGCATGAGAATGTCACGCGCGCTATCCACCAACTTCTGGTCTTCAAGACTCAGAATGTCGCGTGGAACGGGAGGCATGCCAGAAGCCATAACAGAATTGGGTGGTCTCATTGATCGTTTAATCAGATTATTACTGCTAGAGTTTTAGCAAACTGTATGCCAGCTGGATAAGCTTTGATAACAATATGATTCTAATCAGGAAACAGGCGGGACCTTTCTTTTTTGATGGCGGCGCTGTTCTAACTAGTCTGCACCACCACAGTGCAGTTGCACCAGTTCGCTAGGAGGAGTGGGCCTGTGTAGAGTTTTGCGCAGATGAGCGCTTTTTGTTACAGTGCAGAGATTAAAAAAAGGAAGAAATGGCATGTTAAAAGGGTTGTTGGGGCAGGTGTTTTGGGGATTGCTGGCACTCTTGGGGGCTACCGCTTTTGCACAAATTGCCTGGTGGCGTGGAGAAACATTGAATGCACTGTGGCTGATCACGGCGGCAGTGTGTGTTTACCTGATTGCCTATCGTTTTTATGCGGCCTGGATTGCGGCCAAAGTGCTGAGTATTGATGCCACCCGGGCCACGCCGGCCGAGCGGTTGAATAATGGCCGCGATTATGTGCCCACGCATCGCTGGGTGGTCTTCGGTCATCACTTTGCGGCCATTGCCGGACCAGGTCCTTTGGTTGGGCCTACCCTGGCGGCACAATTCGGATTTTTGCCAGGCACCTTATGGATACTGATCGGGGCTGTGCTGGGCGGCGCAGTGCAGGATATGGTCACGCTGTTTTTATCTACCCGCCGCGATGGCCGCAGTCTGGGGCAAATGGCGCGAGATGAAATCGGCGCTATTGGTGGAACCGCCGCCATGATTGCAACGTTGGTCATCATGATTATTTTGATCGCAGTGCTGGGTCTGGTCGTGGTCAACGCCATGAAACACAGCCCCTGGGGCACGTCGACGGTTGCCGCGACCATTCCTATTGCCATGGTCGTCGGTGTCTATATGCGTTATCTGCGTCCGGGTCGTGTGCTTGAGGCGTCGTTGTTGGGCGTCGCTTTGCTGCTTGGTTCAGTGGTGTTGGGTGGCTGGGTTGATCATCATCCGACCCTGGCGGCGCTGTTTGACCATGAAGGCTTGCCATTGGCGTTTAGCGTGATTGCCTATGGCTTTGCCGCGGCTGTGTTGCCGGTGTGGTTGTTGCTGGCCCCCCGCGATTATTTATCGACTTATATGAAGCTGGGCACGGTCATGATGCTGGCTGTGGCGATTTTATGGTTACGGCCCGAGATACACATGCCCGCGATCACGCCGTTTATTGATGGCACGGGGCCGATTTTTGGCGGCAAGTTGTTTCCGTTTGTGTTTATTACGATTGCCTGCGGCGCGATTTCTGGCTTTCATGCCTTGATTGCCAGCGGTACCACGCCCAAGCTGATTTCCAGTGAGGGCGATATCCGCATGATCGGTTATGGCGCCATGTTGCTAGAGAGTTTTGTTGCCATCATGGCCATGATCGCGGCAACGGTGTTGGAGCCTGGTGTCTATTTTGCGATTAACAGCCCGGCAGGCGTGGTCGGTAAAGAGGCGCTGGATGCTGTGAATACCATCAGCAGTTGGGGCTATCCAGTCACGGTGGAACAGATGCAGCATCTGGCAAGTGCGATGGGAGAAACGACCTTGTTTGCCCGCACCGGGGGCGCACCTAGCCTGGCGGTGGGCATGGCCAGTATTCTGGGCACGGTCTTCGGAGAGCATTTGCTGGCCTTGTGGTATCACTTCGCCATCATGTTTGAGGCCATCTTCATTCTCACCACGCTCGATGCAGGCACACGCGTGGGTCGCTTTATGCTGCAAGATATGTTGGGTAACTTGCATCCCAAGTTAGGGGAAACCTCCTATACGCCGTCAGTGGTGTTAACCAGCGCGTTGATCGTCGCTGGCTGGGGGTATTTCCTCTATATCGGGGTGATTGACCCGAATGGCGGCGTCAATATTTTATGGCCGCTGTTTGGGATTGCCAACCAGATGCTGGCCGCGATTGCCCTGTCGGTTGCCACCGGGATCTTGATCAAGTCTGGCCGCGCGAGCAAGGCCTGGATCACTGCGTTGCCCTTGGTCTGGTTGCTGGTGGTGACCACCAGTGCGGCTTACGAGAAGATTTTTAGTCAGGATGTCCGGGTCGGTTTTTTTGCGGCCGCGAATGATTTGGCGCAGAAGCTGTCTACAGGGGTATTGCCGCCAGAAAAGGCGGCTGTTGCGCCGCAACTGATTTTTAACCAGCAGTTAGATGCCTGGCTCACCTTGTTTTTTGTGACCATGCTGTGGGTGGTGGTAGTGGATATGGTCAGGATGAGTAGACGTAGCCTGGCCGGTTTGCCCGTGAGTGCAAGTCATGAAGCGGCGTACGTGGCGACTAAACTGGGCTAGAGGAGGAACATCATGCGATTGCTCAAGCAAATATGGCAGCGTGTCAGACAGCTTTCTGGTGATGATGCCTATGAACGCTATCTGGCACATTATGCCGAGCATCATGCGCATTTGCCTGATGCGCCGCCTCCGCTAGGGCGGGCAGCATTTTTCAAACAATGGCAGGATCAGAAATGGACAGGCGTCAAACGGTGTTGCTAGCTGAAATGGATCCAGGGGATATTTCGCGCATTATTGAGATGGCATGGGAGGATCGTACGCCGTTTGAGGCAATTGCCAGTCAGTTTGGGCTCAGGCAGGCAGACGTGATTATCCTCATGCGGCAGCAACTAAGTTCGGCTGCATTTATTGCCTGGCGTAAACGTACGCGTGGCCAACATACCAAGCACCAGGCGCTACGCAGCCCGGCGGTGAGCCGGCATTGCTCGTCCTATCAACACAAGCAATACCGTCCTTAGCATTTTTTATCGCGCGCCGCGAATGTAACAAAGCTGTTTCAGCCGCACATGCGGCTACGGATTCAGTTAAAATAGGATTTTAACGTCAATCCTAGTGTTTCCCATGCCTAAATACCGTTCTCACACGACTACCCAAGGTCGTAACATGGCTGGTGCCCGCGCCTTGTGGCGTGCCACTGGTATGAAAGATGAAGATTTTTCCAAGCCGATTATCGCGGTGGCTAACTCGTTTACGCAGTTTGTTCCTGGCCACGTGCATTTAAAAGATCTAGGCCAACTGGTTGCCCGTGAAATTGAAAAAGCGGGTGGCGTAGCCAAGGAATTTAACACGATTGCTGTCGATGACGGTATCGCCATGGGGCATGGAGGCATGCTCTACAGCCTGCCTAGCCGTGATTTGATTGCTGACAGTGTTGAGTATATGGTGAATGCGCACTGTGCGGATGCGCTGGTGTGTATCTCCAACTGTGACAAGATCACGCCGGGCATGTTGATGGCGGCATTACGCTTGAATATCCCTGTCGTATTTGTCTCTGGTGGGCCGATGGAAGCCGGTAAAGTGAACTGGCAAGGCCAGATACGCAAGCTGGATTTGGTCGATGCCATGGTCGAAGCCGCGGATAGTCATGTCAGTGATGAAGAGGTGGCAGAGGTAGAACGTTCTGCGTGCCCAACCTGCGGTTCCTGTTCGGGCATGTTTACCGCCAACTCGATGAACTGTCTGACTGAAGCCCTGGGCTTAAGTTTGCCAGGCAATGGTTCTACGCTCGCCACCCATGCTGCGCGCAAGCAGTTGTTCTTGCAAGCTGGTCGACTGATTGTTGAGCTGGCAAAACGCCACTACGAGCAGGATGATTACAGTGTGTTGCCACGCAATATCGCGACCATGCAAGCGTTTGAGAATGCCATGAGTCTGGATGTGGCCATGGGCGGCTCTACCAATACCGTCTTGCATTTGCTGGCGGCTGCGCATGAAGCCGGTGTCGATTTCACCATGAAAGACATCGACCGCATCTCACGTCAGGTGCCGTGCGTTTCCAAAGTGGCACCTGCAACCAGCAAATATCACATGGAAGATGTGCATCGTGCCGGTGGTGTGATGGGCATCCTGGCCGAACTGAATCGTGCCGGTGTCATCCATACGGGCGTGCCAACCGTTCATAGTGCAACCATGGGCGAAGCGCTGGCCAAATGGGACATTATGACCACGCAGGATGAGGACGTGAAAAAGTTTTATCGTGCTGCGCCTGGTGGCATTTCAACCACCATCGCGTTTAGCCAGAGCATGCTGTGGCCAGAGCTGGATAATGACCGCGAAAACGGCTGTATCCGCGACAAGGCGCATGCCTACTCGCTGGATGGGGGGCTGGCCGTGCTCTATGGCAATATTGCGCAAGATGGCTGTATCGTGAAAACAGCAGGCGTGGATGACAGTATTCTTAAATTCACCGGGCGCGCCCGTGTATTTGAAAGCCAGGACTCTGCCGTGGACGCCATTCTTAACGACAAGATTGTGGCCGGGGATGTCGTGGTGATTCGCTATGAAGGGCCGCGTGGCGGGCCGGGCATGCAAGAAATGCTTTATCCGACCTCTTACCTCAAGTCCAAAGGGTTGGGTAAAGCCTGTGCCTTGCTGACTGATGGCCGTTTCTCAGGCGGTACATCCGGCCTGAGTATTGGGCATGCCTCGCCAGAAGCTGCTGAAGGCGGTGCGATCGGCCTGGTGCAGGAAGGCGATACCATAGAAATTGATATTCCGAATCGCACCATACACCTGGCGGTGACTGATGAAGAAATGGCGCACCGCCGTGCAAACATGGAGGCTAAAGGCGCCCAGGCATGGAAACCGCTGAACCGTGAGCGTCTGGTATCGCCTGCCTTGCGCGCTTATGCCGCCATGAGTACCAGTGCCGCCAAAGGCGCCGTGCGTGATGTGACCCAGATCGAAAGGGGAAGATAATGAACGACGAATGTAGCATCCTCGCCAAAAGCATGGAAATGACCAAGCGCATGAAGTTGCATGCGCATGTCAATCAATGGCAAGACGAAAACGGTCTGCAATATCTCGAGATTGATAATCCGCTGGCGACCGGCAAGATTGCCTTGCAGGGCGCACATGTTATGCACTGGCAACCAAAGTTCCTTTCTCACCCGGTTTTATGGTTGTCTAGCAATGCGCGTTATGTCAAAGGGCGTTCTATCCGCGGTGGCGTCCCCATTTGCTGGCCGTGGTTTGGCGCACATCCTACCGACAGCACTTTGTGTCCGCATGGCTTTGCGCGCGTGATTCCCTGGCGAGTCATGGATATTGATGCGACGCCGACCGGTGCCACCCGCATCATTCTCGAAATGCAGCAAACGCCAGAAGCACAACGTCAGTTGTCCTATCCTTATGAGCTGACGCTGACCATTACTATTGGCCGCCGCTTGCGGATTGATCTGGCGACCACCAATCTGGCTGAGCATCCATTTGTGATTAGTGAAGCCTTTCACACCTATTTTAATGTCAGTGATTTATCCAATATCAAAATTACCGGCATGCAAGATTTGGTTTATCTGGATAAGCTACTCAAATACGAGCGCAACGTCGAGCACAACCCATTGAGCTTTGACGGCCACGAATATGACCGTGTTTATGTCGATCACAGCTCTGATTGTTCTATCCATGACAGCGGCTATAACCGCATCATCCATGTGTCCAAATCCGGCAGTGATACCACGGTTGTCTGGAATCCTGGTGCCGATAAGGCTGCGACCATGGGCGATATGGGCGTGGGCGAAGAGTGGCGCAAGACCATTTGTGTGGAAACAACCAACGCGCTGGATAATATGGTGGTGATTAATCCTGGCCGCAAACATGTCCTGAGCGCCGAGTATTCGATCGAGACCCTGTAACCTTGTTGTGACACGTGTCAACCATCTTGTTTCACGTGCGTTTTTAGGGTGTTGGCAAAACGCCAAACTGGTTCAAATTATCAATACGGCCTCGTATTTTAGCGGTTTTACTATTGTAGATTTTGGCTGGTCAGGTAAGATGCCACATGCACGAAAATTGCATTTCGGGGTTCTATTTATTTAGAGGATATTCAAGGAGATCGCATGAAAGTTTTATTATCCGCAATCGCAGCAGCGACCATGTTGATGGCTGGTTCTGCTCACGCTGTTGACGCTGC
Organism: Methylophilus sp. DW102; assembly: GCF_037076555.1. Classification (NCBI taxonomy): domain Bacteria; kingdom Pseudomonadati; phylum Pseudomonadota; class Betaproteobacteria; order Nitrosomonadales; family Methylophilaceae; genus Methylophilus; species Methylophilus sp. DW102. The sequence goes on along the minus strand of NZ_AP029023.1, from coordinate 2,564,807 downwards.
CGCTGCTAAAGCATTGGCACAAAAAAGCGGCTGTTTGGCTTGCCACAGTGTGGATGCTAAAGTATTGGGCCCAGCTTACAAAGATGTTGCTGCTAAATACAAAGGCGACAAAGGTGCTGAAGCTAAATTGATCGCTAAAGTTAAAGCGGGTGGTAGCGGTGTTTGGGGCAATATTCCAATGCCAGCAAACAGCCCACAAGTGAAAGACGAAGACATTAAAACCATTGTTGAATGGGTATTGTCTCTGTAATTCCAGCGTTGCTGTGAATCAAAAAAGCCGACTCAAACGTCGGCTTTTTTATTGCTGCTCGCGCGGGCTAAATGATTAGCGCAAGCGGCTGTGTCTGAGTGAGTAAACAAAATAGAACACCACGCCCACCACCGCCCACAAGCCAAAGCGATGCCAGGTTGAGGCGGGTAAAAACGACATCAGCGCACCGCAGGTGATGACACCTCCGAGTGGGATCAGCGGATTAAAAGGATTTTTGAACGGCCGCGGTAAGTCTGGATGGGTCTGACGCAAGCGGATCACGCCAATGCAGACCATAATGAAACTGGCTAGCGTCCCGATATTGACCGTTTCTGCCAATTCGCCGAGCGGGATAAAACCGGCCACGATGGAAACCACCGTTCCGCAAAGCAAGATAATTTTACTGGGTGTTTGGCGGTCAGGATTCACTGCTGAAAATACCGGGGAAATCAGGCCGTCGCGGCTCATGGCAAATAAAATACGTGTCAGGCCGTAGAGCAGCACCAGCAGCACAGTAATCAAGCCAGCCAGCACGCCAGTCGCCACCAGTGTGGATGACCAGGTATAACCCAGTTTGGTCAATGCATAAGCCACGGGTGACGAGGTATTCAGCTCGTGATAAGGAATCACACCGGTCAGCGTGCCAGAGACGATGATATAAATAATGGTACAAAATGATAGTGAAGCGATCAGCCCAATCGGTAAGTCGCGTTGTGGCAGTTTGCATTCTTCGGCCGCGGTTGACACAGCATCAAAGCCAAAATAGGCAAAAAAGACCAGCGAGGCGCCAGCCAGTACGCCAATATTTTTGCCATTGTCCAGCGTTTCAAACCAGCCAAACGGCATAAATGGCAGCCAGTTTTCGGTGTGAATATGACCCACGGACAAGGCGAGAAAAATCGCAATCGTGGACAGTTTGATAATCACCATCAGGTTATTGGCTCGCGCACTTTCCTTGACGCCGACCATGAGTAGCAGGGTCAGTACCCAGATAATGGCAAAGGCTGGCAGGTTGATGGTGCCGCCTAACACCGGTGCCTTGGTCAGGTGCGCTGGCAAGTGTAGCCCGAGGTTGCTCAAGGTGTTTACAAAGTAACCTGCCCAGCCATTGGCAACCGCTGCAGCGCCAACGCCATACTCCAGTAATAGCATCCATCCCATCATCCATGCAGCAAACTCGCCAAACGCGACATAGCTGTAACCATAGGCGCTGCCAGAGCCGCCAACTGAAGACGAGAGTTCGGCATAAGATAACGCCGCAAATCCTGCAGCGATGGCCGCAATAATAAATGAAAGGACGACGGCAGGGCCAGATTGGGTCGCGGCCGCGATACCGGTCAGGACAAAAATGCCGGTACCGATGGCGCCACCGATGCCTAGCAAGGCCAGGTCAAAGGCGGTTAAACATTTTTTCAGGCCGGTATGCGCATGTGGTTGGATAGGTTTTTTGCGCAATAATTGTTCTAGCATTGATTGTTTCTCCCCATGTCTGCCTAGGGTAAAGCAATCGTTGTACCAGCGTCAATGCTGCTGATGGATTAGCTCGCGTAATGCCGGCTGAGTGTGGCAATCATGTAGCCATGATCGAGCACACCCGCACTTTCGCGCAGGCTGTGCATGGCCCACATCGGGTTACCGACATCGACGGTGGCGATGCCTAATTGCGCTGCCATGATGGGCCCTATGGTGCTGCCGCAGCCTAAATCGGTGCGGTGCGCATATTGTTGATAGGGGACCTCCGCTTGTTCACACAAGTGGATAAAGCGCGCAGCCGTGACGGCATTGGTGCTGTAGCGCTGGTTGGCATTGGTTTTAATGACCGGGCCCTGGTTGACTTGCACATGGTGACACGGTTCATAGCTGCCGGCATGATTGGGGTGAAAGGCATGCGCCATATCGGCACTGATAAAAAAACTGTTGGCAAAGCTGCGCAGCTTGTCTTCTGGCGTGAGATGAGTGCTATGACAAATTCGCTCAATCACATCCAGCAAAAAACTGCCACCCGCCCCCGTGGCGCTTTCAGAGCCCACCTCTTCGTGGTCAAACAGTGCACAAATAGAGGTCGCCTGCGGCGTTTCGGTGCCTAACAGGGCTTCCAACGCGGCATGGCACGAGGCCAGGTTGTCCAGTTGGCTGTTGGCAATAAATTCTTGTTCCATGCCCCAGAAACTGCCGCGCTGGGTGTCATAAAAAGTGAGATCCCAGCCAGCAATGACGTCTGCGGGCACGGCCAGTTTGCCGGCGAGTGTATCAATCAGCAATTGTTTGGCTTCGGTGCTGTTGGCTGCGTGACCAAAAATCAGGGGCAGACCGGTTTGCTTGTTGAGTACCAGGCCTTTTTCATTCACTTCGCGGTTCATGTGTATGGCCAGATTGGGCAGACGCGCCATCGGCTGCTCCAATTTGACCAGACGCGTTTGCAGGCCCTCAGGGGTGCGGAGCACCACACGACCGGCCAGACTCAAGTCGCGGTCGGTAAAAGTGGCCAGAATGGGGCCGCCATAGACTTCTACCCCTAGTTGCGCCAGACCTTCTGTGCTGTAAGCTGCATGCGGTTTCAGGCGCAGGCCGGGTGAGTCGGTATGCGCGCCGACAATGCGCAGGCCGCTGTCGGGAAGGGCTTGTTGACCAAGTACAAAGGCAATGATGGAGCCGCCATCACGCACTACGAAATATTTACCCCCTGCCTTGAATTGCCAAGGTTCGTTTTCACGCAGGTTTTTAAAGCCATGCGCCTTGAGTCGGCTTGCGACCGTGTCTACCGCGTGCCAAGGGCTGGGGCTTTGATCAATAAAATCCAGCAGGGCTTGCGCGTGTTGTCTGGCTTCTACTGAAACTCGCATATTAAACCCAGTCCTTTTCAATCAAAAAGTCAGTATACAGTTTGGCCTCTGCGCTACGGGCTTCAGGTTTCCAGTCATAGCGCCATTTAACGATGGGCGGCATAGAGAGCAAGATGGACTCTGTACGGCCATTGGACTGTAACCCAAAGATCGTGCCGCGATCAAAAATCAGGTTGAACTCAACATAACGGCCTCTGCGATAAGCCTGGAAATCGCGTTCGCGTTCGCCATAAGGCGTCTCTTTACGCCGTTGCACAATGGGCAAATAGGCATTGATAAAGGCATCACCCACCGCACGTTGCAAGGCAAAGCTTTTTTCAAAGCCCAATTCACTAAAGTCATCAAAAAAGACACCGCCGATTCCGCGCGGCTCCTTGCGATGCTTGAGGAAAAAGTAAGCATCACAGTCTTTTTTGAATTTGGGGTAATAATCGGCGCCAAAGGCAGCCAGCGCTTCTTTATTAACGCGGTGAAAGTGGATGCAATCGTCTTCAAAGCCATAGTAAGGCGTCAGATCCATGCCGCCGCCAAACCACCAGATATCCTCTTCACCCGCCTGTTGCGCCCGCGCGACAAAAAAACGCACATTCATGTGTACGGTCGGCACATAGGGGTTGTGCGGGTGAAACACCAGGGAGACGCCCATGGCCTCCCAGGGGCGGCCCGCTGCTTCGGGATGTGCGACGCTGGCCGCAGGCGGCAGCTTGTTGCCGAGCACATGTGAAAAGCCAACCCCAGCCCGCTCAAACACGTTGCCGCCTTCCAGCAGGCAAGAGTTCCCGCCCCCACCTTCAGGGCGCTGCCAGCTATCCTGCAAAAAGGTTTTGCCATCGACGAGTTCAATGGCTTCGACAATACGGGCCTGCAAGCCTTGCAGGTAATCAAAGACGGCCTGGGGTTGGATCTGGTTTGTCATGACAGCTTAGTTTTTGATGGCGCGGTAACCGATATCTTTACGGTACTGAGCACCGTCGAACTGGATTTGTTCCAGTACTTTATAAGCTTGCTGTTGCGCAAACTTGACCGTTTCGCCCAAGGCCGTCACACACAAGACGCGACCGCCACTGGTGACTACCTTGCCGTCCTTGAGGGTGGTGCCAGCGTGGAACACATGACCATCCTGTACGTCTTTCGGCAAGCCATGAATTTCATCGCCCAATCTGGGGGTATCCGGGTAATTGGCGCTTGCCATCACCACACCCAAGGCAAAACGTCTGTCCCATTCTGCTTGTGCCTGGTCCAGCGTGCCATTGACTGCGTGTTCAGCCAGTTCGACCAGGTCTGATTTCAGGCGCATCATGATGGGCTGCGTTTCGGGGTCACCCATGCGGCAGTTGAACTCCAGTGTTTTCACATCGCCTGCCGGTGTAATCATCAACCCGGCGTACAGAAAGCCGGTATACGGGATGCCATCTTTGGCCATGCCTTCAACAGTAGGCACAATAATCTCGCGCATGGCTTTGGCGTGGATCTCTGGCGTCACCACTGGCGCAGGCGAGTAAGCGCCCATGCCGCCGGTGTTGGGGCCTTGGTCGGCATCAAGCAGGCGTTTGTGGTCCTGGCTGGTGGCGAGCGGCAAGATGTTTTTGCCATCGACCATGACCATGAAGCTGGCTTCCTCTCCAGTCAAAAATTCTTCAATGACTACGCGTGCACCGGCATCGCCAAGCTTATTGTCAGCCAGCATTGCATCGACTGCGGCGTGGGCCTCTTCCAATGTCATGGCAACCACCACGCCTTTGCCGGCCGCCAGGCCGTCCGCCTTGATAACGATGGGTGCGCCATTGGCATCAATGTAGGCATGCGCTGGTGCGACCTCGCTGAAGGTCTGGTATTTGGCGGTAGGGATGTTGTGGCGGACCATAAATGCTTTGGCAAAATCCTTGGAGCTTTCCAATTGTGCCGCTGCTTTAGTCGGGCCAAAAATCTTCAGGTCAGCGGCGCGGAATGCATCGACCACGCCTTGCGATAACGGGGCTTCCGGGCCAACAATGGTCAGGGCAATCTGCTCATCTTCGGCAAATTTCACCAACTCATCGATTTTGGTTATCGGCACATTGATCATGTCAGGATTTGTCGCGGTGCCTGCATTACCGGGACCAACATAAACGCGGCTCACTGCTTTGTTTTGTGCGGCTTTCCAGGCCAGTGCGTGCTCACGACCGCCAGAACCAATCACTAAAATTTTCATCTTTTATTACCTGATTAAGTTTGAGCCATAGAGAACTCAGAAGACACAGAGTAGCACTCAAAGACGGAATGCTTTGAAGATGTTCTTTGTGTTCTCTGTGGCAAATAGAATTAATGTCTAAAGTGGCGAATGCCGGTCACGACCATGGCCAGGCCACGTTCATCAGCCGCCGCAATCACTTCCTCATCGCGCATGCTACCACCGGGATGGATCACGCAACTCGCGCCTGCATCGGCCAGTACGTCTACGCCGTCCCGGAACGGGAAAAATGCGTCAGAAGCGACCACTGAACCTTGCAGGCTCAAGCCGGCATTTTGCGCCTTGATGGCGGCGATTTTGGTACTGTCGACACGGCTCATCTGGCCTGCGCCCACGCCTAAGGTCATGCCATTGCCACAGAATACGATGGCGTTGGACTTGACGTATTTAGCCACATTCCAGGCAAACAGCAGGTCTTGCATTTGTTGTGGCGTTGGTTGCAGTTTGGTGACCACTTTCAGGTCTGCCATGTGCATCTCATGGTTGTCGGCAGATTGCAGCAAAATACCTGAACCCACACGCTTGGAATCGACGGCATTGCGGCCTTGTTCCCAAGCGTTATTGCCTCCTTGGGGCAAGGCGATTTTCAGCACGCGTACGTTGGCTTTGGCGGTGAAAATGGCCAGGGCTTCTGGCGTAAAATCGGGGGCAATCAGCACTTCGACAAATTGTTTGGAAACGGCTTCGGCAGCTGCGCCATCAAGCGTGCAGTTGAAGGCAATGATGCCGCCAAAAGCCGAGGTCGGATCGGTTTTGAAGGCTTTGCTGTAGGCTTCCAGTGCGTTCACGCCCAGGGCTACACCGCAAGGGTTGGCGTGTTTGACAATCACGCAGGCCGGGCCGGTGAAAGATTTCACAGCTTCCCAAGCCGCATCTGCATCGGCGATGTTGTTGTAACTCAATTCTTTGCCCTGCAATTGTTGCGCGGTGGCCAGGCTGCCTGGGGCAGGGTAGAGGTCACGGTAGAAGGCGGCTTGCTGATGGCTGTTTTCACCATAACGCAGGTCTTGTACTTTGACAAAATTGCTGTTCATCTGGCCTGGGAACTGGCTCAGGACTGGCTTGCATGCCGCTTCGGTTTCGGTGAAGTCAATGGCGGACAAGTAGTTGCTGATGGCGGCATCGTATTGGGCAATGCGGTTAAATGCGGCCACAGACAATTTGAAACGTGTCGCTTTGGACACGGCGCCCTGATTGGCTTTCAACTCGTTGATCACTTCAGCGTACTGGGCAGCGTCTGTCAGTACGGCGACATCGTTCCAGTTTTTGGCTGCGGAACGCACCATGGCCGGACCGCCGATATCAATGTTTTCAATCGCATCTTCAAGCGTGCAGTTGGGCTTGGCCACCGTCGCTTCAAACGGATAGAGATTGACGGCGAGCAAGTCGATATTCTCAATGCCATATTGCTGCATGGCCGCCACATGTTCAGGCAGGTCGCGGCGTCCCAGCAGGCCACCGTGCACCTTGGGGTGCAGCGTTTTGACACGGCCATCCAGCATTTCTGGAAAACCGGTAAAGTCGCTCACTTCTTTGACGGGAATGTGGTTGTCACGGAACAGTTTTGCAGTGCCCCCCGTGGAAAGGATTTCTACACCCAGTTGGTGCAGGGATTGTGCCAGTTCCAGCACACCGGTTTTATCGGAAACACTGATAAGCGCGCGTTTAATCGTCATAATGAGTTTGAATGGAGTTGCTAAATAAAAAATGAAAAGGCTTAAAAAATGAAAAAGGTCTGATGTTGAGATGTCATCAGACCGGGGTCATGCTTATTCTAGGCCGTAGGCGGCCATTTTTTTTCTTAGGGTGTTGCGGTTAATGCCCAGCATGTCGGCGGCTTTGCTCTGGTTGCCGCCCACTTTGTTCAGTACGTATTCCAGCATGGGCTTTTCCACGCAGCCAAGCACCATTTCGTAAATCGCATGCGGCGGTTGCCCATCCAGATGCATGAAATAGTCGTCCAGAGACTCGCGTACCGCGAGACTTAATTTACTATCGGTTTGCATTAGGCTGCGAGCTCCTGGGTGCCTGGGTGTTCTTGATCCAGTTCAGTCTCCTCGGCGTAGACCAGACGGTCGTTTTTCGCACGGAGCTCGGCAAAGAAGTCATTGATGGCTTGTAATTGTAATTCTATGGTTTGCAAGGTATTCATATTGTGACGGAAGGCCGCAGAGCCAGATAAGCCCTTGGTATACCAGGAAATATGCTTGCGTGCGACGCGCATGCCGGTGAGGTCACCATAAAAAGCATATAAGTCATGCAAGTGCTCCAGCATCACCTGGTGAATTTCATCTACGGTCGGCGGCAGCATGTGCTCGCCAGTCTTCAGAAAGTGCTCGGTTTCGCGGAAGATCCAGGGGCGGCCTTGGGCTGCACGGCCGATCATGACGGCGTCGGCCTGGGTGTAATCAAGCACAAATTTGGCTTTTTCTGGCGTGGTGATATCGCCATTGGCAATCAGCGGAATCTTGATTTGCTGCTTGACGGCGGCAATCGTGTCATATTCGGCGTCGCCATGGTAAAGGTCATTACGCGTGCGGCCATGAATCGTCAGCGCCTGAATGCCGATGTCTTCTGCCATTCTGGCAATCTGGATGGCGTTTTTATTTTGTCTATCCCAGCCGGTACGGATTTTCAGGGTGACTGGCACATCCACCGCATTGACCACGGCCTTGAGGATTTGGGACACCAGCGGTTCGTCTCGCAGCAGGGCAGACCCAGCCATGACGTTACAGATTTTTTTGGCCGGGCAACCCATGTTGATGTCGATGATTTGTGCACCATTGTCGACGTTATGTTTGGCGGCCTCGGCCATCATGGCCGGTTCTGCGCCGGCAATTTGTACCGAGATCGGGCTGACTTCGCCTTCATGGTTGGCGCGGCGCTTGGTTTTTTCACTGCCATACAATAAGGAATTGGAGGTGACCATTTCGGAGACGGCCAGCCCTGCCCCCATTTTTTTGCACAACATGCGGAAAGGACGGTCGGTCACGCCCGCCATAGGGGCAACCACCAGGTTGTTCTTGAGTTGATGCGGTCCGATTTGCATGCTTGGATAAGTCAGTGAAAAGACTGACTATTTTAACTGCAAATCGCAGACGAGGGAATGTTTAAAGTAGCATTTTTGCTTATTTTTTACGCAGATTAATGTGTGTGTTGATTAGTTGCATGGCGCGGTCGCGGAATAACGTTCCTTCGGTGTCTTTGACCCACATGTGCATTAGGCCTGAGAAAAACAGGTGGGTGTCCCAGGCGAGTTCTTGCGGACTAAGCTGGGTGCCGACCTGGCCGATTTCCTGTGCTTTGGCGTAGGCCTGTTCCATTTTGTGCACGAGTCCGCTACAGTTACCTAAAATAGATTTCAGTACATCGGCAAACTCATCCACGTATTCACACTTGGTCATCATGACTTCATAAGTTGCGCGCGTGGTGGTGTCGTCATTAAGAATCTGTACGGTGTTTTCGAGGTGTTTGCGAATGCGGCCCAGTGGATCAATATTGGACTCTTCCGCGTTCCCGAGTAGGGTGTCATCCATGCGGTCTATCAACGGCAAATACACTTCTTCGCGCATGGCATGAAACAAATCTGCCTTATTCTGGAAATGCCAATAGACGGCGCCGCGCGTAACATTGGCATGGGAGGCAATCTGTTCCAGGCTGGTGCGGCTAACCCCTTTTTGCAGAAACATCTGTCGCGCAGCATCAATAATGTGTTGGCGCGTGATGGCGGCATCTTCTTTGGTTTTACGTACCATAAGTATTTATCGCTCTTTCATAAATTCATGAATGTTTCATTTGAATGTCGTATTTTATCAGCGGTCACTGGCAACTTGTGACGGCTCGAGATGGGCAAATTTTTTGCAAAACCCATTTACATACATTCTTGTTTGTATATAATATACATCCAATGATGTATGTAATCAAGTCTATTTTAAAACTAAACAGAGGATAACATGTTGATTTCACAGACTATCCAGCCTCGTCATGCCTTGCTCGTGCTTGCTTTAAGCCTGGGATTGAGTGCTTGCGGAAAATCTTCACAGCAGCAAAATCCAGCCGCAGGCGGCATGCCTGCGATGCCAGTCACCGTGCAAACCGTCGCCGCTGAAACCATCCCAGTGCAGACTGAGGTGGTTGCGCAAACCGAGGGCGCCAAGCAAATTGAAGTGCGTCCCCGCGTCGGTGGTATTGTGCTTAAACGCCTCTATCAAGAAGGGGATGCGGTCAAGGCCGGGCAGGATATGTTCTTGATTGATCCTGTTCCTTACCAGTTGCAGGTAGATCAGTCCAAGGCGCTGATTGCACAGCAAAAAGCCCGCATTGAGCAAACGGCACGTGAGGCGCAACGTCTTAAGGGTTTGCTGGAGAGCCACTCTATCAGTCAGCGTGAATATGATAATGCGGCCTCTGATAACTCTGTTGCCGCAGCGACTTTGTTGCAATATCAGGCGCAACTGCGTGAGGCAGAGCTGAATCTGTCTTATACGCATGTCAAAGCGCCAGAGAGTGGGATTGCCGGTCGCTTTGTGTTGTCAGAAGGGGCGTTGGTCAGTGCCAACACTACCTTGTTAAGCACCATCGTACAATTGTCGCCGATTTGGGTCCGCTTCAGCCTGTCCGAGTCCGAGCTCACAGCGTTGGGCGGGCATTTGCGCCCAGGCCGCGTGCAGGATGTACGATTGATCCTGGCAGACAATACTGAATATCGTTATTCAGGCAAGATTAACTTCTCTGCCAGTCAGATTGACCCGGCATTGGGGACGCAGCAACTGCGGGCCGAGTTCCAGAATGCGGACAGTGCCTTGTTGCCAGGTCAGTTTGTCCGTGTGCGCCTGACCACTGGCAAGCGTGATGGCGTCTTCCTGATTCCGCAAACGGCCGTACTGACTGGTCAGCAAGGCAAGTTTGTCTTTGTGGCCGAAAAAGATAAAGAAGGCAAAACGGTGGCCGCGGTCAGGCCGATTGTCGCGGGCGGCTGGTTTGACAACCGCTGGACGGTGTTGGATGGCTTGAAAGCCGGCGATCAGGTCATTGTCGACAATCTGATCAAGGTGAGACCTGGTGCACCGGTGGCACCACATGCACCAGACGCTGCGCCAGCCCAAACGGCACCGGCAGCAGCCAAGTCTTAACGCATTCACCGTCTTTGTTGAATAAGCCCATTATGTTACCAAGGGCCTGGGCATGTACCAGGCCCGTCTCAGGGAAAACGATATGACCCGATTTTTTATCACACGCCCGATTTTTGCCAGCGTGCTGTCTATCATCATCGTGTTGGCAGGTCTCGCAGCGGCATTCCAGTTGCCGATTGCCCAATATCCGCAAATTGCACCCCCTACGGTGCTGATTACAGCCAGCTATCCTGGTGCCAGCGCAGAAACACTGTCAAAAACCGTGGCTGCCCCGATTGAGGAGCAGCTAAGTGGTGTGGAAAACCTGCTTTACTTTAACTCTAGCTCTGACAGCAGTGGTACTTTAACCATTACCGCCACATTTGATGTCGGTACCGATGTCAACCAGGCGACCTTTAACGTTAGTAACCGCGTGAACATTGCGTTGCCGCGTTTGCCCGAAGATGTACGCCGGACCGGGGTTGTGGTTCAAAAACGTTCGAATGACATCCTGCTGGTCGTGATGCTCACCTCGAAAAACAAAGACCATAATCGTTTGTTCCTGAGTAACTACGCCACCTTGAATTTGCTGGATGAATTCAAGCGCATCAAGGGCGTGGGCGATGTCACCATTTTTGGTGGGCAAGATTACTCCATGCGTGTCTGGTTACGTCCTGACCGCATGGCGCAACTGGGGGTGTCTACCAGCGATGTTTCTGCGGCCATCAGCGCACAAAACGCGCAGTATGCCGCAGGCAAGATCGGTGCCGAGCCCGCTTTGCCTGATCAGCAATTGTCATTTACCGTGACAGCTAAAGGACGGTTGATTGACCCTGAAGAGTTCGGCAACATTATTTTGCGTGCGCAAGGCCCGAACGGTGTCTTGCATCTGAAAGATGTGGCACGCATTGAGTTGGGCGCCCAAAGCTATAACGTGACCTCTGCACTCGATGGCCAGGCTGGTGTGGCAATGCCGGTCTTTTTACAGACCGGTGCCAATGCACTGGATACCGCCAATGCCATCAAGGCCAAGGTGGAAGAGTTAAAAGCCAAATTCCCGCAAGGCATGGAATACAACATTCCTTATGACACCAGTGACTTTGTGAAAGCCACCATCAAAGAAGTGTTCCATACCTTTGGTGAGGCGCTGGTACTGGTCGTGATCGTGGTGTTCCTGTTCCTGCAAAGCTGGCGCGCAACCCTCATTCCGATGATTGCAGTGCCGATTTCGATTGTTGGTACATTTGCCGGCTTGTATGTGTTCGGCTTCTCGATCAACCTGCTGACTCTGTTTGCCATGATTCTGGCCATCGGCATTGTGGTGGATGATGCGATCGTGGTGCTGGAGAATACCGAGCGTTTGATGAAAGAGGAAGGCTTGAACCCGCTGCATGCGGCGATTAAGTCTATTGCACAAGTGCAAGCGGCAGTGGTGGCGATTGTACTGGTCCTGTGCGCAGTGTTTGTTCCTGTGGCATTCCAGGGCGGCATTGCCGGGCAGCTCTATCGTCAGTTCGCGGTCACTGTGGCCATTGCTGTGGTCATTTCAGGCGTGGTGGCGTTAACGCTGACCCCTGCTTTATGTGCCATGATTCTGAAGAGTGGCGGTCATCACGAAAATGCTTTTTTCAGAAAGTTTAACCAGGGCTTTGGCCGGTTGACAAACTTGTACACGGGCACCGTCCGCTTGACCCTTCGTCACAAATTGATTGGTGCCGTCGTGTTTGGGGCCATGCTGGTGGTGATGATCTTCCTGTTCCGTACCGTGCCCGGTGGATTTGTGCCGCCAGAAGATCAGGGCTATGTCATTAGCATTGTGGTGATGCCAGATGGTGCCACCTTGAAGCGGACTTCCCAGACCATGGAAAACATCCGGTCAGCGGTCGCGAAAGATCCTGCCACTGCGCATGAGTTTGCGGTGAATGGGTTTGAATTGCTCACCGGCGCCAACAAAACCAATGCGGCGACCATGTTTGTCCGTATGACGGATTGGGAAAAGCGTACGACCAATGCTGACCAGATGGTTGGAAAGTTGATCGGCATAGGCATGAGTCAGCCGGATGGCATGGGCTTTGCCGTGAACCCGCCAGCGATTCGTGGCTTGGGTTCTGCGGGTGGTTTTGAGGTCTATGTGCAGAGTCATGGGGATACGGATCCCATCAAGCTGGCGCAAGTCATGAACAACTTTATGGATGCAATGCGTGCCAATCCGCAACTGACACAGATTAATAGTTTCTTCCGGCCGACCGTACCGCAGTTGTACATCGAGGTAGATGAAGCCAAAGCCTTGTCACAGAATGTGAAAATTGCGGATATTTACGCGACCTTGCAGAGCACCATGGGTTCGCTCTATGTCAACGACTTTAACCGTAATGGCCGGACTTACCGCGTGCAGTTGCAAGCCGAGGCGGGTTACCGCATGAAGCCTGAAGACCTGGGCAAAGTGTATGTACGTAGCCAGCCGACGGATGATAATCCGAATGGCAATATGGTGCCGATGTCTGCATTGGCAAAAGTCAGCAACATCGTCGGTGCCGAACAGCTGGAACGCTACAATGGCCTGCTGTCTGCCAAAGTGTTCGGTAGCGGTGCGCCCGGCGTGAGCTCTGGCGATGCGATCAAACTGGTGGAAAAAATCGCCAAGGAAAACTTGCCGGATGGTTACCAGATTGCCTGGACCGGTCAGGCTTACCAGGAAAAACGGACAGGTTCTGCTGCGCTGGTGGCTTTTGGCTTCGCCACCATCATGGTGTTCCTGATCCTGGCGGCACAGTTTGAAACCTGGTCCTTGCCACTGGCAGTGATCATGGCGATCCCGTTTGCCATGACAGGCGCCTTGCTGGCAGTGTTGACGCGTGGCATGAACAACGACATCTACTTCCAGATTGGCCTGATTACGCTGATCGGTCTGGCGGCCAAAAACGCCATCCTGATTGTGGAATTTGCCTCGCAAAAAATGGAAGAGGGCATGCCGTTGGCTGAAGCTGCGCTTGAAGCCGCCCGCTTGCGCTTCAGACCGATTGTGATGACGTCCATGGCGTTTGTGCTGGGGATTATTCCACTGGTATTTGCGACCGGTGCAGGTGCTGCAGCGCGTCAATCCATGGGGACGGGCGTCTTCGGCGGCATGTTGCTGGCAACCTTTATTGCCACCATCTTTATCCCATTGTTCTTTACCTGGCTGACCAGTGAGAAAAAAGTGCGTCACCATGGTCATGTTGAAGAAGAGGAAGCGGTATGAAACCGACAGTAAAACAACTGGTGTGGGCACAACGCCCGCTCATCATCGCGCTGGCAGCCTTGTCGTTGGCAGGTTGCCAGTTACTGGGCCCGCTATACAGCCGCCCTGACAGTCCGCTGCCACAGGGGTATGTCGAGCCCCAAGCGGCGACGTCGACGGCGGTGCCTGCGGCACAAATGCAGCAATGGTGGTCCTTGTTTAATGATCCAGTGTTAACCAGGCTGATTGATACTGCGCTGGTCAACAACAGTGATGTGCAGCTCGCCGTGGCACGCATTGAACAATACGATGCCGTGGCGCGTGAAACCTCTGGCAATGTGCTGCCGACCATCACGCTGGACAACAACAATACCCGTACCAGAATTACCGGGGCAGGGCCTAACCCGGTTTTCGGGGTCAACCCGCGTAATGACAATAAACTGGCGTTAAACGGCAGTATTGAGCTGGATGTGTGGGGCAAGTTGAGAACGGCCAATGTCGCGGCACGGGCCAATCTGCTGTCGACCGAGTATGCCCGTGAGGCAGTACGCTGGTCATTGGTAGGGCTCGTGACCAATCAATACCTGATAATCCGTAGTCTGGATGGACAGCTGGCCGTCAACGCCGAAAACATCAAAACGGCGCAAGAAAGCCTGGCCATGACACAGCGGCAGCTGGATGCAGGCGTCAATACCGCGCTGGATGTTAATCAGGCTGAGCTGGTGGTGACCAATTTACGCGCGCAATCGCTGGAGTTGCAGCGCCAACGTTCAATCAGCGAGCATCAGCTCGGAGTGTTGACTGCAGACTTAAGCGTCAAAATCCCGGTCGGCGGTTTAATGTCCATGCCGATACCGCCGATGCCTCCCGCAGGCTTGCCATCCACCTTGCTGGAATCACGTCCGGATATCCGCCAGACTGAGCAGGATTTGATCGCTGCACATGCGAATGTGAAATTGGCAAAAGCAGCCCTGTATCCGACCTTGTCACTGACCGGGGCTTATGGTGGCGAGAGTAAAATCCTGAGTGACCTGTTTACGGCGCCAGCCAAAATCTGGACACTGGGCTTTGCAGCAAGCTTGCCAATATTCAATGGTGGACGCTTGAACGCCAGGGTCGATCAGGCCTCTGCCTTGCAGAAGCAGGCCGTGATTAACTACCAGGCTGCCTTGCGGACTGCGTTTAGCGAAGTGAATGATGCGCTGGTGAATGCGCGCCAATACCGTGAACAAGAAGCGGTTGCAGAGTCCAAGCAAAAAACCACTGCCAACATTTTGCGTATTTCGCAAAATCGGTATCAGGCGGGTTACTCCAGCTATCTTGAAGTGCTGGATGCGCAACGTAACCATAATGAGGCGACACAAGCCTTGGTTCAGAGCCGACAAAACACGCTGACAGCCACCGTGTCACTGTTTAAAGCCCTGGGCGCGGGTTGGGATCCAGAGCCACTAAAGAAAAAAGCCGAGGCTTCCAAGTAAGTCATGGCTTTATTCAGCGCGCCGGGAGTAATTATCTCCCGGCGTTTTTATTTGGCCGGCCGCATGCTGGCGAGGCTTGGAGATTTACGGTCTGCCAGCTAAGATGCTGCGATGTCTAGCCCCTCACTCAAGCACATTGCCTTTGCCAGTTTTATTGGTACAGCCATCGAATTTTACGATTTTTATATTTATGCCATGGCGGCAGCGCTGGTCATTGGTAAGGTCTTTTTCCCCGCCAGCGCGCCAGCGGTGCAATCGTTAAATGCCTTGCTCACCTTTGGTCTGGCGTTTATTGCACGGCCACTGGGCGCTTTGCTGTTTGGTCATTTTGGTGACCGTATCGGACGCAAATCCACCCTGGCCGCGTCATTGCTGGTCATGGGCTGCTCGACGTTTCTGATTGGCGTCTTGCCAGGCTACGATCAATGGGGGCTGTGGGCGCCGGCGCTGCTTTGTCTGTTACGGTTTGGTCAAGGCATAGGCTTGGGCGGCGAGTGGGCAGGGGCTGCCTTGCTGGCAACCGAATATGCGCCCGTACATCGTCGCAGCTGGTTTGGCATGTTTCCGCAACTGGGGCCTTCGATCGGCTTTTTACTCGCAACCTTGACCTTTTTGGCCTTAACTCTGGGGCTAACGGAGACACAATTTGAGCAGTGGGGCTGGCGCGTGCCGTTTATCGTCAGTGCGGCGCTGGTCATGGTCGGGCTGTATGTCCGCTTCAAGCTGGCTGAAACGCCCGCATTTGCGCAGGCACAGTCTTCAAAAGAGTTGCATCGCTGGCCGCTTAAGGCATTGTTGGTCAGGCATGGACGTGCCATTGTGCTCGGTGCGCTGGCCATGGGGGTGTGTTATCACCTGTTTTATACGGCGACGGTGTTTTGCCTGAGTTATGGCACGCAAACCTTGCACATTGCTCGCCCGGTTTTTCTGGGGATGCTGTGCATCGCTGTGCTAGGCATGGCCACCGCGACGCCACTGGCTGCCTGGTGGTCAGACAAGGTTGGCCAGCGACCCGTGCTGATGCTCGGGCAAGGTCTGGCCGTATTGCTGGGATTTGCCCTGGCGCCGTTACTAGGCAGTGCGGATAGCGGGCTGATCCTGGTTTTTCTGTTTGCCGCGCTGTTTTTAATGGGCATCACCTTTGCCCCCATGGGCGCTTTTCTGCCACAGCAGTTCCCGGTTGCTGTGCGTTACAGTGGGGCAGGGCTCAGCTATCAGCTGGGTGGTATTCTGGGTGCCTCCTTCGCACCGGCCATTGCTCAATCTCTGGTCAATCAGGGCGGCTTGACCTGGGTAGGGGCCTATCTTTCCAGCATGGCCTTGATCAGTTTGCTGGCCGTCTGGCGCATGTCGCCAAGCACCTCCAATCCGGATTGAATGGTGGGTGCATTCAGTGATTGAGTGGGTTTTAGTCTCTGTTTGCCTGCGCTGGTCGGGTCAGCAGTTATAATGCAGTTTTTTTCACGGTGATACGGCATGTTTACCCATCCGGGCTTTAACCCCATCGCATTACAAATCGGCAGTTTCGGTATCCACTGGTACGGTTTGATGTACCTGATCGGTTTTTTTGGTGGCCTGTGGTTGGGGCAGTACCAGGTCAACCGGTTGCGTAAACTGGACCCCAACTCGCCCTGGCAGGCGCGTGACCCGGACGACATGCTGTTTTACATCGCGCTCGGTGTCGTGCTGGGTGGCCGGTTGGGCTATGTGCTGTTTTACCAGCCCAGTTATTTCCTGCAACATCCGCTGGAAATCTTTGCCCTGTGGCAAGGGGGCATGTCATTTCATGGTGGCTTTATTGGCGTCATGGTGGCCATGGCCTTGTTTGCCCGCAAGCGCGGCGTGATTTGGTTGCAATTGATGGACTTTGTGGCGCCGCTCGTGCCGATTGGCCTGGGGGCAGGCAGACTGGGTAATTTTATCAATGGCGAGTTATGGGGGCGGCCTACCCATGCGGATTGGGGCATGGTGTTCCCAGCCGTCGATCAGTTGGCAAGGCATCCTTCGCAGCTCTACGAGTTTGCACTAGAGGGGGTCGCGCTGTTTGTGATTCTCTGGTGTTTTGCGGGCAAAAAACGACCCATCGGTGCAGTGTCCGCCATGTTCTTGCTCTGTTACGGCAGCTTCCGTTTTCTGGTTGAGTTTACGCGCGAGCCAGATAGCTTCTTGGGCCTGCTATCGCTGGGGCTCAGCATGGGGCAATGGCTCTGCGTGCCTATGATTCTGGCAGGGCTCTGGCTCATGCGCAGGGCTTATCGCAAGCAGGTTTAATTCAGCAAGCTGGATCAGCAGGCTTTAAACACGCGATCCATCTGAAATCCCGCGGTCAGATTTTGCCCTGAGCGCTTGATATAGCTGCCCCGGCCCAAGCAATATATCAAGTAACGCTTCCCTCACACGGGTGGAGTTAAGTGCCTGTGTGCTCATCAGTTGATGCGCCTCGTGCGTGTCCATGATGGCATGCATCAATGCTTCTTTCAGGTCTGGCGAGCTGTCAAACTGTGATTTACTGTTGCTGGCTGCTTGCTTAACCAGCGTGTCATTTTCCAGCAACTTTCCTTTAAGCACGCCATTCACGTAAACGAGCTGGTCGTCATCGGTGAGTTCACCCACAAACAAACCATTCACCTTATCAATAATTTCAGCAAGATAGGCCTGTTGTTTTTGCTGCACACTCCCACTGCCCACAGCATCTATGGGTGCCAATTTATAGCTGCCGTCGGTATGCAGGCTCATCGGCTGTTTGCCACGGTTTTTTAAGGTGTGGTGGGTCAGCACTACTTTGGATAAGTCCACTGTGTCTCGCTCACGGCCAAACTCAAGCAATGGCATTAGACGTTTATAAAATAAAAACCGCTTTTCAATCGCTGTGTTGCCGTAATCAAAAATCTGACTTAAAAAAGCATACAGGCGGATATAAGCACCCATATCGTTCTTAAATAACAACAGGGCATCCAGTTGCTCTTTAGCCGTTTGGGCTGCCTTATCGTTTTGTTGTTCCTCCGCGGCAGCTTTGTCCTGCTGTGCAGCCTTGTAACGTTTCAACAGGCGCTCAGCCACGGGTGCAATCGCAGCATCCAACTGCTTTTGAGTGCCGCCGGGGTCCAGGTCGACTTTGGCAACCCGCTCCACTTCAAACTCATCGTAATAGCCGGTGGCATCAAGTTTGGCACGCAGGTCATAGACTTGATGCGGATCAGTGACTGCTTCAAGTTCTGCCGTATCAAAGTAGGTTTTAAACGCTTTGAGGATTTCTGCCGGTTCATTCACGAAATCCAGGATGTAAGTCGTGTCCTTACCTGGATGTGCGCGGTTCAAACGCGATAAGGTTTGTACTGCCTGAATCCCGCCCAGCATTTTGTCTACATACATGCCGCATAGTAGCGGTTGGTCAAAACCGGTCTGGAACTTGTTTGCGACCAGTAAAAGGTGATAACTCGGTTCTTTGAACACTTCGCGGATATCGCGGCCACGCAAGCCTGGATTGAGCTGTTGGCTAGTCTCGGTGACTGCCTCGGGGAAGCTTTCTGGGTCATTCACTTCGCCTGAAAAAGCAACTAGTACGCCCAGCGGGTAATTCTGTTTGGCAATGTAAGCGCGGATGGTTTTCTGCCAGCGTACCGCTTCACGGCGTGAGCCCACCACGATCATGGCTTTGGCCTTGCCTGCCAATAGCGGCTGTACGTTCTCGCGAAAGTGCTCAACCACAATCTGCACCTTGCTGGTGATATTATAAGGATGTAGCCTCACCCATTGCATCAGGCCCTTCATGGCTGTGCTGCGTTCGACCTGTTTGTCATCCCACTCCTGACCATCATGAGCCAGTTTGAACGCTAGTTTATAGCTGGTGTAATTTTTCAGTACATCCAGGATAAACCCCTCCTCAATGGCCTGACGCATAGAGTAGACATGAAACGGCTGCGGTAAACCATCCTCGCCTTTGCGGCCAAATAACTCCAGCGTTTTCGCTTTGGGCGTCGCGGTAAAAGCGATATAGGTCAATCCTTTGACGCCCGCGCGGGCTTCCATTTGCGCAGTGAGCAGTGCCTCGGTATCCACTTCGCCGCCATCCTGCAGCTCTGCCCATTCTTCTGCCGATAATAATTGCTTGAGCTTGGCCGCCGCTTCGCCCGTTTGCGAGCTATGTGCCTCATCTGCAATCACAGCAAAACGTTTGCCATCCGTGGCAGCCAACTCTTGGGCAGCAGCCATGGCAGCCGGAAAAGTTTGAATCGTGCAGACGATAATTTTCTTGCCAGCATTCAGTGCTTCTCTTAACGCCGAACTCTTACTGCCATGCTCATTGTTAATGCTCGCCACCACGCCGGTCGTGCGTTCAAAGTCAAAAATCGCCTCTTGCAACTGAGCATCCAACACCGTGCGGTCACTTACCACCAGCACGCTATCGAATAACTTGTTGTGCTGCGCATCGTGCAAGTCCGCCAGAAAATGCGCTGTCCAAGCAATGGAGTTGGTTTTACCAGAGCCTGCAGAATGCTGGATTAAATATCGCTCACCGGCACCGTTCTCCAGCACATCGGCCACCAGTTTGCGTGTGGCGTCCAGCTGGTGATAGCGCGGAAAAATCACACTTTGCAATTGCTTTTTATCATCGCGCTTGCCGATTAGGTAACGATGCAAAATATCCAGCCAGCTTTCGCGTGCCCATACTTCTTCCCACAAATATGCCGTCGCAAAACCTTCAGGATTCGGCACATTGCCAGCCGCACCGTTGTTGCCACGGTTAAACGGCAAAAAGAAAGTGCTCGGGCCAGCCAGCCGCGTGGTCATCATCACCTCGCTCTGGCTCACGGCAAAATGTACCAGTGCCCCACCAGGAAAGCCCAATATAGGTTCTGGCACACCGCCTTTTGGCTGCGGGTGGCGGTCATAGCGGTATTGGTCAACCGCATCCTGCACACTTTGGGTGAAGTTGCTTTTTAACTCCGCCGTGGCCACGGCAATACCGTTGAGAAATAACACCAAATCGAGTGCGTCATGCGGGTGATTGGGTGAGTGCTTTACCTGTCGCACGATGCGTAAGCGGTTGGCCGCATACTTCGCTTGAATCGCCGGGTTAATGGCTAATGCAGGTTTAAACTGGGCCAGCGCCAGCGGCTCACGCAAACCCAGCATTTCCACTCCTCGGCGCAACACATCCAGCGTGCCGCGCTCATTCAGGTTTTTGCGGATGCGCTCGGCAAGCACTTGCGGTAACGCGGCACCATGGGTTTTGCTCAGGCGCTGCCAGCTTTCAGGCTGTGTACTCTCCACCCAGGCTAACAAATCGGGCAAAAACAAGCCATTGGTTTGGTCAAACTGCGCGGCATCGCCTTCGGCATACAGCCAGCCGTTTGCAGCTAAATGCGCACAGATTTCGCGCTCAAAGTGGTGTTCCTGATGCAAATTCATACACTTAATTCCTTCAAGCGCATAAGTACAATTTCAGCGCGCTCAGGCTCGGCAATCAAGCCGGGCAGAGCGTTCAAGAAGTTTTCGTTTGCTAAAAGCGTTGCAAATATCCCTGCTACTGCCTCTCTTAGCGCAGCAGGTGCCGCGGCCATTTCCGCAACAAGTTCTTCACGGCCATCCACAATATTCAGCACATCTTCCAGGTCGTGGCTGCTCATAAAGTCCCAAGCGCCTCGGCTGGTAAAGGCCTCTAGCTTGGTGGCAACAAAGGCAGTGGCGCTCACCAGGCGGATGCTGGTGCCATCACCCAAATCAACCGGCTCAGCCGTCTCTACTGCATAAGCATACCAGCGGTTAGAAAAGCCCAGTACTTCAGGCTGCACGGGCATCAGGTCAAACACAACGCCGGACGCCTTGTGCAACCAGCGGCAAATCACATCGCTACTGGCGTCGCGCACAAAACCACGTGCTGCCACTTGTTGCTCAATACGGTAAAAGGCAGCACGGTTGGCATTGACGATGGCATCCACATCTCGTGTAGCGCGCACGCTGTCAGCGAGCGGGTCGGTCACTAGCAAGCCAGCGACTGCGCCACCCACAAACACCACCTCTTGGCGCAAATCCCCCAAGGCTGCGGCAATCAGGCGCAAGTCAGGCAAGTTAGGGTCGCTAGTCCGCATTATTAGTCCGCATCATTAGCTCACATCGTTGCTGCTGCCCAACTGCATCAGTTCTGCCTCTATTAACTCGGCGGCCAGTGCACGTTCGCGTGCCCGCCCGGTGCGTAGTGCATCCAGCAAAGCAAGCAGGCGATGCAACGCCGGATCAGCCAGCGCGGCGTGAGGCGCGGTGCGGTAGAGCGGCGATAGGGTAGGGCCTTTTGCATTGCCTGCTGGGTGCGCCCACACGGGCGCTTCACCGGCGGTAACCGAGAGTTTGCTCGCCAGTGGCTCGGCACCAAACGCAGTGAGGACACCGCGCTTGACTGGTCCGGGCGTGGCAGGCCACACATAGCGCACACCATGTAAGATAAACTCAAGCAAATTGGCGCGCACTGGCGACCATTTGCCGCGTGCAGGCGCTACTGCCAGGCCCGCAGCCACGGCACGCTTAACGCTGGCATGCGTCTCAGAGGCGCTCATTGAGAGGGCCTCACCCAGCGCAGCATAGGTCCATGGCTGTGACGGATTTGCCGCCACTTTCAATAACACCAGCAAGTCTTGAGGTTTGAGTTCCATGAAAGCCAATATTCGTAATTCGCGAATTGCGAATATTGCATATAAACAGAGGGTTGGCAAGCTTTACGGTGCTACGTGGTTTTGTGTGTTGCGCGTTTGGCAATGGTTGTTGCCGAAAAGGCAACGTATATAACCGCTGGGTTAATTTGGTCGAGATTCAACCAATCCGCGCACATCGATCTGGCCAGTGACGGCAGCGGTGATCAGGGCGGAGCGGCGTTCCTTGAGTAGATTGATGGCTTTGTCAGCCTCTATTTTTAGGCAAGCAATTCGTGAAACTTCCAAATCGATATAGGACACTATCTGAGTCTGCTCTTCTAACGGTGGGAGGCAGATGCGAACTTGACCAATCTTGCTTCCTTTTATACCAAGTGCAGTTGAACCAGTGGCAAGCAACTCTAAGTTAAATTGACATGCACTTCCCATAATCCAGGATTTTAGATATTGATTTAGCAGATACTTAGAGTTGGCGCGGAATTTAATGACGCGCTGCGCAAGTGCAATGTCTTCCCTGTCAATTAATGCGACTTGCCCTAAAGGAGCTTCCGTTGTGAACAGTACATCGCCGAGAGCTGGCTGGCCTCTACGCATCACATCCTCATACTCATTTTTCGCGATGTATTCTTGAGATGCTTCATAGTCGATGGCTCCGTCTCGAATGTTCTTCGCAGTAACGAGGAAGATGCCTGCATCTACTTTGGTCGGAGTTCGTCCTCGATAGTCTACTACTGACTCTATATATTTTGTGAGACCGACCACCTCCCAATGTGCTGGCACCTCACCCAGCCAAGCCACGCCGGAATCCTTCATCGGGGCGTTGGGGTTGAGGCCGCGGGTGACGGCGTGGGAGATGGTGGCCTGGCGTTTTTCGGCCAGCAGGGCGATAAGCTTTTCCTGCTCGGCAATCAATGCGTCGATTTTGGCTGTTTCTCGGTCGAGGAAGGCCACTATGGCGGTTTGCTCGCAGAGTGGTGGCTTAGCAAGCTTGAAATTGCCTATCTGCCCCTCGTTTAGTGAGGGTACTGCGCCAGGATTCGCAATTAGGTCAAAGCATACGAGTTCCATTGCGTAACGGACGAATTTTGTATCATTTCCATCTCGTACCACTAGCCCCATCATATTATTGTCGATGCACGCTGGACTGGGGATTTCTCGCACTCTACCCAATAAGAGAGCAGCACCAACCTTTGCAAACGTGATTGTATGTGCAGGAAAAATAAATGCACCGAGCTGTTTTGCAGTGCTGCGAGAGATGGTGTTTTCTGCTCGCGTGAGAGTGCCGTCATTGTTAGCCGTAGCCAGCGAGTTGACTTTAAAAAATTCCAACTCTTCGTCGTCAACTCCTTGCTGGTCATGAGGGAAGCCTGCGCCACCCTTTAACTGACCAAGTACTTTTATAGGCGTGATAGTCCAATGAGTAGGAATGGTGTTAAGCCATTCAATTCCACTATCTTTGTACACCGTATACCTCGGCAAACTCATTCCGCCAACTCCCCCAACATCTTCATGATATTGGCCGACACTGCTTTCAGTTCTTCATCAATCTCGTGCAAGCTGCGTGGCGGCTCAAACACGTAAAAGTGGCGGTTAAAGGGGATTTCATAACCGACTTTGCTTTTTTCTTCGTCTATCCAGGCATCGGGCGCATGGGGGAGCACTTCGCGTTTAAAGTAGGCCTGGATATTTTCATTGAGCGGTACGTTCTCGGTATCACGCAGTGCGCTGTCTGGTTGTGGTTTGCCTTTGAGTTTGCCTTTGCTGCCTAATATGGGGTTGCCTGACTCGTCTTTGAGTGGGCGCTCGACGGTGATTGTGGTGTAGCCAAAGTCCTGGTTTTTGAAAATGCGTGAGATGGGTACGCGTTTGAGTTTGCCACCTTCTGGTACTTTGGGCAGCGCGCTGCCTGTGGCGACTAACTGCGGCTCGCCAACGAGCTTGCCTTGCGCGTCAAACACGCTGACTTGCTCGGCCTCAATAAAGTCGCCGAATAGTTTGGTCACGGTGGCGATATGGTCATCGCTCATCTCTTTGCGTTTTGAGCCCAAGCTTTTGCGCATTTTTTGCCAGTAGCTGCTGGCATCAATCAACTGGAGTTTGCCTTTTTTAGCAGCTGGTTTTTTGTTGGAGAGTATCCACACATAAGTGGCTATGCCGGTGTTGTAAAACATATCGGTTGGTAGGCCTATGATGGCTTCCACCAGATCGTTTTCAAGCACATAACGGCGAATTTCGCTCTCGCCACTGCCTGCGCCGCCGGTAAATAATGGCGAGCCGTTAAGCACGATGCCAAAACGGCTGCCGCCTTCTTGTGCCGGGCGCATTTTGGAGAGTAGGTGCAGGAGAAACAGCATGGAGCCATCACTCACGCGTGGCAGGCCAGGGCCAAAGCGGCCATCAAAGCCTTTTTGCTCGTGCTCTTGCCGCACGGCTTTTTCGACCTTTTTCCACTCCACACCAAACGGCGGATTGGAGAGCATGTAATCAAACTTGGTGTGCAGGTGGCCGTCTTCACTCAGCGTGTTACCAGACACAATGTTTTCTACTGGCTGGCCTTTAATCAGCATATCGGCCTTGCAGATGGCGTAAGACTCGTCGTTGAGTTCTTGCCCAAACATGTTAAGCCGCGCTTGCGGGTTGTGCGCGAGCAGGTGCTCACTTGCGGTGGAGAGCATGCCGCCGGTGCCCGCCGTGGGGTCATAAATGGTACGGACGACAGCCTTGCCGGGCGTGAGCACATGGTCATCTTCAATAAAAATCAGGTTGACCATGAGGCGGATGACTTCGCGCGGCGTAAAGTGCTCACCGGCGGTTTCGTTGGAGATTTCAGCAAACTTGCGAATCAGCTCTTCAAACACGCCGCCCATACTGGCGTTATCGACCGCCTCTGGGTGCAGGTCGATATTGGCGAATTTTTCGGTGACCAGGTAAAGCAGGTTAGCCTTGGCCAGGCGCTCAACTTGCGTATAAAAATCAAAGCGCTCAAAAATATCGCGTGCTGCTGGTGAAAAGGCTTGCACATAGGCGTAAAGATTTTGGCGGATATGGTCTTGGTCACCCAGCAATTTCACCAGGTCGAGCGGGGAGGTGTTGTAAAAGCTTTGCCCGGCTTTGCGTAACAAAAACGGCTCTGGATTAATGCCCGCCTTGGTTTTGGCATCAAACTCGGCCAGTACCGCAGGCTTGGTCGCTTCTAGCACGCAATCCAAGCGACGCAATACTGTAAAAGGCAAGATCACGCGGCCATATTCGGATTGTCTGTAGTCGCCACGAAGCAGGTCGGCGACCGACCAGATAAAGGAAGATAGTGCTTGATGGTTCATGCTTGCTACTGACTGAATAATTTTTTGAATGGCTGCAATATACCATTGATCAGTCTGCGGGCTGAAACTGCTTTACCTTGGCTGCGTTTCGGCTTCAAGCCAGCTTAGCCAGCCAATCGCCTGCTCACGCGTTTCTCCGCACATTTCGAGGCTTGGACTAAGGCCGCCGCAAAACGTCGGCCGCTCCGGCTTGCCAAACAATTTGCATCGCAACTGGTCATCAAGCTGTATGCAGGGTACACCCGCGGGCTTGCCCTGTGGCATGCCGGGAATCGGGCTGTTGATAGACGGGGCAATGCAGCAGGCTCCGCAGTGAGGGCGGCAGTCCATCCGGGATTAAACATCTACCCAGGGGTAGCCTAATTCAGACACGCCAGCCTTCAGCTCCAGCATGGCTGCAAGCACATACGCACTTTCGCCTTTGAGACCAACTTCCGTGGTGCGGCGCTGGTTGGTGCGCGGCAAGCTGAACAACTTGAGCATGGGATAACGGCTCAGTATGCTGTTCATCAAGTCAATCAAGTCGCTTTCGCCTGCCTCAGTGACGACAATGGCTTGCTCCAGATAGTCCTGGCCATGAAACAGGTGACTGTAATAGGTCTCCAGCACCCATTCCACCATCGGGTGCGCCATTTCTGGAAAGCCGGGTACAAA
The DNA here is from genome assembly GCF_037076555.1 of Methylophilus sp. DW102. Lineage (NCBI taxonomy): Bacteria > Pseudomonadati > Pseudomonadota > Betaproteobacteria > Nitrosomonadales > Methylophilaceae > Methylophilus > Methylophilus sp. DW102. The sequence continues at coordinate 2,539,051 of NZ_AP029023.1, read as the reverse complement.
GTAATGCTCGTGAATGCTGAATCCGGCGACGCGGTTAATCGGGTTGGGGATGAGCTCACAGCCTTGCGGAAAGTCAGCCATGAGTACGCGTTTAGGGTAAGCCGCTTCCCCATATTGCGCTTCAATATTGGCAACGGCGCCTGCATGTCGCTCAATCGGTACCCCGGCAGCCGCGGCTGCACATTGGCGGGTGTAGTCATCCGGGGTGGCGCCGATGCCGCCAAAGCTAAACACAATCTCGCCGCGCGCCATACTGGCCTTGAGTAACTGCGTGATTTGCTCGGGGATATCGCCGATAAAATGCGCCCAGCTCAGTTGCAAGCCGCGGGCAGACAGAAGCGCAATGACCTTGCTGAGATGGGCATCCTGGCGCTTGCCGGACAGGATCTCGTCACCGATGATATAAATCCCAAATTGGCGCATGTTATATTGAGTAAATTACTTTTGAGTGAGCGTTTTAACAGCAGCATAATACCAAGCAATTGCTGAAAATTCACAGCATAGCCATTGCGGCAGCACTTTTGCGGTCTGGTGAGCGCGTCAGTGTGCAAGTGCTTTGATGTGGTTTTGACCCATTGCGTGCTGGCCTAGCCAGCTTTTCAGTCAGTGATCAGTACATTATCGAAAGAAATCCATTGAACAGTTTTCTCTTTGATTTTGTGAGTCCAGCAGACACCATCCTTTCATCTCGCTATGAACCCTCGATGGTCGCCTTGTCCTACCTGATCGCACTCACGGCCTCTGTGATTGCCATCCATCTGGCCGAGGTCTCCCAGCAATTCAAACTTAAGCGCGACCGTCACTTGACCATGCTTGGCGGTGGCCTGGCAATGGGTGCCGCGGTGTGGGGCATGCATTTTATTGGCATGCTGGCTTTCGAGCTGTGTGCCACGGTGCGTTACGAGCTGGTCATCACCTTGCTCTCCTTGTTGCCGGCATTTGTTGCCTCCTGGGCATCCATGCAATGGGTGGCGCAAGCAAGAAAATCTCCTTACGATTTAACCATTAGCGGCGCCTTGATCGGCTTGGGCATCGGGGTGATGCATTACACCGGTATGCTGGCCATGCAAACGGCTGCTGTCATGGCGTTTAATCCATGGCTGGTACTGGTGTCCGTCTTCTCAGCAGTGATGCTAGCCATTCTGGCGTTGTGGTTTCATCAACGCTGTACCCGTTTGCGGCGACTGCGGCCCTGGCGTCATTTGTTCAGTGGTCTGGTCATGGCGGCTGCCATTACCAGCATGCACTATCTGGGCATGGCTGCGGCCAGCTTTAGTGGCCCCATACAGTTTGATGAGCCTGTGCCCACCGTAGACCGGCTGTATTTGTCCTTGCTGGTCACCATGGGCTTGGTGACCTTGCTAGGCGCTATTCTGGCGCAAACCATGATTAGTCGGCAGCGGCAATTGGCCCGCGAGTTACAGTTCAGGGAGCATCAAATGCGCGTGATCTTTCAGCACGCGATAGACGCCATTGTGATTACGGATGCCAAGGGGCATATCCAGATGGTGAATCGCGCTTTTGAGGCGATGTTTGGCGTTCAGTTGCAGGCAATCGTGGGCCGTTCGCTTGGCAAAATGATCCCCGACTGGAAGCAGCTCAGCACGCTCTCGCGCAAACGCAGGCAACATGACCAGGCTGGAAAAGTGGTCGCTGAGCGTCACGGGATACATGCGGATGGGCGCGAAATTCCATTGCGGATTGCACTGACCCGTGTGATTGAAGATGAGCTGGATTTTTGTATCAGCTTTTTGATGGATTTAACCGTATTTCGCCAGCAGCAAAACGCCCTAGAGAAACTGTTGACCGAAGATCCGCTGACCGGCTTGTTCAACCGGCGCGGCATGCTCAGTATGATGCATGGCATTGTCAGCCAGCTTCAAAGCAGTCAGCCGCAACGGGGCATTATTTTATTATTTGTAGATCTTGATGGGTTTAAAGCTGTCAACGATACCCATGGTCATCCTGTGGGTGATGAAGTGTTGATGGCCATCGCACAACGATTACCTGATGTGTTGCGCGAAGAAGATATGGTGTGTCGTTTTGGCGGGGATGAGTTCGTGATTCTGCTGACCTTTGCCTCCCAGCCGGAAGAGCTGGCCCGCATGGTTGCAGGCAAGCTGGTCGAAAGCATCAGTCAGCCCATCAAATTGCAATCAGGTCAGGAGATCGCGGTAGGCTGTAGTATCGGTATTGCTTATGATTGGCCTAAAACGGCCGACGACATCGAAGCCTTACTGCAGAAGGCGGATAATGCGATGTATCAGGCCAAAAAAGGCGAAGCTGGAAAAGTCATCTTTTCCAGCTAGGCTGTACTGCAGTAAGGGTGAATGCTGCTTTATGCCGACCTGAGCAGGCGGGAAATAAAAATCAGGAAGACGGCACCGATAGTGGCGACGATAATGCTGCCTATCATGCCGCCACTGGCACTCAAGCCCAGCAGGCCAAACAGCCAGCCGCCGACCACTGCACCGGCAATACCAAGCACCAAATCCCAAATCAGCCCAAAGCCATCGCCTTTCATGATCAAGCCTGCCAACCAGCCCGCGATAATCCCTACAACAATTGTCCAAAGCATGTGTGTACTCCCCTGTTGTTATGATGAAGCTCTATGCTAAGCACAGTTGCGCCTGTCATCTGTCAGCCCATCTAGGAAAAACCTGTCAGATTCAGCTGACTCACTCACTGCAAACGACCAGATAGCGCCGCGCCTACCCTGACTTGAGGATTTATTTTTTTAGACCGATGATTAACAAGGCTGCCCCCGCCGCAATCACAATCAGGCTAAGCGCTTGCGGGACTTCCACCTCTTTGGTGATCTCTGCATTAGCCTCTAAAGAGCCGATTTTTGCCACGGTCTCTTTGCTCTCGTAACTAAACCCTTTGAAAATCAGACCAGCTGCGCCGACTGCAATCAATATAATGCCTACCATCGCTAATGATTTCATGCCCAAGCTCCACAGTTAAAAAAGATAGGCTCATATTGACCGTAAGTCAGGCGACTGTCTAGTGGGCGCTCTCCCAATTGTTGCCTACGCCGACCTCGGCTAGTAACGGCACTGATAAGGTTGCCACTTCTTGCATGAGCACGGGCAAGGTCTGTTTGACTAATGCCAGTTCATGTTCAGGCACTTCCAGCACCAGTTCATCGTGCACCTGCATGATGAGTTTGGTCTGCAGTTTTTGCTCGGTCAGCCATTGGTCGACGGCGATCATCGCCAGTTTGATCAGGTCGGCCGCCGTGCCTTGCATGGGGGCATTAATGGCGGCGCGTTCGGCGCCGTTTCTTCTTTGTACGTTAGCGCTGTTGATTTCAGGCACCCATAAGCGTCTGCCGAAGTAGGTTTCGACATAGCCTTGCTGCTTGGCCAGTGCGCGCGTGTTTTCCATATAGGCTTTGACACCGGGGTAACGCGCAAAATAGCGTTCAATGTAATTGGCCGCCGCGCCGCGCTCGATATTGAGGTTTTGCGCCAGGCCAAACGCACTCATGCCGTAGATGAGGCCAAAGTTAATCACTTTGGCGTAGCGTCGCTGCTCGTTGTCTACGGCGGCTTTGTCCACGCCAAAAATTTCTGCGGCCGTGGCGCGATGGATGTCTTCGTTATTGGCAAAGGCCGTCAGCATCCCGGCATCTTGTGAGAGATGCGCCATGATGCGCAGCTCAATCTGCGAATAGTCCGCCGAGATGATCTGGCTACCGGGCGGGGCGATAAAAGCTTCGCGGATGCGTCGGCCTTCGGCGGTGCGCACCGGAATATTTTGCAGGTTGGGGTCAGAGCTGGCCAATCGCCCGGTAATCGCCACCGCCTGGTTGTAGTTGGTATGCACGCGCCCGGTTTGCGCGTTGATCATTTTCGGCAACTTGTCGGTGTAGGTGGATTTCAGCTTGGCCAAGCTGCGGTGCTCCAAGATTACCTTGGGCAACGGGTAATCCAGCGCCAGTTCCTGCAATACATCTTCGTCGGTACTGGGGGCGCCAGAAGGCGTTTTTTTCAAGGGTTTGATGCCCAGTTTGCCAAACAGGATTTCTTGCAACTGCTTGGGCGAACCCAGGTTAAACGGTTGTCCGGCCAGCTCATACGCCTGTTTTTCAATCTCCATCAAACGCAGGCCAATTTCATTGCTCTGGCGGTTGAGCATGTGGCTGTCGATCAACACGCCGTTGCGCTCCATGCGTTGCAACACTTGCATGCTGGGCATTTCCACCTGCTCATAAATAAAGCGCAGTTTGTCCGAGACTGTCACTTGCGGGTACAGGGCCTGATGCAGTTGCAGCGTGATGTCGGCGTCTTCCGCGGCATATTCGGCAGCCACCTCGACGGTGACCTGGCTGAACGACACTTGTTTTGCGCCTTTGCCCGCCACGCTTTCGTAGCTGATGGGGGCAATGCCCAGATGGCGCTCGCTGAGCTCATCCATGCCATGCCCTTTGTGGCTCTCAAACACATACGATTGCAACAGGGTGTCGTGCGCAATGCCTTGCAGCGTGATGCCATGATTGGCCAGCACATGCATATCGTATTTAAGGTTCTGGCCGACTTTTTTAATGTCCGGGTTTTCAAGGATGGGTTTGAGTTTGGCCAGGGTCGCCGTCAAAGCCAGTTGTGGAGGCGCATCAAAGTAATCATGGGTGAGCGGGATGTAAGCCGCTTCCCCCGGCGTGACGCTGAACGAGACGCCGACAATTTTGGCTTGCATGGGGTCCAGTGAGGTCGTCTCAGTGTCAAAGCAAAGCAGGGCGGCTTGTTCCAGTTTGGTGAGCCACGGTTCCAGTTCACTGTCCGATAAAATGGTCTGGTAAAGCCGTCGCGTATCCGGCGAGTAATCGCCACCGGCTTGCCCGCTAAGCTCCTCGACGGTCGGTAGGACTGAATTTTCAATCAATGGTGCTGTGGCACCGTCTGGCAATTTGTCTAAGTCACGCTTCAAGCTTCTGAACTCAAAATGGTCAAACAGCGCGAGTAGTGCAGGCTTGTCCGGGGCTTTGGGGATCAGTTCATCAAAATGCTCACGGATACCGATATCACAGCGGATGGTGATCAATTCGCGTGCCGTGGGTAACCAGGGTAGGGCTTTGCGCAAGTTCTCGCCGACCACGCCTTTGATGTTGTCGGCATTGGCAATGATATTGTCGAGAGAGCCATATTCTGTCAGCCATTTGACCGCCGTTTTTGGGCCGACTTTTTCGACCCCAGGCACATTGTCTACACTGTCACCGACCAATGTCAGGTAGTCGATAATTTTGCTGGGCGGGATGCCAAATTTATTTTCTACGCCGGCAATATCCAATACATCATCGGTTTTACGGAAGGCATCACGCATGGTGTTGACCACGGTAATATTTTCATTTACCAGTTGCGTGATGTCTTTATCGCCAGTCGAGATAATGGTGCGGATACCTTCTTTTTCGGCCTGCTTGGCCAGTGCGCCAATCACATCGTCGGCTTCAACGCCTTCTTCAATAATCAGCGGCCAGCCCATCGCGCGGATGGTTTCGTATAGCGGTTCAATCTGCACGCGCAAATCGTCCGGCATGCTGGCGCGGTTGGCCTTGTATTCGGGATAGAGATCGTCGCGGAAGGTTTTGCCCTTGGCGTCAAACACACAGGCGCTATAGTCAGAAGGATAGTCCTTGTGCAGGCGCCGTAACATATTCAGCACGCCTTGAATCGCCCCGACCGGTTCGTTGGCCGAGTTGCGTAAATCCGGCATGGCGTGAAACGCGCGGTATAAATAACTGGAGCCATCGACCAGCAGCAGGGTTTTCATCGTGTGTTCTCAAGAGTCAAATCAATGGCGTATTTTACGCATTTCAAAGCCACTTCATGTACACTAATTTGGTTTTGATTGTTGAAGGACTGAATGATGACCACCCCCAAGCTGCCAACCATGGTCGAGCCTGAGTTGCTCAATGGCGATAGTGCCAGCCATGAATCCTGGCATGCCTTTGAAATCATGGCCGAGTTTGTCGGCGCCACTGAAAACCTCAAGGCGATTACGCCCGCGGTGTCGATTTTTGGCAGTGCTCGTACCAAGCCTGACCATCCGTATTATCAACGCACCGAAGAAATTGCCCGACTATTATCAGACTCCGGCTTTAGTGTGATTTCTGGCGGCGGGCCAGGCATTATGGAGGCGGCCAATAAAGGTGCTTTTCCAGGCCGTGGCGCCAGTGTCGGGCTGAATATCAAGTTGCCTTTCGAGCAGCACGGTAATCCCTATCAGGATATCGGCATCAGTTTTAAATACTTTTTTATGCGCAAGGTGATGTTCGTTAAATATGCCAGCGCATTTGTCGTCATGCCGGGCGGCTTTGGCACGCTGGATGAACTGATGGAAGCGATCACGCTGGTGCAAACGGGCAAAAGCCGCAAGATTCCGATTATTCTGGTCGGCAGCCAGTTTTGGGCAGGCTTGATAGACTGGTTGCGCAATACGCTGGTGGCAGAAGGCATGGCTTCGCCGACCGATATGCATCTGGTGCAAGTGATTGATGAGCCGCAACAGATCGTGGACGCGATTTTCAAACATTATGAAACCACTGGCTTCGAATTGACGCCAGCGGAGCGCAAGATGCAGTTGTACCTGTAATCGCTGCGCGCAAAGCCAGGATATTTAAAGTTTATTCAGCGCTGGATGTCCGCCACGGCACGGCTTTTTGCTAGAATAGCGATCACTGACTAAGGAGTCTTCCATGCGTAATGTTTCCCGTTTTATGCTGGCCACACTGTGCCTTGCGAGTTTTTCCATGCTGGCTAGTGCTGCGGCCCCCAAAGATGCCGAGTTGCTGGATGACATTCCCTCTCCGCCCAAAGTCATTGAAGGACAACCCATAGACCAGCCGACCATCTCCAAGCGCAAGGATGGTGATAACGAGGTTGAGGAATATAGCCTCAATGGTGAGGTCTATATGGTGAAAGTGACACCGCCGAGCGGCAAGTCTTACTACCTGCACCGGGAAGACCGTAATGGTGAGTGGGTGCATGATGGTCCTTCTCGCCCGGTGTCCGTGCCCAAATGGATTCTTTTCCGCTTCTAAATGTTTTTGACCTGCCCGTAAGGGTAGGGTTGTCACCCACATGTCTGTTTTTACCACTCTGAGTCTGGATGAAGTGCGCCTATGGTTGGCGCCTTTTAATGTTGGCGAGCTGCAAACTTTGCGCGGCATTGCGGCTGGCATTACCAATACCAATTATTTTGTCGAAACCAGCGAGTCACGCTTTGTGCTGACTGTGTTTGAGAAAAATGATTTTGACGAGCTGCCTTATTTTGTGCACTTAATGACGCATTTATCGCAGCACGGCATTCAATGCCCAAGCCCGATTGTCGATAAAGACGGCGTGGCCTTGCACCGGATTCATGGCAAACCTGCCCTGATGGTGAGCTGCTTGCGTGGCAGTGATGTCAGTCAGCCTAACCTGACCCAGATTGAAGCCGTGGCACAGACGCTTGCGCGTATGCATCTGGCGGGTATGGCGTTTCATGAGCAATCACACAATCAGCGCGGTCAGGGCTGGCGCGTGATGACAGCGCAGCAGGTGATGCCCAAGCTTGCACCCGTACAGCAGCATTTGTTGCAAGAGGAATTGCAGTTTCAGCATGGCCTGGATTTGTCTGGTCTGCCACATGGTGTGATACACGGCGATTTGTTCCGCGATAACGTGTTGTTTGACGGCAATGTGTTGGGCGGCTTTATTGATTTTTACTATGCCTGCCATGATGTACTGGCCTACGATGTGGCCATTGCGGTGAATGAGTGGTGCGTAGACGCCAACGGTGCGTTTGTCGATGACAAGCTGGCCGTGTTCATGAATGCCTATCACGCGGTTCGCCCGTTCACTGCAGAAGAAAAATCCTTCTGGCCGGCCTTGTTGCGCCGCGCTGCCTTGCGCTTTTGGCTATCGCGCCTGTATGATTTTTACTATCCTGTGGCGGGGGAATTGACCCATGCCAAAGACCCGGCTCATTTCGAGCGGGTATTGCTGAATCGTCAAGCGCTTACTTAGTCGCGCTATAAAAGGGAGTCACATGACAGAAACAAACAGCCAGCGCGGGATTCGCTGGGTCAAAGAAAGCCTGGCTTTATTTAAAACGCAACCACATATCTGGATGTTGTGCTCGCTGGCCTACATCTTCATTTTTATGGTGTTGCCATCCTTGCCATTGCTGGGGTTTCTAGGCATGGTGAGTGTGGTGATCTGGCCCGTCTGCATGGCCTGGATTGTGATGCTCTACCGTCAGGTGGATATGCACGGTGAAATGTCGCCCGGTGACGCCTGGCAACATCTCAAGCTGCATCTGAAACCTTTGTTGCTGTTGGGCGCTAGCTGCCTGATTTATGCCGTGTTGGCGACTTATCTGCTCAGCAGCGAACTTGCTTCGCTCATTTCGCATGCGCCGACCAAAGCCGGCATGAGTGATTCACATATGACCAAGTTTCTTGAAAATGCGTTGTCATTTATTGTGAAGTTGTTGTTATTGCTCTTGCCTTTGTTTATTGCCACCTGGTTTTCCCCCATGCTGATTGCCCTCAATGGTTATCCGCTGGTGAAAGCGATCAAATCCAGTATCGCCGGCATGCTGCAATATACCGTGCCCATGGGCGTAGCCTGGCTAGTCATGATGCTGGGCATGCTGGTGGTAATGCTGGGACTGGGGCTGGTGATTGGCATTTTAGGCGTGCTGATTCCAACGGTCACGCAGCTGCTGATGCCGCTGCTGGTATTTATTGCCTTGCTGGTCATCAATGCGCTGATGTTTGCCTTTCAATATATCAGCTACAAAGATGCCTTCAGGGCCGCACCACAAGTCGAGGCCAGCGTTTAATGGCTTGCTGCTTGCAACGTTATCGCTTGCGGCGCTCGGTAAACAGGCTGTTACCGACAATCTTTTTGGCTTGCTTTTTGGCATGACTCATGGCGCCAGCCACTTCATGATGGCTGGCAAAAAACTCGGCGCTAACTCTCACTGCGCCAATGGATAAGCTGCCAAACGGGAAAAAGTGTTCATTGCCCAAGCGGTCTTCAATATGAATGCCACCTGACTGCACATCCTTGAGGTCATAAAAGTCTGGCATGACCTTCGCCACCGTGTCCAGAATGTCGCGGCATATCCGTTCCCAGTCTTCACTCTGAAACACAATCACAAAGTCGTCACCGCCGATATGGCCGACAAAGTCATGCTCATGGTTCACCATGCTGCTCAGCATGCGCCCGACAAACTGTATCACCTCGTCGCCGCGGCGATAACCATAGGCATCGTTAAATGGCTTGAAATGATCAAGGTCACAATAACAGGCGACAAACGCTATGCGCCGTTCCAGCAGCTTGTCGATATGGGCATTAATTGGCACATTGCCCGGGAGCAGGGTGAGGGGGTTGGCATAACGTGCGGCATGAATCTGCATGTTGGTCACTTCGCGCAATAGCGCGTGACCACTGCCCATGCCCACATAACGCTCGCCGTCGACAATAATAAAGCCGTTCAGTAAATACTTGGGATCGGCTTGCAGGATCAGCTCGCTCAAAGCCAGGATGTGCATGTCCTTTTGGATGATGAGGCATTGCGTATCCATAAATGTGGTGCAGGATTTCTTGCCATGTAATTCTTTTTGGTAACGCCGCGCAAAGCGGTCTATGGTGTCATAACGGCTGATCAGCCCCAGCGGCTTGCCTTTATGGTCGGTGACCGGGATAGAGTTGAGATTGTTGTCATGATGAAACCAGTCATAGACTTCTTCATTGGTCATTTCAGGTAGCGCCGCCACTTGATAGCTGGTGAGCCCGGACACGGTCGCTTGTTTGGAGACCATGGTTTGCTGGTCCGCAAATAAACGAATAATGTTTTTGTTGAGCAGGGTGCTCACTTCCTCGGACAAAGTCGCCTGAAATTTTGGGAACGGACGGCCCAGCAGGTAGCCCTGGGCATAGTCTATTTTCAAGTCTTTGATGACCGCCAGTTCTTCTTTGGTTTCTATGCCTTCGGCTATCGTCAGCGTGTTAGACTCCAGCGCAATTTTCTGAATGCCGCGGACAAATTCCAGCTTGATCGGATCGTTGTGGATGTTGGCAATAAAATGCTTGTCGATTTTGACATAGTGCGGTGACAGCTCAGACCACAAACGCAAACTTGAAGTCCCTTCACCCAGATCATCGAGCGCGATTTTAAACCCGAGTGCCTTGAGTTTGGTGACCGCCTCTTTGAGTTCGGCGTAATCGCGTATGGTGGAACTCTCGGTGATTTCGATAACAATATCGCTGGCTGCAAGCTGATAGTTCTCCAGCTGCGCCAAGCTTAATGACCAGTCACTTTCGCTGTGCAGCAAGGCATCCGGGCTAAAGTTTACAAACAGTGGCATGGCATGGTTCGCCCGGCGATATTCTTCAAAAATCACATCGCGCGCGATAGACTCCATCTCGATATCCCGCCCACATAACTTGGCTGCATTGAGCAAGGCAATCGGCGCATGTAGTTTGGACTCCAGTGGTCCGCGAATCAGCGCCTCATGCGCAAACACCTGCGCTTGCTTGATATCAATAATGGGCTGAAACAAGGGCAACAGGTTTCTCTGTGCCAGGATGGCTTCAATTTCGGTATTGGGGGCAGCATAAATCATGCTAGCAGTATCGACGAAGCGTGAAGATTCTTGATCAAGGAAATGTCAAGATTGGATGAAATATTTATGACTATCTGAATGTTGTTAGGGCGCCGTGGCAGTGGCGTCAGCGCTTTTTTGCTGGATCACCATCTCCCTCAGTATCCGTGCTTCTTGATTCGGCAGCTGTTGTATGTCCTGCTCCAGGTTTCCATTTGTAACGCTGAGCAGACGTCTCAAGTGCGCGCTGGCTTGATCATGTTTTTCAAGTAGCTCCAGCAATAGAATGAAATGTAAACATGGTCTTCGCAGCGGAATGAAGCGAATCGCGTTTTCTGCGATCGATCGTTGAAGCTCTGCTTGAGTTGGATTGGGGGCTAAATAGGTGGCCAACACCAGCTCAGCATAAGGAGCAAGCAGTGTATTTTGATTGACCCAAAGCATCTCATTCACAAAGTCTTGCTTTTGAGCAAGCGACATTTCTGGCTGGCTGGCAAACAGAATTTGTTTTTCAAGTTTTTGATAGCCGATCTGCATGAAGGCCAGTTGCCAGAGGCCATACACTAATACGCCTGCCAGTGATAGCCTTAATAACTTACGGGCGGATTGAGAAAAATTGGCGAGGGTAACTGTTGAGGCTTCCCCCATTCCGAGCAAAAAAGCGAAGATCCCAAGAAAGTAGCTATACCACAAAGGATATTCAACCATGCTGTGTATGAAAATGATGCCCAGGCACCCAAGCAACCACCAGGTTTCCACTGTCGTGACATGGTGCCTGAAAAATGCCCTTGCCCATAACAATAATCCGCCCAATGCCGTGAGTAAGCCAAGTAGGCCCATTTCTGCCATCAGGTTTAAAAACAGGTTGTGGGCATGCTCAAAGAACATATGGGATGGGTTTATGCTGGGGGTCGCGGCCAGAAGATAAGTTTGCCAGCGCATTTGCCCAACGCCCATGCCTAGTAGGGGAGACTGACTAAACAAAGCCAGGCTGGTTTGCCAGAACTGCAGGCGTAACGAGGCTGAAGGGTTGCTGATCCCGTCCATGGCACGCGTAAGAGGGGTCTGGATAAAGGTCTCAGGAAGCCAGGCATTCATTGCTAATTGAAGCATGAGAAAACTGGGCAGTAACATGAGGCTGATCTTGAGTAGACGCTCGGTGGTTTGAATTGAGCGTTTTTGATACTGCAAGGTTAAATGCAACAACCCGCACAGCAATGCAATCGCGCCCAAATAAAGCATTGCACTGCGCGAGCCAGAAAAAGACAGCATTACTAAAGCCATCGCCAGGCTAATGACAGTCCATCGATTCTGGATTGCGCGTTTGGCATGTAAATACATTAATGACACGATGCCAAGGCTGATGAAATTTGCAAAGTGATTGCGTTGTGCCAACATGCCGTAGCTTTCCAGCCTTGGGATAGGAAGGACGATGCCGCTGTGCTGTAAAAGTTGCATTACAACAAATAACCCATTGATTGCACTGCCGATGAGTAGTGACCAAGCAAGCACAATGGAAACAGCTTCCCAGCCATGCTGTTGGCGCAATTGATACCCCAGCGTTGTAAGCAAAAAGCCCCAGATCAAGTACCCTTGAATCAAAGGCAAATGGGGGGCAGTAGCCCCAGTCAGCATGGCTTGTAAGTAAGTGAGTAGCAGGAGTACTAAAAAGATGAAGCTTGATCTGGGAAGCGTGGGCGATTGCCAGAACGGCTTGGTGATCAAGGGCCAAAGTGCCAGTAATCCAAGCAGCCCGGCGATCCACTCATTGTAGAAGTTCGGGATTGGGACGTCGTGGTAGGCAATGACGAATGGCAGACAAAACATGCCACCTATCAGATAAAGACTCATTTTTGAGCCACCCAATTTTTCTGCATAGGTTTTCAATGGTTTGGTCTGGCTAGATCTTTTCCAGCTTGGCGTATTCGAGCATCAGTGTTTTTAATCCGGTGCTGCCAAAATTCACTTTCACCGCCAGATCGCTGGCGTTCCCCTCATAGCTAACCACAACCCCTTCGCCAAATTTGCTGTGGCGCACACTTTGACCAATCTTGAACGGATAGTTGGACTGGGTGCTTGCCGGTTGTGCAGCTGGCATGGTGTATTGACCGCCTGCCGCATAAGGTTTGGCAGCTGGTTTGCTATTGAGGCGTTTGGTGAGTTCGGCAGGGATTTCATCGACAAAGCGTGAAGGGATGCCGTAGCGAACTTGTCCATGTAGCATGCGGCTTTGCGCATATGTCATATACAAGCGCTGGCGCGCGCGCGTGACGGCGACGTACATAAGCCGCCGCTCTTCCTCAAGGCCACCATTTTCATAGGCGGCCTGCTCGTGTGGGAACAGGCCTTCTTCGACGCCGCTGATAAACACACTCTGAAACTCCAGACCTTTGGCGGCATGCACGGTCATCAGTTGCAGGGCCTCATGACCAACGTCGGCCTGATGGTCGCCTGCTTCTAGGCTGGCATGGTTCAAAAACTGGGTCAGCAGGTCGGCATCTTCCTCCATGTTGTGATGGTTACCCAAGTCCTGCTTGCTAAAGGCGACCGCAGCCGTCACCAGCTCTTGCAAGTTTTCAATGCGGTCTTCGCCTTCTTTGTCGTTTTGGTAGTGCGCCATCAGGCCACTCAGGTTGATGACCATTTCTGCCATTTCACCCAGCGTGATGCCGTAGCCTTGGTCAACAATTTGCCGGATCAAGGCGACAAAGCCATCTAAGCCTTTGCTGCCTAGCTTGCCTTCACCCACTTTGTTGGTGGCGGCCTGCCATAAGCTGCATTCATTTTGGCGCGCAGCTTCTTGCAGTTGCTCCAGTCCACGCGCACCGATGCCGCGGGGCGGGAAGTTAATAATACGCAACAAGGCCGTGTCGTCGTTGGCGTTGGCAATCAGCCGCATGTAGGCCAAAGCGTGTTTGATTTCAGCCCGCTCGAAAAAGCGCAGACCGCCATACACGCGGTAAGGGATGTTGGCCGAAAACAGGGTATGTTCGAGAATGCGGGACTGCGCATTGCTGCGGTAGAGTAGGGCCATCTCGCCCAAGGGTACGCCTTCTTTTTGCAGCATATTCACTTCATCTAGAATAAACTGCGCTTCGTCGGTATCGTTGTAAGCCTCATAAATGCGAATCGGCTCGCCTTTACCCGCCGAGGTCCACAGGTTTTTACCCAAACGGTTGCGGTTGTTGGCAATGATGGCGTTGGCGGCATCGAGGATGTTGCTGTGCGAGCGGTAGTTTTCTTCGAGCTTGACGATATTTTGTACGTTGAAATCGCGCTGGAAGTCATTCATATTGCCGACGCGTGCGCCACGGAATGCGTAAATGCTCTGGTCGTCATCCCCGACGGCAAAAATACTGTTATGTGCGCCGCCTAACAGTTTTAGCCACAGGTATTGCAGACGGTTGGTGTCCTGAAACTCATCGACCAGGATATATTGAAAGCGTTGCTGATAATGCGCACGGATGTGCGGTTCGCGCTCAAGCAGCTCGTAGCAACGCAATAATAACTCGGCAAAATCGGCCACGCCTTCCCGGTTACATTGCTGATCATAGGCCGCATAAATTTCGCGCAATTTCTGGCTATGGCCGTCGTAAGCATCGACGCTATCCGCACGCAGGCCTTCCTCTTTGCAGCTATTGATATAGCCCATCACCTGCTTGGGTGGATATTTTTCATCATCCACATTCATCAGTTTCATCACGCGCTTGATGGCAGAAAGCTGGTCGGCGGTATCTAAAATCTGAAAGGTATTAGGTAAGCCCGCTTCACGGTAATGCGCGCGCAACATACGGTTACACAAGCCGTGAAAGGTGCCTGCCCACATGCCGCGTGTATTGATCGGCAACATGCTGGTGAGGCGGGTCAGCATTTCCTTGGCAGCTTTGTTGGTAAACGTCACTGCCATCAGGCCCATGGGGGAGGTTTGCCCGGTTTGGATCAACCAGGCAATCCGCGTGGTGAGCACGCGGGTTTTGCCACTGCCGGCCCCGGCTAGAATGAGTGCCGAGACATGCGGCAGGGTGACCGCTTGCAGTTGTTTATCATTCAGGCCCTGTAACAGATTATTTTCAGAATACATGCCGTTATTATCGCATGATGCAGCGTTTCAGGCGCAGTCTAAGCATGCGCTTGTAGTCGGCAAATCGTTGCACTCAACATTTTTCTGGAACTTTTTAAAACCTCTCACACTCATACTTGCACGATGATGATGAATCATCTTTCCGCTTCTTTCCTCCCTGAGCGGAAGCCTTTACGATGAGGCCTATTGCCCCGATTTACCCCTTAATCGGGGCTTTTTTTGTCTATAGGTTTTAGAAGGTGATTTTAAACACCACCGGTAAACCCGACTTGTCGCCAGGCTTCATACAGCAAAATTGCGGCTGAGTTGGATAAATTCAGGCTACGGCTATGCGGCAACATTGGCAATCTGACACGATGCTCTGCTGCAAATTGGGCGCGAATTTCTTCTGGCAAGCCACGTGACTCTGGTCCAAACACAAATACATCCTCGTCTTTAAACTGCAAATCGCTGTGGCGCGTGCTGCCTTTGGTGGTCAAGGCAAACATGCGTTTTCCATGCAGCGCTTGCTGGCATTCCGCCCAGTTTTCATACACGGTCAACGCTGCATATTCATGGTAGTCCAGTCCAGCCCGCTTTAACTGTTTATCTGAAAGTTCAAAACCCAGTGGTTTGACCAGATGTAGCCTGGCACCTGCATTGGCACAGAGACGGATAATGTTGCCTGTATTGGGCGGGATTTCGGGTTCGAAAAGCACGATATGAAACATGTTTGGCTGCTTGTTTGCTTACGCAAGGATAGTATGACGGTGATATGATAGTCGAGAAAGTATCTCAAGATAAATAATTACAACGCCATGGCTCGTCCCGAGAAAATTAGATTAGGTGAAATTCTGGTCAGACAGAATTTCATGACGCAAGCTGAACTGGATCAGGCGCTGGAAGAGCAGCGCAAGACAGGCCGCCGCCTTGGACGGGTGATTGCTGAAAAAGGCTATGCCAACGAGCGGCAAATTGCTGAAGCCGTTGCACATCAGCTCAATATCCCTTTCCTGGATCTTGGCCAGTATGAGCTGGATCCCAAGCAGGTTCAAAAACTCCCTGAAGTGCAGGCACGTCGTTTCCGTGCCATTTTGCTCGAAGAGCGTCCAGACAGCATTCTGGTGGCGATGGTTGACCCTTCGGATGTCTATGCCTATGACGAATTGGTCAGGCTGCTCAGGCGTGATATTGATATCGTCGTGGTGCAAGAGAGTCTGCTCATGCAGACCATTGATCGTTCCTATCGCCAGACTGAGCAGATTTCTTCACTGGCGCTTGAGTTGCAAGAGGACCTGGCAGACAGCAATGCCGATCTCTCAAGCATGATGGGTGTAGACCTGGGCGTGGACGATGCGCCCGTGGTCAAGCTGTTGCAGACGATTTTTGAGGACGCGGTGCAAGTGCGAGCGTCTGACGTGCACATTGAGCCGCAAGACAACAAGCTGCTGATCCGCTTTCGGATTGATGGTGTCATGCATTTTCAAACCCAGGCAGATATCAAAATTGCCACTGCGTTGGTCATGCGTCTCAAGATCATGGCTGGCTTGGATATCTCTGAAAAGCGCCTGCCACAAGATGGTCGTTTTGGCTTCTCGGTCAAAGGTAAGGCGGTCGATATGCGTATTTCGACCATGCCAACGCAGTATGGCGAAACGGTGGTCATGCGTCTGCTGATTCAGAACACTGCCCATTTTCAGCTCGATAAACTGGGTATGCCGCCGGCTTTGCTGGCACGCTTCCGCAAAATGATTAATCGACCCAGTGGCATGGTACTGGTTACCGGGCCTACCGGGAGTGGTAAAACCACCACCCTCTATTCAGCGCTTAGCGAGCTAAATACGCCTGAGACCAAAGTCATTACGGTGGAAGACCCGGTGGAGTATCGTTTACCCGGCATTATTCAGACGCAGGTGAATGAAAAAATCGAGCTGGACTTCCCCAAGTTGCTACGTGCCATTTTGCGGCAGGATCCCGATATTGTGCTGGTGGGCGAGATGCGGGATGAAGAAACTGCGCAAACCGGTCTGCGTGCCTCCATGACGGGTCACCTGGTGCTTTCCACTTTGCATACCAACGATGCTTCAACTGCTCCGGTGCGTTTGATTGACATGGGCGTGCCGCGCTTTATGGTGGCCATGTCCTTGCTCGGTGTTATGGCGCAACGTCTGGTAAGGCTAATTTGCCCGCACTGTGCTGAAGAGCATGCACCTACAGAGAGTGAAACAGTGTGGCTCAATCAGGTGTTGCCGGATGCAACCTTACCGACCAACTTCCGCCATGGCAAAGGCTGTCAACATTGCAACCGCACCGGTTATCTGGGGCGGGTGGGCTTGTATGAGTTTCTTGAAATGACCGATGAGCTGGCAATGGCAGCCAACATGCCGGATACCAACATCTTTATCAAAAAAGCGCGTGAACGTCTCAAAGGTAAAACCCTGCGCGACCAATCGCTGCAATTGGCGATTGAAGGTAAAACCACGCTGGAAGAAATCATGCGTGTCGATAACCAGTTTGAAGAATAACGCCTATGCCATTATTTGAATACAAAGGGCGCACCGAAGATGGCATGGTGGTGACTGGGGTACAAGAAGCCGCCGATGCCGATGCCTTGGGCGCCGCGTTAATTGGTACCCGAATTACGCCAGTTGAGATTAAGCCCAAGAAAACGGGTGCTGTTGCGATTAACCTGTTTGAAGAGAAAATTACCAGTCTTGAGGTGATGATTTTCAGCAAGCAAATGTATACGCTGCTTAAAGCCGGTATCCCGATTATGCGCGCCCTCTCTGGGATTCAAAGCTCCGTAGGTAACCCTAAGCTGGCGCAAGTGGTGGGTCAACTGCGCGTGAGCCTGGACTCAGGCCGTGAATTGTCGGTTGCCATGACTGAGCACCCCAAGGTATTCAATGGCTTTTATATCAGCATGATCCGCGTGGGGGAGACCACAGGTAACCTGGACAATATTTTTCTGCGTCTGTCCGAGCATATCGAGTTTGACCGCTTTATGCGTGGACAAATCAAGTCAGCCTTGCAATATCCTATGTTTGTGATTACCGCCATGGCCATTGCCATTGTGGTGATCAACGTCATGGTGATTCCTCAGTTTGAAAAAGTGTTTGCCAGCATGCATGCTGATTTGCCGTTCATCACTAAAGTGCTGATTGCGTTTTCAAGCTTTATGCGCAACTACTGGTTTGTGCTGATTGGCATGATAGCCGCCGCAGGTTGGTCTTTTAAAGCTTATGTTAAAACGGCAAGTGGTCGGTCAAATTGGGACCGTATCAAAATGCGTATCCCGATTGCCGGCAAAATTATTTTTAAAGGCACCATGGCCCGTTTTGCCCGTAGCTTTGCGTTGTCTACACGCAGTGGTTTGCCCATTCTGTCAGCTTTAAGGCTAGTGTCACAAACAGTCGAAAACGACTATATTTCAGCAAAAATCCTAAGCATGTCTGCTGGCATTGAGCGCGGCGAAACCATACTAAGAACCGCTACGCAAACCGGCGTGTTCAACTCACTCGTTTTACAAATGATCGCCGTTGGCGAAGAGTCAGGCTCGCTGGATACATTAATGCAGGAAATTGCCGATATGTATCAGGCAGATGTGGAGTATGACGTCAAAACATTGGGTGCGCAGATTGAGCCTATTTTGATTATCTTTTTGGGAGCCCTCGTCCTAGTGCTTGCATTGGGGGTATTTTTACCAATCTGGGACATGAGTTCTGTGATGCTAAAAGGTAGCTAGTTTTGGGTGTCGTGGAATGGACCAAAATTGTCTGGCATAGTATTTGCTAATGACAATTTAACGCAGTGTTAACCTGCCACTGGGATAAGAACGACAGGGCATTTTGATTAGGAGTTTTAGTAATGAAAAAACAAGCTGGTTTTACATTGGTTGAATTGGTTGTTGTGATTGCAGTGCTTGGTATTTTGGCGGCTACGGCGTTGCCAAGATTTGTGAATGTGCAATCAAACGCAAGGGTTGCTGCTGGAAATGGGCTGGCGGCATCTTTACGATCTGCTGCTAATTTGGCTAGAGCTTCCTGGGTTGCGGCTGGTAGTAATGCCGCTGCATTGCAAGTAACGATGGATGGTCAAGCGGTCACAGTAAATAACTCCGGATATCCTACCGCTGATGCTGCAGGCATTGTTGCTGCATTGCAGAGTTTAGATGCTCAATTTACAGCGAGTCACAATAACGGAGTATCAACTTTTCAAGTGGGTACTTTCAACACATGTACAGTTACTTATACTGCCGCGACGGGTGTTGTTAGTACTGCAAATTTAAGTGCTGGTAACTGTGGAGGCTAACAAAAAGTACTTATGAAATCTGATGGCTTTACGCTTGTCGAGTTGGTTGTGGTAATTGCTTTGACAGGCGTTATGGTGGCTGTGGCAATGCCCAGATTCGCAAACGGCGATATCTTCGAAACCCGCGGTGACGCGGGTTTACTTTCATCTACATTACGCTATGCGCAAAAAACAGCGATTGCCCAGCGTCGGAATGTGTATGTGATTCTCAATAATGCGGTGCCAGATACGGTTAGCTTATGTTTCGATACCGCGTGCAATCAGGCAGTGATCAATCCTGAGACGACTGCTGCATATGTATTTACCAGCAGCAAGAATGTGGATATCACCTCAGACAACGTAAGCGTGGGCTTTGACGCACTCGGGCGGGTGGTGCCTAATTCTACGGTTAACTATAAAGCGACCAACAAGAAAAATAATGCGCAATCTGTGACCGTGACTGTTGAGGCGGACACCGGATACATACACTGATCAGTCCACCAGTGACAGGCTGGATAATAACAATGCATCACAACAAACATCACTCTTACAGACAACCAGGCAAACCTTGCATGCGCTTGCAAGCAGGTTTTTCATTGGTGGAGATGGTGGTGTTTATGGTGATTGTCACCACCGCCATCGCCGGTGTTATCGGTGCGCTCTCATTTATGGGACGTCATTCTGCAGATCCGCTGGCGCGTAAGCAAGCAATCGCCATTGCTGAATCCCTGATGCAAGAAATTCAACAAATGCCTTTTACATTCTGTGACCCGGATGACACGAATGCCTCTACGGCGACGAGTTATGCAGATTGTACCAATCCACAAAACGCGAGTTTAAACGGGCCTACGCCCTCTACTGAAAGCCGTTACAGCGCGACCGATCCCTTTGATAATGTGGCCGATTATGGTGGATTTGCCATGCCCGGTGGTGGGTGTGCCGGCATTTGCCGCATTGGTAACGCGACGGCGTTACCGGGCTTAAATCCTTACGCGGCATCCGTTACAATTACTCAGGCGGGCGGGAGCGGCGCTTTTGCTGCGCTGCCAGCCGATGCGGTGTTACAGATTGTGATTACGGTGACAGGTCCAGCCGACACGACAGTCCGGCTGACTGGATACAGGGTTCGTTATGCGCCGAGAATTTAACCAACCCAAATCTGCTGTATCAGGCTTCACCTTGGTGGAGTTGGTCATTGTTATTGTGGTGATGGCAATTCTGGGTGGCATTTCTGTCACCTTTATCAAAAATTCCGTTTTAGCTTATGTGAATTCCGAGGCTTATTATGAGCTCGCCGATCGCGCCGATATCTCATTGCGCCGTATGTCACGCGATATCCGCAATGCTTTGCCCAATAGCGTCTGGGTGGCCGCTGATAATTCCTATGTAGAGTTTGTGCCGATCAAAGCTGGCGGCCGCTACCAGCAGGATACGCTGGATTTTGTCAGTGCGAATGACACTTTTAACGTACTTGGCGACCCGGTGCCTTCAGTGGTTGCGGGTGATCAGCTAGTCATTTATAACCTTGGCATCCTAGCGGCGGATGTGTATGCAGGTGATACGATTCGCTCCCTAACCAGCACAGGCACTAATCTCAGCACGCTTACATTTAGCGGTTCCGCCTTTCCATTGCCTTCTCCAGGGAGCCGTTTTTATGTGGTGAACGGGGCCGTGTTCTATGTATGCGATTTAGCCAACCGCCGCCTATTGATGTATTCAAATTACGCGATTCCCTCTGCACATCCTTCAAACTTTGCCGGACTCACCCCAAGTATCGTGGCGCAAGATGTCACAGGGTGCAGTTTTACTTATACAGAAGGCGTCATGCAGCATAGCGGCGTGGTAATAGCACAGCTAGAGCTCAGTAAAAATGGTGGCGTTGTACGCCTGGTTAACCTGATTAATGTGGTGAATTCGCCATGAAAAATACGCTTCATCGCATAAAAGGATTTATGTTGCCTGTGGCAATCTTCTTAATGGTGATATTGGCGTCGCTTGTAGGGTATTCTATGCGGCTGTCATTGTTGGCCAATCAAGGCACGATACAGGATGTGCAAGGTGCACAAGCTTACCTGGCTGCCAAGGCTGGCGTCGAGTGGGCGGCTTATCAGGTGATTGCGCCAGGGACGACATCAATGCAATCATGCCCAACACCGCCTAATCCGTTTACGATTAATGGCTTTAACATTGCATTGACATGTAATCAGACAAACCCGATGCCGCAAGATCGTGCAGGGACACAGAATATCGGCATGTATACCATTACCGCTACCGCCTCAAAAGGGGCAGCTGGCGCGCTTGATTATATTGAGCGCAAAGTCACAGTGAGCTTGAGTCGTTGCCTGATGGGTACAGAAGAGTGTAGTTAGAGGAAAATGACCGTGTTTAGATGGAAGCATGCAACAGTGATATGGCTTTTGTGTCTGGTCAGCTTGTTTTCTGCTGAAGCGACAAAAGCGGCAACCGTTACTTTAAACGCCAACGGCGGTTCTGACTCTTCAAATGGGTTGAAAATCTTCATCAATGATAACTCCCAAATTCAGGTACAAAGGCTCAATAGTAGCGGCCAGCTTTATCAACCTGATCGAACGCCAGCTAATAGTCGGTTAGATAACGGGATTTATATTCGTGGCAATAATACTATTTATGGCCCTGATCACTTTGCCTACAACGCGCCAGGAAGCTATACAGCGCAAGCAATGACAGCGGTGACGCCAGCTAACGCATCCGCTGGAAATGCGCAGACAACCCGTTCGCAGTTCACTGTTCCTGCGAACAATATCGGCGGCGGTCCACAAATCACTATCGATTGGAGTTATACCTATCCCTATGACTTTGTGACTGCAAAGGTCACGATTAATATTCCTTTGTTGTATCCAGTCAGCTCCAGTAATCCAGTGCGTTATTATCATGTGGTGGATACCTATTTGGGTGGCTCTGACTGTGGATGTGGTGTTCGTTACGTCGATACCAACGGCAAACAGGTCGCCGGGACTTATCCTTATGCAGGTAGCTGCTCTTCAGGAAGTGGAAATACGAATGTTCAGTGCCCTTCTAGTACAAGTTTGCCTGCCAACCTGGATGTGGTTGAGAGTTTCAGGGAGCGGGATGGGAAATTTGGCCGTTATTGCGTAGGCAATTACCAAACATTCTGGTCCAATGACAATTCCGTCGCCTGTGCGATCGCCAAAACAGGCCAATTGGGGAATACAGTCAATACCACTTTAACAGACACAGGCGCTGCGATTGAATACGACTTTACATCGCCTGGAACATACACATTCAGCTATGACTTTGTGGTTGGCTCAACCCTGGTGCCTGATTATGATCACCTGGAAATACGCCACCCTGGCAGTTCCTCTTTATGTCCGGTCGATATTCAGGTCATGGCTTGTTTGGTTTCTACCATGCCTTGTCCGGATAACCAGTTAATCAATTCAGGTAGCCTTACGGGGACGCTGACCATTTCTCCCAACTCTCCAACCGTCACGGTGACACCGGACGCCCAGTTCGACGTTGGGAGTGACCGCACCATTGACACCATTACCTTACAAGGTAGCGCTGCAGCTACTTATACCTTGGGAGCGACGGGCCTCAGCAAAGGGCCGATGAATGGCATCAAGTGCTGGAACACGGCAAATAATTCGCAAAGTTGTAGTTTTACCATGACGAACACGGCGTGTGTGAATACGTTTGAGTGTATGGAAAGTGCCCCCATTAAATATAACAACCTAAAAGCTGACTCATCTAAGCGTAACCCACTCTACACCAAGGTGCTTGGTCAGTCTTTTGATGTTGAGGTGGTTGCCGTACTTGCCAATGGTGAACAGTCCAACGGCTACAATTCGTCTGGTTTAAAAGTTGATTTGGTCACCGATAGTAATAACACCTGCAGTACGAACATCATCGCGACCAAGTCTGTTAGCTTCATGGCTTCGGATGGCGGGCATAAAACAGTGACATTCAACGCCTCAGATGTGAAGCAAGCATATACCAAGGTGCGTTGTCAGGTGAGTGACGCCGGTCAGAACAAATCGGGTTGTTCTTCTGATAACTTTGCCATTCGGCCGCAGTCCTTTACAGTTTCAACTACCAACACAAGCCTCTCGTCTACTACCCCCTCGCCGACCTATACTTACAAGCTTAAGGCAGGCACAGATAGTTTTAACTTAACAGCTGTGACTGGTGAAAGCGGCTATAACGGAACACCTTCTATAGATACGTCAAAAGTCTATCAGCATGATGGTGTAGTGACGATGGGGCAGATTAGCTATGACCCTATAACTCCTAACAAATTTCCTGCGGCCAGTAGTGGCACCAGTAGCAGTGATAGTTTTAAGTACAGTGAGGTTGGCTTTTTTCAATTTGCAGCCCAAGGGGTCTATGACGATACTTTTACCGCTGTAGATAAAGCTAATGGAGATTGTGATAATGGCGGATTTGATAATACGGGCACGGGTACCCCCAAGAAATATGGCTGCAATTTTGGCAATACCGCTGCAAGTAGTTTTTTTGGTAGATTCATTCCGAATAAGTTTGTGATCACTACAGGGGGGAGCAAGCAAGCTTGTAGTACTTTTGTCTACTATAATCAGGATACCAGCACCAAAGCTGGTTTGGAGATACCATTTACCATTACTGCCCAGAATGGGTATGGGGCGACCACGACATATTACACAGGCACGGGACCCAGCAGTTATGCCAAGTTCAATAATCCAAGTGCTTGGGCAAACTTTAATTTCTCAACTAATCCTCCGCTGGTAGGTGGGACATTAAGTCAAAGTGTCCATAGTCCTGCGCTACAGGGGGGGTGGTCTGGCGGGAAAGCGGCGATGACCGCAAGATTTAACGTGACACGTCCTGCAAGCCCTATTGCAGAGCAAACCTTTTCGGTGACGACGCGCGTACAGGATTCCGATGGCGTTGCAACCGATCCTGCCACGATTACTTTATCAAGTGCCACCTACCGTTATGGACGAGTTGCCATTACGCCTGCGCATGGCTCTGAGTTATTGCCGTTGATTGTTCCCGTTGAAGTGCAGTACTGGGGTGGCGGTGGGTATCGCCGCAGTTCAGACGATACGTGCACCAGCTTTCCACTGAATACCATCGCCATGAAAAACTACAGAGGCAATCTTAATGCCTGTGAAACCGTGTTGAGCGTGAACAGTGCCATGAATAATGGGGTTATGAGTTTGCGCTTGAGCGCTCCGGGCGTGTCGGGCACAACACCCAATACAGGGAGTGTAGATCTGGATCTCAATTTTGGCAGTGCCGGCGGAGATCGTACTTGTACCAGTAGTGTTCAGTCTAACGCCGCTGACGGGACAGATGGTTTGGGGGGATGGTTTGGCGCAGACCCTAGTGCGCGCGCCACCTTCGGTATTTATAAGGCACCTATCATATACATGCGCGAGAACTTTTAGTTGATATCCGTCCTCGCCTATACAAAACCACCTAAATCAGGTGGTTTTGTCGTCTTATTCCTGCATTTGATCTCCCGTTTCAGGCACTAAAGTTGCTCGCATATATGAGGCGTGGCCGGATAGCGGGATTGTCTGGTGCCACGATGGCGCATGGCCACTTAAGTCATTTTGCGCATAAGAAGATGATTTGATGTGCGACTTTTTTGTGTATACTAATTTGCGATTGTGCTTGAAGTAAGTATTATTATTCTTTGATTTTAAATGATAAAGTGACTCTGAAAGACTGGCGACTCTCTATGCAATGGTTTAAAAGACAAAAAAACAAGCAGCAGGTAGGGGTGAGTTTTACCGACATGCATGTGAGTACTGTTGCCTTGACGCCGCCTGCAGAAGGGACCAAGCCGGTGGTTTCGTTTGCGGCGGTTGAGCAAATACCGCTGGATGCTACTTCCACATTACGTCACTTTGTGACCAAAAATGACCTCAAGTCTTTACCCTGCAATCTGGTACTCAATGTCGACCAGTACAACATTGTGCAGATCGACAAGCCCAATTTGCCAGAGGATGAAGTAAAACCGGCGTTACGCTGGAAACTCAAGGGATTGCTTGATTATGCGGTAGAACAAGCGGTGGTTGATGGGATTGATCTGCCTTCGGATCCCTCTGTGGCAAATCGCCAAGCGCTGATGCTGGCGATTTGCGCCAAAAAAGCTACGGTAACCGGTGCGGGTAATCATTTGGTCGATGCCGGATTTAACCTGCGTTCGATTGATGTGCACGCGCTGGCACAACGCAATATTGCCCATTTGCTTGAACACGAAGATCGCGCGCTGGTGATGGTGAGCATCCTGCCACGCGGTTGCCTGATCACGTTTACGGCAAAAGGTGAGCTTTACCATACGCGTCTGATTGAGCTGGATCGCGACTTTTTGAACGATAGGGACGAAATCTTCAGAATCAATTTTGATAAATTGGTGCTTGAGCTGCAACGCTCGCTGGACAGCTTTGACCGTCAGTTTCCTTTCCTGAGCTTGAACCGTATGGTGGTGGCGCCGGTCGTGCATCGCGATTATCTGGTGAGCGGCCTGAGTTCCAGCCTCTATGTGCCGGTCAATGTTTTTAACCTGGAAGATGTTGTTGAGCTGCCTGCCAACCAGGATTTTTCCAGCCTTGAAAAACAGGCCATGTTGATGCCTGCCCTGGGTGCTGCCTTGCGTCAGGAGGCGGCCGTATGAGTCAGCAGATTAACCTGTATGAAGGTGGAGGCGTCAAGGCCAAAGAGTGGTTCACGCTGCCTATGGTGGTAGCAGTGTACCTGCTGGCCGCAGTGGTGATGTATTTCTTCTACACCGGCCTCGCAGATGAAAATGCGCAGCTACAGGTGCAACGTAACCAGGCCGTTGCGCAGTACGAAATGATGCAGAAGAAAGTGGAAGAGTTCTCGAAAAAAGCCGCGCCAATCGATAACAGCAAGCTCGAGGCAGAATTAAAAGCGCTCAAGGGGCGTTTGGAAATGCAGTCGCAAATTCTGGCTATTTTTCAGCAGTCGATTTCAGAGCAGTCTGCTCATTTGATCGACTATTTACGGGCATTTACAGGGCAGCAGCAACCTGGTGTCTGGTTGACCGGGTTCAAGGTCGAGCCTGCCGTCCAGCATCTGTCACTCACCGGCCAGGCCTTGCAATCACAAGATATTCCGGCTTATCTGGATTTACTCTCCAGCCAGTCTGTCTTTGCAGGCACCGAGTTTTCCGGCATACAGTTTAAGCAAGTCGAGTTGCACAAACCGCAGTCACGCACCAGCGCTAACCCTGCAAGCCCGGCATCAACCCCGACGCCAGATCCGGTAGCGGCTGCGCCTGCTGGTAAAGAGGGTGCGGGAGCCGATCCAGCCGCTGTGCCAGCTGCTTCAACACCTGCGCCGTCAGCCCCTGGCAGCCCGGCAGCCGCTGAAGTGCCTGGACTCAAAGTGTATACATTTGAAGTCAAGGGGCGTGATACGCAAGCCACGAACAAATTGGTTAATGGCATGAGTTGGGACGAATTTGTGCGCCAGACGGTGCCACCTCAGCCCGGCAACCAGAGCGGGAGACAGTAAGTCATGCGATCTGAAAAACTACAGGCAATCAGCGATAAATGGCAAGCGTTCTCGATGCGCGAACGCTGGATGCTGTTTGGCACCGGATTGTTTGCCGTGGTGGGCCTGATGGATACCTTTTTGCTGGAGCCACAGCGGGTGCAACTGGCCAGCACCCAGCAGGAAATCCTCAAAATACAAAACGATACGACCACCCTGACCGAGCAGCTGACCAAGATTGCTGCCCAGGCGGCGCCACAGCCCGCCACGCAGGCGCTTCAGCATGAGATTGAAGAAACCAGGCAAAAAATGGCCAGCCAGACAGAGGAATTACTCAAGGTGTCTGCATTTATGGTTTCGCCACAAGCCATGGTGGATATGTTGAAGAAACTGCTGGAAAAACATACCGATGTGCAAGTGATCGAGATACAGTCCTTGCCCGTGGTGGATTTTATCGAAACGCAAAGAAAGCGATTACAGGCACAAACCGCATCAGGGGCTGATTCTACTGCGGCCTCGGACGAGGTCTGGAAGAATGTGCCGCATGTCTATCAGCATGCTGTGAAAGTCCATTTAAAAGGGCAGTATTTTGCGTTGATGGCGTATAGCAAGTCACTGAAAGCGATCGGCCGTAAACTGGCATGGGAAAATGCCGAGCTTAAAGGCGGCTACCCAGAAAGCGAATTGATTTTTCAAGTGTATACCCTGAGTGGGGAAAACGCCTGGTTGGGGATATAGCATGCGCATATTCATGATTTGGATGGTATTGGTCAGCATGGCACATAGCCAGGCCGCCGAGCAAATGATAGACCCTACGAAGCCGCCAGCTGCCGTATTGCCTTATCTGCCAGAGGCACAAACGGAGACTGCGCAGGCTTGGCAAGTCACGGCCATTCAGGACAACGGCAAGCATGGGTTTGCTGTGGTCAATGGCGAGCTCGTTAACTTGGGTGAGCGTTATCAAGGTTTTAAACTGGTTTCGGTCAAGCACCAGCAAGCGGTGTTTATCAATCAAAACGGTGAGAAAAAACTGTTGGGCTTGGGGTTGACCAGTGTTGTGATGCAGGCACCGCCGCCTGCGCAGATAAAAAAAGCCAAACAGGCAAAAACGGTTAAAAAATAAAGTGAAAATGCCTGCGATTGGCTGAAGTGGCCGCCAGGTGAATATCAATAGAGAGACTGCTATGAAAACTTTTGTGAATACCTTGGGTGTGATGATGATAGGCGCCGGGTTGGCTGGATGCACCAGTAACCCGTTCACGCCGACCAATCCATCAATTCAGCCAAAAATACAAAACGAATTGGCGACCTCTGCGGCCAAGGCGCAAGCACAAGTGGTGCCGCCGCCTAAAGAAGTGACGGATGAGTTGTTTGAGCCACTTAAAATTGAGCCACCCAAAGCGCTGGCCAAACGTGTCGAGCCGCGTTTTGACCTTGTGGTTAACAAAGCCCCGGCTAGCCAGGTGCTGATGGGCATCGTCTCTGGCAGTCCTTACAGCATTGCCTTAAGCCCGGAGCTGAAAGGCGAGATTACGATTAACCTGCGCGATGTCACGCTGTTTGAAGCGCTCAATGCCTTGCGTGACTTGTATGGTTATGAGTACAAAATGAACGGCAAACAGATTTTTGTCGAGCCACAAACCCTGCAAACCCGGGTTTTCCAGGTTAATTACATTACAGGCGCTCGCAGAGGGTCTTCTGCCACCCGTGTCACGTCCGGGACGGCCAGCGGTTCGGGTGCGGGCGGTGCCGCAGGCGTGGCCGGGCAGGCCGCCGCCATGAACGGCGCCATGGGCGTTGGCTCTGGCTCAACCGGGACAGGCACAGGCAACCAGGCGGCCTCGGGCGCCTCCAACCTGCAAGTGTATGCTTCAGATGTGAGTATGCGTACCAATAATGACTTTTGGGACGAGATTGCAGGCTCATTGAGTAGCCTGATTGGCGAAGAAAACGGGCGCAAGGTAGTCATTAACGCGCAGTCTGGCCTGATCATGGTCAAAGCCATGCCCAAGGAAATCCGCCAGGTGGAGAAATTTCTGAGTCTGATGCAGGTGACCGTGGATCGTCAGGTGATTCTGGAAGCCAAGATTATCAAGGTGCAACTGAATAGAAACTCGCAACAAGGGATTAACTGGGCGGCGGTCAGAAACATTCGCGGCCGCGATTACACCTTTGGTAACGTCAACGGTAATACCACCCTGGGAGAAACCGGTACCCTGACCAACGGCACGCTGACCAGCACCGTACCTGGCGCTTTGAGTAACAGTGACCCGGTGTCGATAGGCGGCTCAATGTTTGCGTTAGCGGTACAAGGCAAAAACTTTTCTGCGCTGCTTAACTTTCTCGAAACGCAGGGTAATGTAGAAGTCCTGTCCAGTCCGCGCATTGCCACCATCAACAACCAGAAGGCGGTACTCAAGGTGGGGAATGATGCGTTCTATGTGACCAATGTGCGTACCAATGTCACCACCACCACGGGTGGTGCCGTAGTGACGCCAGATATTCAGCTGCAACCGTATTTTTCTGGTATTTCACTGGATGTGACACCGCAAATTGACAAGGACGACAACATTATTCTGCACGTCCATCCGTTTATCAGTGAAGTCACCCAGGTCAACCGTACTGTGAGTTTGTCCAGTGCCAACGGTGGCACCTACACGATTCCAACGGCCTCCTCCAACATCAATGAAACCGATAGCATCGTGCGTACCCGCGATGGCAGTGTGATTGCGATCGGCGGGCTGATGTCAGAGTCCGTGGATAATACACGTACAAAAGTACCTGGTTTGGGCGATGTCAAATTTTTGGGTAACCTGTTCCGCCAGAAAGACCAAAGCTCCACCAAAACAGAACTGGTCATTCTGCTCAAATCCACCGTGGTCCGCAGTGGCGATAACTGGGCGCAAGATATGCTCGACAGCCAGGACCGGGTAGAAAAACTCAAGTCAGACAACGCATTTTAGGAGCGGGCATGTACCTGCAGCATTTTGGCTTAAAAGAGTTTCCATTTTCGATCACGCCGGATACGAGCTTTTATTACGCCACACGCACGTTGCAAGAAGCGCTGAATACGCTATTGATTGCGATTGAGTCGGGTGAAGGCTTTGTCAAAATCACAGGTGAAGTTGGCACCGGTAAAACATTGCTCTGCCGGCGCCTGCTCAAAGCCTTGGAACCCGGTTGCCAGATTGCTTACCTCCCCAACCCCTATCTTGACCCGCACGCCTTACTGATGACGCTGGCCACCGAGTTTGGCGTCGCCTTCAAGCCTGAGTTTACCCACCATGACATGATAGATGCGCTGCATCGCACATTGCTGACCTTTGCTGAAAAAGGCACGCATGTGGTGGTCTGCCTTGATGAAGTGCAAGCCATGCCGCTGGAAACGCTGGAAGCCTTGCGCTTGCTGAGTAACCTCGAAACCGAAAAGCGCAAGTTGTTACAAGTGGTCATTTTTGGCCAGCCTGAGCTGGAAGAACGTCTCAACCATTCGTCTATTCGCCAACTGCGGCAGCGCATTGGCTTTGAATATCACCTCAAAGGCCTGCAATGGGAAGAATTAGCGTTTTATTTGAATCATCGCATGCATGTGGCTGGGTATCAGGGCGGCATGGTGTTTAGTCCGGCTAGCATGCGATTGCTATACCGGTATGCCAACGGCATTCCACGCTTGTTGAATATTCTGGCGCATAAAGCATTATTGTCTGCGTTTGGCCGTGGTCAGCACAGGGTTACAACCGAGGATGTGAAAGCGGCGATTCTTGATACACAAGCCAGTGTCAAAGCACAGCATCGTTGGCTGGAGCATGGGTTTAAATGGTGGTTGACGTTGCATGCCACCCTGGCCGGGTTTGGTCGTTAGCAGGCGACGGAGGAATCAAATGAGCTTGATTAATCAGGTGTTACAAAACGTAGAGGCCCGTCAGGGCAACACCACTGATGGTTGGACCGGGCAGGTCAAGCCAGTGTTGTCTGCACAGACAGCACCGCCTGGCCGTTGGTTGAATCGCCTGATCGGCGGCGGGCTGCTGCTTGCGACAGCCGGATGGGTGTGGATGAATTCGCCCATGTTGATGGCGTATTTTTATCCGCAGCATGTGACTGCGATACCACAGGCCGCGCCGCAGGCTCAAGGCCAAAAACCACGCGTAGAGACTGTTTTAGCCCCGGCAGCCGCAGAGGCAGGCACGGTGGCGACTTGGGCGCCACCGCAGTTGACCAGGTCATTGTTCAGTGCCTGGCAGTCCGAACCTGCTCCTACAAAGCCCAGTGCGCGCGCTGTCGTTGCTCAAGTGAAGCCCGTGGCTAATGTTGCTGCACCACAAGTCGAGGGTGAGTTCAGCATGAAGACCGCGGATACGGCGGCAATCACTGTTGCCACCATCGCGCCTACGTTGGAGACACACGCGGACCAGGGCCAGGGCAAAAGTGATGAAAAGTCAGCCGAAAAAGGCATGGTCAATAAACATGTCAGACCTGAGCAGGAAGTGAATGTCTTGATCCAGCGTGCCGTCGATCATGAGCAAAAAGGTCGTTTGAACGAGGCGTTGGCAATGCTCAGGCAAGCGCTGACGATTTATCCGCAGTCTGAAGATGCACGCCAGCTGTTGGCCGCCTATTTGTTTGAGTCCCGGCAAGAGGCTGAGGCTGTCTCGGTCTTGCAGGCCGGCATCAAGCAGTTTCCGGCTCAAGCGGGTTTGCCAAAATCACTCGCCAGATGGCAGTTGGCACATGGTCAGGCAGAGGCGGTGTTACAAACATTAAAACCGGTGGCCAGTGCGCTGGCGCAAGATGCCGAATCGCAATGGATGCTGGCCATGGCTTATCAGCAAACCGGGCAGCATGCCGCTGCCTTGCCACATTTTGAACGCGCGACGCTGCTGCGGCCAGGGCATGCACAATGGATGGTGGCGTACGCCATTTCATTACAAGCCGTGGGCCAGAATGCGCAAGCCTTGCAGCACTTGCAACAGGCGCAAAGCCTGCCGTTAAGCGAGCGCTTGCTCGAATTTGTTACGCAGCGCATCCGTCAACTGGGTGGCAGCGTACAAGCCAATGCCGAATAATCTGTGCTAGCTAGTCCTGTTTGAGGGTGCGTGCCAGCACGAGCGCCGTCACCTGTGCAGCTCCCGCCTGTTTAAAAACTTTTGCCAGCGCATGCATGCTGGCTCCTGTCGTCATCACATCATCCACGATCATCACATGCTGACCTTGCCATCGCTGCGAGGTCGCAAAGGCACCGCGTAGATTGCGGGTTCTTGTTTTCATGTCCATCGCTGCTTGCGCTGGGGTGTCTATCAATCGCTCACAGCCGTCTATCCTTAACGGAATTTGCCACTGCTTTTGCAAGTGCTTGGCTAATTCAAGCGCATGATTAAAACCACGCTGTTTGATGCGGTTCAGGTGCATGGGCATCGCCACCAGAACGGGTGGCTGCTGGCTCGTAGTTAACACTGGCAGGCGGGATAGCCAGGCCTGTGCCAATAGCGCCCCCCATGGCAATTGCTGGTGGTATTTAAATTGATGCAAGAGTCGATCTAGCGGATAGGCATAGCGAAAAACGGTCAGCGTCTGGTCAAAGGCGGGGGCGTGCTGTAAGCAGATGCCGCACAACTCACCTCGCGTATTTGGCAAGGCACATTGTGGGCAACGCGGCGATTCGTACCAGGGCAGGCTGGCCTGGCAGTCTAAACAAAGTCCGTTTGGAGGCGAGATTGGCTCGTCAGTCGCTGAAGGTTGGCGAGCGCCTGGGGCTTGATGGCACAGCGGGCAGGGCAGCGTCGTTGCCAGCCACTGCGACAACCAGTGAGTGGTGTTGATTTGTTTAAATTTTAAGCTGTTGTAAAATTTTTTCACGTATGATTTTAAACAACATATAATTCGGCCGGATTATTCATCTATTTTTTAATGCGTGGGACTTATGGAACAACACACCTCTGCTACTGCTTGTGGCACCGAAATGCAAACCTCCGTCATTAATCTGGATGGCTTGAAGCCTGCAGCTTCCTGTCATCCAACGGTTGAGCGCTGGCGCGTTGCAGATATCATGGCACTGTTTGAATTGCCGTTCAATGATTTGCTGCACAGAGCGCACACTGTGCATAGGGAGCATTTTGATCCAAACGCCGTGCAGGTCAGCACACTGCTGTCGATTAAAACGGGCGGCTGTTCCGAAGACTGCGGCTATTGCCCGCAAGCTGCGCGTTATCATACCGAGGTTGAAAACGAGCCCTTGATGCAGTTGGACGAGGTGCTGGCCGCAGCCAAAGCGGCCAAAGAAAGCGGTGCCAGCCGTTTCTGTATGGGAGCCGCCTGGCGCGGACCCAAGCAGCGCGACCTGGAGCCTGTACTCAAAATGATCTCTGAAGTGAAGGCGATGGGGCTGCAAACCTGTGCCACGCTGGGCATGCTCAAGGATGGGCAAGCCGAGCAACTGAAAGAGGCTGGGCTGGATTATTACAACCATAACCTGGATACCGCGCCCGAGTTCTATGGCGATGTGATTACCACGCGGACGTATCAGGACCGTCTGGACACCCTGGACCGCGTGCGCAGCATGAATATCAATGTGTGCAGCGGCGGCATTATTGGCATGGGCGAAACCCGTGCGCAGCGCGCGGGCCTGATTGCCCAGTTGGCCAATATGGAGCAACCGCCGGAAAGCGTGCCCATCAACTTGTTAACCCAAGTGGAAGGCACGCCTTTGCATGGCACCGACCCATTGGATCCGCTGGAGTTTGTGCGTACCATCGCCATCGCCCGCATCACCATGCCGACCAGCTTTGTCCGCTTGTCAGCGGGCCGCCAGAGCATGGGCGAAGCCGTGCAGACCTTGTGCTTCCATGCCGGGGCCAACAGTATTTTTTACGGTGAAAAATTACTGACGACCGGTAACCCTGAGGTTGAGTCTGACAATGCCCTGTTTGCCAAATTAGGCTTGAAGAAAATCTAAATGAGCGATCTGCTGGAGTCTTTACGGGCCGATCTGGAAAAACGGCAAACACTGGGCCTGATGCGTCAACGCCGCTTGCTGGATTCACCACAGGCCGAGCATATCACCGCCAATGGCCAGCCATTTTTGTCGTTTTGCAGCAATGATTATCTGGGCCTGGCCAACGATGCTGCGCTGGTGGCCGCTTTGCAACAAGCCGCTGCCGAAGCGGGCGTGGGCAGTGGCGCCTCCAATCTGATTACCGGTCATCACCGCTATCATGATCAGTTAGAGCAGGCGCTGGCGGCTTTTGTCGGGCAACCGGCAGCCTTGCTGTTTTCCACCGGATACATGGCGAATATTGGCGTCGTCAGTGCCTTGATGGGGCGTGAAGATGCCGTGTTCTCGGACAAGCTGAATCATGCCTGTCTGAATGATGGCGCATTTTTGTCACGTGCCACACATCATCGCTTTCCGCACAATGACGTGGCAGCCTTGGAAAAATTATTGCAAGCCAGCACGGCCCGTCACAAACTGGTTACCGCTGATGCGGTGTTCAGTATGGATGGCGATATTGCGCCGCTGGCTGAGTATCTTGCGCTCTGTGAACGCTACGATGCCTATTTGTATGTGGATGATGCGCACGGTTTTGGTGTGCTCGGTCCGCAAGGGCGTGGCTCGCTCAAGCATCTGGGGCTGCAGTCACCACGCCTGATCATGATGGGCACCCTTGGCAAAGCCGCGGGTGTGGCGGGTGCTTTTGTAGCAGGCCAACAAATCGTGATTGATTACCTGATTCAGCACGCCAACAGTTATATCTACACCACGCCTGCGCCACCACCGCTGTCCGCCGCCTTGCTGGCTTCAGTGAAAGAGATAGAGCAGGGTGATGCGCGCAGAAAGCAATTGTTTGACATGATTGCGCTGCTCAAGAGTGAGCTTTCACTCACCCGTTGGCACTTGCTGCCGTCAGAAACCGCTATCCAGCCACTGGTGGTGGGCGATAACCATGAGGCGCTGGCATTGAGCCAGTATTTGCAGGCGCGTGGCATTCTGGTGCCGGCAATCCGGCCCCCAACCGTGCCGGTCAATACTTCCCGCCTGCGGATTTCCCTGTCGGCAGCCCATCGTGAGTCCGACGTCAGGGCGCTGATTCAAGCCTTGCACGATGCTGAACGCGAGTTAGCTATCGGGGCGGTGGCATGAGTTGTTTTATCGAAATCATGGGGCAAGGCAAACCGCTGGTAATGCTCCATGGTTGGGGCATGAACAGTGCGGTATGGGAACGGGTTACCAAGCGGCTGTCCACCCATTTTCGACTGTTTCTGGTGGATTTGCCCGGCATGGGCCAGAGCCGTCCGGTTTATCCTTATCACTTGCATAGCCTGGCCGAAGCGGTCGCTGAGGAAATCCCCGGCGTGTCCACCATTTTAGGCTGGTCGCTGGGCGGCCTGGTTGCGCAGCAAATTGCCCTCAATCAACCCGACCGGGTAGAGAAGCTGATTCTGGTGGGGACCAACCCCTGTTTTGTCAGTAAACCAGACTGGCCACATGGTATTGCAGCCCGCCATTTTGAGCAGTTCAACGAGCGGTTTGCGCAAGACTTTAATGCCACCTTGCTCAATTTCTTGACCCTGCAATGCATGCATGCCAAAGATGCGCGCAGCACGGTACGCCAATTGCGTATTGCGTTTGGTGCCAAACCTAGCCCTACCCAGGATAGCCTGAATCAGGCCCTGGATATCTTGATGCAGACGGATCTGCGCGAAGAGGTCGGGCGCTTGTTCCAGCCCGCGCTGATCATTCACGGGGATAGAGACACGCTGGCGCCGGTCTCGGCAGCGCACTGGCTGGCCATGCATTTGCAGCGTGCCCATTTGCGCGTGATCGCCGGGGCGGCACATGCGCCCTTTTTGTCACATGCGGAAGCTTTTTGCGAAGCGGTGGAAGCCTTTATGGCGGATGAGCCCGCTGTGCGCGCCGGGGAGCATTAAATGCAGGATGTTTATCAGATCGACAAGACGCGCATGCGCCAGTCGTTTCACCGTGCGGCCAAACAGTATGATGCCGCCGCCATTTTGCAGCGCCAGGTACGTGAGGAAATGTTGAGCCGTCTGGACGTGGTCAAGCTGGCGCCTGCGGTGATTCTGGATGCAGGTTGCGGCACCGGTCATGGCTTGTATGCCTTGCTCAAACACTTTAAGCAGGCAAGAGGGGTGGCGCTGGATATTGCCGAAGGCATGCTGGCCCGCACGAAAACGCTGTTTCCCTGGTATCGCTTCTGGCAGGCCAAACCACAAATGGTGTGTGCCGACATTGAAGCCATGCCGTTGGCGACCGCCAGTGTTGATATGGTATGGTCCAACCTGGCCGTGCAATGGTGTAACGACATGGACACCGTATTGCAAGAATTCAGGCGTGTGCTGAAACCCAACGGGCTGCTCATGTTTGCCACCTTGGGACCGGATACGCTGAAAGAACTGCGTGCAGCCTCTGGTCATGGGCACACCCATGTCAGCCGTTTTATTGACATGCATGATATTGGCGATGCACTGACGCGGGCTGGCTTTAGCGCGCCGGTGCTGGATGTGATGCATTACACCCTGACCTACGATACGGTGGAATCTGTGATGCGCGACCTCAAAGCGATTGGCGCACATAATGCGACGGCGGGGCGTGCCAAGGGCTTGAGTGGCAAGGGCTTTTTGCAGCAATTGCGTCAGGGCTATGAGGCTTTTCGCCACCAGGGTAAATTGCCCGCCACCTATGAAGTGGTGTTTGTACATGCCTGGACCGGGAGCCAGCCCTACACGGCACCCGGGACCAGTCCGGTGCAATTCATGTCGCGCAAACCCGCCACGCAGGGAGCATGATGCAGCCGCTGCCTTCACGTTTTTTTGTCACTGGCACCGATACCGGTGTCGGTAAAACCACAGTCACCGTTCGTTTGATGCAGCAGTTGATTGCGCAAGGCAAGACGGTGATCGGCATGAAGCCGGTGGCTTCCGGTTGCGAGTGGCTGGATGGCCGCTGGCAAAATGAAGACGTGCGTTTACTGACTGCCGCCTCCAACGTGACAGCACCTGCTGAACTGATTAATCCCTACCGCTTTACACCGGCCATTGCGCCCCATATCGCCGCTGCGCAAGCCGGCGTGGAGATTCAGTTTGAGGTCATTCAAGCTGCCTATGCACAACTGACCACGCTGGCCGATGTGGTGATTGTGGAAGGCGCAGGGGGCTTGCTGGTGCCTTTAAACCAGACGCACAGCATGGCCGATTTGATTCAGGCCCTGCAATTGCCTGCGCTGATGGTGGTCGGCATGCGCCTGGGCTGTATCAATCATGCGCTGCTGACGGCAGAGGGGCTCAAGTCGCGGCAGATAGCGTGTTGTGGCTGGGTCGCGAACAGGATTGATCCGCAGATGTCTATGCCAGAAGAAAACCTGCAAACCTTAATCGACAGCTTGCAACAGCCGCCCTTGTTGCAGGTGCCTTTTCAGGAGTCACTCGCCTAGATGCTCGCTTCACCCACCCCTCGCATTGAGCTGCGCGCACCTGTGCCGCCGATGACGCGCACCTTGATTGCGCTTAATGTGCTGGTGTTCGTGCTCATGCTGTTTGGTGGCGCCGGGTTTTGGCACTCGCCCAATACAGTACAGCTGACCTGGGGCGCCAATTTTGCCCCAGCCACGGCCGATGGTCAGTGGTGGCGCTTGGGCAGCGCGATGTTTTTACACTTTGGCGCCGTGCATCTGGGCATGAATATGCTGGCCTTGTGGGATGGCGGCAAGCTGGTCGAACGCATGTTCGGCTCTGCACGCTTTCTCTTGATTTACCTGATCAGCGGCATAGGCGGTAATCTGTTGTCGCTGGTGGTTCAGGGCAATCAGGCGGTGTCAGGTGGGGCCTCTGGGGCGATTTTTGGCATCTATGGCGCGTTGCTGGTCTATCTCTGGGTTGCCAGACACCAGATGCAGCAAGTTGAATTTCGCTGGTTGTTCTGGGGAGGCATGCTCTTTTCAGCGTTGACCATAGGCATGGGCTATGTGATCCCCGGCATTGATAACTCTGCGCATATTGGCGGGTTTTTGACCGGCGGCGTGCTGGGCTTGCTCATGTTGCCCGCTTTTTTACGTGGCTCGCCCGCTATCACTATATCGCAAGCTTTGGCAGGGCTGGCCTGGGCGCTGGTCGTGCTGGGTTTGCTGACGCATTTGCCGGCACCCAAATATCGCTGGCGGCAAGAGGTGGCGATTCAAAAGCAATTGCAAAAGCTGAATCAGGTTGACCAGCAGGCTCAGCACAAATGGCAGCAGATCATGCTTGAAGGGCGTGAGGGCAGTGTCAGTTTTGATGAAATGGCAGCACAGATTGACGCACAGGTCGCCACGCCTTATGAAGAAAGCTTTGAAAAACTGTCCCGCTTGTCTGAGGACCCCAAGCTGCCTTCT
This sequence comes from Methylophilus sp. DW102, assembly GCF_037076555.1. Lineage (NCBI taxonomy): Bacteria > Pseudomonadati > Pseudomonadota > Betaproteobacteria > Nitrosomonadales > Methylophilaceae > Methylophilus > Methylophilus sp. DW102. The sequence continues at coordinate 2,501,217 of NZ_AP029023.1, read as the reverse complement.
GCGGCCTTACTTGAGCAGGCCAAAGCCTATGCCTTGAAGCGCAGTGAAGCCAGCAAGGCGGCGGCGGACCAGCTGCGGCATCTGCCGTTTAAGGCCGGGCGACCCGCTGCGCCTTAATCGGTTAAAGCGGGCGGCGGGTTGAAGAAGCCTCAATGATACGGGCTTCAGGCGCTGAGACCTGTTTGGCGGCCAGTTGGGCGACGTATGCGCGGGCCTGTTGGCCCCAGCGTTGTTGCGGCAAGCTGGTGAGCATGGTCTGCAAAGTGCGGTTCATCACGGCATGATCAAACGGTTCAGGCAATACTTCTCCTGCCCCGGCGGCGGCAACATAGCTCGCATAGCCGCACACACTGGTCACCAATTGCGGCAAACCGGCCGTCATCGCTTCAATGAGGACGATCCCGGCCAGCTCTGAGCGCGCGGCGTGTATGAGCACATCGCAGCCTAGCATGAGCGCCGGGATATCCGGGCGGCCCCCAGCTTCAATACAACGGTCGGCGACACCACGCTCGGCGGCATAGGCCTGCATATTGCTGCTGGATTCAAACTCTCCGACGGCGATTAGCCAGCAACGTTGCTTGAGTGTCTCTGGCAGGCTGCTCAAGGCGTTGATTGCACGGTCTACGCCTTTGCGCAAAAAAGCCGAGCCGACGGTGAGCAAGACGATGGCGTCTTCTGGTAACGCAAACGTCTGGCGCACGTAGGCGCGGTGATCCCTGGTGGGCATGTCAGCAAATCGCTGCAGCGGGATATTGGGCGGGATCAGGTGAAAGCGCGCCTGGTCGGTACCATACCAACGCTGAAAAATCGCCTGGTCATGCTGGTTAAGCAGCAAAATTTGTGTGCCTGCCTGGGGGCTAAACACGGCTTGCTCCATGGCAGAAAAAAAACGGTAACGACCAGACAGTTTTTTATACCAGGGTTCGCGTGACATACGTTCGGCATAGCAGGGATCGGCGGCGAAATAGACATCCAGCCCCGGCATGCGGTTAAAGCCGACAATACGGTCAAACTGGCCTTGCGCAATCTTTTGCTGCATCTGGCGGATCAGCGAGGTGTGTCGGTGATGATTGAGCCAACCGCGGGCCTTGAGCAAGCGGATGTGTATGCCTGATGGTTGTTCGCCACGCCATTCGCCGGTAAAAATGGTGACTTCGTGTCCCAATGCCACACAGTCGCGGGCAATACGCAGCATGTCGCGCTGCACACCGCCGTAGGGAAAGTATTTGAATATGAGAAACGCAAACTTCATGCGCTGGCATTGTATGCGAAAATAGCGGCCATGAAACGCATCTTGATCGTCAAAACCACCTCTATGGGGGATGTTATCCACGCTTTGCCGGTGGTGGAGGATCTCTTGCAGCATCATCCCGATGCGCAGATTGACTGGCTGGTAGAAGAAAGTTTTGCCGATATTCCAAGATTGCACCCGCAGGTAAAACAGGTGTTTACCGTCGCGGTGCGCCGCTGGCGCAAGCAGTGGTGGCGTTGGCAGACCTGGCGTGAAATTTCGGTAGTCAAACAGGCTGTCGCGGCTCAACCTTATGATGCCGTGCTGGATTTGCAAGGCCTGCTCAAAAGTGCGGTGATGGCCACCTGGGCGCGTGGTCCGCGCCATGGCTATGATCGACATTCCATTCGTGAGCCCCTGGCCAGCCGCTTTTATCAGCACACCTATGCGATTCCCTACCGGCAGCATGCCGTGATTCGGATGCGCACCCTGGCGGCCAGCGCACTTCATTATGCGATGCCATTGGAAAAACCCAATTACGGACTGTCTGCGCAATGTCCAGATGCTAATAGCATGGCATTTCTCGCTCTCCATGCTACCAGCCGCGATAGCAAACTATGGCCAGAAACTCATTGGGTTGCCTTGGGGCAGTATTATGCGCGGCAAGGATTGCAAATGTGGCTGCCTTGGGGCAACGACATGGAGCATCAACGTGCATTACGCATTGCAGGGCAAGTGCCAGATGCGCTGGTACTGCCCCAAATGGATCTGCAAACACTCGCTCGTCGCATGGTTCATGTGCGGTTCGCTGTTGGTGTTGATACCGGGCTTTCTCACCTGGCCGCGGCATTAAATGTGCCTGTTGTGGCCCTGTATACGGATACTGAGCCAGCTTACACGGGAGTGGCAGCAGGGCGAGTTTCACCTGCGATGAATCTCGGTGGGGCTGGGTTAATGCCGTTAGTGAACGATGTGATAGCCATGCTGGCTCCAATTGCGTGATTCGTGCCGGACGCATTATCAACACCGATGGCCGGGCTATCAACAGCCGCTGGTGACTAAGCTGACGGACATCAATGGTGGCTGGCCATCTGGGCTCAATTGATAAATCACTTTGCAATTTTGTGGGTCTGTTGCACCATCTTTGGTATATACAGTCTGGAAAGAACCGCCTTGATGCTGTGTGTAACTGAAGCCCGTGATATCCATTAAATCTCTAAGACTACCGACACCATCGTCTACAAAAAAACGACCCCATCCCGTCGGATATCCATAATGAAAATAAATCGTCTTGCCTTCTATCACCGTGGTCGGAAATTGCCCACCATCTGCGTTCATATTGCATTCAGGATCCAAAAAACACATGCTTCTACCCATTGTAGCCGCCTGTATAATTGTGCCCTTAAAAGCATATAAAGTCGAAATTCGGGCACTGCTTGCAACATTCGCAAAGCGTGGAAGCGCAGATGCAGCAAGAATACCCAAAATGGTAATGGTGCAAACAAGCTCGACCAGAGTAAATCCTCGATGTTTAAATATCGATGACATGGTGGCAGCATCTCATATCAAATACACGTTTGATTCTATCTTGGAAGCCGCCAAGCAATCAGCCAAGAAGATGCAAGATATATTGCTACTTCTTGGCTTGAGTCAAATCTCGATTTTTCTTTTGGGCAAGGATGACGTTTCAAGCACATCAACCCAAGATAGCGCCCTAAATTTTATCTGATGGCCCTTGAAATCTCTGCGACTGCTCCCCATTTGCAAAAAATACCGTAATAAATCTTAGGGGAGCAATATGCAAGAAGAAAATAACGCATCAGCGGCTGAGCCAATCAACAGCCAGCCTGATGGCCAAACCACACCAGATCTCACGAACGATACTCAAGATGCCCGCATTGCCGAACTCGAATCAGCGCTGGAAGAAGCCAAGGCGCAGGTGCTGTATGTGAAAGCCGAAGGCGAGAATATTCGTCGCCGCGCTGCTGACGATATTGATAAGGCGCGTAAATTTGCGCTCGAAAAATTCAGTGGTGAGTTGCTGGCAGTGAAGGACAGCCTGGATGCCGCGTTGGCGGTAGAGAACGCCGATGTGGATAGCTACAAAAATGGCGTAGAACTGACTGCAAAACAACTATTGAGCGTATTTGAGAAATTCAATATTGCTGAAATCAACCCGGTGGGTGAGAAGTTTGACCCGAACAAGCATCAAGCCATCAGCATGGTGCCAGCAGAGGGTGAGCCCAATACGGTATTAAGCGTCTTGCAAAAAGGCTACAGCCTGAATGAGCGCGTGTTGCGTCCAGCGCTGGTGACCGTGATTCAGGCAAAATAATCCATATTGTGAACAGGGACTTGAAATCTGTAGAGATGTCCCAATGTTCAGTGCATCAGAGATTGAGATTAACCAAATTTAAAGGATAAGGATAACGACTATGGCAAAGATTATCGGGATTGACTTGGGGACCACCAACTCCTGCGTGGCAGTGATGGAAGGCGGGAAACCTCGTGTGATTGAAAACGCTGAAGGTGCGCGTACCACACCTTCTATCATCGCTTATCAGGAAGATGGCGAGATTCTGGTCGGTGCCCCTGCTAAACGTCAGGCCGTGACCAACCCGAAAAACACCCTGTTTGCGGTGAAGCGTCTGATTGGCCGTCGCTTTGACGAAAAAGAAGTGCAAAAAGACATCGACCTCATGCCTTACACCATTGCCAAAGCCGACAATGGTGACGCTTGGGTCGAAGTACGCGGCAAAAAACAGGCGCCGCCACAAATCTCCGCAGAAGTGCTGCGCAAGATGAAGAAAACTGCTGAAGACTATTTGGGCGAAGAAGTGACCGAGGCCGTGATTACCGTGCCTGCTTACTTTAACGACAGTCAGCGTCAGGCCACCAAAGATGCAGGCCGTATTGCCGGTCTGGAAGTGAAACGGATTATCAACGAGCCAACCGCTGCCGCATTGGCATTTGGTTTGGATAAACAGGAAGGTGACCGCAAGATCGCGGTGTATGACCTGGGTGGTGGTACGTTCGATATTTCGATTATCGAAATTACTGAGATTGATGGCGAGCACCAGTTTGAAGTGTTGTCCACCAACGGTGACACGTTCCTCGGTGGTGAAGACTTTGATAACCGCATCATCGACTTCTTGGCCGATGAGTTTAAAAAAGAAAACGGTCTGGACCTGCGCAACGACTTGCTGGCTAAACAGCGTCTGAAAGAGGCAGCTGAAAAAGCCAAGATCGAGTTGTCCGGCGCACAACAGACAGAAGTCAACCTGCCGTACATCACGGCAGATGCAACGGGTCCTAAGCACTTGGTGGTGAAAATCACCCGCGCCAAACTGGAATCCCTGGTGGAAGACCTGATCGAGCGCACCATGGCGCCTTGCAAAATGGCATTGAAAGACGCAGGCGTGTCGCCTTCTGACATCTCTGACGTGATTTTGGTTGGTGGTCAGAGCCGTATGCCTAAAGTGCAAGAAAAAGTGAAAGAGATTTTTGGCAAGGAGCCACGTAAAGACGTGAACCCGGATGAAGCCGTGGCGGTAGGTGCTGCGATTCAGGGCGGCGTATTGAAAGGCGATGTCAAAGACGTATTGCTGCTGGATGTGACCCCATTGTCACTGGGTATTGAAACCCTGGGCAGCGTGATGACCAAGCTGATCAAGAAAAACACCACGATTCCGACTAAGGCTTCGCAAGTGTTCTCTACGGCTGAAGACAACCAGAATGCCGTGACCATTCACGTGCTGCAAGGTGAGCGTGAAATGGCCTCAGGTAACAAGAGCTTGGGTCAGTTCAACTTGAGCGATATTCCACCCGCACCGCGTGGCATGCCACAGATTGAAGTGACTTTTGATATCGATGCCAACGGTATTCTGCATGTGTCTGCGAAAGACAAGGCGACTGGCAAAGAAAACAAAATCACCATCAAGGCAAACTCCGGCTTGTCTGAAGAAGAAATTCAGCGCATGGAAGAAGATGCGGCCAAATATGCAGACGAAGACAAGAAACTGCGTGAACTGGTCGATGCCCGTAACCAGGCTGACAGTGTATTGCACAGCGTGAAAAAATCGCTGGGTGAGCATGGCGACAAGATGGAGGCAGATGAAAAAGCCAAGATCGAAGACGCAATCAAGGCGCTGGAAGATGTCGCTAAAGGCGATGACAAAGCCGACATTGAATCCAAAACCAACGCATTGATGGAAGCTTCGCAAAAACTGGGAGAGAAGGTATACGCTGAGCAACAGGCTCAAGCTAATACCGAGAGCGCACAGCCCCAAGGTGAAAAAACCGTGGAAGGCGATGTGGTCGATGCCGAGTTCGAAGAAGTGAAAAAGGACTAATTCGACACGGCAGGCGAATAGTCGTTAGTCCTCTTGCAGGCTAACGACTTTCGCATTTCTAGACGCTGTTAACTGGACATGAAAAAGGCAAGCAATGGCAGCTGCAAAAAAAGACTATTATGAAGTACTCGGTGTGAACCGGGACGCCAGCGATGAGGAAATTAAAAAAGCCTTTAAAAAGCTGGCGATGAAGTTTCACCCGGACCGTAACCCGGATAACCCTAAAGCCGAAGAGAGCTTTAAGGAAGCAAAAGAAGCCTATGAAGTGCTCAGCGATGAGCAAAAGCGCGCCGCTTACGACCAATATGGTCACGCCGGGGTAGACCCGAGCATGGGCAGCGGCGCTGGCTTTGGCGGCTTCGGTGGCGGTGGATTCAGTGATGCTTTTGGCGATATTTTTGGCGATATTTTCGGCGGTGGACGCAATCAGCGTTCCAACGTCTATCGTGGTGCAGACTTACGGTATAACCTCGAAATTTCGCTTGAAGAGGCGGCGCGCGGCACCGAAACCAAAATCCGTATTCCGGTGCAAGCCACCTGTGAAACCTGTCATGGCTCTGGCGCACGGCCTGGCACCTCTCCTGTCACTTGTACTACTTGTAACGGGCATGGTCAGGTGCGCATGCAGCAGGGCTTTTTCTCTGTGCAGCAGACCTGTCCCAAGTGTCACGGCACCGGCAAGATGGTGAAAGACCCGTGCCCAACTTGCCATGGCAATGGACGCGTCAAACAGAACAAGACACTGAACGTGAAAATTCCGGCCGGTGTGGATGAAGGCGACCGCATTCGTTTAAGCGGTGAAGGGGAGGCTGGCGTCAACGGGGGGCCAACCGGTGATTTGTATGTGGTGGTCCACCTCAAGGAACATCCGATCTTCCAGCGCGATGGCGCAAACCTGCATTGCGAGATGCCGATCAGCTTCAGTACCGCTGCCCTTGGCGGCGAAATCGAAGTGCCAACTCTGGATGGCGCTGCCAAAATGAAGATTCCAGCAGAAACACAGACCGGCAGCGTGTTCCGTTTGCGTGGCAAGGGCATCAAGCCTTTGCGCTCTAGCGAGCATGGCGATCTCATGGTGCATGTGGTGGTTGAAACACCGGTGCGCCTGACCGAGAAGCAAAAAGAGTTGTTGCGCGAGTTTGAGAACAGCACCCAGGCGGATGCGGGCAAACATAGCCCGAAGAACAAAAGTTGGGTCGATAAAGCACGCGATTTTTTCAGCTAATTCTTGTCTTTGATCAAAGCCGTTAGTCTGGCGAGCCGCCTTCTGTTAGACTAACGGTGATTCCATTTTTGACTGTTTTATTTAAAACAGTTTTTCAAGCGATTCTTGCAAGTTGTTGTTTTTATTAAAGTTACAATTTAATAACAATTGAATTTTCAGTTTTACAATTCAGTTACAGCTTGGTCAAATTACTGCAATAACTCCTCCCTATACTGAACACATCTTTAAACGAAACACAAAATGTTTTGTTTGATGGCTAGGTTTAGTTGATTTTCAACGACTAGCATTGATTTCCTCCTGATCCAAACCCCCTTTTAACCCGCTTTTGCGGGTTTCTTTTTTTGTACTGTTTGCTTTGTGCGCCCGGCTTTGTGGCTTACGCAGACGGTGCGGGGTGGTCTCTACTGGCAACATCGTTTATGATAGTGCGCATCTAGGTCTGAAATATCCAGGTCTGAAATGATTTCCTCAAGCACGACTTTGCATTCATACCCTCATGTTAAAAATTGCCATTCTTAATCAGAAAGCCGGAGTTGGGGCGACGACGACTGCGCTAAATCTGGCCGCCGCTTACCAGCGCAAACAACGTCCAGCGTTGTTGCTGGATATGGATCCGCAGGCAAGATTGACCGAGATATATAAGCACACAGGGTTGAATGTTCAGTCCAGCCTGCTCGATTTTTATGAGCGTGGCACCGCTGTCGCCAACCTGGTTCAACCGCTACGTAATGGTTTGCAAGTGATTACGGCCAATCATGCGTTAAGCAAGCTCGATTCGCAATTTGGCCGTGGACCGGCGACCCTGAGTAAGTTGAATGCGGGCTTGGACACCCTGGCACAACAGCAGCCTGCGTTAACGGTGGTGATGGATTGCTGCCCTTACATGGGGGTGATTTCATTAAGTGCCGTGTTTGCCAGTGACCTGGTCGTGGTCCCTGTGACCACGGATTATTTATCGATTCATTCTGCGGTCAGAATGGACAAGGCGCTCAATGCCTTGCAGCCCGTGCTCAAGCGCAAGATCGCACGCCGCTACCTGCTCACGCGTGCCGAGTCACGCAAGAGCATGACCACTGAGGTGGAGCAGGAAATGCGCCGCCTGTTTGGTCAGGAGCTGCTCATGACCAAAATTGGTGAGCATGCTGCCTTGAGCGAAAGTCTGCGTATGGGGCAGCATGTGTTTGAGTATGACGCACAAAGTGCCGCCGCCCATGACTATCTGGCGCTTTACTTCGAGCTGCAGGATGTGTTCAGGCAATTGAACCGGCAACCGCTGGCGACGCTTGCCTGAGCGCCACTAAGCTTCACGGCGGCTGCTTAACCACTGCCGCCGCCAGAAAACTAGCAGCATGGCCAAGGCAATGCCCAGCATCATCAACATCGCCCACCAAAAGCCGTTTGGCTCCTTGAGCCAGGGCATTTCATTGAAGTTCATGCCAAAAATCCCCGCAATCAGTGTCGCTGGCATAAACAGCATGGCGACCACGGTCAATGCCCGTACTTCCAGGTTGACGCGCTGACTCAAGCTGGTCATGTAAATATCCATGAGTCCACTCAAGGTGTCGCGGATCGCTTCCAGCGACTCGGTAAAATGCACGGTGTGATCATACAGGTCGCGCAGGTAAGGCACGGTTTGCGGACTAAAGAATCCGTGTTCATTGCGGATCAGGCTATTGAGCACTTCTCGCAAGGGCCATACTGCCCGTCTGAGCTGGATGGACACATGTTTGAGGCGGTGGATATTCTGCAGGTCTTCCGGCGTGGGCTGGTTAAGCAAATGGGCTTCGAGTTGTTCGGCATCCTCATTTATGGCCTCCAGCACCTGAAAGTAACGTTCCATCAGGCTATCTAGCAGGGTATAGCACAAGTAGTCCGGGCCACTTTGACGCAGCAAGGCCTGGCCCTGCCGCAAGCGCTCGCGCACGGGCTCAAAACTGCCAGAGGGCCTTTCCTGAAAAGTCAGCAGCCACTCACGACCCAAGGCCATGCTGATTTGCTCGGAGCTCACACTCATGCTTTCAGCATCATAGTAAAACAGGCGCGTTTCCAGAAACAGGTAGTCGGGGTAGGTATCCAGTTTGGGACGCTGTTCGGTGTTTAAAATATCGTCCAGTACCAACGGATGCAGCTTGAAACGACGGGCGACGGCTTGTAGCAGGGGAATATCCAGTACGCCGTGCACATTAATCCAGGCCACATGCCCGCCAGGCGCCTGCCAATCAGTGATCTCCTGCATGGTCAGTTGCTGCGCGACTAGCGCTTGCGCGTTGTAGCAAATTTTGTGAATGCAGGCGGCGGTTGACTCTGTTTGCGTGTTCGTGTCGATGCCGGTTTGCGGCTTGCCTAACAGGCGATGTTTGCGGTGCGGGTGCTTGCGTTTAGCCATCATGGTCCCAGATCAATAAGCCGTTTCAGCATAAGCGTTCAAGGCCCGGAAATCAACCCGTGGGCGGGGTCGCAGGCAGTCTATGATAAAATAAACAAAATTATTCAGTGAGAGTTCACATGTCTGGCAATACCATCGGCACCCTGTTTACCCTGACCTCATTCGGCGAATCGCATGGTCCGGCCATTGGCGGGATTGTGGATGGCTGTCCACCAGGGCTGGAGTTGAGCGCGGCCGATTTGCAAGTCGATCTTGATCGCCGCAAACCAGGGACTTCACGCCACGTCACACAACGGGCTGAAGCCGATGAGGTTGAGATTTTGTCTGGCGTGTTTGAAGGCAAAACGACTGGTACACCGATTGGTTTGCTGATTCGCAATACCGATCAGCGCTCGCAGGATTACAGCAAAATCATGGACACTTTCCGTCCTGGGCATGCGGATTATACCTATGCCCAGAAATACGGCATTCGCGATTACCGTGGCGGTGGCCGTTCCAGTGCGCGTGAAACTGCGGTGCGTGTAGCCGCCGGCGCCATTGCCAAAAAATGGCTCAAGCAACAATACGGCGTAGAAATCCGCGGCTATTTGAGCCAACTCGGTGAAATCAAGGTGCCGTTTGTGGGCTGGGAAGCGCTGGCACATGAGGGCAATGCTTTCTTTGCCCCCAATGTCGAGATGTTGCCGCAACTTGAAGCTTATATGGACCAGATCCGTAGCGAGCGCGATTCTGTCGGTGCTCAGATTACTGTGGTGGCCGAACGCGTGCCGGTTGGTCTGGGCGAACCGATTTTCGACCGTCTGGATGCCGATATTGCGCATGCGATGATGGGCATTAATGCCGTTAAAGGCGTGGAAATCGGTGCCGGGTTTGATTCGATTGCCCAGCGCGGCAGCGAGCATTGTGATGAGTTGACGCCAGAAGGGTTTGCCACCAACCATGCCGGGGGCATTTTGGGCGGCATTTCCAGCGGTCAGGACATTGTGGTCAATGTCGCGTTCAAGCCCACGTCCAGTATCCCGCAAGCGCGTCGTTCAATTAATCAGTCTGGCGAGGCGATCATGATGCAAACCACGGGCCGTCATGACCCTTGTGTCGGCATCCGGGCCACGCCTATCGTTGAGGCGATGCTGGCATTGGTGCTGATGGATCATGCCCTGCGTCATCGCGGCCAGAATGCGGACGTGCATTCAAACACGCCTCGTCTGTAATTTCACCCGCCCATGGCCTGCGCCTGGGCGGTGACCTTTAAAGCGCACAACTGTCATGAGCCACGCCTTACACTTTAATCTGTCGCGCTTTTATTTCATCTACTACTTTTTCGTCGGTGCGTTCGTTCCCTACTGGGGGCTTTATCTGACGGCCGAATCCTTCAGTCCTGCGGATATCGGCATCCTCATGTCGCTGTTTCAGTTGAGCCGGATCGTCGCGCCCAATCTGTGGGGCTGGCTGGCTGACCATACCCGGCAACGTGTACGCTGGATACGCGTGACCGCGTTTCTCGGCTTGCTGGGCTTTGTCGCCATCTTTTGGGCCCATGATTTCAAGACCATGTTTATTGTCATGGTCGCCTTAAGTTTATTTACTAGCTCCACCTTGCCGCTGTCGGAGTCGCTGGTACTGGCGCATTTGGCCAGCACCAACGGCCATTACAGCAAAATCCGTTTGTGGGGCTCCTGGGGCTTTATTGTGGCCTCAGTCTTACTCGGTTACCTGACGGACTGGTTTGGCATAGGCAGCCTGCTCTGGTTTATTCTGCTGGTGCAATGCAGCTTGTTTGGCCTGACCTGGTTATTACCTGAGGCGCATGTCCCACCGCATGCGCAGGATGATTTTTCAGTGTGGCAAATTCTGAAGCAGCCAGCCGTGATGTCGCTGCTGATTGGCTGCGCCATGATGGTGACCGCGCATGGGCTCATGTATAACTTTTATTCGATTTATCTGGTCGAGCATGGCTATAGCAAAGGCATGATCGGCTGGTTATGGTCGCTAGGCGTGATTTGCGAAATTGGCATTTTCATGAAAATGCCCTGGATCATGGCACGCTTTAAACTCAAAACCATTTTGCTGGTGAGCCTGCTGATTGGCGTGGTGCGCTTTACCATGATGGGTCTGGTGCCAGATCAACTGTGGTTGTTATTACTGGCGCAAACCCTGCATGCGTTTACCTTTGGCAGTTTTCATGCGGCCTCGGTCGAGGTGGTGACGCAATATTTTAATGGCCGTCACCAGGCCAAAGGGCAGGCCATATATAACAGTGTGGCGTACGGGGTAGGTGGCGCGCTGGGTGGCTTACTTGGCGGTTTTGCCTTGCAGTATTTAGGCGGCCAATTGACCTTTACGCTAGCGGCTCTGTTTCCGCTCCTTGGGGCCGTGATCGTGGCGGTGGGGCTGCATCTGCACCAACCTTATGCGCGCAATGGCATGTTTAGTCATTAGCGAAGGTGGGCACATCAGCAGGTATAAAAAAACGGCCTGATGGCCGTTTTTATTTGCATGTGCGGTTATGAAAGACGTTTGTCTTTCTCAATTAATGCATAAGCCGAGTGATTGTGGATAGACTCGAAATTTTCAGATTCAACAACGTATTTGATGATGCGTTTTTCATCATTGAGTTGTGCTGCGACGTCACGCACCATATCCTCGACAAATTTTGGATTGTCATAGGCACGCTCGGTAACGAATTTTTCATCTGGACGCTTGAGCAGACCATACAACTGGCAAGAGGCTTGTTCTTCAACCAGAGTCACCAAGTCTTCCAGCCACATAAACTCGCTCAATAATGCAGTCACAGTCACATGTGAGCGCTGATTATGTGCGCCGTAGTCAGAAATTTTCTTGCTGCATGGGCACAGGCTGGTCACTGGTACCATGACCTTGACGGTAATCTCGAACTGGCCGTTTTTGATTTCACCGATAAACGTTACTTCATAATCAAGCAGGCTTTTCACACCAGATACTGGCGCCGCTTTGTTGATGAAGTAAGGGAAACGCATTTCCACATAGCCTGATTCAGCCTCCAGGCGCTCAACCATTTGGCGCAAGATGGTTTCAAATGAATCAATCGAGATGGCACGCTCGTTCATGTTCAATATCTCGACAAAGCGAGACATATGCGTGCCTTTAAAATTGTGCGGCAAGTGCACAAACATATCAAACATCGCTACGGTATGTTGTTCGCCGCCCGTTTTGTCTTTGACAATCACAGGGTGACGGATAGATTTGATGCCGACTTTGTTGATGTCCAGACGACGCACGTCAGGCGTATTTTGTACGTCTTCAATCGTTGTGGGGATCACGGGTTGATTCATTAGGGTTCCATAGCGGTGATGCCCGCCTGTTAGTTAATAGTTGAGTTTACTACTCGGAAATTAATTTCTCAATAGCCAAGCGTATACCGGTCTCGTCTAGACCACAATCCGCAAGCATAGTTTCATGTTTGCCGTGATCAATAAAACGGTCAGGAAGTCCCAGACAGCGGATGGCTTTCACTACGCCATGCGACTGCAAGCACTCCATGACGGCAGCGCCAGCTCCACCCTGTACAGCGTTTTCTTCCACCGTGACCAGGTAGTCGTGGGTTTGCGCCATGTGCAACACCATCGCTTCATCCAGCGGCTTGATAAAGCGCATATTCACCACGCTGGCATTCAAAGCTTCTGCAGCTTGTAACGCAGGCTGCAGCATGCTGCCAAACGCCAGAATTGCCACTTTTACGCCCTGTCTGACTTGGCTGGCTTTGCCGATTTCTAGCGTCGCTAACGTGGGCGACACGGTGGCACCGATGCCACTGCCGCGCGGATAGCGGACAGCCGCAGTCCCAGGGTAGTGGTAGCCGGTAGACAGCATCAGCCGGCACTCGTTTTCATCGCTGGGCGCCATGATGACGATCTCCGGGATGCAGCGCAAAAAGCTTAAATCAAAGCTGCCAGCATGGGTGGGGCCATCGGCACCGACCAGCCCGGCACGGTCAATCGCCAGTAACACATCCAGTTTTTGCAGCGCAATATCGTGGATCAATTGGTCGTAAGCGCGCTGTAAAAAGGTCGAGTAGATCGCCACTACGGGCTTAAGGCCATCGCACGCCATGCCAGCAGCAAAGGTCAATGCGTGTTGTTCAGCAATGCCGACATCAAAATAGCGTGCCGGATACGTCTCTGCAAAACGATTGAGTCCGGAACCGTCACACATGGCAGGCGTGATGCCTATCAGTTTGTCATCTGCCGCGGCCATGTCTACCAGCCAATCACCAAACACTTGCGTATAGGTTGGACGGTCGCTGTGGCTCAGGCTGTGGCCATTTTCCGGATCAAACTTGCTTACCCCGTGGTATTTGTTCGGGTTATCTTCGGCCGGGCTGTAGCCTTTGCCTTTTTGTGTGACCACATGCAAGAACTGCGGCCCTTGCAATTGGCGGATATTGCCCAGCGTATCCACCAGCGTGTCTATGTCGTGGCCATCAATCGGGCCGATGTAATTAAACCCGAATTCTTCAAACAGGGTGCCGGGCGTGACCATGCCTTTGGCATGTTCTTCCGCGCGTTTGGCAAATTCTTTGACGGGCGGCATGATATCCAGCACTTTTTTACCGCTACGGCGTACGCTGTCATACAACTTGCCCGACATGAGGCGAGCCAGGTAATTGTTGAGCGCCCCCACATTGTTGGAAATGCTCATGTCGTTGTCATTGAGGATCACCAGGATATTGGTATCCATGTCGCCCGCATTATTGAGCGCCTCAAACGCCATGCCTGCGGTCATGGCACCATCACCGATAATGGCAACACTGCGGCGATCGAGTCCTTGCGCTTTGGCCGCTACTGCCATGCCTAGCGCTGCAGAAATCGAGGTGCTGGAGTGGCCGGTGCCAAAGGTGTCGTACTCACTCTCATCACGCTTGGGAAAACCGGCAATCCCGCCCGCCTTGCGCAGGCTTGCCATGGCTTCGCGTCTGCCGGTCAGAATTTTGTGCGGATAGGTTTGATGGCCCACGTCCCACACTAAGCGGTCATCCGGCGTGTTGTAAATGTAATGCAGCGCAATGGTTAGTTCGACGACGCCAAGGTTAGAGGCCAGATGCCCCCCTGTTTGCGAGACGCTTTGAATCAGAAATGCTCGCAGCTCTGCAGCCAGCACTTTGAGTTGTGTGCGCTCGAGTGCGCGTAACTCAGTGGGGGATTGAATACGGGACAACAGTGAAGTCATGATTAAAAAGGACGCTCACAAATAAATTTGGCAATCCCGCGCAGCGGATCCGCCTGGGCACCATAGCCTGCCAATAATTGCAGCGCTTCAGCATAAAGTGCTTCTACCAGTGTTTTTGCCTCTTCCAGCCCCAGCAGGCTGACGTAGGTAGACTTGTCTTGCAGCGCATCCTTGCCAGCCGTTTTGCCCAGGGTTTGTGTATCTGCCGTTGCATCGAGAATGTCATCGACAACCTGAAATGCCAGCCCCATCTTTTGGCTGTATTGCTCAAGACACTGAATTAACGCGGGTGCGGTGTCTGGCGCCGCGTAAGCGCCAAGCAATGTCGCGGCTTGGATCAGCGCGCCAGTTTTATATTGATGCATGGTCTCTAACTCAGCGCGCGTCAGCCGTTTGCCCGTACTCTGCAAATCGATGCTTTGGCCGCCACACATGCCACGTGAGCCGGTCGCTTGTGCCAATACCTGCACTTGCTTGAGCGCTTGTGGTGCCTGAGTCTCGGCGATGCATTCAAATGCCAGACTTTGCAAGGCATCACCGACCAGCAGTGCGGTGGCATCATCATATTGCTTATGGCAACTCGGCTTGCCACGACGCAAATCGTCGTCATCCATGCATGGCATATCGTCATGCACCAATGAAAATGCGTGAATCAACTCGACAGCTGCCGCACTGGCATCAGCCGTCATTCTGGAGGTGCCTGCCAGTTCTGCTGCGGCATAACTCAATAACGCACGCACCCGTTTACCTCCACCGAGCACCGCGTAACGCATGGCTTCGTGCAGGCGTTCAGGCAATATTTGCTCACCAGGCAAAAGGCGAGCCAGCACCTGCTCCACATGTTGTTGATGTGCGCGTGCCCAATGATCAAAGACAAAAGCAGAAGTGGTCATGAATAAACAGGAAAGTGGCTGGCGGGTTAATTCGCTTCGAAGGGCGTCAGTTGCTGTTGTTGGTTAAGCAGCATCACGGTTTGTTCTGCTTGCTCTAAAGAGGTCTGGCAAGCTTGTAACAATTGCACGCCCTCAGTATAGGCTGCCAGTGAAGCCTCTAGCGGCAGTTCGCCTGACTCCATGCGCTTGACGATGGTTTCTAGCGCCGCTAGGCGTTCGGCAAAACTTGGTTGATCACTCACCGCAGACGGTGTTTTTTTGGGAGCACTCATGAAAATAGGCCTATGAAAACGCTGGCTATTTTAACAAAACTCCCCCTGCTTGCGGGATTATTCTCAAGATAGGGTTATTGCGCTGGCGGAAGCACCTTGAGCAAAAATTGGCGGATATCGTTGATCTCTTCGTCGCAAACACTATGCGGCATATCGTATTCATGCCATTCCACCGCATAGCCTGTGGCCTCCAGTGTTTGCCGCGAAGCTTGCGCGGTTGCCATGGTAATTACGCTATCAAAACGGCCATGCGCCATCCAGATCGGGCACTGCTGGTTGGCTGGGTGTTTTTCTTGGGAGAGTTGACTCTTTAAGGGTAAGTATGTGGAAAGCGCCAGAACGCCTGCCAACGTTTGCGGAAAACGCGTTGCCGTATGTAAAGCCATCGCGCCGCCTTGCGAGAACCCTGCCAGTAAAATGCGGTGCGCCGGGATGCCCTGCGCAATTTCGGCTTCTATCATCGCAATTAATGTCGCTTGCATGCCTTTAATCCCAGCTTCATCTTGCGGGCTGTCAGGCTGTAGCCCAAAAATGTCATACCAGGCACGCATCTCGTAGCCGTTATTCAGAGTAACTGGACGATAGGGGGCGTGGGGTAAGATAAATTTTATGTGGGGCAGGTTGAGCATCTGTACCACAGGCTCAAAGTCATGTCCGTCGGCACCTAGGCCGTGGAGCCAGATGATGATGGCAGTGGAAGAAGTTGACGTATGATTAACCAGAATATGCTCTAACATTACAGTGAACTTTTTAAAACGGGTCGTTAGTATAACAACTTGCTTTCTTTTGTCATTCATGGTGCAACCATAGTACAGGTGGCTCCATTATTTAAATCGCAGGTAATTGATGCATTTCCGGGTGGTCTAGCAATGGAAATAAAGCTTGTAACTGCTGTAACCTTTGCGCCATTGTTAATATTCGTGCAGGCTTTAGCGAGAGGAAATGGAATATTAGAGGGACTCTTGTTGAGTTGAATATCAGCATATACTTTTCTTGCGTAAATGCTTGATTCTGCCAAGCATGCGTTGTTCGATGCTTCTCTAGTGTAGTTCTGATATGCTGGAATTGCCACCGATGCCAAAACACCAAGAATAGCCATGGCAACCATTAATTCGATTAAAGTGAAACCGCAAATTTGCTTTATTTTCATGAGGGCCCCAAAAAATAAAGCCCTGCACTGGCAGGGCTTTATTTACTATTCAATTTGTTAACTGAACTCTCAAAATCTCAGATTCAGTTATGAACAGGTGCCGCCTGCACTTAAGTCACAAGTCCAAACTTTGCTACCAGGGCTTTTAGATGTTGCAGTGAATGTGGCTGTAGCTGATGCTGGAGCAGCGATCCCTGAACAGGCTTTATTTTGAGGTTGGGTCAGGTTTGCTTGCGCGACGCCTCTGGAGAAGTCAATAATGACGCGATCAGCATAAGCTTTGGCTTCCAGCTGGCATGAGCTTTCAGCAGCTTCTTTTGTATAGTCCTGATAAGCCGGAATCGCCACAGAAGCCAAAATACCAATAATCGCTACCACGATCATCAATTCAATCAGGGTAAAACCTTGTTGTGCGTGTTTTTTCATCATGTTTTCCTTCAAGTCAAGTTTAAAGTCAGTTACTTCTTTGTTTAAGTCACTGCTTTTTCAACAGTGTTGGCTAACCCTAAAGCAACAGGCGTGCCAATCCTCTTTTGTGGTTTGTAACTGATTGAAAAATATGAATTAAAGGGTTTTTATGCTTTATTTCTTCGAATTGAATTTAAAAAGTGAGGGCTTGGTTGCGATTAGTTAAGCTGACAGAAAGTGACAGGCTTTGCCCATCTTTGACAGGATAGGTGATGGTTTTGGGCAGGTGGTTTGGCTAAATGCAAAAAAGGGATTGTGTGGTACACAATCCCTTTACTTGGTGCCAGTCGCTTGCTTTTGGCCGTGACTGATTTGCAAAAACAGTGTTGTTTACAACGTAAGACTTACCAGAATTTCCACCAGGGTTTACTGTTGCCTTGCGATTTTTTTCCAGAACCCTGGCTAATTACTTTCCCGATTCGGCAACCTTTTTCAGGCTTTCGAGACCTGGATCAAAAAAGTCGTCGAGCGCCTTGGTCGCGGCATCATCATTTTGCTCAGGCTTTGGAATGTTGGAGGAATCGGCGCGAGTGTAGCTGCCTTTGACTGAAACGACAGTGTCATTGCCGTTGGCAGTCACTGTGATCATTGGGTAAAAGTTAGCAAACTGTAATGTACTTTTTTCATACACATATTCATATTTAACGCGCATGCCAGCGTCGTCAATAAAACGCAGTTTTTCGTACATGACGCCGCCGTTTTTCAGTTTGACGGTGCGGTAGGTGGCATCGTCGCCGTTTTCATCTTTTTTCTGCTCTACGGTGGTAGACACAACGCCTGAATGCCAGGCTTGTTCGTTCCCAAAATCTTTGACCAATGCCCATACTTTTGCAGCAGGCGCTTTGATGGTGACGCTTTTTTCAAAGCGTAAGGCTGCTGCACCGTGTGCACCAGCGGTGAGGGGGATCAACGGCAATAAAGAAACAGCAATCATGCCTAGAAATTTTTTCATTACATATCTCCTGAAATTTACAGACTTTTAAAACTAAAGCTCGGCGTGGATCGGTAAGCGGTCAAAGTGTTTTAAAAAACAATCCGAGACTTTACCCAAAAATAAACTTCTTTGCGACTAATTCATTGGTCATCCTGTGAAAAAATCAAAAAATAGATTGCTTTGGCTCTGCACAGCCCTTTTCTTGCTATTTCGCTTCGAGAATAAATTGCCCGAAAGAGCGGCATAACTTGGGACTGCTGATCGTTTGCGTCACGGTATTGGTGAGTGCGTCTATGATGGAGACATTGTCAGTCCCCCAGTTGACGACCAGTACCTGATTGCTGGCCTTGTCGTATTCAATGCCCTCGGGATATTCGCCCACAGCGATGGTTGTGATGGTGTTGCCATTGGTCAAATCAATTACCGACACGCTTTCGGCGTGATTGTTGCTCACGTAAGCACGACGGCCATCTGGGCTGATCGCCACGCCATAAGGGTGCTGCCCGGTTTTGACGGTGCTGGCCTGATAGGTCTCTACATTCAGCAAGGTGAGCGTGTTGCTGACCACATTAACGACAAACACGGTTTTACCATCCGGGCTCAAGCTTAGTGCAAAGGGATGCAGGCCAACGGGCACTTGTGCAATGGTTCTCAAGGTTTTGGTATCGACCACGGTGACATCGTTACTGTCGCGGTTGGCGATAAACAGCTTTTTGTTATCCGCACTGACCAGCAAGCCGGAAGGGGTTTTGCCCGCTTTGAAGGTTTGCTGTTTTTCAGGATGCGCAGTATCCACTGCAATCACTTGCTCGCCGCCCCAATCGGCCACGTACAAGGTTTTCTCGTCGCGGCTTAAAGCAATGCCAACGGCTTGGGCGTTGACCGGAATTTCTTGCACCGTTTGTTGGGTGGCGCTATTGATCACTGACACGGTTTGGCTATTAGCGTTGCTGATATACACGCGCTGCTTTTTAGGTGCGATAGCCACCCCGACTGGGGCTTTGCCCACCGCAATGGTACGCGTGACTTGCTTGCTGGCGATGTCCAGCACGGATACGCTGTCACTGCCTTGATTGGTGATGTAAGCGAGGTTGCCCGCTAACGCGAAAATGGGCACACCAAGCAAGAGGGGGGCAAAAAACTTCATACTTGCCAACGGGAGACGGATCGAGAGCCCGGTCGTAAATCTGGTTGAAAATCGCTTGAGCATGGGCAAACAACGCATGGTCTTGTCTCTGGTTGACAGTGTTTTCGTGGGGCGCATGATGGATTTTAAATAAATTGGCGAGTCTGCTTTTGAATTTTATACACCTTGCCGGGCTTGCGCATGCTTTTGACGGTTGTCCTTTCATTAAAGGCTAAAGTGTGAAAAAATTGCATGAAATATTGAAGGCAGTTTTTTATGTTAGATCGTGATGGATACCGTCCAAACGTCGGAATTGTGCTTTGCAATACGCACAATCAGGTGTTTTGGGGCAAGCGTATCAGGGAACATGCATGGCAGTTTCCGCAAGGCGGCATCAAATATGGTGAAACGCCTGAGCAAGCCATGTATCGTGAATTGATGGAAGAGGTTGGCCTCAAGCCTGAGCACGTTAAAATTCTGGGCCGTACACGTGACTGGCTGCGCTATGACGTGCCTACCAGCTGGGTCAAGCGCGAGTGGCGCGGAAGCTACAAAGGACAAAAACAGATCTGGTTTTTGTTGCGCCTGATCGGGCGTGACAGTGATGTGTCATTGCGCGCGACCGAGCATCCCGAGTTTGATGCCTGGCGCTGGAGTGAGTACTGGGTGCCGCTGGAGGATGTGATCGAATTCAAGCGCGAGGTCTATCAATTGGCCTTGAATGAATTGGCGACTTTTCTGCATCATCCTGCTAGGCGCCATTATCCTAAAGCACGCAAACCCTCGGCCGTGACCAAGCAGCCGCCCACCGTAACGCCAGAGTAATGTTCATGCCTGGTTTATAACCAGCTTGCTGTTGCGCGATCTTGCGGTAATATCCACTGCGGTCTCAGGCCGTGGCAGGTGTAGCCGTTTGGGTAACGCAGCAGATAATCCTGATGCTCCGGTTCTGCCAGCCAGAAATCTGTTGCGGGCGTAAGCTCGGTGACAATTTTGCCGGGCCAGATGCCTGAGGCGTTCATTTCAGCGATCAATTGTTCGGCAACAGCTTGCTGTTCTGCTGATGCATAAAAAATGGCCGATCTGTAAGAGGGCCCCAAATCGTTCCCCTGGCGGTTAGGCGTGGTCGGGTCGTGAATCTGAAAGAAAAACACAAGTAATTGCCGCAGGCTGATCTGCGCGGGATCAAATACAATCTCAATCGCCTCGGCATGGTTGCCATGATTTTTGTAAGTGGCATGGGGCACCTCTCCGCCGGTATAGCCTACCCGTGTGCTAATGATGCCTGGCAGTCTTCTGATTAAATCCTGCATGCCCCAAAAGCAGCCACCCGCCAGAATAATGTTGTCTTGCATAACCTTCCTCTTTCATCACAAGCAGCCCTGCGTGGTCAAAATGACCGGGTTTTAAATATGGGAATGCTTGAGTCGTGTATCAAATCAAACACTTACTGTCTGTCCAGTATAGTGTGTTTAGGTTAAAATACTTCATTTTAGTTCTAACAATGTTGGGGAGCATATGTCAGTCAAGGTAGGCATTAACGGGTTTGGACGGATAGGTCGCATGGCTTTGCGTGCGGCAATTGAGCAGCCAGAGTTCAGCAATATTGAAGTGGTGGCGATTAACAGCTCATATGATGTTGAATACATGATGTATTTGCTCAAGTATGACTCAGTCCATGGTCGGTTTAATGCCAAAGTAGAAGCTGACAATGGCGCGTTGGTGGTGAATGGTAAGCGTATCCATTTGACGGCTGAGCGTGACCCGAACAATATTGACTGGCGCAAAGGCGGTGCAGAGATTGTGGTGGAGTCCACCGGCGCCTTTTTGACTCAGGAAGCCTGCCAGCCGCATATTCAAGGCGGTGCCAAAAAAGTAGTGCAATCTGCGCCGGGTAAAGATGATACTCCCATGTTTGTATTTGGCGTGAATCACCATGAGTATGTTGGTCAGGCCATTATTTCAGCGGCTTCGTGTACCACCAACGGCTTGGCGCCTTTAGCCAAAGTCTTGCACGATAGCTTTGGTATCAAGCGTGGCCTGATGACCACCATTCATGCCGCCACTGCATCACAACTCACGGTTGATGGCACCTCCAAAAAAGACTGGCGCGGCGGTCGCAGTGTGTTTGAAAACATTATTCCTTCGAGTACAGGCGCGGCCAAGGCGGTGGGCAAGGTGATTCCTTCCCTCAACAAAAAACTCACCGGCATGTCCATGCGCGTGCCTTCTGCCGATGTGTCTGTCGTTGATCTGACCGTGGAGCTCAATAGCGAAACGACTTATGAGGCCATTTGTGCAGCCATGCAACAAGCTGCTGACGGCGCGCTGAAAGGCGTACTGGAATACACTAACGAGAAGGTGGTTTCCAGTGACTTCCGTAGCAGCCCAGCCGCCAGTGTGTTTGATGCCGATGCCGGCATTATGCTGGATCCGACCTTTGTTAAAGTGGTCGGCTGGTATGACAATGAATACGGATATACCTGTAACCTGCTGCGTCTGGTTCAACACATTGCTTAATCATGCACGGGGCTTTATGCCCCGTTTGCTTTTGCCAAACAGCTTTTTATCCTTACCAGTTTATATTCAAGCGGCGCCGACCGCTCAAGGGAGACCTTCATGAAATTCATCAAAATGACCGACCTCGATTTACGTGGCAAGCGCGTTTTCATCCGTGCGGATCTCAATGTGCCGGTGAAAGATGGCGTGGTGACCAGTGATGCCAGAATTGTGGCCAGCATGCCCACCATAGAATATGCATTGAAAGCTGGCGCCAAAGTGATGGTGACTTCACACTTGGGCCGTCCTGAAGAAGGCGTGTATACCGAAGAAAACTCCCTGAAGCCCGTGGCCGATGTCATGAGCAAGCTATTGGGTCAGCCGGTCCGCCTGGTGAAAAACTGGCTGGCACCAAATGCGCCTGAAGACAGTTTGACCACCGAGGACGGTCAGTTGATTTTGCTCGAAAACTGCCGTTTTAATGTGGGCGAGAAAAAAAACAATGATGAGCTGGCCAAAAAGTACGCCGCGCTCTGCGATGTATTTGTCATGGATGCCTTTGGCACCGCACACCGCGCCGAAGCCTCCACCCACGGCATTGCCAAATTTGCGCCTGTCGCCTGTGCCGGTATTTTGCTGACCGAAGAGCTGGATGCCTTGAGCCAGGCCTTGCTGGCCCCGGCACGTCCGCTGGTGGCGATTGTGGGCGGGTCTAAAGTCTCTACCAAGCTCACCGTGCTGGAAAGTTTGTCTGACAAAGTGGATCAACTGGTGGTAGGCGGCGGCATTGCCAATACCTTCCTCAAGGCGACGGGTCATGAAATAGGCAAATCTCTGTGCGAAGACGACCTGGTGGAAACGGCCAAAGGCCTGATGGGGAAAATGGCTGCCCGTGGCGCTTGTGTGCCGATTGCTAAAGATGTGGTGGTAGGTAAGCAGTTTGATGCGAATGAGCCTGCCGTGAAAAAAGCCGCAACTGAGGTCGCTGCCGATGACATGATTTTTGATATCGGCGCGCAATCCGCGGCTGAGTTGGTCGATATCATCATGAAAGCCGGTACCGTGGTCTGGAATGGCCCGGTTGGTGTGTTTGAGTTTGACCAGTTTGGCGAAGGCACCAAAACCATTGCCAAGGCGATTGCCGAAACCAAGGCGTTTACGCTGGCTGGGGGCGGTGACACCATTGCCGCCATTCAAAAATACGACATCTATGACAAAGTGTCTTACATCTCAACTGCCGGCGGCGCGTTTCTGGAGTTTCTGGAAGGCAAGACCTTGCCTGCGGTGGCCATGCTGGAAGCGCGTGCTGCCTAGTTTTTGCTCACCGCGGTGGGCTGCTCGCGGACTTAGCCCACATTTGGGCTACACCGAGAGCGGCACCGTCAGTCTGTGGTGTTTGTCGTACACTTCAACGCGATTACGGCCCTGTTTTTTTGCCACATACAGGGCCTTGTCCGCTTGTTCCAGCAGCAAATTACCGTCTTCACTAAAATTGAGCCACTGGGTGCGTGCGGGTTGTTCCTTTGCTGATTGCGCATGATGGGCGCCCAGTGAGGCAATGCCTATGCTCACTGTCATCAAGCGGTGTCCGGCAAAACGGATATCCAGCGCCATGATTTTTTGCCGGATGCGCTCGGCAATTTTGACGGCTTCCGCCTGCGTGGTCTGGCCCAGTACCAACACAAACTCTTCTCCACCGTAGCGTGCAGCCAGATCTCCTGGCCGGTTACTAAAGCCTTTCAGAATGGTGGCGACTTGGCGCAAACAGTCATCGCCAGCGGCATGCCCCATGCTGTCATTGAGTTGCTTGAAGTGATCCGCATCGACCATCATCACACTCAGACTGGATTGATGGCGAATCGCGCGTGACCACTCATCCCGCATGAATTGCTCAAGTCGACGGCGGTTGGCGAGGCCGGTGAGTGGGTCTGTCAGTGTGAGGGCAGAAATTCGGTCTTCGACCTGCTTGTGATGCGTGATATTGGTGAGGGTCAGCAAAAAGCACGGGCCTTGCTCTGCGAGGCTGCTTTGCATCGGCTGCAAATTCAAGGTCAGCCAGGTCGGCTCCTGGGTTGGGGTGTGGCAGAGGTAATCAATACTGAAATGGTCACGTGCCCCACTTAATACCTGTTGAACGCCCTCCAGCAAGGCTGGCTGGTTGGTGTCTTCATTAGCCTTGCAAATATCGAGATAGGCGATGCCAAACCAGTCTGTGTCAAGTTGCAGCCCGTAAAACAGGCCAAAGCTGCGCCAAGCCTGATTCACATAGAGAATGCTGCTTGCTTCATCAATCACTGCCACTTGCAATGATAATGTATCCAGAATACCACTCAGTAATTGCTCTGCAACGTTCACAAAATATCCGATGGGCGGGGGGGCTTGAATGATTTAAAGTTTTCAACTCTATTCTATTCAAGGCCACGATGACTGTCTAACGCTAACTGCTCAAAATGAGCATCAAAATTGCTTGTTTTAGGATATCCACGACAAAAGGAGTCCAAAAAATGACTGTTCGGATCGGCATAAACGGGTTTGGCAGAATTGGGCGCATGGTGCTCAGAGCCGCTTTAAATCAGGCAGAGTTCAAAGATGTGGAGGTGGTGGCGATCAACGGCATCGAGGCGCCCGAGCAGATGTTGTATATGCTCAAGTACGATTCGGTGCACGGTCGTCTCGCATACGATGCACAGTTAGAGGGCGAATCGCTGGTGGTGAATGGCAAGCCCATCCGGTTGACGGCACATCGTGATCCGGCGCAGATTGACTGGGCCAGTGCAAACGTGGATGTGGTGGTGGAGTGTACTGGTGTCTTTCTGACCAAGGAAACCTGTGCTGCACACATTAATGGGGGCGCGCGCATTGTCGTCCAATCAGCGCCAGGGAAGGACGACACGCCTATGTATGTGTATGGCGTCAATCATTACCATTATCGCGGTGAAGAAATTGTTTCTGCCGCCTCTTGCACCACCAATGGCCTGGCGCCTATGGCCAAGGTGTTGCATGATCATTTTGGCATCAAACGTGGATTGATGACCACTATTCATGCGGCCACGGCGACTCAAAAAACGGTGGATGGGACGTCGAACAAGGATTGGCGGGGAGGTCGTGGCGTCTTTGATAACATTATTCCTTCAAGTACCGGGGCGGCCAAGGCCGTCGGTAAAGTGATTCCGGCCCTCAACAAGAAGTTAACCGGCATGGCCATGCGTATTCCGTCGGCAGATGTGTCGGTGGTTGACCTGACGGTCGAGTTGCAGCAAAAAACCACTTATGAAGACATCTGCGCCGTGATGAAGTACGCCGCAGAGCGAGATTTGAAAGGGGTGCTGGGGTATACCGATGAGGCCGTGGTTTCCAGTGATTTCAGAGGCTACCCAGCTGCCAGCGTGTTTGATGCATCGGCTGGCATTATGCTGGACCCCTCTTTTGTGAAGCTGGTAGCCTGGTACGACAATGAGTATGGTTATACCTGCAATTTGCTGCGTCTGACGCGCTATGTGGGCTATGCCAAGCTGTGCATGACCAATTTGCCTGATCCGGTCGAGATTGAAGAGGTGGCTGCTTAGCGAGACGGCCTCCATTTGCGGGCTGAGTCTTTACCGGACAATTTATTCGCCTGCAAGGGCGTGGCGCATTTATAATGCGGTTTTTACTTTTGTGATCACGATTATGTCAGCGCCATTGCTCGAAACTTCTATCAAGAGTCTGAAAAAACTGCACCAGGGGAAGGTGCGTGATATCTACGATATCGACGCGCAGACCATGCTGCTGGTCAGTACAGATCGCTTGAGTGCTTTTGATGTGATTTTGCCCACGGGGATTCAACACAAGGGCGCGATGCTGACGCAAATGGCTAACTTCTGGTTTGAGCAATTGCAGAATGTGGTGCCTAACCACTTGACCGGGATCGCGCCGGAATCTGTAGTCGCGCCGGATGAAGTGGCTCAGGTCAAAGGCCGTGCCGTGGTGGTCAAAAAACTCAAAGCCTTGCCATTGGAAGCGATTGTGCGCGGGTATCTGGTGGGCAGCGGCTGGAAAGAGTATCAGGCCAAGGGCACGGTATGTGATGTTCCCCTGCCAGCAGGCCTGCAACTGGCGCAGCAGTTGCCACAACCTTTGTTTACCCCTTCGAGTAAGGCGGCGGTAGGTGAGCATGACGAAAATATCAGCATTGCCCAGGTGGAAGCTCTGATTGGTAAAGCGCTTACGGCCCAGGTCGAGCAGGCGGCAATTGCGCTATATACGCGTGCGGCCGAGTATGCGCGTACCAAAGGCATCATCATTGCCGACACCAAGTTTGAATTTGGTGTGGATGCGCAAGGGGTATTGCATGTGATGGACGAGGTATTGACGCCTGATTCTTCACGCTTCTGGCCTGCAGACCAGTATCAGGTGGGCAGCAACCCGCCCAGCTACGATAAACAGTATGTGCGTGACTGGCTGGAAAGTTGCGGTTGGGACAAGACGCCGCCAGGCCCGGAATTACCTGCTGGCGTAGCTCAACGCACCTCGGACAAGTACATGGAGGCATTTGCCAAACTCACCGGTCGCACGTTGCAGGTGGATTGACTGCTGAATCGGTCAAGGGCGATGGGGTTTCGTGCACAACTGGTGACGCTGGGCCAACGCTTTAAACAAGAGGTCTTGTTTTATCGCGCATTGCTTGCACATCCGCAAACGCCCTGGTTAGCCAAAGCGTTATTATGGCTAGCCCTGGCGTATCTGGTGTTGCCGTTTGATCTGATTCCCGACTTTATTCCGCTGATTGGCCAGCTTGATGAATTGGTGATTATTCCGCTGTTGCTGTATCTCGCGCTCAAGCTGATTCCTGTGACGATCAGGCAGGCATGCCGCGATGCGGTCGCGGCTGAGCAGGATCAAAAATAGTGTTGTTTGCCAGCAAATGTTCATATTAATCGCCTATAATGGCGATTTTTTTATAGGGATAGGTTTAAAAACATGTCTTTGAATTTGGTGCCTAGCGGCAAAGATTTGCCCCACGACTTTAACGTCATTATCGAGATCCCAGCCAATGGTGATCCAGTGAAATATGAAGTAGATAAAGAAAGCGGTGCGCTGTTCGTCGATCGCTTTATGGGCACCTCCATGCAGTATCCATGTAACTATGGTTACATTCCACATACCCTGGGCGATGATGGAGACCCGGTGGATGTGCTGGTGATTACGCCAGTGCCTTTGTTGCCAGGTGTGGTCGTGCGTTGCCGTGCATTGGGCATGCTGAAAATGACAGACGAAGCGGGTGGTGATGCCAAAGTGCTGGCGGTGCCGGTTGAGAAAGTCTGCGGCCTCTATGCTTATCAAAAAACATTGACCGATGTATCGCCTTGGCGCCTGGATATGATTGCGCACTTCTTTGAACACTACAAAGATCTGGACAAGGGTAAGTGGGTGAAAATTGAAGGTTGGGTGGGGATTGAAGATGCCCACAAGGAAATCGTGGATGGGGTTGCCCGTTACAACAAGGCCGAAGTGAAGCCAGCGTTTTAAAGTGAAGCCAGCGTTCTAATTTGTTGCAACGCGCACAACAAAGCCGGGTCGTTCGCCCGGCTTTTTGCTTTATGAACGCTTAAAATCCAAGGTCAATGTAATAAGGGCACGATCAGCAGCGCAACAATATTGATGATCTTGATCAGTGGGTTCACAGCTGGGCCCGCCGTATCCTTGTAAGGGTCGCCAACGGTATCGCCTGTCACGGCCGCCTTGTGCGCATCAGATCCTTTGCCGCCATAATGGCCATCCTCAATGTATTTCTTGGCGTTATCCCAGGCGCCACCACCAGTACACATCGAGATGGCGACAAATAAGCCGGTCACGATGGTGCCCATCAACAAACCGCCCAGTGCGACCGGCCCCAGAACCAGTCCGACCACAATCGGTGCGGCCACCGGCAGCAGAGAGGGCAACATCATTTCCTTGATGGCTGCGCTGGTCAGCATATCCACGGCTTTGCCGTATTCAGGCTTGGCTGTGCCCTCCATAATCCCTTTGATTTCGCGAAACTGGCGGCGGACTTCTTCAACCACACTGCCTGCGGCACGACCTACCGCTTCCATGGCCATGGCGGCAAACAGATATGGAATCAAGCCGCCGATAAACAAGCCTATGATGACTTTGGGGTCGCTCAAATCAAAGCTGGCAGTGATGCCGGCGCTTTCAAGCTTGTGTGTGTAGTCTGCAAACAGGACTAACGCTGCCAGGCCTGCGGAGCCAATAGCATAGCCTTTGGTGACCGCTTTGGTGGTGTTGCCTACAGCATCCAGCGGGTCAGTTACATCGCGGACACTGCTAGGTAATTCAGCCATTTCGGCAATCCCGCCTGCGTTATCGGTGATCGGGCCGTAAGCATCCAAAGCCACGACAATGCCTGCCATGCTGAGCATGGCCATGGCGGCAATGGCCACCCCATACAATCCTGCCAGGTGAAAAGCGACATAAATCGCAAGACACACCGAGAGTACAGGCAGGCCGGTGGATTTCATCGAGACGCCTATCCCGGCAATAATATTGGTGGCATGGCCGGTGGTAGAGGCTTGCGCCACGTGTTTGACCGGCGCGTAATCGGTCCCAGTGTAGTATTCGGTAATCCATACCAGTGCCGCGGTCAGTCCCAGCCCTACCGCACAGGCGCCAAACAGGGCCAGGCTGGACACCGTGACTTCACCATGGGTATAGCCTTGCGGAAATACATATTGCGTGACAAAGTAAAACGCAATTAGCGAGAGGACGCCAGCGACCGCCAGGCCTTTGTATAGCGCGGGCATCACATTCTTCATACCGGGCGAGGCTTTGACAAAAAAGCAGCCAATAATTGAGGCGACGATGGAAACCGCACCTAGCAACAAGGGGTAAATGATGCCATTGGCACCTGCTTCTGTTGCCATCAGTCCCCCCAGTACCATGGTGGCAATCAGGGTCACCGCGTAAGTTTCAAACAGGTCAGCCGCCATGCCAGCGCAGTCACCCACATTGTCGCCGACATTGTCCGCAATCACAGCCGGGTTGCGGGGGTCATCTTCAGGAATACCAGCTTCTACCTTACCTACCAGGTCGGCCCCGACATCGGCGCCCTTGGTGAAAATGCCACCGCCCAAGCGCGCAAAGATAGAGATCAACGAGGAACCAAAAGCCAGGCCAATCAGTGGGTTCAGATCAGTCGCCTGCTCAGCACCCAGGTAGATATAAAACCCTGCCACCCCTAACAGCCCCAGGCCAACGACGAGCATGCCAGTGATTGCGCCGCCTTTAAATGCGACATCCAGAGCCGCCCCTATGCCATGCGTCGCGGCTTGGGCGGTCCGTACGTTTGCTTTCACCGAGACGTTCATGCCTATAAATCCGCAGGCCCCGGAGAGAACCGCGCCAATCACAAATCCGATGGCAGTTTGCGGGTTTAGAAAAATACCGATCAAGATCGTCAAAACAACCCCAACCAGGGCAATCGTTTTGTATTGTCGGGAGAGATAGGCAGCCGCCCCTTGTTGAATGGCGCCGGCAATTTCTTGCATGCGGGCGTTCCCCGCGGGCAACCCTGAAATCCATTGACTCATTACGACGCCATACACTACCGCCAGAACGGCGGCACCAAGCGCTAACATTAGTGCAACTGACATGACTTCTCCTGTTCCTGATGAAACTACGTTGAAGATAATGACTGCTCACCACCCTGTTGCCAGATTTGTTAATGGAATGTAACAGGTTGGGGCATTATTGCACTATTAGTGTGCACCTACAATAGCGTGTAATAGCGGAGCATACGTACTCTGATTGCAGAGATGGCCGGGTTCCCGGCTAACAGGTGAGGTTGGCTCAGTCTTGACGCTGGTGATCGACAAACTCAAGCAGGGCCGCTTCCAGCGCAGGATTGTCGATTTGTTTGGCGCAACGTTCGAGTGCCGTTAAGGCGTGCTTGGACGGGGATTTGATGCGTTTGGTTTTGCTAGGCGGGCGAGATTTTACTTGCACTTTGACCTTAATTGCGTTAAGGTTTAAAGCCTTGATTTTCCGGGAGTTTTGACTAAATTCCTGGATTTTTCGCAGTAATTGGGCTTCCATTAGCCTGATTCTGCTGGCCACAGCGCCTGATTGCACTGCAATCGTTAGCGCCCCCTCTTGTAGGGCTAGCACATGCGAAAGCCTGGAAAATTCCGGGGCAACTGCAGACCAGCATTGTTGTAATTGCTGACGGTCATCCGCTTCTTGTAGTAGCGGTTTGAGCGCTTGATGATGTTTGAAAATCTGGTTGATTTTGAACATGGCCGGTTGTCCACAGAATGCTTGAATATTGTACACCACATCGCTGTCATGCATGTTTAGTCGGCATGCGGCGGGTGCATCGCGAGAGTTCGTAGCATGATTAATATCATTATTGTTTCAGAAAAAATGGCCAAGCCCAAAACATTGGGCGTGTTTGAAAGTGTCGGCTTGGTGCTGGCGCTGATTTTGGTGCCTATCGTGTTGACGCTGTTGTTTATCACACCGCAGCAGGTCATTAAATCACAAGGCGTTAAAGCTATGCTGCCGCCTCACTTGCGTGGTGCCATGTTGTCTACCCAAAATCACCTCGATGCTTATGCCAAGCAAATTGGCGAATTGCAGGCGCGTATTTTGCGGCTGGATGCGCAAAATCAGCGCTTGTCCAAATTGGCAGGCGTCAAATCGACTGCCGAGCCGATTAATGAAAGAACGCCGGTCAACGACATGATGGGCCGCGGGGGGCCGCTGGTAAAAGATTCTCCGCTGAGTGAGGAAGACCTGAAAGCAACCATCGAGCAAATGTCTGCAGACCTCGATTTGCGTGATGAGTATCAGGGCAAGCTTGAGGCCAAGTTGTTGCAAAAGAGCGTATTGCGCGAAATGCTGCCTAATAGTAGTCCGGTGGAAGCCGCGTATAGTTCGTCCAGTTATGGCTGGCGGATTGATCCCATGAGTGGCCATCGCGCTTTCCACGAAGGCCTGGATTTCCCAGCCTCGGTGGGGACGCCGGTTTATGCTGCCGCAGACGGTATTGTGACCACCGCGGTACAAACCGCAGACTATGGCAATTTGCTCAAGATTGACCATGGCGCGGGTCTTGAAACGCGCTATGCCCACAATTCGAAGTTATTGGTGAACCCGGGAGACCGTGTTACCAAGGGTCAAAAGATTGCCTTAATTGGCAGTACCGGACGCTCAACCGGGCCGCATTTGCATTATGAAATTCGTCTCAATGGCAACCCGCTGGACCCGCGTGAGTATCTCAAAAATCATTCCTGACCCAGTCAGGCAATACAATAATTGAGACAATCGCCCTCTATATCTTATACAATCTCTGTTTATTTCAATTAACACCGCGTCAGCGGAAATCGGTGTGACTCATGTTAGCCTCGTTGTTTAAAAAAGTATTTGGTAGCCGCAATGATCGGCTCGTCAAGCAGTACCAGCAAATCGTCAAACAAATCAATGCATTAGAGTCAGAAATCGCCGCACTCTCGGATGAGCAGTTGCGGGCCAAAACTGAGGAGTTCAAACAGCGTTATGCTGGCGGTGAGAGCCTGGAAAAGCTGTTGCCAGAAGCTTTTGCAGTTGTGCGTGAGGGCGGCAAGCGCGTGTTGGGGATGCGTCACTTCGACGTACAGCTGATCGGTGGCATGGTGCTAAACGCAGGCAAAATTGCCGAAATGCGTACCGGTGAAGGTAAAACCCTGGTGGCGACCTTGCCGACTTATTTGAATGCCTTGACCGGTAAAGGCGTACATGTGGTGACGGTCAACGACTATCTGGCCAAGCGTGACGCCGAATGGATGGGCAAACTGTATAACTTCCTGGGTCTGAGCGTAGGCATTAACCTGTCTCAAATGACGCATGATGCCAAGCAGCTGGCCTATGCGGCAGACATTACCTACGGGACCAATAACGAGTTCGGCTTTGATTACCTGCGCGACAACATGGTGTTTAGCAAAGAGGAGCGCGTACAGCGTCCTTTGCATTATGCGCTGGTGGATGAGGTGGACTCTATCCTGATCGATGAAGCGCGTACGCCCTTGATTATTTCCGGCCAGGCGGAACACAGCGTGGATTTGTATGGCGCCATCAATGAAGTGGCCAAGCAATTGGTGCGTCAGCAAGCCGAAGAGGGTGAAGGCGACTTCTGGGTAGATGAAAAAGCCCAGAGTGTGACCATGAGTGAAGCCGGGCATGAGCATGCCGAGCAATTGCTGGAACAAACCGGCTTGCTGGCGGCGGGTTCAAGCCTGTATGAACCGGCGAATATTACGCTGGTGCATCATTTGTATGCCTCCTTGCGCGCACAAAATCTCTATCATCGCGATCAGCATTATGTCGTGCGTAACGGCGAGATCGTCATCGTCGATGAGTTTTCTGGCCGCATGATGCCGGGCCGCCGCTGGTCTGATGGCCTGCATCAGGCAGTCGAAGCCAAAGAAGGCGTGACCATCCAGAAAGAAAACCAGACCCTGGCTTCGATCACGTTCCAGAACTATTTCCGCATGTATCAAAAGCTGAGCGGCATGACCGGGACGGCTGATACCGAGGCCTATGAGTTTAACCAGATTTATGGCTTGGAAACCGTGGTGATCCCAACCCACAGACCGGTACAGCGCCTGGACGCGATGGACAAGGTCTACCGCACGGCGATGGAAAAATACAAAGCCGTCATTGAGGATATTAAACAGTGTCAGGCCAAAGGTCAGCCTGTGCTGGTCGGGACCACTTCGATTGAAAACTCCGAACTGATTTCCAAGCTCCTGACTCAGGCCAAGCTTGAACATCAGGTATTGAATGCCAAACAGCATGAGCGCGAAGCAAGCATCGTGGCAGAGGCCGGTCGTCCAGGCGTGATTACCATTGCCACTAACATGGCTGGCCGCGGTACCGATATTGTGCTCGGCGGTAATTCGGAAAATGAAATTCATGCTATCCAGCAGGATGAAAAACTGTCTGAGGCAGAAAAAGCTGGCAAAATTGCCCAGCTCAAAGCCGAGTGGCAGCAGCGCCATGATGCCGTACTGGCCGCGGGTGGTTTGCATATCATCGGTACCGAGCGTCACGAATCTCGCCGTGTAGATAACCAGCTGCGTGGCCGTGCAGGCCGTCAGGGCGATCCAGGCTCCAGCCGCTTCTATCTGTCGCTTGAAGATCCATTGTTGCGTATTTTCTCCGGTGAGCGTGTGGCGGCGATTATGACCCGCCTCAACATGCCGGAAGGTGAAGCGATTGAACATGCCATGGTGACGCGCGCCATTGAAAACGCGCAACGCAAGGTTGAAGGCCGTAACTTTGACATCCGCAAGCAATTGCTGGAATACGATGATGTCTCCAATGACCAGCGCAAGGTGATATACGAACAGCGCAATGAGTTGCTAGAGTCTATTGATGTCGGCCAAACGATTCATGCCATGCGCGAAGACGTCATCAACAGCTTGTTTAATACTTACGTTCCCCCAGGCAGCGTGGAAGAGCAATGGGAAGTCCCAGCGCTCGAGCAGGCTTTGCAGGCTGAGCTTGGCTTGACCTTGCCAGTGGCGGAATGGCTGGAAACCAACCCTGACCTGCATGAGGAAACCTTGCGTGAGCGTATCCTCAATGCTGCCAACGAGTTGTATGGTGCCAAGGAGGTACTTGCAGGTAATGACAACATGCGTAATTTTGAGCGATCAGTCATGTTGCAAAGCCTGGATAACCACTGGCGCGAGCATTTGGCGGCACTGGATCATTTGCGCCAAGGCATTCATTTGCGTTCTTATGCGCAAAAGAACCCCAAACAGGAATACAAGCGTGAAGCGTTTGAGCTGTTTGAGTCGCTGTTGAATACGGTGAAAAGTGAAGTTACCAAGATCACCATGCAGGTGCAGATTCGTTCCCGCGAAGAGCTTGAAGCCGAAGAGCGCCGCGCAGAAGAAGCCATGCGCGCCGCCGAGGTGGCAAATGTGCAGTATCAACACACGGATTACGACTCTGCATTGGCGACTACAGATGCAAGCGCCGCAGAATCTTTGAATGTGCCTGAAGGCGTACGTGTTGGGCGTAATGACCCTTGCCCATGTGGCTCTGGCAAAAAATATAAAAATTGCCACGGTGCTTTGAGCTAGGGTAAGTTTGAAAGGAAATCAGCATGTCAGAACAGGAAATTGCCTCACCATGTGTCGGGGTGTGCAGCATGGACGAAGTGAGTGGTTTTTGCCAGGGCTGCTTTAGAACGCTAGAGGAAATCCGCCAATGGTGGGATCTGGATAATGCGGCCAAAGCCGAAGTCATCAAAACGGCAGCGGCACGTGAGGCGGCAGTATTTGGCGAATAACTCAATTTTGCAGGATTCAAGACACAAATAAAAAAGTCGGCAGTTGCCGACTTTTTTATTTGTGTGCGTTGTTTTGAGCTGATTGAGGGCTGGGTTCAGCGTAAGCCAGGTGAATAATCCGTGACGCAACCAGTGATTCTCAGTCCACAAATCAAGCGATGCTTTTACATATCACCCATTGGCTGGTCGGCGAGTGCTTTGGATTGTGCGTCCAACTTGGTAATGACCATGTTCAACGAGGCATTTAACTCTTTTAAAGCTTCGATATCCAGTGTGTGCAAGACTTGCGGCAGAATGCCATCTACTGGTTTCGGTGCCTTGGCGAGCACCGCGTGCCCAGCATCAGTCACAATCAGGCCGACTTTGCGTTGGTCTTCGCTTTGACGCTGTTTTTGCACCAATTGTTTTTTGACCAGTTTTTCGACGAGCAAGCTACAGGTGGATTGATGGATGGCCAGATTTTCAGCCAGACGAGAAACACCTAATTCTGGGTGCGTGGCGATTTCGTGTAATAACCACAATTGCGAGCCTGAAATGCCACAAGACACTTCAATCTCCCTGAAGTGTTGCCTCACGGTTCCAAAAATAATCCGAAATTGTTTTAAAGCTTCTTTGGCAAGAGTATTTTGCATGGTTAATTTAATGTAAATATTTATTTTTTTATTGTATCAGCTTCCCTGAATGTCCACCTGTTATGAGGTGGCGAATGTCGGGAAAAAATCCCGAACTGGGTTTATTTTAGACAAAAAAGTCCTTTTCACGATAAATATTAATTGTATTTATACTTTAGAGGTAATTATTTACGTGGATTAATGAGTCCGGTGCGTATTAGTCCTGTGCTGGGGTAACGTCGATCGCTTGCGCCGCGGCCAGGGTCTGCAAGGTCTCTATTCCAAATTGAAGCAAAGTCTCGCGCGGCAGATCTGGCAGATGTCGGGACAATTCTAGCAAATGTTGTTCTGCAGTGGCTGGATGCAGATGTATCTGTTGTAACAATTGGTAGGTGATCACGTTGAGTTGGATAAAGCGTATCTGAAAATCTGGCGTACGATACACGAGCAGGTAAGTGTCAGCGGCAGGGAGATGTCGTTGCTTGCGCGACAGTTGATGCACCGGAAAAGCATAATGCAGCAGGCGATGCACGGCGGTCAGGCTGACGCGATGGGTGAGTCCAGGTACCAACGCTGTTTGCTCGGCCGCTGGCAATGGTGCTTCTGCCAGCTCGCGACTAAGCGCCAGTTCTATCCATTCATAATGGGCCAATTCAGTCGTGTATGGGGGCAGGTCAGCGGCTTGATGGGTGCTTAAAAAATCGACAAATCTGGCGGGAATATCCTGAAACAAGGGATTGGCAAATGTTTGCCCGGAGAAGCACTGCCGCGCCAGGCGTTGAAAGATGCGCTTGCCCAGGATGGACCTGAGCACAGGAAAACAGGCTTGCAGGCTAGTCAAAAACTGGTTAAAGACGATCTCCGTGTAAATGCGCATGCGTTTGCGGTCTACCCCATGCGGAGGGGCATGCTGCGCTGGCTGACGCAAATGGGCGGTAAAGTCGGCCTGGTAATCCTGAAAGGCAGGCATCAGGCCACCTCTGGCAGCATGTTTGCGTCGGTCAGCAATTGCGATTGCTGTGATTGCGCAATCCGCTTCACTTCAAGCATGACTTCGTTGAGTGCCGGAATATTGCTATCTCGCTCCAGCAGCGTTGGGAAGATCTTCAAGTTGCGATAGGCATGGGTGAGTAATTGCCACACCGGTTCAATGACCGCTTCGCCATGGGTGTCTACCAGTAAGTCAGGTTGCGCTTGCCAATGGCCGGCCAAGTGCCCGTACACCACACGCTCGGCTGGGATCTGGTCCAAAAAGGCATAAGGATCAAACTGAAAGTTGACGCTGTTGACATACAGATTGTTGATATCCAGATGCAGGTCGCAATTCGCCTCGGTCAATACGGCATTGATAAAGCTGATTTCATCCATGTCTGACATTGGTGCCGCCACGTAAAACGAGGTATTTTCAACGGCGATGCGCTGCTCCAGAATATCCTGCGTTTGCCGGATGCGTTGCGCCACATATTTCACCGCTTCATGCGTGAAGGGGATAGGCAGTAAATCATAAATATAACCATTGCTCAGGTCGCTGCAATAACTCAGGTGCTCGGTATAGAGTGGAATCTCGAAGTCTTTCAGAAACTGCTTAAGCTGTTTGAGAAAAGCGATGTTGAGCGGGTCTGGACCGCCCAACGATAAACACAAGCCGTGACACACCATGGGATAGCGTTGAACAAACCAGTCCAGCTCAGCCGCGTATTTGCCGCCAGCCTGTAACCAGTTTTCCGGGGCAATCTCTAAAAACTGCAGCGCGCTGAGCTGTGGCTCCCCATGCTGCCGCATCAGTTGGGGAATCAGCTCACGCTTGAGCCCCAAGCCCGCACCCTGAATCTCTGAGCGTAACGCCATGCGCTAGGGTCCCTCAGGATTTGCTGGCGTGACACGCACCTTCTTTCATTTTCTCGGCAGAGCAGCCACCCTCCTTCATTTTTTCTGCTGAACAGCTGCCCTCTTTGCTTTTATGGTGGTGGCAAGAACCCTCTTTCATTTTCTCGGCAGAGCAGCTGCCTTCTTTCATCTTTTTCTTGTGTGCCCCACATTGGCCGCTCGCACATTTGCCTTCCTTGGCTTTGCTGTCTGTGGCTTCTGCCACCTGGTATCCTTGCGCGAGCGGTTTGATTTCAAACGGGTTGCTGGCGGCATGCGCGCTGACCGCTGCAATTGACAAGGCCACTGCACCTGTCATTAATGCCACATTTTGCTTTTTCATGATTTTTTCCTTCTTGCTCAGATTGAAAAGCGGACATCAGTAAAACTTGTCCAGTTGTTGTGTGATTCGTTCCTTGGCTGGTGCAGAAAGTGTCAGTGACTGATCATCCGCCGCCTGTTGCTGCCAACTGGCGAGGTGACGGCGCATCCACAGCAGTTGCTGTTTAAAACGCCTGCAATAGACGCAAATGAGCAAATGCACTCTCACCGCCCACCGCTCACGCCAGTTGAGTGGACGGTCCAGTGATTGCGAGACCAGCAGGCTGGTTTGTTTGCAACTCAACATTTATTTTCTGTGCTACCTATGGTTACCAGTTCATCTCAAGACATTTTCGCAGACCCATGCGGGCGCGGTATAGCATGACCCAAGCATTGGTCGCGCTGATCTCGAGTACCTTACAAATTTCTTCATTCTCCATGTCATCGACTTCGCGCATGGTGAAAATCGCCGCCAGTTTTTGTGGCAGCCGCTCCATGCATTGTTGCAAGATGGTCAGGAACTGGCTTTGTTGCAAGGCTTGCTGTGGCATATCCCACGCCTGCGGCTTTTCTGCCCAGTGCCCTGTTTCATCAAAAAACTCATCCATATTGGCATCTTCTTCGCGCATGAGTTCCGAGGCGGGCACTTCACGCAGTTGTTTGCGCAGACAGTCTATGATTTTATGCTTGAGGATGCCGGTCAGCCAGGTGCGTGGGCTGGAGTGTTCGGCAAAGTTTGGATTTTTGATGGCTGCAAGCAAGGTTTCCTGCACGACATCTTCAGCTTGATGACTGTCGCGCAAGCGGGCGAGGGCAAAACGGTAAAGATAGTCGCCATGTTCATTGAGCCAGTCATGCGGATTCGGTTTCATGGCGGCTATTGAATCATAGATTCAAGGGCGGTGGAATAGCGTTTGCAGGAGAGTGACGTAAGCTCCCATGGGTGTGACACAAACTATCCCAGTTGCGACAGTCGTTCAGAATAGACTTTGCGTAGCAATGGCGCCAGCGTACTGACCTGCAAGGCTTTTTGCAGCAGCTTCTGGTCTCCTTCCCCGAGTTTTTGCAGTCCTAATGCGGTGCGTATGCTGATGCCGTGCACGTCGCGCTGCAAAATCTGGATGTCGTCACCGGCTTGAATGAGGCCGACTTGCAGCACACGCAAGTAAAAACCGCTGTAGCCGCTACGCAAGAACTCATCGAGCATGTCGGGCTTGCCCACTTTGTGGCCGAATTTAAAGCACGGAATGCGCGGCATGGTCACTTGTACCTGCACCACATCCCCGATTTGCAGGATATCGCCGATACAGACGTCACTTTCGAGTAATCCTTGTACGGTGAGGTTTTCGCCAAAAGTGCCATACGCGAGTGTACTTTTTTGCCAGCGGTTTTGCCAATGCGCATAATGCTCAAACGGGTAGGCATACAAGGCCTGGTGTTCGCCGCCATGCACGGTCAAATCGGCCTGACCATCGCCCTCCAGGCCCAGCGCTTGCACGGTAACCTGGCCTGTCAGGGGTGTTTTATAAATGCCAGTGAGGACGGGTTTGCCGTTGATGTGAACGGTTTGCGGCATGGCCGCATTGACTGAAAGTAGTTTCATAGCAAGCTAGAGAGGGGAGTCGGTGATCTTGTCATGCTCGCATAAATCGTCTTGTGCTTTAATAAGTGATTCAACTTATCTTCCAGCATAAGCGCATGCCAGGCCTTATTGACTGGGTGGCATGTCTGCGCGTTGTTCTATCAATTGCAAATAATGCGCGGCATCGAGACCGGTTTGATTGCGCTGCGCCAGCCAGATGGTTTCTGCCAGGCATTCGAGCAAGGCATGTTGGGCGGCGTGCTCTTCCTGAAAGCGTGTACACAGTTTGCCGTAGGCTTGCGTAATGCCGATCGGCTGGTTGATGCTGATTTGTTCCTGGATGGACAGGTGCAAACTCATATGCAAAAACGGATTGGTCTCTCCCATTTCAGGGTAGTAAGCCTGTTGCAGGTAATGGGCTGGCTGGTCCAGGATGTCGTGGTATTCGGGATGCATATGCATGATGCCCACGGCCATTTTTTCCAGCTCGGTCAAGGCTTGTTGCTGTTTGAATTTTGCCCAGGCATCAAAGAAAAACTGCCTCACTTCATCGCGGCTGGGATTAAACAAGGCCATGGCTAAACTCCTGCCGGTGGGGCAACCGGCTGTATCTGTTTGTCGTGAAATTCACATAAATCGGCGATGCAACATTCACCACATTTAGGGTTGCGGGCTGTGCAGGTATAGCGGCCATGCAGAATCAGCAAATGATGCGCATCTTTTAAAAAGGCTTTAGGTGTCGTGCTCAAAAAACGCTGTTCGACCTCGAGTACATTCTTACCCTGGGCCAGTTTGGTGCGGTTGCCGACGCGGAATAAATGGGTATCGACCGCAATGGTGGGTTGGCCAAAGGCGGTATTCAGGATCACATTAGCGGTTTTTCGGCCAACCCCGGCCAGGGCTTCGAGCGCTTCTCGGGTATCTGGAACTTCACCGTCATGCAAGGTCAGCAATTGCTCGCAACATTTGAGCACGTTTTGGGCTTTGGCATGATACAAGCCTATGGTTTTGATATAACTTTCCAGGCCTTCGACCCCAAGTGCCAGGATGGTTGCCGGCGTATTGGCGACCTTGAACAGCTTGCGCGTGGCGATATTCACGCCTTTGTCTGTCGCTTGTGCAGACAAAATCACCGCAATGAGCAACTCGAAGGTAGAGCTATGCTCGAGTTCTGTGGTGGGGTTGGGAATGGCCTGCGCCAGTCTTTCAAAAATGGCCTGTCTTTTTTGAGCATTCATCACAAGATTTCAATCTATTGGGGCAGCTTTAGCCTGCTTGCCTGGCTTTAATACGCGCCAGTGCGGCTGCAATTGCCGCCTGTTTGAGCGCCTCGGTAGCGGTCGGGGTTGGCTGCGCGGTGTCGCTTGCTGGCCTCGTTTCCATCCGGGTCTGGTCTTTGGCATAGGTGTGGGCTGTTGCGTGATTTTCAAGCGCCAAGCGTTTTTGCCGCTGTTGATGGCGGCGTCTTGCCAGGTCGGATTCTGCGGGAGACATTGCCATCTGCCGCCCCGGCACGGCTTGCAGGCTGATGCAATCGACCGGACAGGGCGGCAGGCACAATTCACAGCCGGTGCATTCCTGCGCGATCACCGTATGCATTTGCTTGGAGGCGCCGACGATGGCATCAACCGGGCAGGCCTTGATACACAGCGTACAGCCAATGCAGGCGTCTTCATCAATCACGGCCACCAGTTTGCCTTTGGTAACGCCATGTGCGGGATTGAGCGCTTGGTAGGGTTGGTTGAGCAAGGCGGCCAGTGCGTGTATGCCAGCGTCGCCGCCAGGCGGGCACTGGTTGATGTTTGCCTCGCCGTGAGCAATGGCGCCAGCGTAGGGTCGGCAGCCGTTATATCCACATTGGCCGCACTGGGTTTGTGGCAGCAGGGCGTCAATTTGACTGATCAATGGCTCCAGTCTGGCAGGGTTTTCTGGCGCGGTTGCGCCTGTCTGCGTGAGGTCTGCTGGTGGCTGTGCGGAAGGCGGCATGGAGCTTGGACGAGCGTTAATCCGAATGGATTGATTATAACTGAAAGGGTGCGTTACTCAGGACTTTATGCCGTATCCCCACTGTTTAAATCTATGCTGCTGGCAGGATTATGGAGTTACACAGGCCTTGCAAGTGGTTCTTTGGCGTTCATGCGTATAATCAGTTAAAATATTGGCTTTATTATTGAATGGCGTTAGGTATGTTGACGGGCAGTTTGGTCGCAATTGTGACCCCGATGTTTGAAGATGGTCGTTTGGATCTGGACGCACTCAAAAAGCTGATCGACTTTCATGTCGATGCCGGTACGGACGGTATTGTGATTGTCGGGACGACCGGTGAGTCGCCCACCGTAGACGTAGACGAGCATTGCCTGCTGATTAAAACCACGGTGGATTATGTCGCCAAGCGGGTGCCGGTGATTGCCGGTACTGGTGCTAACTCTACCGCTGAAGCCATTGCTTTAACTGCCAAAGCCAAAAGTTTGGGGGCGGATGCCTGCCTGCTGGTCGCGCCTTATTACAACAAACCTTCACAAGAGGGCTTGTATCAGCACTTTAAAGCAGTGGCTGAAGCCGTCGATATCCCGCAAATTTTATACAATGTGCCTGGCCGCACCGGGTGCGACCTGAGCAATGACACGGTGTTGCGCCTGGCGCAGCTCCGCAACATCGTCGGCATCAAAGATGCGACAGGGGGCATTGAGCGGGGCACTGATTTGCTGCTGCGCGCACCATCAGATTTTGCGGTCTACAGTGGCGATGATGCCTCAGCACTGGCGCTGATGTTGCTGGGTGGCAAAGGGGTTATTTCCGTGACGGCGAATGTGGCACCGAAACTGATGCACGAAATGTGCGTGCAGGCCTTGAGTGGCAATCTGGTTGCCGCCAAGGCGGCCAATG
Organism: Methylophilus sp. DW102; assembly: GCF_037076555.1. NCBI lineage: Bacteria > Pseudomonadati > Pseudomonadota > Betaproteobacteria > Nitrosomonadales > Methylophilaceae > Methylophilus > Methylophilus sp. DW102. The sequence goes on along the minus strand of NZ_AP029023.1, from coordinate 2,459,894 downwards.
CCAAACTGTTTGCACTGCACCAGAAACTGTTTGTTGAGGCCAACCCCATCCCCGTGAAATGGGTATTGCAACAAATGGGCTTGATCGGTACCGGGATTCGTCTGCCGCTGGTCAATTTGTCGGGCCAGTATCATGAAGTATTGCGTCACGCCATGCAGCAGGCAGAAATCGCCGCTGTTTGAGCGTGCAAAGACTAATTTAGGATAAGGCTAGTGAAACACATGAGTCATGTATGGTTACAACGCGCAGTGCTGTTCAGTCTGGTGACTGTGTTGGCCGCCTGCGATTCTATCCCGTTTATGAACAACAGTTCGGACTACAAGGGGGCCAGTCGTTCCAAGCCACTTGAAGTGCCGCCTGACCTGACGTCGGTCCGCACCAGCAGCACCTACAATGTGCCAGGTGCCACCAGCTATTCGGCTTATAGCCAAAACCAGGAAGCGCAAGAGCAGAATGGTCCGCAGCCCGTGCTGGCTGACATGAAAAATGTGCGTATGGTCAAAGCGGGGTCCCAGCGCTGGCTGGTGGTGAATGCGCCACCGGAAAAAATCTGGCCGCTGGTGCGTGATTTCTGGCTGGATCAAGGCTTTGCCGTCCGTGTCGAGAATCCTGAGCTTGGGGTAATCGAGACAGAGTGGTTGCAGTCGGATGCCATCAAGCCCAAAGAAGACAACCGTGGGTATGGCGAAAAGTTTGATGCCTGGTTGGATAAGCTCTCCGGCTTTGCTGACAGACGTAAGTTCCGTACCCGTTTGGAGCGTGGCGAAAAAGAGGGTACCACTGAAATTTATATGACGCACCGTACCGTTGCCGGTGCGCCAGATGATGGCAAAAACTACGTCACCACTCAGTTAGGGGTGATTGATACCGGCTATCGTCCGAATGCGGCCGATAACAAGAATAATGCAGGGAAAGAGTTTGATGCTGATCTGGATGCGGAGTTGTTGCGCCGGATGATGGTCAAGCTTGGTCTGGATGAGCAAAAAGCCGATCAGGTCATGACGCAGGCGGTTTCGGACAAGCGCGCCGATGTGGTGAAAGAGCCGGACCAGAGCGTGACGCTCAAACTTAATGAGCCGTTTGACCGTGCATGGCGCCGTGTGGGCCTGGCGCTGGACCGTATTGGTTTTGTGACCGAGGATAAAAACCGCTCTGAAGGTATTTTCTATGTGCGTTATGCGGATACGGATGCTGAGGACCCGATCAAGCAGAAAAAAGGCTTGCTGGAGCGCTTGAAATTCTGGAGCAGTGACGATGACGAGAAGAGTAATGCACCGACCGAGGTTAAAGCCGGTGATAAAAGCAAATTCTGGAAAGGCACGTCCGATGGTGACAAGTCGAGCAAGCAATACCATATCCAGGTGCTGGAAAATGCCGATGACACCACCGATGTGTATGTGTTGACGCCTGACAACAAACGCAATACCTCCACTACGGCAAACCGCATTATTTCGCTGTTGTATGATCAATTGAAATAAGCGGGTCCGCGCGTGCGATTTGCATCATTGGGCAGTGGCAGCGCAGGCAATGCCACGCTGGTAGAAGCCGGGGAAACCCGGCTTTTGCTTGACTGCGGCTTTAGTGTCAAGGAAACCGTGCAGCGTCTGGCGCGCTTGCAGTTGGCCCCTGAGCAACTGACAGGCATCCTGGTGACGCATGAGCACGACGATCATGCGCGAGGCGCGTTTAAACTGGCTGCACGCTACCAGATCCCCGTCTGGCTCACGCATGGCACCTACCGCATGTGCGAGCGCTATTTGCCTAGCCAGGCGGTGAAGATACAGCTGATTGATGCCCATACGCCATTTGCCCTGCAAGACATAGAAGTCCATCCCTATCCTGTGCCACATGATGCCCGCGAACCCGCACAATTTGTGTTTACGGATGGCGCGCACAAGCTGGGGGTGCTCACAGATGTCGGCAGTGTGACCCCGCATATCGTGGCCATGCTACAGGCGTGTGATGGCTTGCTGCTTGAGTGCAATCATGATCTGGAGATGTTGCGCACCGGGCCTTATGCACACTCGCTGAAAAAGCGGGTAGGTGGCTGGTTGGGGCATCTGGACAATCAATCCAGTGCCCAACTACTGAGTCAGCTGGACAACCGCCGCCTCAAGCATCTGGTTGCTGCGCATTTAAGCGAGAAAAATAATACGCCTGCCTTGGCCAGGCAGGCGTTGAGTGAAGTCTTGCATTGTGCCAGTGACTGGATAGGCATTGCCCATCAGGCTGAGGGACTGGACTGGCGCGACTTGTAAGGCGCGCCAGTCCAGTCCGCCTAACTTAGTGCCACACGACCACTAGTCTAGCACCATGATTTGCTCTGAGAGCCTGATCATGCGTTCCACGGGCGTCACCCAGACAATGCCATCTCCCACATTGCCGGTATGGGCCACCTCGACGATGGTTTGCAAGATACCCTCTACCAGGTCATCCGGCACCACCATATACAGATAGACTTTAGGGCTGTAATCGGTGAGCTCCTCACGTACCCCTGCACTTGGTTTTTGCAGGTGTGGACCGCAGCCTTCCATTTTGTGGACGGACATGCCGGGGAAGCCTTTGATATTGCGCAAGGCCGAGCGGATTTTAGGTAATCTCGCTGGTTGTACAACCGCTTTGATTTCTTTCATAAACAGTCACCCTGAATATTTTTACGTCGCTTGTTTCGGCATGGATTATGCCTCTATTTTGCTTTCTTCAAACTTACGGTACAAGGTTGGCACCACAATCAGTGTCAACAAGGTTGAAGTGATCAAGCCACCAATGACCACGATCGCCAATGGCCGCTGTACTTCTGAGCCTGGGCCGGTGGCAAACAGAAACGGCACCAAGCCTAGCATGGCCACCGTGGCCGTCATCATGACTGGTCGGAACCGTTGCGCGCAGCCCTTGCGAATCGCCTCCAGTTGACTCAGGCCTTCATCACGCAAGGTGCGGATATAAGACACCAGCACCACGGCATTGAGCACTGCAATCCCCCACAGGGCAATAAAGCCGACAGAGGCCGGGACTGATAAATATTCGCCGGTGACAAACAAGGCAATCACGCCGCCAATCGAGGCGAATGGCAGCACCAGAATTATCATGGTGGCAAAGCGTATCGACTGGAACAGCAAGAAAAGCAAGAAGAAAATCGCCGCAATGGTGACTGGGATAATAATCATCAGGTGACCCATGGCCCGCTCCATGTTCTGGAACTGGCCACCATACTCAAGGTAGTAACCATCGGGCAATTGCAGGCGCTGATCCAGCACTTGTTGCAGCTCCGCCACAAAACCACCCAGGTCACGGTCTTTCACGTTCACCCCGATGACAATACGGCGTTTGGCCAGTTCACGGCTGATCTGCGCCGGGCCATCCTTCACTTCAATATCGGCCACATCGTCCAGCGCCACGCGCGAGCCGTTAGGGGAGGTCAACATAATGTTGCGGATGGCTTCTTCATTATTACGGAAAGATTCTGGATAGCGCACTGCGGCTGAAAATCTGCGTTGTCCCTCAAAAATCTCGGTGGCGATTTTGCCGCCTATGGCTGTTTCAACGATGTCATGCACATCGGCAGTGTTGATGCCATGACGGGCAATCGCCTGACGGTCAATCGTAATATTCAGGTATTGTTGCCCGGAGACTTTTTCTACCTTGATTTCTGTCGCGCCTTTGACTGTGCCGGCAATCTTGGCAATTTCGTCCGCTTTTTGTTTCAGCATATCCAGATCTTCACCGAAGATCTTGACGGCAACATCGGCCCGTACCCCAGTCAGCAACTCATCCACGCGGTCAGAAATAGGCTGCGCCATGATGATTTGCACGCCCGGGATGTACTTCTCAAGCACTTGTCGCATTTTTTCCGCAATATCATCCTGTGTCCAGCCTTCCGGCCATTCATCACGCGGTTTCAGGCTGATAATGGGGGTGGACTCGTTTTGAGCCTGCGCGTCGGCCGGACTTTCACCACGGCCGAGGCCGGAGATGGCAGACTTGACGCCCGGCACTTGCTCCATGATCAGCTTCATCGCCTTGTTTTCCATTTTCATGGATTCTTCGAGCGAAATATTAGGGACACGGTTAATGCCCGGCACAATCGAGCCTTCTTTCATTTCTGGGATAAAAGAAGTCCCCAAAAACGGGAATAGCGCAATGGTGCCAATAAATAAAAGCGCCGAGAAAGTAATGGTTTTTTTCTCGTTATTGAGTACCCAGTTCAGAGCGGATAAATAGGGTTGCTTGATCGTCTGTATCAGCTTGGTATCTTCACCGCTCCCGCCTTTTAACACATAGGAGCACAGCGCTGGCGTCAGGGTCAGCGACAAGATCAGCGACACAAACAGGGCAATGGCAATGGTGTAGGCCAGAGGCGCGAACATTTTGCCTTCCATGCCTTCCAGTGTCATCAATGGCAAGAACACCAGGATAATAATGCCTACGCCAAACAAGACGGGTGTCGCCACTTCCGTGGCAGCTTCCAGTGCCACGCGAATCCGGCTTTCGTCTTTACGGTGCCCCAGGTGGTGAAACGTATTTTCAACCACCACGACTGATCCATCGACCATCAAGCCAATGGCAATCGCCAGTCCGCCCAATGACATCAGGTTGGCAGAAATCCCGTAATGGTTCATCACCATAAAGGTAATTAGTGGCGTCAGCACCAGCGTGCCGACCACAATCAGGCTGGAACGCACGTCGCCCAGGAACAGGAACAGAATCACAATCACCAGAACAATGCCTTCAATCAGCACTTTGGTAACAGTGTGTAGTGCCGCATCCACCAGTTCGCTACGATCATAATAAGGCACGATCTGCAAGCCATGCGGCAGCATGCCTTTGCTGTTGATTTCTTCTACTCGCGCCTTGATGCGGCTGACCACTTCCTTGGCGTTGCCGCCACGCATCATGATGACAATGCCACCCACGGATTCGGTATCACCATTTTTCAGCACCACGCCGACGCGCACTTCATGGCCTATGGTGACTTCTGCGACATCGCGGATATAGACCGGGATGCCGTTTTCTTCCTTGAGCACCATATTGCGGATATCGTCCAGGTTTTGCACCAGGCCCACACCGCGGATCAGGTATTGCTCGGCATAGTGGGGCAGAATGCCGCCGCCACTGTTGGCGTTATTACGCGCTAACGCTTCATACACATCTTTGAGCTTGATCGAAAAATGCGTCATGCGGTCAGGATTGACCAAGACCTGATATTGTTTAACGTAACCGCCTTGAGAGTTAATCTCGGCCACGCCGGGGATACCGCGCAGCAATGGGCGCACGACCCAATCCTGGATGGCGCGTCTTTCGGTCAGGTCTTCACGCGTCAGTTCTTTTTTGCCATCACTGGGTTTGTCCAGCGTGAATTGATACACCTCCCCCAAGCCAGTGGAGACCGGCCCAAGAATAGGCGTCACGCCTTGAGGCATACGCTCCATGACTTCCATCAGGCGTTCCATCACCAATTGTCGGGCGAAATACACATCGGTGCTGTCAGTGAAAACCAGCGTAATCAGCGACAGGGCGTTTTTATTCACCGATCGCATTTCAGTGAGGCCGGGCAGGCCGGTCATGGCGATTTCCAGCGGTACGGTGATAAACCGCTCAACTTCTTCCGGAGATTTTCCGGTGGCCTGTGTCGCAATCATGACCTGAACGTTGGTCACATCAGGAAATGCGTCGACAGACAGTTTTTTAACGGCAAATAAACCGGCGCCAATCAGGGCGATGGCAAGCACCAACACAATCAGGCGCTGCTTGAGCGCGCTGCGAATTAAAGACTCAATCATGCCTTACTCCATTTCTTTGCGCTTACGCTCGTTATTGACGTGAAAAGCGCCATCCAGCACGATTTGGTCACCAGCTTGCAAGCCCTGTAATACTTCCCGGTAACCCTGATAGGTTCTACCGAGGGTGACAGGCATCAGTTTGTATTGCGTTGGTTTCATGGTTTGCACAAAAACATGGTCTGCATTGTTTTCACGCACCACAGCCGTCGCGGGTACAGCCACAACTTTTTCCGGTTTAGCCTCGAGTAGGATGGTGATCAGCATGTCTGGCTTTAACAGCATTTTGCTATTATCGATATTGGCACGCGCCATCACGGTCCGTGTGGCCGGATTAACAATATCGCCCACAAACGCCAGCTTGCCGGTCAATTCGGCATCGCCCAGAGCCGGTACCTCAATATTGATGGTTTGGCCTTCGCTGATATGTGCAATTTGCTGTTCAGGAATCTCGGCAACCGCCCAGACATGCGATAAGTCTGCAATCACAAACAGTTCTTCGGCCGGGGCGACGACTTGCCCCAGTCTGGCATTACGCGCGATGACCGTGCCGGTGATTTTTGAATTGACCTGGCTGGTAGACATGCCGCTATTGGCCAGACCCAGCTGTGCGATGGCATTAGGCGCCATGCCAAGGACCAGTAACTGGTCGCGGGCAGCATTGACCTCTGCATTGGCGGCATTGAGCTCACCTTCACGGCGCTGCAATTCGGCCGGGCTGATTACGTCGGCTTCAAGCAATTGCTTGGCGCGGTCAACGGCCTTTCTATGCAATTGCATCTGCTGGCTGGCTTTAATATAACTTAGTTGATACTGCGCCAGCTCTGTACTTTTGATGGTGGCCAGGCGCTGGCCTGCTTTAACTTCGTCGCCCAGATTGACATCGAGTGTACTGATACGACCGGTAATCGACGCCCCTGCACGCGATTCATATTGTTCATCCACCTGGATACGGCCAGGGATGCGCAAAGTATCGACGAACTGTACTTCGGTGACCGGACCGGCCTTGACGTTGGCTTGTAATTCTTTGGTCAAGGTGACCAGGCTAGGGTCGACGACTTCTTTTTTTTCTGCAACCGGGACAGGTTTTTCTGAGCACGCGGTAGACATCACAGCCAGCGCGGCGACCAGTAAAGTTGAAAATAACACACGAGACATGACCATCCCCTTAAGGTTGTACCAAATCGGAACCGATGAAACGTTCGATTTGCAAGACACTGAAAAAATAATCGAATTTGGCAATCAGGTAGTCCCGTTTGACTTCACGATTGACGCGTTGTGCATCCAGATACTCCAGAATGCCGCGTTCTCCGAATTTATAAGCCGCTTCAGCGCGACTCAAGGTTGCCTGCGATTGTTGCAACAAGCCGTTTTCAAACGCTTTTAGCTGGTTGCTGGCAATCACGGTCCGTTGATAGGCGCTGTCTATCTCCTTACGCAGCAACAGTTGCTGCTGCTTGATGTTGGCATTGGCTTCCTCAATCCCCGCCACTGCTTGTGCTATCTGGCCTTCGCGCCGGTTCCAGACCGGTAAAGGCACCACCACGCCTACTCTTAAGGTATTCAGGTCAGGGTCTTGCGTGAAGTCTGACTTCACGGTCACCCCGGGGAAACGAAGCGCCTGCTCCAGCTTGAGTTTGGCTTCAGCACTGTCCCTGGCGCTCTGCAGCTGTTGCAGGTAAGGATTGTTCTCCGCCGAACGTCTCAATTCGGTGATGTCGGGTAGGTTCGAGATGGTAGGTAACTGCCGCTTGATCTCAAACGCGTCAGGCATATTGCCGATCATGCCATGCAACATGGCTTTGGCTTCGTCAATTCTGGTTTGTGCACTGGCATAGTCACGTTCAGTAGCCAGTAATTCAGTATCCGCCTTGATCAATTCATATCTGGCAGCTTCGCCTATTTCAACTTTGCGTTTGACGCGGCTTTGTACTTGCTGCAGTAACGCAAGGTTTGCGCCCAGCATTTCCATAATCTGCTGGCGGAGTAAGACATTCAAATAAGCCGCTTTAATCTGGTTACGCAAGTCAAAGCTGGTAGTGTGGATGCCTTTCTCGGCGTAATTAAACTGCTGCTCAGCATATTCACGACGGGAGGCGCGTGTGCTAAGAAAGTCCAGTGGCTGGGAAATGGTCACGCCATAGTTCTGGTTGGTCGTACCTGGGGCATTACGATATCTGGCAGGTCCCGCCATGATTTCCAGGTCTGGATTATAGTAAGAACGCGACACGGTGACGCCAGCGGCAGCAGCTGCCGTTTGAGCTTTACTCACTGCAATGGTGGGATTCTCAGCCACGGCTTTGTCCAGCAGCATTTGCAAGTCAAAAGTTTGGCCTTCGGCCAGTGCGAGGGCGGGCAGGCTACACAGCCATCCCAGCCAGTATAAGGTTCGCCAACGAATACAAGACAACATAATGATCCTCATGACAGCGTGCTGTTGACAGCACTCTGTGAATACATATGACACCTGCGTCACATCCTGAGGATGCGCGCAGGCACGACGTCTTTAAACGGATTGCGGAGGCCGGTCTAGCCAGAAGGATAAGAGCAAGTGATAGGAAGAGGATTGATGTTCGGGAGGATGGAACTGGGTTTTATGTAATGGGTAACTGAATCCGGGGAGCAGGATTTTATCAATGTCGATTTCGGCAATCTCAAGCATGTCTACCGAGTTGCTCACCTCTCCAAAGTCCGCAGACAACGCGTCATCGGATGCATTAGCCAGGCTCGCGACTGTAGTGACGGCGTTGTCAAGCAAGCCGGTCTCGAGCAAGGTAGTGGTGGCCGCCGGTTCGGCGGCCGTTGTTTGCAGTGCAAACAGCAAACACAACACATGTAGAAAATAAAAAATCTTTTGCATGTACAAAATCAGTTCTGTCAGGCAATTCATTGATAGCAATAACTATACCAGCAATTTGCATATCCCTAACGTATTGATTTTAAGCCTGGCTGAAACAAAACACGGGGGCCAGGCAGCAATCGCATGACTCGTGTCCATGGTTTTTTTGCACTAAAGCAGTGCAAGAAACACAAAAGCCACCGTTTAGAGTGGCCTTTGTGCGATGAAAGTTCAATCCAAATCAGGCTGAAACAGTTTCCTCTTTAAAATTCAACTGAATCTGGTCATGTTCATCAATATCAATATGGACCTGACCACCATCATTTAGCTTACCAAACAGCAATTCATCGGCCAGCGCTTTGCGGATCGTATCCTGGATGAGGCGTGCCATCGGACGCGCACCCATGAGTGGATCGAAGCCTTTTCTGCCCAGATAAGCCTTAAGCTCATCACTGAAGGTGACATCCACTTTTTTCTCATGCAACTGATCTTCAAGCTGCATCAAGAACTTGTCTACCACGCGCAGTATGACTTCCTGGTTCAAGGCACTGAACGACACGGTCGCATCAAGACGGTTACGGAACTCAGGGCTGAACAAGCGCTTGAGGTCAGCAGCTTCATCGGTGCTGTCCTTGCTGTTGGTAAAGCCTATGCTGGCTTTGGACATGCTTTCTGCACCCGCGTTAGTCGTCATGATAATGGTGACATTGCGGAAATCCGCCTTGCGGCCATTGTTATCTGTCAGTGTGCCATGATCCATCACCTGCAACAGAATGTTGAAGATGTCAGGATGGGCTTTTTCAATTTCATCCAACAGCAATACGCAGTATGGTTGCTTGGTGACCGCCTCAGTCAACAAACCGCCCTGGTCAAAGCCGACATAGCCCGGAGGCGCACCAATCAGGCGGGAGACGGCGTGACGCTCCATATACTCGGACATATCAAAGCGCAGCAACTCAATGCCCAGGATGTAAGCCAATTGTTTGGCCACCTCGGTTTTACCGACCCCGGTGGGACCCGCAAACAGGAAGCTGCCAATCGGCTTGTTGCCATTGCCCAAACCGCTGCGAGCCATTTTGACGGCAGAAGACAATACTTCGATCGCCTTGTCCTGACCAAACACCACTGCTTTGAGATCGCGTTCCAGCGTTTTGAGCGCATTGCGGTCATCACTGGAAATATTTTTGGGCGGAATGCGCGCAATCTTGGCAATAATTTCTTCAATCTCTTTATTACCAATAATTTTTTTCTGCTTGCTCTTGGGCAGAATACGCTGGGCAGCTCCTGCTTCGTCAATCACGTCAATCGCCTTGTCTGGCAAATGACGGTCATTGATGTATTTGGCAGACAATTCAGCGGCCACGGTCAAGGCGCTGGCACTATATTTCACGCTGTGATGCTCTTCGAAGCGAGTTTTGAGGCCTTTGAGAATTTCAATGGTCTCAGCCACGCTAGGCTCTTGCACGTCGATTTTCTGGAAGCGACGAGACAAGGCGTGGTCTTTCTCGAAGATGCCACGGTATTCCTGATAAGTGGTCGCACCTATGCACTTGAGTGAACCGTTGGAGAGCGCTGGCTTGAGCAGGTTGCTGGCATCCAGCGTGCCACCACTGGCAGAGCCGGCGCCAATCAGTGTGTGGATTTCATCAATAAACAAAATCGCATCCGGTTTCTCGGACAATTGTTTCATGACGGCTTTCAAGCGTTGCTCGAAATCACCACGGTATTTGGTGCCAGCCAACAGCGCGCCCATGTCGAGCGAGTACACGGTGGCATTTTCCAGCACTTCTGGAATTTCTTTGTTGACGATGCGTGAAGCCAGGCCTTCTGCAATCGCAGTTTTACCTACGCCTGCCTCACCCACCAGCAGCGGGTTGTTTTTGCGGCGACGGCACAATGTCTGGATCACGCGCTCAAGTTCCAGGCCACGCCCAATCAGCGGGTCAATTTTGCCCGCAACAACTTGCGCATTGAGGTTCAGGGTGAAGTTTTCGAGAGCGCCGGTGCTGACACTTTCACCTTCAGTTTCCTGTTCGCTGCTGCTGGATTTTTGCTCGTTTTCCTGGATTTTTGCCACGCCATGTGAAATGAAGTTGACCACATCCAAGCGAGTCACACCTTGCTGATGCAGGAAGAACACGGCATGCGAATCTTTTTCGCCATAGATTGCGACCAGGACATTGGCCCCCGTCACTTCTTTTTTGCCGGAGGACTGCACATGCAGCATGGCGCGCTGGATGACGCGTTGAAAGCCAAGCGTCGGCTGCGTGTCAACCTCATCGCTGCCAGCCACTGTCGGCGTGTGTTCTTCAATATATTGGCTGAGTTCGCTACGCAGGGTATCAAATTTGGCACCGCAAGCACGCAGGACTTCAGCGGCTGTCGGGTTATCTAACATAGCCAATAACAGATGCTCAACCGTAATCAATTCGTGACGCTTTTGTCTCGCGTCCATAAAAGCCATGTGCAGGCTAACTTCAAGTTCTTGAGCAATCATGATGACTTTCCTTAATACACAACACTACAAAAAACGCCGGATTCACAACAGCAACCCTTCGCTAACTGGCAAAAACGATTTGTTTTCTTGTTATCGTGCTTTTTTCAAAAAAATTCAATGCCCCAATCGTACTATTTGCTCAAGTTTAAATGAGTCAAACTGAATGAAACCATGTATTCACATGCTACCACTGCTGCTGATGCTTTGAAGCGCAAGAATGTCAGCGTATTTGCCCGATATTCTTGCGATGCTTAACTCCGGCTCCAACCCTGTGTTACGCCGCTTCAATGACGCATTGCAAGGGATGTTGCGCTTCTCTGGCTGACTCCAGCACCTGGTGCATTTTGGTTTCGGCTATGTCTTGTGGGTATACACCGCATACGCCCACACCCTCGGTATGTACTTTGAGCATGATTTGCGTCGCTTGTTCGCGGGTCTTGCTAAAAAAACGCTCAATCACTGCCACCACAAACTCCATTGGGGTGTAGTCATCATTGAGTAACAACACCTTGAACAGTTCGGGAGGTTTGGGTTTGGCAACTTGAGGGGCTACCGCCAAATCACTATCACGCTTGGGTCTTGCCATAGTTTCGTATACCTGTCTTAGGACTTATTTTGCGCCTTGTATTAAAAAATTCAAGTGCTGGATACGGAAGTTAGCCGTGTTTTAAAGATAAATTTTGACGCGCTTGACGATACGGTCCTGCGCTTCCAGGATTTCGAGCCGGTGATCACCGATCTTGAAGCTGGTATTCTGCTCGGGAATATCCTCAAAGTGCTCCAGAATCAGTCCATTCAATGTACGTGGACCATCGGTAGGCAACGAGAGTTTCAATTTGCGGTTGAGATCGCGCAACAGACTGCTGCCATCAACCAGCCAGCTGCCATCTTCATGTTGATGAAACTGGCGTTCATGTTCTGGCGTTTGAGTGGTGAACTCACCGACCACTTCTTCCAGAATGTCCTCCAGTGTCAGCAGGCCTTTGAATTCGCCATATTCATCTACCACCAGCGCAATGCGTTCATGGTGCTTCTGGAACTGCTGTAACTGGGTATACAGTGGCGTGCCAGAAGGGATGTAGTAGGGCAGACTCATGGCTGCCTGCAGCAACGCTTTGGTGGGCGCCTGGCCGGTATGGAAGTCGCGCAGGAGCGGCAGTACTTTGCGCACATGTAAAATGCCAACAATGTCTTCATGATCGCCCTGGCGTACTGGCAGCCGAGAGTGGTGGCTACGCACCAGTTGTTCCATGATTTGCTCAATCGGATCATCGAGGTCGATGAATTCCACCATGGTGTGCGCCGTCATTGCATCGTCGACAATAATGTCTTCCAGATCAAGCAAGTTGAGCAAAATGGTCCGGCTTTGTGACGGGATATATTGTCCGGCATCGCTGACAATGCTGCGTAGTTCTTCAGAGGTTACCGCTTGGGCCTGCTCGTCAAAGTTAACGCGTACCCTGAGTATTTTCAGGAAGGCTTTGACAAACAGATTGACAAACCAGACCACGGGCGTGAATAACCATAATAGCGGGTAGAGCAGGTAACTGCTGGCAAAGCCCAGTTTTTCGGCATGGGCAGCGGCAATCACTTTTGGCGAAATCTCACTGAACACCAGAATGGCAAAAGTGATGGCCAGCGAGCCAAACATCAACACATAGTCGCCCTCACCAAACAGGCGCTCGGAAATAATCACTTCCAGCGTCGAGGAGCCCACAATACAAAACGTGTTGCCCAGCAGGATGGCACCCAGAGTTTTGTCGGTTTGCGCAATCAAGCGGCTTGCCAGTTTAGCCCCGCGGTGACCTTCTTTGGCCAGATGTCGCATGCGGTAACGGTTCAGCGACATCAAACTGGTTTCGGCAATAGAGAAAAAGGCCGTAAAAGCCAGCAACAGCAGTAGCAGGAAAATCTGCCAGCTTAAGGGGATATTGTCCAAGGGGGCGACGATAAAAACAAGAAGCCACTAGTGTACTCACCAGTGGCTAAAAATCAAGGGAAACTGGGACTAGGCTACGGCTTAGGGGGCGAGGGCGGCTTCGTCTTCTTTCGGTTTTTTCTCGCTGTCACCAATCAGGTTGGCACGGTTAACGCCCAGCCACATGGCAATCGGGCAGGCAACCAATACGGATGAGTAAATGCCGAACAGAATGCCAATGGTCAAGGCCAGTGAGAAGTTGTGCAAGGTTTCGCCACCAAAAAACAGCATGGAACAGACCATGGTTTGCGTCATGATATGGGTGATGATGGTGCGTGACATGGTACGCGTAATCGCATTGTCAATCACTTGCACTGCGCTAGCTTTACGCATTTTCTTGAAGTTTTCACGCACACGGTCAAAGACCACCACAGATTCGTTCACCGAATAACCCAGCACGGCAAGAATCGCGGCGAGCACCGTCAGGTTGAATTCCCACTGGAAGAACGCAAAGAAGCCCAAGATAATAATCACGTCGTGCATGTTGGCGATGATGGCAGCTACCGCAAAACGCCATTCAAAACGCAAGGCCAGGTAACCCATGATGCCTGCGCAGACCAGCAGCAAGGCCAGCGCCCCATTTTCATACAACTCTTCACCCACTTGTGAGCCGACAGACTCCACACGACGGATTTCAGCACCTGCATCCGCGCCTTTCAGGGCCGTCGAGATTTTTTCAGAGAGCTGGGCAATCGATAATTCTTTTTTGACGGGCAGGCGGATCAGCACATCCTGGCTAGAACCAAAGTTTTGCACCGTGACATCTTTCAAGCCAACCGCATCCATGACCTGGCGAATTTGCTCGATATTGGCAGCGGCCGGGTAATGTACTTCCATCACGGTCCCGCCGGTAAAGTCCACCCCATAATTGAGGCCGCGGTGAAACAGGAAGAAAATTGCCAGCACAAACGTGATCAGCGAGATTGAAGTGGTCAGACGCCCGTAACTCATGAACGGGATGTCTTTTTTAATTCTGAATAATTCCATAATGTGTTCTCTTAAATGCGTTTCTAGTCGTGGCAGGTCACGGATTAGCCGATCCGCAGGTGCTCAATCTTGCGGCGATAGCCATACAAGAGATTCACCAGTGCACGAGAAACCAGCACGGCACTAAACATAGAGGTCATAATGCCCAGCACGTGAACCACAGCAAAGCCTTTGATCGGGCCGGTCCCGAACATGAACAGTGCCAGACCTGCAATCAAGGTCGTCACGTTGGAGTCCAGAATCGTATCAAACGCGCGATCGTAACCGGCATGGATACTGGCTTGCGGCGTATTGCCGTTACGCAACTCTTCACGGATACGCTCGTTGATCAGTACGTTGGCGTCAATTGCCATCCCCAGAGCCAGTGCAATCGCGGCCAGGCCAGGCAGGGTGAGTGTGGCTTGCAACATGGAGAGTATGGCGACCAGCAATAGCAGGTTGACGCCCAAAGCCATCACCGAGACGCCCCCAAACACCATGTAGTACACAATCATCATGACCGCAATCGCGGCAAAGCCCCACAGGGTAGAGTGCACACCACGTTTGATGTTTTCTTCACCCATGCTTGGACCGACGGTACGCTCTTCAATGATTTCCATCGGTGCGGCCAATGCCCCGGCACGTAACAGCAATGAAATGTCTGTGGCTTCCTGTGCGTTGGCCATGCCGGAAATCTGTACGCGGCCACCGCCAATTTCTTCATTGATCACCGGCGCCGTAATGACTTCGGTGCTACCTTTTTCAATCAGCAAAATCGCCATGCGTTTGCCAACGTTTTCACGGGTGACATTTTTAAAGATTCCGGCACCACGGCCATCCAGCGTAACATTCACGACTGAAGCGCCATTTTGGCCATTCACGCCAGGCCCTGCATCGGTAATCCGGTCACCGGTCAGCACCACATTCTTTTTCACCAGTACGGGGCGACCTTCACGGTCAGTGAACATCTCATCGCCAAACGGCACCTGTCCGCTTTGCGCTTTTTGCAAGGTCGCCATGTCAGACTTCTCTTCGTCTACCATGCGGATTTCCAGGGTCGCGGTCCGGCCCAGGATTTCCTTCGCCTTGGCGGTATCTTGCACACCAGGCAATTGCACCACAATGCGGTCCATGCCTTGCTGTTGCACGATAGGCTCAGCCACACCCAGCTCGTTAATCCGGTTGTGCAGCGTTTGCAGGTTTTGCTTGAGGGCGAATTCCTGAATGCGTTTTTGCGCCATCACGCTCATGCTGGCTGTCAGGTTGAAGTCCTTGTCGCTGCCCGTAATTTTATAAGTCAGGTCAGAATAGTCCTTGGCCAGCAGGTTGCGAGCCTTGGTGGCTTCTGCTTCGGATTCAAATTTCACCACCACCACTTGGCCCTGGCGCTCAATGCCGAAATAATTGACTTTCTCTTTACGCAAGGCCATGCGGAAATCGCCCATGGTGCTTTCTGCGGCTTTATCCAGCGCGGCTTTCATGTCTACTTGCAGCAGAAAGTGCACGCCGCCACGCAAGTCCAGACCCAGATACATCGGCTTGGCGCCTATGCTTTGCAGCCAGTTTGGTGTTTGTGGCACCAGATTGAGCGCGACGGTATAGTCTTTACCCAGGTTGGCGACCAATTTGTCTTTTGCCAGCAGTTGCGTATCGGTATTGGCAAAACGTACCTTCACGCCGCTCGCATCCATAAACACGCCATCAAACGGAATATCCGCGAGCTTGAGCGTATCCTCCACTTTGCGCAGCAAGCCCTCATCCAGCTTGAGCGAAGTTTTGGCCGGACTGATTTGTACCGCAGGCGACTCCCCAAAAAAGTTGGGGATCGTGTACAGCAGCCCAATCACAATCACGGTGCCAATCAGCACGAATTTCCATAACGGATAACGGTTCATAACAAACTCTTGTTCAGAATGAAAGGCAAGCGCTTTGCGCTTGCACTAAATGGATAACAGTTAAATCGATTTTAAAGTGCCAGCAGGCAGCAAGGTCTGCACAGTGTGTTTCTGTACATGCACCACGGTATTGGCCGCGATTTCGATGCTGACAAAATTTTCACTGACTTTAGTCACTTTGCCGACAATCCCGCCGTTGGTCGCCACTTCATCGCCTGCCTTCAGTGTTTCGAGCATGGATTTATGCTGCTTGGCCTGCTTGACTTGTGGGCGGATCAGCATGAAATAAAACAACACAAAAATGACCACCATAGGCAAAAAGCTCATAAAGTCGGTGGCTGGCGCGCCAGCGGCATAGGCATTGCTGATAAACATAATACTTGTTCCTGAATGAATCTAATAAGTAACTCGCGATTCTAGCACAGGCAAGAGAAGAATAAATGGCGGGGTGTGATTCGAGGATGAAAGGGCGTTATTTGCTGAAATGCGTTTTATGAGCGTTGTCGTTCTGGCGGAGGCCGGAATCTAGACGAGGGTAATATTAGCTTGGTTATGATTGAAGCATGAGCGTTAGTAAAGGGAGTGACTGTTCGAGTCACGCAGCGGCTCACGCATTTTGTGAGCTGCGAGGTCGAGTTTCGTGACTGCTTGTTTTGGCGAGCAACGGAGGGGATAAGCGGAAGCTAGGGTGTCGTTTTCTTTGCCTTCTTTTTGATGGACAAGCATAAGAAAGAGCAGTCGCCTAAAGGCGAAGTAAATCGATCATCGATTAAGCTTATGCCTCAGTGTTTCATTCACCTCTACAAGCATGGAGTTGTTCTTAACGCTTCTCTGCCCGTTTCCGGGCAAATTCCGCCTTAAACGCCTCAAAGCGGTTTTCTTCGATCGCCGCCCGCATGCCTTGCATCAACACCTGGTAATAATGCAGGTTATGGATGGTGTTCAAACGCGCGCCAAGAATCTCGCCGATGCGGTGCAGATGATGCAAATAGGCACGGCTAAAGTGCTGACAGGTATAGCACTCACACTCATCATCCAGTGGGCGTGTATCCGTTTTGTAACTAGCGTTCTTGATCTTCACATCGCCGTATTGCGTGAACAGCCAGCCATTACGGGCGTTACGGGTGGGCATCACACAGTCAAACATATCAATGCCATAGCTGACGGCATCCACTAGGTCTTCAGGGGTGCCGACGCCCATCAGGTAGCGAGGTTTGTCTTTAGGCATTTGTGGCGCAGTATGTGCCAGGATGCGTAACATGTCTTCTTTGGGTTCGCCGACCGAGAGGCCGCCAATGGCATAGCCATCGAAGCCAATAGCTTCCAGGCCCTGGCGCGAAATATCGCGCAGGTCTTCGTACATGCCGCCCTGAATAATGCCGAAAAGTGCATTGCCGTTGGTGGGCAGATGCTCGGCACGCAGTTGTGCGACCTGTTCCTGGCCACCCTGCAGGGTCAGGGTATGCGCGATGGTGTGTGTCTGGTAGACATTAAATGCATCGCGACTGCGTTGTGCCCAGCGCAGGCTGAGCTCCATTGACTTGCGTGCCTGGTCGTGACTGGCCGGGTAGGGTGTGCACTCGTCAAAAATCATGACGATGTCACTGTTGAGTACGCGCTGGATGCGCATGGACTCTTCCGGCGTCAGAAAACAGCGGTCGCCGTTAATGGGGGACTGGAACTTGACACCTTCTTCGGTAATTTTGCGCAAGTCGCCCAGGCTCCACACCTGAAAACCGCCTGAGTCTGTGAGGATAGGCTTGTCCCAACCCATAAACTTGTGCAGACCATCATGCGCTGCAATCACTTCCAGGCCTGGCCGTAACCACAAATGAAAAGTATTGCCGAGCACAATATGGGCTTGAATCTCATTGAGCTCCTGTGGAGACATGGCTTTAACCGTGCCGTAGGTGCCCACAGGCATAAAGGCCGGCGTTTGTACTTCACCATGGGGCAGGCTGACGGTGCCGCGGCGAGCTAGGCCGTCGGTATTGTGTAAGGAAAACTGCATGAACGCGCGATAACTGGCTTAAATAAAGCGCTATTTTAGCACAGCCGGGATACTTGCTTCTTGCGGAGAAAACCCGCTTGCATGCAGGGGGCACGCTTGCATTTTTTGTGATTGCCCGCAACAATGCAGGTATTCTGCAATTCTGAAAAGTTCCTTATGGTTGAATCACAAAACCGCCAGTCTAGACGCGAACAACACACCACCTTGCGGCAGCGCGGGATTTACCTGCTACCCAACCTGTTTACCTCAGCTTCGCTATTTGGCGGTTTTTACGCGATCGTGCAGGCGATGAACCAGCACTTTGAGCAGTCAGCGATTGCGATTTTTATTGCCATGGTGATGGATGGCCTGGATGGCCGTGTGGCACGCATGACCAATACCCAAAGTGCCTTTGGCGCTGAATATGACAGCCTGGCAGACATGGTGTCGTTCGGGGTCGCCCCGGCGCTGATCATGTATGTGTGGGCCTTGCAGCCCATGAACAAGCTGGGCTGGATTGCGGCGTTTATTTATGCGGCCTGTGCCGCCTTGCGCCTGGCCCGGTTCAATACCAAGCTGGATGATCCCTTTCAGGACAAGCGCTACTTTCAGGGCTTGCCAAGTCCGGCCGCCGCAGCCTTGATTGCCGGCTTTGTCTGGGTGTCTTATGAATACAATATCGATGGCCGCGAGATTTTTTTTGGCGCCTTGCAGGTGAAATGGATTGCCTGGTTTATCACTATTTTTGCCGCAGGCTCTATGGTCTCTGATCTCAAGTTCTACAGCGGCAAGGATATCAACCTTAGACATTCGGTGCCGTTCGTAGCCATTTTGGCGGTGGTGATGGCCTTTGTGCTGATTTCATACAGCCCGCCAGAAGTGTTGTTTAGCGTGGTGTTCGTGTATGCCTTGTCTGGCTATTACATGTGGGCACGCGAGCGGCTGCAATCCAAAAATACTGCCTAGTGCAGAGTCTTCTCTAAAACGCGCTTGGCTAAGCGCGTTTTTTATTTGACGCTTGCGGTGTGGGCGCGGTTATAGTCATTTAAAGGACAAGCGGGTAAAATCCGGCTGTCAGATTAGGAATATTCATGGAACAAATTATTATTTTTGATACCACGTTGCGTGACGGAGAACAAAGCCCCGGCGCGGCGATGACTAAAGAAGAAAAAATCCGCATTGCCCGCCAGTTGGAGAAATTGGGCGTGGATGTGATTGAAGCCGGGTTTGCTGCGGCCAGCCCCGGTGATTTTGACGCGATTTCCGAGATCGCGAAAGTGATTAAAACCTCTACCGTTTGCTCCTTGGCACGAGCCAGTGAAAACGATGTGCGCCGTGCCGGCGAGGCGATCAAGCATGCCGTCCGTGGCCGTATTCATACCTTTATTGCCACCAGCAAAATCCATATGGAAAACAAGCTGCGCATGACGGAAGACCAGGTGGTTGAGCGTGCTGTGCAAGCCGTCAAATGGGCGCGTGAGTATACTGAGGATGTCGAGTTTTCTGCGGAAGATGCGGTACGCTCAGAGATTGATTTTCTGGTGCGCGTGTTTGAGGCCGTGATTGAAGCAGGCGCCAAAACCATTAACGTCCCGGATACGGTGGGTTACAGCCTGCCGGCGGTGTGGGGCGAGCGCTTTGCCACCTTGATCCAACGCGTCAAGGGTGCGGATAAAGTGGTCTGGTCTACCCATTGCCATAACGACCTCGGCATGGCGGTCGCCAACTCGCTGTCAGCAGTCATGAATGGTGCACGTCAGGTCGAGTGCACAATCAACGGCCTGGGCGAACGCGCCGGGAATGCCAGTCTAGAAGAAGTCGTCATGGCAATTAAAACCCGTAGCGATATTTTTAACCTGAACACGCGCATTGATACCACGCAAATCGTGCCGTCGTCCAAGTTGGTGTCAACCATCACCGGCTATCCTGTGCAGCCGAATAAAGCCATTGTCGGTGCCAACGCGTTTGCGCATGAGTCTGGCATCCATCAGGATGGCGTGCTCAAGCATCGCGAGACCTATGAAATCATGCGTGCTGAAGACGTGGGCTGGGGTGCAAATAAATTGACGCTGGGCAAACTGTCTGGTCGCAATGCGTTTAGAACCCGGTTGAAAGAGTTGGGCATTGAGCTCGAAAGTGAAGACGCGCTCAATGCGGCGTTTGCGCGCTTTAAAGAGCTGGCTGACAAAAAATCGGAAATCTTTGACGAGGATTTGCACGCGTTGGTCAGTGATGAAGTGGTGCAGGAAAGCCGTGAAATGTTCAAGCTGAGCTACTTGCAAGTGGCCTCGCAAACCGGCGAGATCCCGCACGCGATTTTGACCCTGAGTGTGGATGGTAGCGAGCAGCGTACCGAAGCCAATGGTGGTGGTCCGGTTGATGCGACCTTCAAGGCGATTGAAAACGTGGTGCAAAGTGATTCCGAGTTGCTGCTGTATTCCGTCAACAACATCACCAGTGGTACCGATGCGCAAGGGGAGGTGACCGTGCGTTTATCCAAGGGTGGGCGCATCGTGAATGGTCAGGGCGCCGATACCGATATTGTCGTCGCCTCCGCTAAAGCTTATCTGAATGGCCTCAACAAGCTGTATGCAAAAGCAGAAAAATTGAACCCGCAAGTGTAAGCAGGCTCTGAACCAACGCTTGTTGCCTGCGGGTGGCAAGCGTTTTCTTTTTTAACCATGACAAACAGGAAAGGCAAGCCGCAATGACACAAAAAAATCATTGGTTGCTGGTGATCATTGCGCTGTCTTGCACCTATCTTATCTGGGGCTCCACTTATCTCGCGATTAAGTATGCGATTGAGAGTTTTCCACCCTTTGTGATGGTGGGGCTGCGTTTTACCATTGCGGGAAGCCTGTTGTATGTCACTTTGCGCTTGCTTGGGCATGCGGCCCCCACACGGTTGCAGTGGCGTGGTGCGGCTTTGGTCGGCCTGCTGTTGCCCGTGCTCGGCAATGGGACGGTGTCACAGGTGCAACTGCATGTCTCCTCCAGCGTTGCGGCCTTGGCGATTGCGACTGCGCCCATCTGGATGGCGATTTTCTCCAGCCTGTGGGGGCACAAAATCAGCCGCCGCGAATGGTTGGGCATTGCGATTGGTCTGATTGGGATTTTGTTGCTGAATACCCGTGGCAGCCTGCAAGGCGACTGGGTCAGTGCCTGCTTGCTGATGTTTGCAGCCGCATGCTGGTCATTGGGATCGGTCTGGGGCAAACATTTGTCTATGCCTTCCGGGCTCATGGGTGCCGCTAGCCAGATGTTGTGTGGCGGGATCATTGCGTTTTTATTCAGTATCGCCTTTGGCGAGCATATGCCTGCGCAGGTGTCGCCCCGGGCATGGGGGGGCCTGGGCTTTATGATCGTGCCTGGGTCTATTATTGCTTTTTCTGCCTACCATTGGTTATTACATCATGTGCGTCCCCTGGTCGCCAGTAGCAACACCTTTGTCAATCCGGTGGTCGCCTTTGTCGTCGGCGTCTGGTTTGCCGACGAACAGATATACCTCATGGAATATATTTCGCTGGCCGTGATTCTGGTCGGCGTCTTTTTAGTGCTGACGGCAACCAAAGAAGCCGTGCCCGATGAACAGATTGTTTAATGTTGATTAAAGAAATGAAGCGTGATGAAACAAAACCTGGCCTTATTTGACTTGGACAACACCCTGCTGGCAGGGGATAGCGACTATAACTGGAGCGTGTTTTTGATTAGTGAAGGCCTGCTGGATGGCGCACAACACAAGGCGCGCAACGAGCAGTTTTACGAAGACTATAAAAACGGCTGTCTGGATATTTATGCTTTTCTCAAGTTCCAGTTGCAGCCTTTGTCGCAACATCCCAAAGCGTTTCTGGATGAGCTGCACAAAAAATATATGACCAACGTCATCCGCCCGATGATGACGCAAAAAGCACAAAACCTGGTCAACCAGCACAAAGCCAACGGTGATTTGTGCATGATCATTACCGCGACTAACAGTTTTGTCACCAAGCCGATTGCCACCGCATACGGCATCGAGCATCTTATTGGCACCGATCCTGAAATGGTGGATGGGCAATATACTGGTGGCGTCAGTGGCACGCCCAGCTTTCAGCAAGGCAAGGTGACGCGTCTGAACGAGTGGCTGGCTGCACGTGGTCAGCGCTTGGCCGATTTTGAGAAAAGCTATTTTTACAGTGATTCACACAACGATTTGCCACTCATGAAACTGGTGACCAATCCGGTCGCTGTGGATGCGGACCCTACGCTTACCGCCTACGCGCAAGACCAAGGCTGGCCTATCATCAGTCTGCGAAACTAAGTAAGAGCCGTGTATGCTGGCAGGCGCTTAATAGTTAGCGCCCCAGCACCACGTGTAACACAAAACGGCTACCTATATACGCCAGCAGCAGTAACACAAAGCCCACCAGCGTCCAGCGCGTGGCGACTTTGCCCCGCCAGCCATATTTAAAGCGCCCAAACAGCAGCCAGGCGTAGATCATCCATGAAGCAATCGAAAACACGGTTTTGTGGTTGAACTGCAAGGGTTTGCCAAAAATTTCTTCGCTGAACAACATACCGCTGATCAAGGTAATCGTCAGCAAGACAAAACCCACGTGCAACACTTTAAACAGCAGCGCATCCAGCACCAGTAACGGTGGAAAGCCTTGCAGCGCCAGCCAGCTGTTTTTTTGGTGCAAGGCGCGCTCGGCCATGCGCATCAGGCACGCATGCAGCGCCGCAAAGGTAAACAGGCTGTAAGCCAGTATGGCGATCAGGATATGCAGGTTAAACAGGGTGAAGCCGTGGGTATCCACATAATAGTCTGTCACCGCAAAGCCTGGCATCAGCACGCAAAGCGCGGCAGGCGGCAAGACGAAGGCCTGCAAGCTGTGTAATGAATGTTTTAAATCGGCCACCCAGTAAATCAACACCGTCAGCCATAAAATCGCCGACAGCGCGTAATACACCCCCAAATTGACTGAGCCGATAGCAAACATATCCCGGTAGAGCAGGCCGCCATGCATGACCAGCCCCAGCGCCACCATCGCGCCGTGCAGTTGAAACGGAAAAGCATTTTCATCGACCGGTTTGCCCTGTTTGGCAATGCGCCAGTAATCGAGCGCCACCGCCATATAGACAAACGCGACAATCAGGTAAGGGAGCAGGTGTTGAGTCATGCTTGGCATTATGGCAAAACTCATTGCATTCGCCTAGGGTTACTGCCGCGCAAACGCCGGATGCATGCGCTTTATTGCAAGGGTTGCCCCACCATGATGTAAAATCACTTTATACAAACTTCATGAATGATGAAAGAAAGGCCTTCCATGCTGGAAAACCTGACCGGCCGTTTGCAGGGCGTGATTAAAAACCTGCGCGGCCAAGCCCGATTGACTGAAGACAATATTGCTGATGCCATGCGCGAAGTCCGCATGGCCCTGCTGGAGGCCGACGTGGCCCTGCCAGTAGTTAAAGACTTTATTGCCCGCGTGAAAGAGCGTGCTAATGGCCGCGACGTATTGCAAAGCCTCACCCCCGGCCAGGCCGTGATTGAGGTGGTAAATGAAGAACTCACCGAGCTCATGGGTAAAGCCAACGTCGGCCTTAACCTGGCCGCTGTGCCGCCTGTGGTGATTTTGATGGCAGGTTTGCAGGGGGCAGGTAAAACCACCACCTCAGGCAAGCTGGCCAAGCTGCTCAAAGAGCAAAAGAAGAAAGTCCTGCTGGCCAGCGCCGACGTTTACCGCCCTGCGGCGATTACCCAGCTGCAAACGCTGGCCAAACAGCTCGAGATCGACTGCTTTGATTCCAACCCACAGCAAGAGCCGCTGGACATTGCTGCGCAGGTCATGGATCAAGCCAAAAAGAATTACTACGATGTGGTGATTTTTGATACGGCCGGTCGTTTAGCCATTGATGAAGCCATGATGGCCGAAATCAAAGACCTGCATGCCTACCTCAAGCCCACTGAGACCTTGTTTGTGGTCGACGCCATGCAAGGCCAGGATGCCGTCAACACCGCCAAAGCGTTTGGCGAAACACTGCCACTCACCGGTGTCATCGTCACCAAGCTGGACGGCGATGCACGCGGCGGTGCTGCGCTCTCGGTGCGTCACGTCACCGGCAAGCCGATCAAGTTTATCGGTGTGAGTGAAAAAGTGGATGGCCTGGAGCCATTCCATCCAGACCGCATGGCGGGCCGTATCTTGGGCATGGGCGACGTCTTAAGCCTGATTGAAGAAGCGCATAAAAAGGTCGACATGGCCGAGGCGCAAAAAGTCGCCGACAAAATCAAGTCTGGCGCCAAGTTTGACCTCGAAGACTTTAAAGCGCAAATGCTGCAAATGCGCAAAATGGGCGGCATGGCCTCACTCATGGACAAAATGCCCAGCCAGATTTCCGGCATGGCGCAAAAAATCAACACCGACGACGTGGATAAATCCATGCGCCGCATCGAAGGCATCATTAATAGCATGACGCCAGAAGAGCGCCGCAAACCCGAGCTGATAAAAGCCACGCGCAAAAAACGGATCGCCGCCGGTAGCGGTGTGCAAGTGCAAGACGTCAACCGCTTGCTCAATCAATTTGAAGAAACGCAAAAGATGATGAAGATGTTCAGCAAAGGCGGCATGGCCAAGCTGATGCGGGGCATGGGCGGCATGATGGGCGGAAAATTCCCCGGAATGTAAAGCAAAAAATCGGGATGAATAAAAAAATAAACTTTTTATACAAAAAAAGCCAAAACAGCATTGACCAAATTTAATTCATCCCCCATAATCGCGTTCTTTCAAATTTGACGCAAAACAAAGCGGCAGACAAGAAACAGATGGGGTGTTAGCTCAGCTGGTAGAGCAGCGGACTTTTAATCCGTTTGTCGTGGGTTCGATCCCCGCACACCCTACCAAAATACAAAAGACGGCTCGCAGAAATGTGAGCCGTTTTTCTTTTCTCGATACTAAACAGCGGTTCAGTTTTCAGCATTTCGCAAATTTCAAAAAAAGTAGTGGAGTTCAAGGTTCTCAGAATTCCGCCGTTTCAGTAATTTTAGTCGGTGGTCCTGTTCAGCTTTACCCGAAGCTCATCCAATTGCTTTCCTAAAAACTACATATAGTCGTATGTCTTGAGCTATAGGCAGACAAGCAAACAGTGGCTGACTGATACGACGGTAATCTCAGTTGAGATAGGTGGCAATTATGTTGACCAGTCCTCAGGACAGAATGGGCTTAAAGTTTGCGATTAAGATTTTGAAGATATTTCTTAATGATTACATCGATATTTCGAAAAATAACAAAAAGATAAAATAATCCAAACAGCAGAATTAACAAAGAAATTACCAAAAGGTTTGCATTAATAAGGGCCCCGATAGCCGATGTGTATTCATTCAATAAGTAAAAATTATCTGATCTTGATGGCCTACCTAGAGTTGGCCCCAAATTGTTCGACAATACGCTAAACAAAATACCGGCTATTGGTAGCAATACCGTTTTGAATATCACGCGATATAGCATATCTATGTTGATACCCTGTTGTCCTACTCTTAAAGTAAACAATGAGAATGTCATTAGCAGCCAAGGAATGGGAAGTATCCAACTGTATAGGCACTGTAAATAGATGAATTTTTCAACATGAAAGCCAAATAGGCTGTGAAGATTGTCAATCCAAGGGAAAGCGCTCACTGTCCTACTGACTAGTTGCTTTGCTTCAGGAGAGTCTTGCAAAATAGTACTTGGTACCATAAATACACCCCACAGCAGTAGGCCGATGAGTGTTAAAACGCAGGCAATATCAAGATGTTTTCTTTTGCTTGGTTCTCCAAACCAATCCATGATTGCTTCAAGTTTAAGCAGTGATTTAGGAATTTGATGTTTTGATATTTTTACCATTTCAATAATTTAAAAATGGTATGTTATCGAATTATGAATGCAGAATTAAAGTCTGACTTCCCCCACGTCCAAAAAAGAACTTACCCGCAACTTCCACCCCTGCCCATAATCGCTGGTGTTGAGCCATAGCCAAGCAATCAGGGGCTGGCTGATACGACGGTAATCCCGGCGGCAATCGATGGCCGTTATGTTGGCTTGGTGTGATGGTTGAGATTTGTCCAGTTTATGGATGTCTACTCTTTGTTGATTTCTTTCCTATTATGTTAGTCTGCGTTTCATACTGAGTTTAGTAATGAACTTGGGTGTATTGAATCAAACAGATTCAGCAACAAATTTACCCCAGCTGATCTTTCATAAAGCAGTCGCTGTTTGTGCTAAGCAAAATAAAAACAAGGATGCTGCTATCTTGTTTGCATTAGCTGGCGTCTATGGTCGTTTTGATACCCTGCGCGTTAGTGATAAATCTGCACATCAAGCTGTTACAGTACTGAAAATGCAAATGTTTAGTAGCTTAACTCCAGAACAGCAAAATGCTTTTCGAGAGGAAGCCACCAAAACTCTTTCCAATCCTAATGAGATAGCTTCTAAGTGCAAAGCCATCAAGCATGTCGGCCCTCCTAGGTACAGTCCTATCTATATGATTCAACATGGGATGGCAGCATTTACAGGAGGTAAATCTGGAAACGGCTTAGTCAAAGATTTTGATCCTCAAGCAGCTTGGCAACAATCACTTGATGGATACCTTCATTGTCCAAGTTGAAAACGTATCTTTTTTGCTCATTAGCAGGGGAATCAGTAATTAATTACGTGAAAATCTTAACGGTCATTGGCGAGCGTTGGCGGTTAAATATCAATAATAATCAAATATTTAACGAAACTTTTAATCCGTTTGTCGTGGGTTCGATCCCCGCACACCCTACCAAAATATAAAAGACGGCTCGCAGAAATGTGAGCCGTTTTTCTTTTCAGCATACCGAAATATTTAATGAGAGCGCCGGACTCATAATCCGTTGATGCTGTGTTCGACTCACAGAAGCGCCACCATTTCTAGAGAGGCTCAAGGTTAACGCCTTGGGTCTTTTTTGTTTTCTAGGCTGGTTTCACAATCTTTTCACTTTGATATTTCATTATTTCAAATAAATTCTAAAGTTCAATAAGAAGTAATAAGGAAGAAATGTGCTTGACCAAGTTAAAAATTTTTCTATCTTTGTAGCATTTGCAGTAGTCAGTTCATCGGTGAGTGCAGGTAATTACAGCATCAAAGATTTGGGACTTATAAATAATCCACTACTACATAACGTTGATTTCTTAGTGAGTGATATCAATGACAACGGTGTGATATCGGGTACGGCTGTTGTTTCACAAGGCAATTCTTTTTTTCGAATAGCAACAGTTGTTGATTCGAAAGGTATTACAACGCTTTCGGGTATGGATGGTTCCACTTATGCGGGTGGTATAAACTCATCAAACCAAGTAGCCGTAACGTATGACAGGCAAGGGTTTTACCTTGTACCGACAGTTTGGGCTTCAAGTACAACTAATACCATCACAATTTTGAATGAGCCTTTTGCAACTGGGGTTGCAATTAATGATCAAGGAAGTGTTGCTGGTTCAGTGGATATTTCCGGTAAGCAAACGGCAGCGGTCTGGAAAAATAATCAGTTAAATATTCTTGGTTCCTTATATGGTGATACGTCACAGTCTGCTTCAATTAATAATCAAGATTGGGTCGTTGGTCACTCATTTAGATATGATGGTGGAAATGCATCTCACGCAACACTCTGGCGAGATGGCGAAATGATTGATTTAGGAACGCTTGGTGGACGTTATAGCTATGCAAATAGCATTAACGATTTAGGTGATATCGTTGGATATTCTCAATATAGTTTGCATGATTACCTTGCCAACGCGACTCTTTGGAGTAATGGTCAAACGGTTGATTTAGGCAGCCTTGCCAATGCAGGCAGTAAAGCACTTGATATTAATAATCATGGATTAGTTGTTGGTAGTAGTTATCTCGACCAGAATTCAAATGACACTGCTGCAGTCTTATGGGAAAACGGCGTTTTAAAAGATATCAATACATTAGTTTCACCAGGCTCAAATTGGTATCTAAGCTCAGCAATCGCAGTTAATAACTCTGGCCAAATAGTGGGCGAAGGATTCTACAATGGAGAAAAAAGAATTTTTATGTTGAGTATGGTTCCTGAGCCTGTAAACAATGGAATGTTGCTAGCTGGCTTAGGTTTAATTGGTTTAGTTCGATTGCGGAAGAAGCTAAACGCGTAATTCGTTTGCCGTGGATTCGTCTCCCGCACACCCTCCAAAATATAAAAGACGGCTTGCAGAAATGTGAGCCGTTTTTATTTTCTCTATGCCGACCGGCGACCAAGAATCTCAGATTTCAGTTTTTTAGCATTACCCGATTTTTGAGATTTTCGGGCTGGTCGCCCTCAAGTCGCCCCAAATCCTGCCAATAGTCGCGCGCCTTGAGCTTTAGGCAGGCAATCAAGGGCTGTCTGATACGGAGTTTTGGCAATAATCGTGGACCGTTCGTTGGCGTGGCATGGGAGTCGAGGTTTGTTTGGGTTTCTAGTCATTTTTAATAAAGAAGACATAAATTTGTAGTAGCTTGGAGACCAATATTTAATAACTAAAACTATATGGAAAAAGAATTTTCTATAAGCATTAAGTGGATAGTTATTGTACTGAGCACTTCATTAGTAGCTTGCGAGTCAAAGCCACCTCCTCCCCAAGAGTCTGTTATGGCCCAATATGGATGTCTGCCAGAACTAGAGGCAAATGACCAGACTGATAAGAGGCTGGTAGACAGTGGGATTTTAAAGTTATTTTTGAGAGAGAATCCTGAATATCATGTATCGACCCTCAAGGACATTTCAGATCATCCAGATATTTTTCGCTGGTGTTTGCATAGTCAACAAGAGCAAAAGTTTCAGCAGAAATTCAAAGAAGAATTCTTTAGACCGATGGTATCTGCGGATACTAACCAGGATGGTTATTTAGATTTCATAGTTGTTTTGGTAAGCAACGCTAAATTTAGTGTAGTGGTTTTTAATGGACTCGAGAATGAGCAACACTCGAAGCCATATTGGTTAATTCAAAATGACCCAGAAATTATTTTTGGAGTTGAAGTCAACGAGAGTGAGTTCATTATGCCTATGTATTGTACTGGATGTGATTCAAATCCAGTGTTCCATTGGGAAGGTGACGACTACGATCTCTATGGGCATATAAAAGACGAATCAGTTTGTTTAGCAGAACACACTCAGGCATATATTAAACCCGATCCGAGCTCAGATATTGTGTGGAGTGCTGAACGCGATCAAATGGTAGTGATTACAGATATAGGACCCAGAAATAATAACGAATATCGTTGGTATCAAATCAGCCTCCAGGATGAGCTTGAAGCCATTGGATATGTCCAAAGTAATGGATTTCAAGATGAGCCGGGTTCCTGTCCGTTATAAAGAGGTCAGTCGCAGTTAGTCTCAGAAAAGGCTTAAGACGAGTTTTTCTTTAAATCAAGTTTATTATTACAGTAAGGGCATTTAGTGTTTATGCTAAATCCCGCCTATTTAAAATTTTTCTTTAAATAAAACCCTCTTGTTCAGAGCAAAAATCCTTAATAAAATATTGGTCAATTAAGTAAATGTTTTTGACGTTTTTTGCATCATGTCTATCAGTAGTTTGTACAACAATTCATCTGACGTAAACCGTCGTTTGTGGCGCAAAAAGTCTCAGTTAATTGATAGTACTGGACGCGCCTATACTGCAGTTACCCACGATATTTCCATGAGCGGCATGAGCCTGTTTGCGGATAAGTATTACAAGCCCGGGCAGGTGTGTGATGTGGAGATTCCGGTGGCGGCTGAGTCTGGCTTGCGCAAATACAGGTTTAACTGCCGGGTGGTTTTTTCATCCTTGTGCGGGATGCGGGGATTCAGGACTAATTTGGAGTTTCTGGA
Source organism: Methylophilus sp. DW102 (assembly GCF_037076555.1). Classification (NCBI taxonomy): domain Bacteria; kingdom Pseudomonadati; phylum Pseudomonadota; class Betaproteobacteria; order Nitrosomonadales; family Methylophilaceae; genus Methylophilus; species Methylophilus sp. DW102. The sequence continues at coordinate 2,430,107 of NZ_AP029023.1, read as the reverse complement.
TGTGCCGTCAGAAAATAAACACTTGATTCAGTCAGTGATGTCCAGATAAGCCGTGTGGGCGGTTGGTCGCCACGAGAGATACAAAGACCCAGGGTGTGTGCCTTGGGTCTTTTTGTTTTTGGCTCACTGCTTTTTGCTCAGGGTGCACTTTTTCCAGGTGTAGGCGCCGCAGGTCATCAAGTAGAGGATGGCGGAGAAGATGTTGAGGACAGGCACCATGCTCCTGAAGGTGAGGAAGAAGGCTTTGCCCAGGGCGTGCCTGGGGGTGTTGAATTCGCAGTTTCTGAATTCAATCAGCGAGCCGATGGCGGAGATAATGAGTGGTACCAAATAGAATGCCGAGAATACTTTAAAGTCCATTGTGTGCCCCCGAGTTGTTTTTATGATTATAAATATATCTGGTTTAATGCGGTTTGGGGATGATTCCCGCGCTTGAGGTCTAGTGGTGACATGTGTTGCATGCAGGGGATGGGCTGGTTATTTTTAAACGCTTGTATTAGCATCTTTGCTGGGGTAATTGTTGGTCTGGTGATGTTTGTATTTTGCGCCATACCCCTGTCTTAAACTTGTCTGGTCGTGTTGATGTCTGGCCGGTCTGTATCACTGATTCATCTGTATCAATCAATTTGTCGGATGTTTATCTGTGTAATTGGCGAATTGATTTTAGTCACTTCCCTTAAATTAATGTGCGGGGGCTTAAGCTGGACATCCATGACTGCACAAAAAAACATATTCGCAGGGCAGGGCGCGCTTATCAGACTGATATGGCTGATAGGCTTGTGTGTTCTATTGTGTTGCCTATATTTGGCGACGGGCGATGATTTTTCTGCCGAGGCAGGCGCTGTGAGTTTGCTTCTGGTAATCGGCCTGGTGGTGTGGAGTGTGGGCGGCTGGTTGGCCTGGCGCCAGCAAGTACTCTTCAAGCGACGTGTAGAGGCACAGCAGGCTGAAGCCAACGCGCAGCATAGGCAGCTGAATCAGCTCTACATGGCTTTAAGCCAGTGTAATCAGTTAATTATTCAAAGCCAGAATCAACAGGCGCTGTTCGACCAAGTTTGTCGCATTATTGTACATCTGGGCCACGCGAATCTGGTCTGGGTCGGTGAGCTGGATCATGATACCAAGCAGGTTCGGATGGCGAGTGCTTATGGTTCAGGGCTTGAATATCTCGATCAGCTGACCATTACGGCAGATCCTTCACAGGTCAGTGGCAGAGGACCTTGTGGGTTGGCGATTGTGTCAGACCACCCTTACTGGGTACAGCATTTCCAAACGCATCCGGTCACTGTGCCCTGGCATGACAAAGCCAAGGAGTTCAATTGGCAGTCAGCCGCTTTTTTACCGTTGCATACAGAAGGCCGGGTGATAGGTTGCCTGGCATTGTATGCCCAGCAGCCGCAGGCGTTTCATGAAAACATCCAGCATTTGCTCAAGGACATGGCGGCCAATATTGATTTTGCGCTGGACCGCTTTGCGGTAGAGGCGCAGCGCACGGCTTTTAGGCGGGATTTGCAGATCAGTGAGCAGCGCGCGCAGCTTGTGCTTGAAAACGCGCTGGATGCGATTGTGAATATTGATCAGGCCGGGCGGATTGTAGAGTGGAATCGGGCGGCCAGCCAACTGTTTGGCTATGCGCGGGCTGATGTCATGGGACGCGATCTGGGCGAGGTCATTGTCCCTTCCGCTTACAGGGAGGCGCATCATCAGGGCATGCTGCGCTTGCAGCAAACCGGCCAATCTACACTACTGGGCAAGTTGATTGAGATCACGGCGATCCGGCGCGATGGTCAGGAGTTTCCAATCGAGCTGACGATTGTTGAAATCGAGCGCGACGATGATCGTTATTACAGCGCGTTTATCCGCGACATTACCACGCGAAAACAGGCTGAGGAACGCATTCGATTTCTGGCTAATTATGACGCCTTGACCGGGCTGCCGAATCGCAACCTGCTCACCGAGCGCGTGATGGCTGAAATCGAAAAAGCCTGGGATCAGGATGGGCAGTTTGCGTTGATGTTTCTCGACCTGGACCACTTTAAGGACGTGAATGATAGTCTGGGCCATCGCTACGGAGATAATCTGCTGGTGGCACTGACCAAGCGCTTTCAGGCCATGGTGCGCCCGCAAGATACGATTTGCCGCCTGGGCGGTGACGAGTTTGTCTTTCTGCTGACTGAGGCCGATCAGGCGATGGCCAAGGACATGGTCGAGCGCCTGCTCAAGGTGGTTGAGTTGCCTGTGATTATTGACCAGTATGAGTTAACGATCACGGCCTCGATTGGTGTGGCGATTTATCCTGATGACGGGCTGGATATGGAAAGCCTGCAACGCAATGCGGATGTTGCCATGTACCGTGCCAAGCAGGAGAGTCGTAACAGTTTCCGTTTTTTTAGTAATCATATGCAATTGCAAACGGCGCGCAATTTGCAATTGGTGAATGGCCTGCGTCACGCCATTGCCTTGGGGCAATTGGCAGTGTATTACCAGCCACAAATTGCACTGGAGAATGGGCAGTTGGTTGGCGTGGAGGCATTGTTGCGATGGCAGCATCCACAGTTGGGCTTTATCTCGCCTGCAGAGTTTATTCCACTGGCGGAGTCTAACGGGCTGATTATTGCCATTGGTAGCTGGGTACTGGAACAGGCGACGCAGCAAATTAAGCGTTGGCAGCAGTTGGGATTAGACAAGATGACGGTCTCGGTCAATCTCTCCAGCATTCAGTTCCGTGATCCAAAATTACCTGCGCTGGTGAAAAGCACGCTTGAGCGCTATGACGTGGCACCAGATTGTCTGGAGCTTGAACTGACCGAAGGTGTAGCCCTCGAGAACCCCATGGGGGCGGTGACCATGATGGATGCGCTCAACGCGCTAGGCGTACGGCTGTCGATTGACGACTTCGGGACTGGCTATTCGTCTTTAAGTTATCTCAAAAAATTCAAGGTCTATAAGCTCAAGGTCGATCAGTCTTTTGTGCGCGACCTCACCACCGATGATGAAGACAAGGCCATTGTCATTGCCATCATTCAACTGGCGCGCAGCCTGGGCCTGAAAACCATTGCCGAAGGGGTGGAAACGCCTGAACAACAAGCCTTTTTGCAGGCGCAAGGCTGTGATGAAATGCAAGGCTACCTGTTAAGCAAACCCATGCAAGTCGAGGATGCCACCGCATTCTTGCTGGCCTACCCGCACCATCACTAATCGCTAATCGCACGATCTCTGGCCCTTATTTACCACCGCTATCACGCCTGCTGTCATTTTGGTTGACTTTATAAATGATAATCATTATCATTTAATTTCAATCAGCTAAAGGAGGCTTGTGATGAAACGTCAAACTGTTGTGGGTAAAACCATGCTGGCCGGCAACACCGCATGCAAAGTACTTTATCACCAGTCATCAGACATGGTGGAGCTCGAAGTGGGCGGAACTACGCTCAAGTTTGAAGCAGACAGCTTTATTGTGATTAATGAAATGTTGCGCAAGGCGGCGGCACGGATTGTGATGCAGACCGAGATTGCGATGACGGTTTAGAGAGGAGAACACACCATGCAAACCATGACTATGCCTGCCATGCGGTATGACCCCAGCTTGCCCGATGCCGAGTCTGTGATGGCCTCGCTGCTATATGTGGCGACGTTATATATCAAAAAACCCACCTATGACCTGGCCAAACAGGCGTTGCGGCTGGCTGAAACATTGGCTGCGCCAGAATACGCGGATTCCGACCTGATTTGTCACGTGTCGCGCCGCATGTGCGTGCACTGGACCCTGCTAGTCAATGAACATGAGCAGGCCAGCCCTGCACTGGCGACCAGCTAAGCGCGCGCTTTTGGTGCTGCTGGATGAATTCTGATCGACGAATGGTAGAAAGAAAACATGATGTGTAAAAGAATATTATTGTCCGGCCAAAGCGGGTTTCGCGTGCACTATTGTGAAACCCACCGTACGGTTGAACTGGAAATAGGTGCCATGAGTTTGCGGCTTGATGAAGACGCGCTGGCGGTGATGAGTGATGCGCTCTCTGAGTCACTCAGTAAACTACAGGCGTTACAAGCGTCTCAAGGATCATTTCGCGCCTTTATGCGCCAGCTCAATATGCCTGACTAGGCGGTTATCCCTGGCGGCAATAAAAAAGCTGTGATGAATGTCATCACAGCTTTTTTGTTTGGGCGAGGGGCCGGTGTGCGCTTAGCCTGGGATTTTGGCAGAAACGTTTTTAGTCAAATTGCTCAATGTTTTGTTGAGCCCATCAAAGTCATCATTAGACAGGCCGGTATCGCAGGCCACGCGCTTTTGCACGGTTGACAGTTTGCTACGCAAGGCTTGACCTTCTTCAGTCAGGCTGACAATCACTACGCGCTCATCATCTTTCTGGCGGGTACGCTTGGTCAGTTTTTTGACTTCCAGTCGTTTGACCACAGGCGTAATCGTGGCAGGCTCCAGTAATAGCTTCTCTGCAATTTCTTTAATTGAGAGCTGTTTGTATTGCCACAAGGCGACCAGAACCAGATATTGCGGATAAGTCAGATTTAACTTATCAAGGTCAGGCTTATAAGACCGCAATAAGGCATGAGTAGCGGAATACAACGAAAAACATAATTGATTTTCTAAGTATAAATTTGGCATAGTTAAAATTATATTGTCATTAATATGTATAAAGACAATTACAGCACCATTTATCGAGGGTGTCCATAGTTGTCGTGTAGGAGTATGTAACTAATGTTACATAATAATCGTTAAATCTTATCGTAGTGAGCTTACAGCAGCCTTGCAATGCGTCTCAATTGAAACCCGCTAAAACACTCTTTCTGGGCTAAAATAAAGGCCATGAAATTTCTTATGTTGCATTTGTGATCGTTTGTCTGCCTGATGTTGCCCTCTGTCACTTTTCTTGACCTCGAAACCACCGGGGCCACACCACTCAAAGACCGGATTACCGAAATTGCGCTGGTACGCTTTGACCACGGCGTTGAAACGGCACGTTGGCAAACACTGGTCAACCCGCAACAGCCTATCCCGCCGTTTATTCAATCGCTGACAGGCATCAATGACGGCATGGTGGCAGAGGCGCCAACGTTTGCCGAGGTCGCAGACACCTTGCTTGCTTTTCTCGAGGGCACGGTGTTGGCGGCACACAATGTACGCTTTGATCATGGGTTCTTAAAGACCGAATTCAAGCGCATTGGCATCACCTTGCGGCAAAAAGTATTGTGTACGGTCAAGCTGTCACGATTGCTTTATCCGCAACATTATAGTCATGGCATAGATGCGATTGTGGCACGCCACCAGATCACTGGCCTGGCCAGACACCGCGCCATGGGCGATGTGGAGGCGATACTGGTCATGCTCAACGATGCGCGTCGAGAGCTTGGCGAAGAGGCCGTGAAAGCTGCCGCGCTTAAACTCATGTCAGCCCCAACCCTGCCACCGCATATTGATGCCAGCCTGGTCGGCGAGTTGCCTGAGGCGCCGGGTGTCTACCTGTTTTATGGCGAGAATGACTTGCCCCTGTATATCGGTAAAAGTGTCAATCTGCGCGCACGCGTGCTGTCGCATTTTAGCAGCGATCATGCCTCCACCAAGGAGATGCGCATGACGCAGGAGATGAAGCGTTTTGAATGGATCGCGACCGCCGGTGAGTTCAGTGCCTTGTTGCTGGAGTCGCGCCTGGTCAAGGAGCGGCAGCCCATTTATAACCGTCAGCTTCGCCGAGAACGCTCTTTATGCAGTTGGCAGATTGATCCGGCCGCGCAACCTTTAGTCAGGCTGGTGCATGAGGATGAGATTGATCCTAGCCAGATGTCCCATTTGTTTGGCACCTTTAGAAGCAAGCGCCAGGCTGTAGAAACCTTGCGCAAGATTGCTGAGCTCAGTCATTTATGTGTCAAGGCCCTGGGGCTGGAGCCCGGCCGCAGCGGGCCTTGTTTTGCCTTTCAGCTCAGGCGCTGCAAAGGTGTATGCTGCGGACAGGAGTCTCCTGAAATGCATGCTCTGCGCGTACAACAGGCGCTCATGGCACACAAGCTGAAAGTCTGGCCCTATCGTGGCAAGATTGGCATTGAGGAATATGACCTGGAGCATGATCTGCGTCAGATTCATGTGTTTGAGCACTGGGTCTATCTGGGCGTGGCAGAAGACGATGAAAGTTTAAATGCCTTGCGTGCGCAAACCACAGCGCTCAAGTTTGATCTGGATAGTTACAAACTGCTACTGAAAATGCTGGCGCATAAAAAGACCCGCGTACTCGATTTGGCTGACTAAGCAGAGGGTGGGCTCAGCCATGGTACGCGGGCAAGGGGTGCTGTCAGGTCAGGGCTGATAGAAGGTGCTGTCCGTGCTGACTTTTTCGCCGCTGGATAAGGCAGTCACTTCTATCTGGATGCGTTGGCTGCCACGTTGGTTGCCGGCAGGGGCCAACAGGCTCATCGGCACCAGGATTTCTTCCGTCGGCTGCGCAGTCAGTGTTTGCTCACTTTCGATCTGCAAGCCATCCAGGCCAATTGCACGTAACTGATAGCTTTCGCGGTGCTCGGTGGCATTGGTCAGGTGCAGCTGGTAAGCGTTTTCGATGCCCTGGCTGGTTTCTCGGTATAGGATGTTGCGGTCACGCATGATATCGACCTTGAAATCCGGTTTGTGTAGCAAGCCGTATCCCAGCCAGGCGATCATCAAGACAAATAAACTGCTGTAAATCAGTACGCGCGGACGCAATAAATGGGAACTGAGCGCGTGCTGGTCTGTGGCGCCGGCCGCAGAAAAACGAATCAGGTCACGCGGATAGTGCATTTTGTCCATCACGTCATTGCAGGCATCAATACACAAGCCGCAACTGATGCATTCATACTGCAGTCCATTGCGGATATCAATGCCTACCGGGCACACCTGTACGCAGATACTGCAATCGATGCAAGCGCCCAGTCCCTGTGACTGGTAGTCCTGACTCTTGGCGCGGTGACCGCGCGGTTCGCCACGCGCACTGTCATAGGCGACGATCAGGGTGTGGTTATCAAACATGGCACTCTGAAAACGCGCATACGGGCACATATGTTTGCATACCTGTTCGCGCAAGAAGCCTGCGTTGCCATAGGTCGCCAGGCTGTAAAAGCCAAGCCAGAAGCAGGACCAGCCACCCAACTGCCAATGCGTGAGGTCAGTGACAAGCTCGCGGATGGGCGTAAAGTAACCGACAAAACTCAAGCCGGTGATCAGTGAAAAGCCGAGCCAGACCGAGTGTTTACTTAATTTGAGGCCAGTTTTGCGTAGCCCCCAGGGTTGGGCATCCAGCTTTTGCCTGGCCAGGCGGTCGCCTTCTATGCGGCGTTCCATCCATAAGAAGATTTCGGTATACACCGACTGCGGGCAAGAAAAGCCACACCAGAGCCGGCCTGCCACCGCTGTAAACAAAAATAATCCGACCGCACAAATGATCAGTAGCATGGCCAGATAAAACAGGTCCTGTGGAAAGATCACCAGGCCAAACAGATAAAAGCGATGCGTATCAATATCGAGCAAGAACGCCTGGCGGCCGCCATATTGCAGCCAGGGTAAGCCGTAAAACACCAGTTGTGTGGCCCAGATCATGAACCAGCGCCAGTTTTTAAAATAGCCGCTGACACTGCGCGGGTAGACTTTGCTGGTTTTCTGGTACAGCGAAATCGTTTGTTCGCTGGCAGGGGCAGCCACAATCGGGATCACGGGTTTGCTACGGGAGACGGTCATACAGGCACTCAATCTTGATGAAGACCTGTGCAGTGTAGAGGCTGGAGGTTATTTTAAACAGATTCAGTTTTTAAATAAAAAACCATATCAGAAGGGCTGGCTTGTTCGTTGGCTATTGCATCCACTGCCCCAGAGTCTCTATCGCCTGCCTGTGCTCTGCATTGAGTGGGTGGCCATAGTTCAGGCGCACATATCCGGCATATTGCTGTTGCGAGGAAAACAAGTGTCCAGGGGCGAGGCTGATATTGTGCTGGATGGCTTGCTGAAACAACGTCAGGCTATCCTGGTGACCGGGCAGTTGCAGCCATAAGAAATAGCCGCCTTGCGGCAGGGTGTAGCGCACTTCAGCAGGAAAGGATTGATGAATGGCTTGGGTAAACTGCAGTTGTTGCAACATGAGCTGGTGACGCAGTTGGCGCAAGTGTTTGTCGTAACCGCCTTTCGCCAGATAGCTGGCCAGGGCCAGCTGTGCCGGAATCGAGGTTGCCAGGGTTGTGGAGAGTTTGAGGCGCGTGATGGTTTCGCTGAAGCGCCCGGCTGAAACCCAGCCGACGCGGTATCCGGGCGCGAGCGATTTTGAAAATGAATTGCAATGCATGACCCAGCCGTCGTTGTCCCAAGTCTTGGCCGGTAAAGGCCGCTGTTTGCCAAAATACAATTCGCGGTAGACGTCATCCTCAATCAGCGGTAACTGGTGGCGGGTAATCAGGGCCACCAGCGCCTGTTTTTTCGGCTCCGGCATCAGGCTGCCGGTCGGGTTCTGAAAATTGGTCATGAGCCAGCACGCTTTGGGGTGATGCTGAAGGATTGCTTGCTCAAGTGCCACCAGGTCTATGCCCAGCTCAGGGTCACTAGGCACCTCGATGGCTTTCAGCCCCATGCGCTCGATGGCTTGCAGCGCGGCATAAAAACTGGGGGACTCGATGATCACACTATCGCCCGGCTGCGTGACCGCGGCCAGGCACAAATTCAGCGCTTCCATGGCGCCATTGGTCACCACGACCTCATTCGGATCCGTCGGCTTGCCGTCCAGCTGGTAGCGTAATGCAATCTGCCGCCGCAGTTCGACATCACCCTGGCCGATATCACTGACGGTCAGTTGTGGCTGCATGCGGCGCACCGTGCTGGCCATATGGTCGGCCAGTCTGGCAAGCGGGAACAGGGAAGGGCTGGGAAACGCCGAGCCAAACGGGATTTGTTGCGGGTCTTTGATACGCTCCAGCAACGTGAACACCAGGTCACTGACTTGCAGTTTGGTCGGGTGGCTGGCATTGTGAGCTGCTTGTGGCAGCAGGCGCTCGCTGCGTAACGGCCCCGCCACATAGTAACCAGAGCGCGGGCGCGTCACAATCAGGCCGCGGGCCTCCAGCAGATAATATGCCTGAAACACGGTCGAAGCATTCACCTGTTTGCTGGCCTGGATGTGCCGGATAGAAGGCAGTTTGTCTCCCCGCTTGAGCAAGCCTTGCTGAATCGCACTGGCGATCTCTTCGGCAATCATTTCGTATTTTTTCAAGCCATGGTCCTGACAGGGAGGTTATCTGATATGGTCAATTTAAAGCAAACTGCCTCTGTGATGCAACCAGCGTAGGCGTTAAGCTTGACCTTTTCAGCAGGCGGCAGGGCGAATGACTGACACAGGGAAAATTAATACGGGGGTTGAGCAAATGACTCAGCACAACAAAAAGCTGTACGGCGTCACATTGCGAGATGGTCAGTCGTTACAGCTTGCCGTGCAAGATATGTTTAACGTGCAATTAATGCAACACAGCCGGGTTCTGCTCAATGTGCGATTTCAGCCTTTGAGCTCGCTGAATAATCTGGAAATGCAACCGGTGTATCGGGTGGCGGACATGCAAATGGACAAGCAGATTGATCCCGTGCTGGAAGAGGAGTTGCTCATGTGCGTGTTTGCAGTCTACCGCTATTACACACGTGGCAGTATTCGTCCCTGGCGATCTAGGGTAAACTAGCCGCTTTGGTGCCAGCGCTGGCTGCCATCCACCGTTCCTGCACGCGATTGAAATGATGCATAAATATATTTGCATTCCCGAATAAATTGCGTATAATTGCGGGTTCTTTAAAAGGCGATGTTTAAGGCATTATTATGTACGCAGTGATTAAAACAGGTGGCAAACAGTACAAAGTAGCCGCTGGTGACAAAGTAAAAGTTGAGAAATTGACTGGCGACGTTGGCTCCACAGTAGTGATCGACAAAGTGTTGTTGATTGCAGACGGCGAGACAACTACGATTGGTGCACCGTTGGTAGCTGGTGCAAAAGTGAATGCCACAGTGGTTTCACATGGCCGTGGTGACAAAGTGATGATCTTCAAAATGCGTCGTCGTAAGCACTACCGCAAGACGCAAGGTCATCGTCAGAGCTACACAGAAATTCAAATCGACACTATTTCAGCAAAATAAGCACGTTCTGCTTGAGTAGAGCAGATTGCTAGAATAAGGAATCAAACATGGCACACAAAAAAGCAGGCGGTAGTTCACGTAACGGTCGCGACTCACAAGCCAAACGCCTGGGCGTTAAAGCCTTCGGTGAAACGGTTGTCAACGCTGGTAGCATCATCGTGCGTCAGCGCGGGACTAAAATGCACGCTGGTGAAAACGTTGGCATGGGCAAAGACCACACCCTGTATGCACTGGTAGAAGGCAAAGTAAAATTTGCTGTAAAAGGCGCATTGAAGCGTCATACCGTGAGCATCGAAGCGGTCTAATCGCACTTTTATGAAAAAAGCCCTGTCGCTTGACGGGGCTTTTTACTTTATAGTTATCAGATTGTAGCCTTGTATGGTTGTGCGCTGGATTGTCCGCGCGCAGTGAGAAATTTTAAGATGCAGTGCAAGGCGCACGGTAGGCCCAAGCTTGCAATACACACAGGTTTTGAGCACCGAGTTACGCAGTAATGCGCTTAAAGGCAAATTGAATCATGAAGTTTATTGACGAAGCGACCATCAAAGTCTACGCCGGTGACGGCGGCAACGGTGTTGCCACGTTCCGCCGTGAGAAATACGAGCCTATGGGCGGTCCCAATGGTGGCGACGGTGGCCGTGGTGGTTCCATCTTTGTCATTGCAGATCGCAACATCAATACCCTGGTCGATTACCGTTACACGCGGACCTTCAAGGCCGAGCGTGGCGAAAACGGCAGCGGTTCCGATTGCTATGGCAAGGGGGGTGACGACATGATACTGCGTGTGCCTGTCGGCACGACCATTAGCGATAAGGCCACTGGACAGATGATGGTGGACTTGAATACTGATGGCCAGAAAGTGCTGATTGCCAAAGGCGGCAATGGCGGTCTGGGGAATATCCATTTTAAAACCAGTACCAACCGTTCTCCACGTCAATGTACCAAGGGTGAGCCTGGTGAAGCTTTTGAGTTATATTTCGAACTGAAAGTATTGGCCGATGTGGGCTTGCTGGGGATGCCTAATGCCGGTAAGTCGACGTTTATTCGCTCGGTGTCTGCCGCCAAGCCAAAGGTCGCCGATTATCCTTTTACCACATTGCACCCTAACCTCGGCGTGGTGCGGGTCGATAGCAATCGCAGCTTTGTGATTGCCGATGTGCCTGGCCTGATTGAGGGCGCGGCAGAGGGGGCCGGACTGGGACATCAGTTCCTGCGTCATTTGCAACGCACCTCCTTGCTGTTGCACTTGGTTGACATTGCGCCGTTTGATGAGAGCGTCGATCCGGTGCAGGAAGCCAAGGCCATCGTCAACGAGTTGAAAAAATACGATCAGGAACTCTACGACAAACCCCGCTGGCTGGTGCTGAATAAAATCGATATGCTGGAAGACAGTGCGCAAAAAGTGGCTGACTTTATTAAAGCCTATGGCTGGAATGGTCCGGTATTTCCTATCTCCGCCATTAGCGGTGTTGGTTGCCAGGCCTTGACCTACGCCATCATGGATCATATAGACCAGACGCGTGCGCAACGTGACCTTGAAGAGACTCCCGTCCAACCGATCACAGAATAGTTTTATGAGCGTTTCACTCATACAAGACAGTAAAACCCTGATCGTCAAGGTGGGTTCCAGCCTGGTGACTAACAATGGTCAGGGCCTGGATAAGACGGCGATTGCCGCTTGGGCACAGCAAATCAGTGCCTTGGTCAAGCAGGGCAAACAAGTTGTGCTGGTCTCCAGTGGTGCGGTTGCCGAAGGCATGCAGCGACTGGGCTGGAAAAAACGCCCGGTAGAGGTCAATGAGCTGCAGGCCGCTGCGGCCGTTGGTCAAATGGGCCTGGTGCAGATGTATGAACAATGCTTTGCGCAACACGGGTTGCACACGGCGCAATTGCTGCTCACCCACGAAGATCTGGCCGACCGCAAGCGCTACCTCAATGCGCGCTCCACCTTGCGCACACTGCTAGACCTCAATGTCATCCCGATTATCAATGAAAACGATACGGTGGTGACTGAAGAAATCCGTTTCGGCGATAACGACACCCTGGGTGCGCTGGTGGCGAATCTGATTGAAGCAGATGCGCTGATCATCCTGACTGATCAAAAAGGCCTGTATTCCGCCGATCCGCGTAAAGACCCGAATGCCGTGTTTATCAATTTTGAAACTGCAGGCAATCCTGCGCTCGAAAGCATGGCAGGCGGCGCAGGCAGCTCAGTGGGTACTGGCGGCATGTTAACCAAGATATTGGCCGCCAAGCGCGCCGCCAACAGTGGCGCACATACCGTGATTGCATCAGGGCGCGAGCCGGAAGTGCTGGTACGTTTGAGTCAGGGCGAGGCGATTGGGACGCACCTGCAAGCCGTGAGAATGAAAACGCTGGCTAAAAAGCAATGGCTGGCGGATCATCTGCGCGTGGGTGGTAAATTGGTGTTGGATGACGGCGCGGTGAATGTCCTGACCAAAGAGGGTAAAAGCCTGCTGCCGATTGGCGTGGTCGATGTGCTGGGCCAGTTTGAGCGCGGCGATGTGGTGGCTTGCGTCGATGCCACGGGTAAGGAATGGGCACGCGGCATCGTCAATTACAATGCCAATGAAGTGCGACGGATTAAACGTAAGCCCAGTAGCGAAATAGAAAGCGTGCTGGGGTATGTGGAAGAGAAAGAATTGATACACCGGGACAATCTGGTGTTGTTATAAGCAAACGTAGCTGGCTGTAGAAGCCAGATACGCATGACAAGTGAACACATTGATTAAAAGGTAACGGGATGAGTAAACCTTTGGTAGCCATTATTATGGGGTCGGACAGTGACTGGCCAGTGATGAAAAATGCTGCACAAATGCTGGCAGACTTTGGTGTCGCTTATGAGGCGCGTGTGGTCTCTGCCCATCGTACGCCAGACCTGATGTTTGAGTTTGCCGAGTCTGCCGCAGGCAATGGCTTTCAGGTGATTATTGCCGGGGCTGGGGGCGCCGCACATTTGCCTGGCATGGTTGCAGCAAAAACCACCTTGCCAGTGTTGGGTGTGCCTGTACCTTCCAAGCATCTGCAAGGGCAAGACTCCCTATTGTCCATCGTGCAAATGCCCAAGGGCATCCCGGTGGCGACATTTGCCATTGGCGATGCCGGTGCGGCCAATGCCGGTTTGTTTGCGGTGGCGATGCTGGCCAATCAAGATCCGGCGTTAGCAGAAAAATTAACTACCTTCCGCAAAAAACAAGCTGAAAAAGTGCATGCAATGGAGTTGAGCGAAAAACCATGACATCATCCGTGATTCAACCTCCTGCCATGTTGGGCATGTTAGGCGGCGGCCAGCTGGGTCGCTTTTTTGTGATCGCAGCGCACGAGATGGGCTATAAAGTCACTGTGCTGGACCCTGACCAGAACAGTCCGGCAGGCATGATTGCCGATGTGCATTTATGTGCAGCCTATGACGATGCGGCCGCGCTGAAAACCATGGCGGAAACCTGTCAGGCCATCTCTACCGAATTTGAGAATGTACCGGCCGAGACGCTGGCTACCTTGGCTAAGTCTACCGTCGTGCATCCGAGCGCGGATGCGGTGGCGATTGCCCAGCATCGTGTGAAAGAAAAAACGTTCTTTAAAGAAGCTGGCTTGCCGGTGGGTCCGTTTGTGCCGGTGATGGCGGAGAGCGACTTGCCTGCGGGTGGCGAGATGTATCCTGCCGTGCTCAAAGTGGCGCGCTTCGGTTACGATGGTAAAGGTCAGGCGCGTGTTGCCAACCGTGAGCAAGCGGTCGCTGCCTTTCAGGGCTTTAAGCAAGAAGTCTGCGTGCTGGAGAAAATGCTGCCTTTGGACCTGGAAGTGTCTGTTGTGCTGGCGCGCGATGCGCACGGCCACATTGCAGCTTTCCCCACGGCAGAAAACAGCCATTTGAATGGTATTCTGGATGTGAGTATCGCCCCGGCGCGCTGTTCTGAAGTGATCAAAGCCAATGCGCAAGAGCTGGCCAAAAAACTGGCGACCAAACTCAACTATGTCGGCGTGCTGGGGGTGGAGTTCTTTGTGGTCGGCAACCAGTTGCTGGTGAATGAGATTGCGCCACGCCCTCACAATTCTGGTCATTACACCCTTGATGCCTGTGTCACCAATCAGTTTGAACAGCAAGTGCGCGTGATCACCGGCCAAGCCTTGGGCAGTCCGCGCTTGCATAGCGATGCGGTGATGGTGAATATCCTGGGCGATAGCTGGCTGTACAGTGGTAAACAGGTAGAGCCAGCTTGGGATAAAGCCTTTGCCCACGGCAACCTCAAAATGCATTTGTATGGCAAGCATGAGCCGCGCAAAGGCCGCAAAATGGGACATTTCACGGTGATTGGCGATGATGCGCAGGCCGTGCTGAATGCCGCTAAAGTGGCGCGTAGCGAGTTACATATTGGTGAATAACTGTTTGCCAGCGCCATCAAAAAAAGCCCGGTTATCCGGGCTTTTTTGTCTCTGAAGCAGGCAGCTTAGGAGAGGTTTGCCTGTACCTGCTTTCTAAATTCAAGCGGTGCAGCAATTTGGTCAAACGTTTCTTTGGTGCCGCCTGTGCCTGTGACGGTAATCGTCCCAAAGCCGAATACTCTGCCGAGGATGCTTTGATTGACGCCTATGCCTTCCACCTTATGGAGCAATACTTCCAGCGAGTGGCGTCTGATGAAGCCAATCTTGATCAGTACGCGTTTGTTGGTAATGGCAAATTCAGAGGTCTTGTAGCGGATATAGCTGTTGATGCCACTGATCAAGGCCAGTAAGAAGCCGAGCAGGCTGATCGCCCATAATAGCTGGTTGGATTGTGCCAAGCGCAGATTAAATGCGCATGCCAATACGCTCAACAATAAGTAGATGAAGGTATTCAGGAAGATAATCCAGTGCATCTGCGCGCGGTAAATCACCACTTCATTCTCAAGCAAGTTTTTGTCAATAAAACTCAAAGGGCTCTCCTGGGCAAAGATTGCATTTTCAGCTGTGATCATAACAGCAACAGCGGTTTCGATAATGCGCTAGATCATCGTAATCAATAGATCAAGGCAATAAAAAAGCCGGACATCAGTCCGGCTTTTTTAGTATGCACCCCTACTGAAATTATTCAGCGGCTTTTTTCGCGCGAGGCTTGGCAGCTTTTTTAGCTGGTGCAGCTTCGGCTTTAGGGGCTGCTGCTTTTTTCACAGAAACCAAAGTTGCAGGTGAGTCACCGGACAATGCTTTGATTGCTGCAGTCAAACGGCTCTTGTGACGAGCAGCTTTGTTTTTGTGAATGATTTTTTTGTCAGCGATACGGTCGATCACGCTGACATTTTCTTGGTAAGAAGCCACAGCAGCAGCTTTGTCACCAGATTGAATCGCTTTGATTACTTTTTTGATCGCAGTACGCAAAGTTGAACGTAACGCAGCGTTGTGCGCGTTAACTTTGACGGATTGGCGCGCGCGTTTGCGAGCTTGTGCGGTATTTGCCATATTCGTTTTATCCTGTAACTTTCAAAAGGGGTGTGATACGAAACCGTGCATCATACTGTTTTCGCTTTGTTTTTGCAAGATAAAAACGCATTTTCCTCGACTGCGGATGCCTGCATGGTAAAATCGGCCAAATTTTTAATCAGTCAGCCGTTCGTTGGGAGCGGCTCACGATCAAAAAAATAAACCAGGGCCTATATTTTCCACCATTTATGAATTTGCTGAAAGCATTGGCCACCGTGGGTGGCATGACCTTTATTTCGCGCCTGCTGGGATTTGTGCGTGACACCTTGATTGCCCGTATTTTTGGCGCGGGGATGGCCACCGATGCTTTTTTTGTCGCTTTCAAGATTCCTAATCTATTACGCCGGATCTCGGGCGAAGGGGCGTTTAGCCAGGCCTTCGTGCCTATCCTTTCCGAATATCGCAAGCAACGCACGCCAGAAGCGACCCGGGCCTTGATCAACCATGTTGCCAGTTTGCTGGGCCTGTTTCTGGTCGGGATCACCATTGTGGGCATGCTGGCAGCACCGCTGATCGTGCGGCTGACCTCGCCTGGCTTTGTGAGCGACCCGGCCAAATTCGCACTCACCACGGAGCTGTTGCGCATTACCTTTCCTTATATCCTGTTTATCTCGCTGGTTTCGATGGCGGGGGGCGTGTTG